>JAFANH010000059.1 GCA_019232795.1 Burkholderiaceae bacterium
CGCAGCCAAAGCCTCGGCAACCGCAGCGCCGGCGCCCCCCATGATGCAGCCCTCTTCCACCGTCACGATGGCGTCGTGGCCGGCGGCGAGCTGCTTGACCAGTTCGACGTCGAGCGGCTTGATGAAGCGCATGTTGGCGACCGTGGCGTTCAGTTGTTCGCCGGCGGTCAGGCTCGGCGCCAGCATGGTGCCGAAGGCGAGGATGGCGATGCCGCTGCCTTGGCGGCGGATTTCGCCGGTTCCTAGCGGGATGGTTTTCAGGTCGGTTTCGATGGTCGCGCCGATGCCGGCGCCGCGCGGGTAGCGCACGGCGGCCGGGCCTTCGAAGTGGAAAGCCGTCGATAACATGTGCCGGCATTCGTTTTCGTCGGAGGCGGCCATCACCACCATGTTGGGAATGCAGCGCAGGTAGGCCAGGTCGTAGTTGCCGGCGTGCGTGGCGCCGTCAGCACCGACCAGGCCAGCGCGGTCGAGTGCGAAGGTGACGTCGAGGTTTTGCAGGGCGACGTCGTGGATCAATTGGTCGTAGGCGCGCTGCAAGAAGGTCGAGTAAATCGCGACTACCGGCTTCAAACCTTCGCACGCCATGCCGGCGGCGAACGTGACCGCGTGCTGCTCGGCGATGCCGACGTCGTAGTAGCGGTCGGGAAAGCACTGCTCGAACTTAACCATGCCCGAACCCTCGCGCATGGCCGGTGTGATGCCGACCAGGCGCTTGTCGGCGGCGCCCATGTCGCACAGCCAGTCGCCGAACACTTGCGTGTAAGTCTTCTTGCTCGGCGTGGTCGAGGGCTTGATGCCTTCGGCCGGGTTGAACTTGCCGGGGCCGTGGTACAAGACTGGGTCGGCTTCGGCCAGCTTGTAGCCCTGGCCTTTCTTCGTGACCACGTGCAGAAATTGCGGGCCGCGCAATTGCTTGAGGTTTTGCAGCGTCGGTATCAGCGATTCGAGGTCATGGCCGTCGATCGGGCCAACGTAGTTGAAGCCAAATTCTTCGAACATGGTGGCCGGCACCACCATGCCCTTGGCGTGTTCTTCCAGGCGCTTGGCAAATTCCAGCATGGGCGCGGGCAGCACGCTCTTGCCGACGTTCTTGGCGGCGGCGTAGAACTTGCCCGACATCAGGCGCGCCAGGTAGCGGTTCAGTGCTCCGACCGGCGGCGAGATCGACATGTCGTTGTCGTTCAGGATCACCAGCAGGTTGATGTCGTCGTAGACGCCGGCGTTGTTCATCGCTTCGAAGGCCATGCCGGCCGTCATGGCGCCGTCGCCGATGACGGCGATCGCGTGGCGGCCTTCGCCCTTGGTCTTGGCGGCCAGGGCCATGCCGAGCGCCGCGGAAATCGACGTCGACGAGTGGGCCGTACCGAAGGTGTCGTATTCGCTTTCGGCGCGGCGCGGGAAGCCGGAGATGCCGTTCAGCTGGCGCAGCACCGGCATCTTGTCGCGCCGGCCTGTGAGGATCTTGTGCGGATAGGTCTGGTGGCCGACGTCCCAGACGATTCGGTCTTCCGGCGTGTTGAACACGTAGTGCAGCGCAATGGTCAGCTCGACGGTGCCGAGGTTGGACGACAAGTGGCCGCCGGTCTGCGACACCGAATCGAGCACGAACTGGCGCAGCTCGTCGGCCAAGGGGTGCAGTTGCGTGCGCGACAGCTTGCGCAGGTCGTCCGGCGAGTTGATTTTTTTGAGCAAATCCATATTTTTCACTTTAAGCCTTACGCTGCACGATCAAATCCGCAAGCTCGCGCAACCGCTGTGCCTTTTCCCCAAACTGTTCCAACGCTCTATGCGCATCGCCGCGCAATTTTGCTGCCAAGGCCTGCGACGCTTCCAGGCCCAGGATAGACACATAGGTCGGCTTGTTGTCGGCGGCATCCTTGCCGGCCGTCTTGCCGAGCACGGCAGAATCAGCCGTCGCATCCAATACATCATCCACCACCTGGAAGGCCAGGCCGATGGCATCGGCATAGCGCTCCAGAGCAGCATCGTCCTTGCTCTCGCCACACCATGCACCCAGCAGCACCGAAGCGCGCAACAGGGCGCCCGTCTTCAGCTTGTGCATCTGCTCCAGCTGCGGCAGCGTCAAGGTCTTGCCCACGCTTTCCAGGTCTATGGCCTGACCGCCGCACATGCCGATCGAACCGGCTGCGCGCGCCAGCAAGCGCAGCATGGCCAGTTGCTGTTCGGCGTTCAAAACCCCAGCCTCCGCCAAAATCAGGAAAGCCTGCGACTGCAGGGCGTCACCGACCAACAAGGCGGTCGCTTCGTCATACTTCACGTGCACGGTCGGCTTGCCGCGCCGCAAGGCGTCGTCGTCCATGCACGGCATATCGTCATGCACCAGCGAATACGCATGAATCATTTCCACCGCCGCGGCCGCACGCGCCAGCACGGCGCGCTCGGCGCCGCACAATTCACCGGCGGCAAACACCAGCAGCGGGCGCACGCGCTTGCCGCCGTCGAGCACCGCGTAACGCATCGCCTCATGCAGGCGTTCCGGCACGGCCTTTGGCAAGTACGCATCCAGCGCCGCTTCCATGTCGGCCTGGACCGTCTTCATCCACACTTCGAAAGCCATCATGCTTCGTCCCCGCTGCCCTCTGCCGCGAAAGGTTTCAGCATGTCGCCTTCCAGAATCTTGACTTGATTGTCGACCTTGTCGAGCTGGGCCATGCAGTACTTGACCAAGTCGGCGCCGCGCTTGTAGGCGCCGATCGATGCTTCCAGCGCCAGTTCGCCGGATTCCATCTGACTCACCAGTTGTTGCAATTCAGCCATCGCCTCCTCGAAAGTCGAGGGCAAATCGACCGCCGCTCCGGATGAAAGAGGTTCGGCTGACACAGGTTTTTTTGGCATTCTCTTTGGCACTCGGCCCTGACTGAAGTGTAGCCCGTTATTTTAGAGCAAACCACCTGATGTCACCCGCAAATAGACACTAACGCAGTGCGATCCGCGAGCCGCTCCCATGAAACCCAATGTGATTTAGACAAAATTACAACATGCGATATTGCACGATTTTCAGGCGTATTTGCCGCCTTTTACCTTCCAAAACAGGGGGTACTCGGGTACAATACGCAGTTCTGTCCAAAATTTCCTTTTCATCTCGTTTGAAACCAGGTTTTTGCGGATTCTTTCTCTCTTAGGTTGGTGCAAATTAATTTGGGGGTGGGGAATGTCCGATCTGGCTACTATTGCCAAGCTCGCGCGCTCCGACGCGCAACTTCCGGTCAACGTCTATTTTGACGATGCGCTGTTGCAGCAGGAAATCCAGCGATTATTTAAGAACGGCCCGCGTTACGTCGGCCATGAACTGATGGTGCCCGAGGTCGGCGACTACGCCGCATTGGCCGCCGAAAAAGAAGGCCGCATGCTGGTGCGCAACGCGCACGGCATCGAATTGCTTTCGAACGTCTGCCGTCACCGCCAGGCGAAAATGTTCAATGGCCGCGGCAACACGAACAACATCGTGTGCCCGCTGCACCGCTGGACTTACGATCTCAAGGGTGAATTGATCGGTGCGCCGCACTTTGACAACACGCCTTGCCTGAACCTGGCGCAAACGCCGCTGCAGAACTGGAACGGCTTGCTGTTCGAGCGCAACGGAGTCGACGTCGCCGCCATCATGTCCAAGCTCGGCGTGACCAAGGACCTCGACTTCAGCGGCTACATGCTCGATCACGTCGAAGTGCACGAGTGCGATTACAACTGGAAGACTTTCATCGAGGTCTATCTCGAGGACTACCACGTCGAGCCCTTCCATCCGGGTCTCGGCAGTTTCGTCACCTGTTCCGACCTGCGCTGGGAATTCGGCGAGCACTACAGCGTACAGACCGTGGGCGTCAATCGCGCACTATCGAAGTCAGGTACCCCGGCCTACCAGAAGTGGCAGGAACAGGTCATGAAGTTCCGCAACGGTGTCGAGCCGCCCTACGGCGCGATCTGGCTGACCCTGTACCCAAACATCATGGTGGAGTGGTACCCGCACGTGCTGGTGGTGTCGACGGTGTGGCCGAACGGCCCGCAAAAGACCACCAACGTGGTCGAGTTCTACTACCCGGAAGAAATCGTGCTGTTCGAACGCGAATTCGTCGAAGCCGAGCGGCAGGCCTATATGGAAACCTGCATCGAAGACGACGAAATCGCACTGCGCATGGACGCCGGCCGCCGCATCCTGATGGACCGCGGTGAAAATGACGCCGGGCCTTACCAGTCGCCGATGGAAGACGGCATGCAGCACTTCCACGAGTGGTATCGCAGCAAGATCGCCGCAACCTAAAATTTTCTACGCTCCATAAAAATGGTAGCTGCACTCCCCTCGCCCACAACGTGGGAGAGGGGCCGGGGGAGAGGGCAGCGCAGCTTGCCAAGACTGGCTGCAGCGCAATCGCCCTCTCCCCTACCCCTCTCCCGCCAAGCGGGCGAGGGGAAAACAAAACACGATTTTGGTAATTTCAAGATCGTTCAAACTCTCTCGATAGCCATGCAATCGCTTTGGATGTTGTTCGCCAGCTTCGTATTCGCCTTCATGGGCGTGTGCGTCAAACTGGCTTCGCAGTATTACTCGACTTCGGAACTGGTCATGTATCGCGGCCTGATCGGCGTGATCTTCCTGGCCGTATTGGTCAGGATGCGCGGCGGTACGCTCAAGACTACCCTCCCCTGGCCCCATCTGAAGCGCGGCGTCATCGGCGTCACTTCGCTGTGGATGTGGTTCTTTGCGCTTGGGGCCTTGCCGCTGGCCTCGGCCATGACGCTCAACTACACGTCTTCGATCTGGATGGCGGCCATGCTGCTGGTCGCCGGCTGGTGGCAAGGCACGAAACGCACCGAATGGGGCTTGATCGCCGCCATCGTCACCAGTTTCGTCGGTGTCGCGCTGCTGCTGCACCCCTCCTTCAATTCCAACCAGTGGTTCAGCGGGCTGGTGGCGCTGTGTTCGGGTATTGTTTCCGCCATCGCCTATTTGCAGGTGCGCGATCTTGGACGGCTCGGCGAGCCCGAGTACCGCGTGGTGTTCTATTTTTCCGCGACCGGCGCCGTCACCGGCCTGCTGACCGGCTTCTACCACGACGGTTCGTTCGGCATGCCGGCATTGCACGCCCACACACTGAGGGGTTTCACACTGCTGGCAACCATAGGCGTCACCGCCGCCATCGCGCAAATGGCGATGACGCGCGCCTACCACTTGGGCAAGACGCTGGTGACCGCCAACCTGCAATACACCGGCATCGTGTTTTCTTCTATCTGGGGCATGATCATCTGGAGCGACATGCTGGGCTGGCAGTCCTGGACCGGCATTGCCCTCATTCTCGCCAGCGGCATGGCGGCCACCTACTATAATGTGCAAACCACGCGCGCAGCGGTCGAGGCGAATATCGAAGCCGATCCCATCGTCGCGGAAATTTCGGAGATTGCATGACCTTCACCACACTCATCAGCGCCACCGAACTGGCGCAACACGCCAAAAACCCGAACTGGGCGATTTTCGATTGCCGTCATGACCTCGCCAATCCCGGCGCCGGCTTGGCCGCGTACCAAGGCGGGCATATTCCGGGCGCGCAGTTTGCGCATCTCGACAGCGATCTTTCCGACAAAGCCCGCGGGCCGCACGGCGAGTTCCGCGGCCGTCATCCGCTGCCGCAACGCTCCGCCTTCATCGAAACCTTGCGGCGCTGGGGCGTCAACAACGACACCCAGGTCGTGGTCTACGACGCGCACGGCGGCATGTTCGCGGCGCGCCTGTGGTGGATGCTGCGCTGGGCCGGCCATCAAGCCGTTGCCGTGCTCGACGGCGGCCTGCCGGCCTGGATCGCTCAAGGCCAAGCGGTTTCGACTGAAGTTCCGCAAAAAGCGCCCGGCAATATTGCCGACCGCCCGTCCCTGGTAACGACGGTCAACGCGATTGATTTGATGGTCAACATTTCGAGCCAAGCGCGCGCCGTGATCGACGCGCGCGCGCCGGATCGCTTCCGCGGCGAGAATGAAACGCTGGATCCGGTCGGCGGCCACATCCCCGGCGCGAAGAATCGCTTCTTCAAGGACAACTTGCAGGCTGACGGACGTTTCAAGGCGGCCGAGCAATTGCGCGCAGATTTCAGTGCCTTGATCGACGCACCCGGGCAAGCCGTGATGCAATGCGGCTCAGGCGTCACCGCCTGCCATAACCTGCTGGCACTGGAAGTGGCCGGCATGAAGGGCGCGGCCCTATATCCGGGATCGTGGAGCGAGTGGTGTGCCGAGCCGACACGGCCGGTGGCGAGGGGAAGCTGATCCCCGGAGCTAGTCCCCTCTCGTCCTCGCGAAATTCGCGTTATTGCGATTACGATTGCGGCGGCGTAACGCTGACCAGCTCAACCGTGAAAACCAAAGCTGCGTTGGGCGGGATCGTCGCGTTACCGGTTGCGCCGTAAGCCAGCGAGCTTGGCACAATCAGCGTGCGCGTGCCGCCGACCTTCATTCCCACCAGGCCCTGGTCCCATCCAGCGATCACTTTTCCCTGGCCCAGCACAAAGCTGAATGGCGTCCCGGCAGTAGTTTGGAACTCGGTCCCCTCGAAATTGGCGGCATATCCGTTGTACAGCCAGCCTGTAAAATTGACTGCAAGCGTATCCCCGTCCGCGGCAGCGGCGCCGGTACCAACCACGTTGTCGGTCACTTGCAATGCCGTCACCGCGGACGATCCGGAGTTGGTGGAGAGGCTGCCGCTGCTGCCGACGCCTCCGCCTCCGCATGCGGCCAAGCCGAGGATCAGCGGGACGATAACAATGGATCGAAAGAGTTTGTTCATAAAGCTTATCAGATTCGTTTTGAGTAAATCGAAGCGCACCGGAATGTGTCAACCGATGGCTCCTATGCCGCTTGCGGGCGGCAGTGACAGGCGCTCGGCGATTACAGTCCTAGAAGAACTTGTACCCGAAGTTCAATGTAGCAATCGTGCTGCGGCTGGAAACATTGGAGCTGCCGACGCTAAACCTGTCGACATCCAGCCTCACGAAGAGCTGCTTTGTGAAATCGTATTTTGCGCCGATGCCAAACGTAATATCCATCGCGCCTCCGCTGGTGAAATCTGAAAATCCACTGGACTTTGCATGGCCAAGCACCTGCATATTGGCGAATCCGAATTTGCCCAGAAGACCGAAGCCATTGCCAAGCGGAGCAGTGGCAACGCCAACCAGATTCCATCCGTTGATGCGCGACGTCGCCAGCACCGGACTGTTCAGGTTACCTCCGGCCGCTGAGTAGTTCACGGTTTTCGAACCGATATACCCGCCTTCGAGCGCCAGGTTGTCATCGAGCTGGTAGCCGACTTCCAGCTTATACGTGGCAGGTTCACTCATGGTGGACGAAAAATCGGCGCCGCCCGCCGCGGTCACCAGATTGTCGATGGCCGACCGGCCGCCATCCCCGGCAATGGCTTTCCCCACGCCTCCGAGTACATACACGCCGTCATCAGCAAATGCCGACGCAGCTCCCATCAAACCCAAGGTCACCAAGGCAACCATCGCGATATTTTTCATGTTTCATCCCAATGTTTTCAAATGATCGATTTCAAGCTCAGGCTGCGCTGAATAAAGCAGCATTCGATCTGTAATAGATTAACGGCCGTGCGTCAGCAACAACACCGCCCCCACTCCCACCGCAATCAAGATCACCTGCGGCACCGTCTCGCGCATGGTCGCGCGCCGCTGCATCTGCGGCATCAGGTCGCTGACGGCGATGTAGATGAAGCCCGACGAGGCCAGCACCAGCACGTAAGGTATCCAGTCGCTGGCGCGGCCCAGCATGGCATATCCCAATAGACCGCCGGCCACCGCCATCAGGCTGCAGATCAGGTTATACAGGTAGGCGCGCTTGCGTGTGAAACCGGCATTCAACAGCACGATGAAGTCGCCGATCTCTTGCGGGATTTCGTGGGCAATGATGGCCAGGCCGGTAACGATGCCAAGCTGAGGGTTGGCCAGGAAGGCCGCCGCGATCAGGATGCCGTCGGTGAAGTTGTGCATGCCGTCGCCGACCAGGATCATCCAGCCGGCCCTGCCGGCCTCGTGGGCGTCGTGTCCGTGTTCGTGCGAGTGGCCGTCGCCTTCGTGGTGGTGCGAATGGCGCAGGATCGCCGTCTTTTCCAACAGGAAGAAAGCCAGCAAGCCGCCGAACAGCGTCGCAAACAGCGTGCGCGCATCGGCCGTCGATTCGAAAGCCTCGGGCAAGGCATGCAGTAGCGAGGTCGCCAGCAGGATGCCGACTGACAGGCTGACCATGCGCTCCACCATGCGCGACAGCAGCGCGAACGAAAACACCGCCGCCGCCGAAATACTGACGATGCCGGCGATGGTCGTGGCTAACAGGATGGAAATGAGCGTGGAGTTAATGGTTGCCCCGTTCGGAACGGTGTTCTTGGAAGTGGCAGATTATACCTTGGGGTGGGGGGAGCTGCGAACAGCGACCACCGTTCGGATATTGGCCGCCCGCCCGTCTACCTGCGGATACGTGCTGAAAGCGGGAAACGTCTATCAGCGTCGCTCGAATGCCTCATCATGCATGATTGTGGGGTACATACTCCGTCACACGGCTACCTGATCGCCCGCGCTTTTCCCGCTTCCATCCCGCACCCGCAGATAAACGTTCGTGCTATGTAGCCTATCCTCGTAGGCTGGGTTGAAAACCCAGCATGGTGTTCGCTCAAAGCTGGGTTTTCAACCCAGCCGACGGTCCTACGCAGTCTGTCTTGCCGCACCACACGAAATTAAGCTACACCATGCTGCTTGAACCAAGCCAAGCAACGCTTCCACCCATCCTTGGCATCAGCCTCAACATAGCTGGGCCGGTAATCAGCATGGAAAGCATGCCCAGCATCCGCATACACGACAAATTCGGATTTGCTGCTGCCTTTAGCCAGCGCCTCCTTCATCTGTTCGATACTCTCCTGGGAAATGCCCTGGTCCTTGCCGCCGTACAAGCCAAGAACCGGGGCTTTCAAGGTCGGCGCGATATCGATGGGGAAAGTCGGTGTGCGCTCATTCTTGTCGCCAATCAGGCGGCCGTACCAGGCCACGCCGGCCTTCACTGACGGATTGTGCGCTGCGTACATCCAGGTGATGCGGCCGCCCCAGCAGAAGCCGGTGATGGCGAGCTTGTCGACGTTGCCGCCGTTGGCCTTGGCCCAGGCGACGCAGGCGTCGAGATCGCCCATGACCTGCGCGTCGGGCACCTTGGAAATGATGTTGGCCATCAGTTCGGCCATCGAGGGCTGCGAGGAGGCGTCACCCTGGCGGATGAACAGTTCCGGCGCCAGTGCCAAGTAGCCTTGCTTGGCAAACCGGCGCGCGACATCGGCGATATGCTCATGCACGCCGAAAATTTCGGACACCACGAGTACCACCGGCAAATTGCTCTTGCCTTCGGGCTGAGCGCGATAGACTGGCACTTCCTGGCCATTGACCGTGATCGTCACCCGGCCGGCAGTCAAACCCATCGTATCGGTCTTGATCATGGTTTGCGCAACAACCGGCATAGCCGCGGCGGCGAAGCCGGTGCCGAGTGCGGCTTTCAGAAAGACGCGGCGGTCGCAGCCGTCGGATAGGGAGGTTTTGGCGGTCAGGCTATCGAACTCTTCTTTCACGATTTCCATGATTTTCTCCTTACGCGACTATTTAGCCTATCTACAATACCCGCACTACAAAACCATCTCCGTCATTCCCGCAAAAGCGGGAATCCATAGGGAGTCTGCATTATCGATCGACGCATGGATTAACGCGGGGCGGCCATCCGATTCGCGGGAATGACGATATGTTGAGATTGTCGATATGCGCACCCGCGATCTGGCCACATGCAACAAAATTCCGCGCTCAATGTGCCTCATCCCAATTCTTCCCAATCCCAACCTCGGCAATCAACGGCACCCGCAGCGCGGCTACCCCTGCCATCAGTTGCGGCAATTTTTCCTTCACCACGGCCAATTCAACCTCCGGCACTTCCAGCACCAATTCATCATGCACCTGCATCACCATCATCGTCTGCATGCGATCGGTTTCCAGCCAGTCCTGTACTGCAATCATCGACAGCTTGATCAGGTCGGCCGCAGTGCCTTGCATCGGTGCATTGATGGCAGCGCGCTCCGCACCCTGGCGGCGCGGGCCGTTCGGGGAATTGATTTCAGGCAGTTGCAGGCGGCGCCCGAACACGGTTTCGACAAAGCCGTGCGCCTTGGCCTGCATGCGGATGTCGTCCATGAATTGCTTGACGCCGGAAAAACGCTGGAAATACTTGTCGATGTACATCTGCGCGGCGGACCGTTCGATGCCGAGATTGCCGGCCAGCCCGAAGGCGCTCATGCCGTAGATCAGACCGAAATTGATCACCTTGGCGTAGCGCCGCTGTTCGCTGCTGACTTCGTCGGGCGCTACCGCAAAAATCTCGGAAGCGGTGGCGCGGTGGATGTCGACGCCGTCGGCGAAGGCGCGCAGCATGGCAGCATCGCCCGACAGATGGGCCATGATGCGCAACTCGATTTGCGAATAGTCGGCCGAGACGATCACGCTGCCGGGCGGCGCGATGAAGGCTTCGCGGATGCGGCGCCCTTCGGCAGTGCGAATCGGAATGTTTTGCAGGTTGGGGTCGTTCGATGCCAAACGTCCAGTGATGGCCACCGCTTGTGCGTAATTGGTGTGCACGCGGCCGGTGTTCGGATTGACCATCTTCGGCAGTTTATCGGTATACGTCGATTTCAGCTTGGACAGGCTGCGGTAGTCGAGCAGCAGCTTGGGCAGCGGAAAATCCTCGGCCAGCTTTTGCAGCACCTCTTCGTCGGTCGAGGGTGCGCCAGACGGTGTTTTCTTGACCACCGGCAGCTTGAGCTTGTCAAAAAAGATTTCGCCTATCTGCTTTGGCGAATTGAGATTGAAAGGCTGACCAGCCGCCTCATAGGCCTGGCGCTCGATCTCGAGCATGCGTGTGCCGAGTTCGTGCGATTGGGTGTTCAGCAGTTGCGGATCGACCAGCACGCCATTGCGCTCTATCTTTTGCAGCACCACCGAGGTCGGCACTTCGATTTTCTCGTAGATGAACTTCATTCCTTCCGACACGCCGACCTTGGGCCACATGGCGTGATGCAGCTGCAGCGTAATGTCGGCATCTTCGGCTGCGTATTCGGTGGCACGCTCGACGGCGACCTGATCGAAACCGATCTGCGACGCGCCTTTTCCGCATACTTCCTCGAAGCTGATAGTCGCACGGTTCAAGTGGCGCAGCGCCAGACCTTCCATGTCGTGACTCTTGTGCGACTCGAACACGTAGGACTGCAGCATGGTGTCGTGAGCTATGCCGCGCAGGGCGATACCGTGGTTGGCAAACACGTGGGTGTCATACTTGAGGTTTTGCCCGACCTTGGGTTTGGACGGATCTTCCAGCCAGGCCTTCAGCGTTGCGAGCACCTCTTCGCGCGCCAATTGCGGCGGTGCGTCCTGATAGCGGTGCGACACTGGTATATAGGCGGCAATGCCAGGTTCGCACGACAGCGACATGCCGACCATTTGCGCGTGCATCGGTTCCAGCGACGTGGTTTCGGTGTCGACGGCCGTCAAGGCCGCCGCGTCGATGCGGGTCAGCCATTGCTGGAGCTGTTCCATGGTAGACACGGTTTCATAGCGCGTTTCCGCCGGTGCTTCCGGTACGGCATCGTAAGCGGAGGGTTGCGGTGCGGACTCGCTTGCCACAATGGCAGGCGTCGGCGAGCCGGAGGCGCCGCCTGGGTTGCTTCCGGGGCTACCCCCTAGCTCGCGCAGCCAGGTCTTGAAGCCATAGCGCGTGAAAAATTCCATCAGCGCTGCACTGTCTTCCGGCCGCTGCGCCAGAGAGCCGACGATCGATTGCATGTGCTCCGACAGGTCGCAATCGGTCTTGACCGTGATCAGCACGCGCGCCTGTGGCAGCCAGCCCAGCGTCTGGCGCAGGTTTTCGCCGACCGCGCCGCCGACGTCGGCCGCCTGCGCCATCACCTGATCGAGGCTGCCGTACTGGCTCAGCCATTTGACCGCGGTCTTCGGCCCGACCTTGGGTACGCCGGGCACGTTGTCGACGGTGTCGCCGATCAGGGTCAGGTAGTCGACGATGCGTTCCGGCGGCACACCGAACTTGGCCTCGACGCCGGCGCGGTCGAGCTTCTCGTTGGTCATGGTGTTGATCAGCGTGACCCTGTCATTGACCAATTGCGCCAGGTCCTTGTCGCCGGTCGAGACGATGGTTTGCATGTCTTGCGCCGAAGCCTGCACGGCCAGCGTGCCGATCACGTCGTCGGCCTCGACACCTTCCACCATCAGGATGGGCCATCCCATGGCGCGCACCGCTTCATGGATAGGTTCGATCTGCTGTCGCAAGTCGTCCGGCATAGAGGGGCGCTGCGCCTTGTACTCCGGGTAGAGATCATCGCGAAAAGTCTTGCCCTTGGCGTCGAACACGCAGGCCATGTAAGCGGCCGGGTAATCGCTGCGCAAACGGCGTAACATGTTGATCATGCCGTAGATGGCGCCGGTCGGTTCGCCACGCGCATTGCGCAGGTCCGGCATGGCATGGAAAGCCCGATACAGATAGCTGGAACCGTCGACTAATAAGAGAGTCTCATTCATATGGAATCAAAAGGGAAAAACGTGCCGCGCCTGCGGCAAGTGACCGACATCGAGCGGGCCACCACCAAGAAAGCCCGCGAATCGTGGCAAATGTTTACGATTATGGCAGAGTTTATCGAGTCGGCCGAACGCTTGTCCGAGGTGCGTCCGGCCGTGTCGATCTTTGGGTCGGCACGCACCCATCCCGACGACCATTACTACGGCCTGTGCGTCGACATCGCACGCCGCCTGTCGGACGCCGGATTCGCCGTGATCTCGGGCGGCGGCCCCGGCATCATGGCAGCGGCCAACAAGGGCGCTTACGACGGCCAATCGCCTTCAGTGGGCTTGAATATCGAGCTGCCACATGAACAGCAACGCAATATGTGGCAAGACATTTCCATCAGTTTCCGCCACTTTTTCGCGCGCAAGGTGGCTTTCGTCAAATATGCTGACGCCTACGTCGTGCTGCCCGGCGGCTTTGGTACGCTCGATGAATTGACCGAGGTCCTGACCCTGATCCAGACCGGCAAGTCGCGCCGTATCCCTGTAATCCTGGTCGGCACCACGTTTTGGCGCGGCCTGATCGATTGGTTCCGCAACCAGCTGGCGCGCGACGGCATGATTGCCGCACACGATGTCGAGCTGATTCAGCTGATTGATGAGCCGGCCAATGTCGTGGACGCCATTTTTGCGTTTTACGAAGCCCAAAACATCGAGCTGGCCACTACGGAAAGGCCGGTTACGCCGTTTTTATAGGAGGTTTTGCGCTACATGGGCAAGCGGCCATGCGCCACTTGCCGCGTTTGATACAATGAAGGTATGGTTTTAGCGGTTTGACGGTTCCCGAACACTTTCTCTTAAATGCCATGAAACGCACATTGAGCTTCAGCCATCAAGTCGGCCCGCTGGCGGCACTGTTTGCACTGTTATCCATGCCGGCGTTAGCCCAGCAGCAAACCACCACGCCGCTCGATGCGCCGCCCAAGCTGGAAAAGCTGGAAGAAGGCGAGCCGCCCACCATCAAACTGGAAAAGCGCGAAGTGAAGGAAAAAATCACCGAACGCGCCGAAGGTGGCGAAATCAAGGAAGAACGGGTGCAGAGCGCCGGCAGCACCTATTATGTCCGGCCGAACGACCGCGTGGGAACGGGACAGCCCGGCGACGCCACCACCACCACCAACCGCGGCGTGCAGTGGAAGGTCTATGAATTCGACCTGGGTTCCAAGGATAAGAACAAGAAGAGCGAACCCGGCGCTCCGCCTGCGGGCGATGCGGCTCCTGCGCAGAAATGAATATCCCTGGTATCCACGGCGCAAATAACCACCGGCTTGCCCTTGTTACATTCAATTTTTCGCTGATTTCCTCTTAAGCTCATGGCAGTTTTCACCCCGGTCAGCATGGCTGACCTCGCACCGTGGATGCAGCAATTTCCTCTCGGCAAAGCAATTTCCATCCGTGGCATTTCCTCCGGCATAGAAAACAGCAATTTCTTCCTGACCACCGAAAGCGGGGAATACGTACTGACCCTGTTTGAAAACCTCAATTTCGAACAGCTGCCTTTTTACCTGAACCTGATGCGCCACCTGGCGGAACGCCAAGTGCTGGTGCCGGCGCCGGTCGCCAACCTGAAAGGTGAAATCCTGCACAGTCTGCAAGGCAAGCCGGCCGCCATCGTCACCAAGCTTGAGGGCGGCAGTCAGATGTCGCCCGGTCCTGTGCATTGCGCCGCGGTCGGCGCCATGCTGGCCAAGATGCATCTGGCGGCGCAAGATTTCCCGAATCGGCAGCCCAATCTGCGCGGCCTCGACTGGTGGACGGTGACTACACCTTCGGTATTGCCCTTTCTGTCCGAATCTTGCAGGGATTTGCTGAACAGCGAGCTGCAATACCAGCAGCAGTTTGCCGCAACCGAAACTTATCGCGGCCTGCCACGCGGTCCGGTGCACGCCGATTTGTTCCGCAACAACGTGATGTTCGAAGGCGAACACCTGACCGGCTTCTTCGATTTCTATTTCGCCGGCTACGACACCTGGTTGTTCGATGTTGCCGTTTGCGCCAACGATTGGTGCATCGACCTCGACACCGGCGTGCTGGATACGGCGCGCGTGCGTGCCCTATTGGATGCTTACCAGCACGTGCGTCCATTCACGGAAGGCGAGCATGCGGCCTGGCAGCCGCTGCTGCGCGCCGGCGCGCTGCGCTTTTGGCTGTCGCGTCTCTACGATTTGCATTTGCCGCGCGCGGCGGAAGAATTGACGCCGCATGATCCGGCGCACTTCGAACGCATCTTGCGCGAGCGGATCGCCACGCCGGCGCCCATGCTGCCAGATTCGCTGCCAAAGGAAGCCGCCTGATGGAAGCGCTGACGCCCATCTCCGGCTGGCAGTGGATCAAGCAAGGCTTTGCGCTGTTCCGGCGCCAGCCGACCGAAATGTCGACGCTATTTGTACTGTATGTTTTTCTGTCGGGACTGTTGAGCCTGATTCCCCACGTCGGTCCGGCCCTGCGTCTGATCCTGGTGCCGGTATTTTCCATGGCTTTCATGCAAGCCTGCGCCGATATCGAACGCGGCGTACGCGTCTATCCGCGCGTGCTGTTCACCGGCTTCCATATGCCCGCCTTCAAATCCCTGGCGCTGCTGGGCTTGCTGCATTTGTCGGCAGCGCTGCTGGCGCTCGGCGTCACCACTCTGCTTGACGGCGGCGTGTTTTACCAAGCCATCCACAGCGCGACCCCGCTGGACGAGAAAACCGTGGAAGATCCTGCGCTGGCCTCTTCAATGTTCATTGCCGCGGCCACCTACCTGACGCTGTCGCTGTTGCTGTGGTTCGCTCCACCGCTGATCGCCTGGAAAAAAATGAGCGTCGGCAAGGCGATCTTCTTCAGCTTCTTTTCCGTGCTGCGCGCGCTCAAAGCCTTCCTGGTCTACCTGTTCGCATGGCTGGTGATAGGCACAGCATTGATGCTGGTGCTCAGCATCGTGCTTGCAGCCTTGCTCGACAATCTCGAACTCCAGCTATTTGCGCTGCTGCCGTTCGCCATGATGATGATGATCGTCGTGCAGTGCTCGTTTTATCCGAGCTATGCGCAAGTGTTCGGCATACCGCCATTGCCTGAAGAAGGCCGCGACGGCGCCGAATAACGCCAGTCGCCACCCTTGGCCGTCACGCAGTATGTAATTTCTCGAGCTTGGCGACGCTCAGGTCGAGCAGCTTCATTCCCTGCCGTCCGAAATTGATGTGGGCGCGCGCATTGTTGCCGCTGCCTTCGATGTTGACGATCACACCTTCGCCGAACTTCGCATGGCTGACGTTTTCGCCGATGCGCCAGCCGCTTCCCTTGTTGACTAAGCTCTGGGCGATGGTGTTAACACCGGTTTCCGGTGCATCATCCCACGCCGAAGCATGCTGACTGCGCTGATTGCCGAACCAGTGATGCTGCACTTTCGGCGCCAGCCATTTCAAGGCATGCTCAGGCAATTCGTCCAGGAAGCGCGACTTCATGTTGTAACGGGTCTGGCCATGCAGCATGCGCGTCTGCGAGAAACTCAGGTACAGGCGCCGCATCGCACGCGTGATCGCCACGTACATCAGGCGCCGCTCTTCTTCCAGGCCGCCATCTTCCTTCGCGCTATTTTCGTGCGGGAACAAGCCTTCCTCGAGACCCGTGATGAACACCATGCTGAATTCCAGGCCCTTGGCCGAGTGCACCGTCATCAGCTGCATGGCGTCTTCACCGGCTTCGGCTTGGTTGTCGCCGGATTCCAGCGAAGCGTGGGACAAAAAAGCCGACAGCGGCGACATCACAGTCGGCAACGGCGCGTCGGCATCGACGATCTCTACGCCTTCGGCAATAACCACGCCGGCCTGCGCCCGCGCGCGCGGGCCGAGCAGCGCAGGCGCATCGTTGCCAAAGCCTTCTTCATTGACGAAAAGTGAAGCGGCACTGACCAGCTGTTCGAGATTCTCGATACGGTCGGCTCCTTCCTTCTCGTTGCGGTAATGCGCAATCAGTCCGCTCTTGTCGATCACGACTTCGACCATTTCCTGCAATGGCAGTTGCTGGGTCTCGAAGCGCATGCCTTCGATCAGCTTGACGAAGCTGCCGAGCGAGGTGCCGGCCTTGCCGGTGATATAGGGCACAGCCGCATACAGGGAAATGCCGTACTGGCGCGCCGCATCCTGCAATTGTTCGAGCGAGCGCGCACCGATGCCGCGCGTAGGAAAATTCACCACGCGCAGGAACGCAGAATCATTGTGCGGGTTGTCCATCAACTGCAGGTAGGCAATCGCATGCTTGATCTCGGCGCGCTCGAAAAAGCGCAAGCCGCCGTAGACGCGATAAGGAATGCCCGCGGAAAACAAGGCATGTTCGAGCACACGCGACTGCGCGTTGGAGCGGTACAGGATGGCGATATCGCTGCGGGCGGCGCCCTCGGCCACCAGGCTCTTCGCCTCTTCGATGATCCACTGCGCTTCCTGCAAGTCGCTGCTGGCTTCGTAGATGCGCACCGGTTCGCCGTGGCCTGCATCGGTATGCAGGTTTTTGCCCAGGCGCTTGCTGTTATGGGCAATCAAGGTATTGGCCGCATCGAGGATGTGGCCGTGCGAGCGGTAATTGTGTTCGAGCTTGATCAGGTTGCCCTTGCAGAATTCCTGCTCGAACGCCGCCATGTTGCCGACGTTGGCGCCGCGGAAGGCGTAAATGCTCTGGTCGTCGTCGCCCACAGCAAACACTGCACCACGCGGTCCAGCCAGCAGCTTGAGCCATTTGTACTGCAAGTCGTTGGTGTCCTGAAACTCGTCGACCAGCACATGGCGGAAACGCGATTGATAGTGTTCACGCAAGGGCTGATTGCGGCTCAACAGCTCATAAGTGCGTAACAGCAATTCGGCAAAATCGACCACACCTTCGCGCTGGCATTGTTCGTCGTACAGCGCATACAGCTCGGCCATCTTGCGGTTGTAGTCGTCGAAGGCCTCGACATCTTGCGCGCGCAGCCCCTGCTCCTTGGCGCTATTGATGAAATAGGCGAGATTTCGTGCCGGGTATTTCTCGTCGTCGACATTGGCCGCCTTCAAAAGGCGCTTGATGGCCGACAATTGGTCTTGCGAATCGAGGATCTGGAAAGTCTGCGGCAAACCGGCATCGCGCCAATGGGTACGCAGCAGGCGGTTCGACAAGCCGTGGAAAGTCCCTATCCACATGCCGCCGGTATTGATCGGCAGCATGGCCGACAAGCGCGCGGCCATTTCCTTGGCTGCCTTATTGGTGAAGGTGACAGCCAGGATACCGGCCGGTGAAACCTGCCCGGTCTGGATCAGCCAGGCGATGCGCGTGGTCAGCACGCGCGTTTTGCCGGAGCCGGCCCCGGCCAGGATCAGCGCGGATTGCGCGGGGAGAGTAACGGCAGCGAGCTGTTCCGGATTGAGATTCGCGAGAAGATTTTGCATTGCATGATTATATCCGCTCGCCTCTCATGCCCCGCCGTGATGGGCTGCGTAAAGCAGGTTGACGGAGCCGCTCAGCGCGCCTTGGACAGCACCACCAGCCACTTGCGCAGAACAACCAGCTCCAGGTAGCCGGCTTCGGCGCCGGCGCGGCAATCGAGCAGCGGCGACACCTGGGAATAGCGGCGGCGGAAATCGCGGCCAATGAACAGTTCGCGCCGGCCCAGGCGCAAGACGATGGAGGAAGGGACGTATTCCGCACCGAAACGCGGTCCGTTGGATGCGCCGACAGCAGCAAGAATGGTCATGGTAAGTCTCCCTATCACTGTTGAATGTGGCCGCCCAAATGCGGCATGGGAGTATCCTAACACGAATACTGTACAAATAAACAGTTATTTTTATACAGTGTTTCGCTTGTTTCTTGACAGTGCTGTTTTTACAACAGTGTCCGCTTCAGCCTTGGAACAAGGCTGCAAAGGCCAGGGCCGCAGCTTGCGGGTCGGCAGCCAGGTAGACGCTGCTGATGGCCGCCACCATGTCGCATCCCTGCGCAACCAGCGGCGCGGCATTGGCCGGCGTCATGCCGCCTATGACCACATTCGGCAGCGGAATTTCTGCCTTGGCCCGCGCCACGATTTCGGGCTGGGTGGTCACCTCATACTTTTTCACCCGCGAAGGATAGAAGCCGCCGAAAGCGACGTAGCTGGCGCCATCGCGATACGCATTGCGCGCCAGATCAAGACTGCCGTAACAGGAAGCACCAACAATCTTGCCCTGCCCCACCGCCGCGCGCACCTGCGCAATGCCGGCATCGGTGCCGCCGACGTGGATACCGTCTGCGTTGATCATCAGGCAAAGATCGACGTGATCGTTAATGATGAAAGGCTTGCCATAGCTGCGGCACAAGTCCTGCAGACATTCGGCCTGTTCGCGCCGCAAGGCCGCGTCGAATGTCTTGTGCCGGTATTGCACCAACGCCGCACCGCCGCGCAAGGCCAGTTCCGTGGTTTCCAGCAATTGCCGAGTGTCGTCCCAATCGGGCGTGACCAGATACAAACCTTTCATACATTTTCCTTGAATTTGGTACCGACGCGATCGGGGATACTTTGCCCCTCCGCAATCGCATAAGCATTTTCCAGCGCGCGCTGGCAATAAGCTTGCGCGGTATCGAGCGCCACGCGCATGCCGTGCCCTCGCGCCAACTGTGCCGCCAATGCCGAAGCCAAGGTGCAGCCGCTGCCGTGAAAACTTCCCGGCAGCCGCGGCCAAGTCCAGGTATGACCGTCACCGGCTGCAAACCAGCGATTGGCCACCTGGACTCCTTCGCCATGCCCGCCCTTGATCAGAACATGGCCGCAACCTTGTTGCAGCAAGATGCCAGCCTGCCGTTCCACGTCGGGTTCGCCGTGGCTTAGCGCTACGGCTTCCGGCAAGTTCGGCGTCACGACGGTCGTCAGCGCCAACAGCGGCGCAAGCGCCTGCACGGCTTCTTCGGCAGCCAGCGCATCGCCGTGACCGCTCGCCAGCACCGGGTCGAGCACGACCGGCAAATCCGGCTGCCGCCTGCGCAATTCCACGATGATGCCGGCGATCGCCTCGGCATTGGCGCGGTTACCGACGATGCCGATCTTGACCGCCGCAATCTCCATCTTGGCCATCAGCGGCAGCGCCTGCTCGCGCACCAATTCGGCCTCCACCGGATGGACGGCAAACACGCGGTCGTTGTCCTGCGCCGTCAATACCGTGACAACCGTCAGCGGATGTGCGCCGAGCGCGGCGATGGCCTGATTGTCGGCCTGGATGCCGGCGCCGCCGCCGGGATCGGAACCGGCGAACACCAGCACGCAGGGTCTCTGCTTCATGTCACTGTGCCAGCCGTCGGCGAGGATGGAGCAGCAGCGAATTTTTTCGCAATGCGGCCAGCCAGGTAAGCGGCTCGGCCGGCCTCGACACCGAGCTTCATGGCATGCGCCATCAGGACAGGATCGCGCGCACCGGCAATCGCCGTATTCATCAGCACGCCGTCGCAGCCCAACTCCATCGCGATGGCCGCGTCGGAAGCCGTGCCTACACCGGCATCGACCAGCACCGGCACCTTGGCTTGCTCGATGATCAGCGACAGGTTCCACGGATTCAAGATGCCCATGCCGGAGCCGATCAGCGAAGCCAGCGGCATCACCGCCACGCAGCCGATTTCTTCCAGCATCTTGGCCTGGATGGGGTCGTCGCTGCAATACACCATAACGTCGAAGCCGTCCTTGACCAAGATCTCGGCAGCTTTCAGCGTCTCCGGCATATTGGGGAACAGCGTTTTGGGGTCGCCCAACACTTCAAGCTTGACCAGCTTGTGCCCGTTCAGCAGTTCGCGCGCCAGTTGCAGGGTATAGACGGCGTCCTCGGCGTTATAGCAGCCGGCCGAATTCGGCAGCATCGTATAGCGCGACGGCGGCAGCACGTCGAGCAGGCTCGGTGCGTTCGGGTCTTGTCCGATGTTGACACGGCGGATCGCCACCGTGACGATCTCGGCGCCGCTGGCTTCAGTCGCCAGCCGTGTTTCTTCGAGGTCGCGGTACTTGCCGCTGCCCACCAAGAGGCGCGAGCGGTAAGTCTTGCCGGCGATGACCAGGCTGTCGGCCTGGGTTGTCGTTTGGGGGTCGTTGAGACTCATGTTTACTCCGATTTCAGTATGCATTCGCTCTTTCGCCAGTCCTCGCAAATGCACAAGTGCTGGCAACAGCGAAAACCTTCATAAAATCTCCGTCATTCCCGCGTAGGCGGGAATCCATAGGGCCTGCGCTCTTACAAGCTCACTATGGGTTCCCGCCTACGCGGGAACGACAGGGAATTGATGCCGACGCGTTAATTAATCGGCTCCGATGCCTATTCATCCTCCGCCAATGGCGCGCACCACATCCACCTTATCCTGCGCCTGCAGCACCCGTTGCGCCCACGACTGCCGTGGCACGATCTGCCGGTTGATCGCCACCGCCATCGCCTGCTTTGGCAAATCGAGAGCGGCAATCAAATCCTGCACATTGCCGCCCTCCTGCACCGAGCGCGGCTCGCCGTTCACTTCAATTGCGATCGTAGTCATGACAAACCCGGTCACTGCTTGCGATATATTTCCGCACCGCTCTTGACGAACTCGACCGCCTTGACTTCCATGCCCTGCTTGAGCGCGTCGATTTCGGAGATACCTTGCTTGGCCGCGTAGTCGCGCACGTCCTGCGTGATCTTCATCGAGCAGAAATGCGGGCCGCACATCGAGCAGAAATGCGCCACCTTGGCCGAATCCTTGGGCAGGGTCTCGTCATGGAAATCACGCGCCTTGTCGGGATCGAGACCGAGGTTGAACTGGTCTTCCCAGCGGAATTCGAAACGCGCCTTGGACAAGGCGTTGTCGCGGATCTGCGCACCGGGATGGCCCTTGGCCAGGTCGGCTGCGTGCGCCGCCAGCTTGTAAGTGATGATGCCTTCCTTGACGTCGGCCTTGTTAGGCAAGCCGAGATGCTCCTTCGGTGTCACGTAGCACAGCATGGCTGTGCCATACCAGCCTATCATGGCCGCGCCTATACCCGAAGTGATGTGGTCATAGCCGGGCGCGATGTCGGTGGTCAAGGGGCCGAGCGTGTAGAACGGCGCTTCGGCGCACTGTTCCAGTTGCAAGTCCATGTTTTCCTTGATCAGGTGCATGGGCACGTGGCCGGGGCCTTCGATCATCACCTGCACATCGTGCTTCCAGGCGATTTGGGTCAATTCGCCCAGCGTCTTCAATTCACCGAGCTGAGCCTCGTCGTTGGCGTCGTAGATCGAGCCGGGGCGCAAGCCGTCGCCAAGGCTGAACGAAACGTCGTAGGCCTTCATGATTTCGCAGATATCTTCGAAATGCGTATACAGGAAGTTTTCCTTGTGATGCGCCAGGCACCATTTCGCCAGGATGGATCCGCCGCGCGAGACGATGCCGGTCATGCGCTTGGCCGTCATCGGCACGTAGCGCAGCAGCACGCCGGCGTGGATGGTGAAATAGTCGACGCCCTGCTCGGCCTGTTCGATCAGCGTATCGCGGAAGATTTCCCAGGTCAGGTCCTCTGCCTTGCCGTTGACCTTTTCCAGCGCCTGGTAGATCGGCACCGTGCCGATCGGTACCGGCGAATTGCGGATGATCCACTCGCGCGTTTCGTGGATGTGCTTGCCGGTGGAGAGGTCCATCACCGTGTCGCCGCCCCAGCGGATGGCCCAGGTCATCTTCTCGACTTCTTCGCCTATCGAGGAGGTGACGGCCGAATTGCCGATGTTGGCATTGATCTTGACCAGGAAGTTGCGGCCGATGATCATCGGCTCGATTTCCGGATGGTTGATATTGGCCGGGATGATGGCGCGGCCGCGCGCGATCTCGTCGCGCACGAATTCCGGCGTAATTTGTTCCGGGATCGCCGCGCCGTAGTTCTGGCCCGGATGCTGGCGTGCCATCAGTTCGGCCAGGCGGTTGCCCATGGGGCCGGAGGCCTTCAATTGCTCGACATATTCCTGGCGCCGCAGGTTTTCGCGGATCGCCACGTATTCCATCTCGGGTGTGACGATGCCTTGCTTGGCATAGTGCATCTGCGAAACGTTCTTGCCCGGCAGGGCACGGCGGGGCTTGCGGTGCAGGTTGAAGCGCAATTCGGCCAGGGCCGGATCGTTCAGGCGTTCGATGCCGTATTGCGAACTCGGGCCGGACAGCTCTTCGGTGTCGGCGCGTTCCAGAATCCACGGCAGGCGCGGCGTACCGAGACCGGAGCGGATGTCGATCTTGACGCCCGGTTCGGTATAGGGGCCCGAGGTGTCATAGACGTAGATGGGAGGATTCTTTTCAGCGCCGAACGAGGCCGGTGTGTCCGACTGGCTGATTTCGCGCATCGGCACCTGAATGTCGGCGCGCGAACCTTGCACGTAGATTTTGCGCGAGTTAGGCAGCGGCTGGATCGCAGCTTCGTCCACCTGGGCGGTGGCGGCGAGGAATTTCGGATTGGCGTTCATTGCGCTCCTTTGCTTGTGTGATTAGCGAAGGAACACATGGAGAGCAGGTCGCACCAAGGATGTACAGGCGCTTACCGACGATTGCTCCGCAGCTTCCCTTCGCTGGCATTACCCAGATCAGGTTGAGGGTATTTCTCACCCGGTCTCGCAGCTTCACTGGACCAGGACCCCTAGCAGCGCCATCTGGCGATGGCATGGGGTGCATTATACGCCTTCAGAGCGCCAATTTAGTGCTTACTAAACCCCGTTGTACAGGTTTACTAAACTATAATCGGTGGTTTCGCAAAAACGCAGTGAAATCATGGAATTAGCCAAATCTTTCGACCCCGCCGACATCGAGTCCTTCTGGCGCACCGAGTGGGAAAAACGCGGTTATTACAAGGCCAGCCTGGACGCCGGCAAACCGGCCTTCAGCATCCAGTTGCCGCCGCCCAACGTCACCGGCACGCTGCACATGGGCCATGCGTTACCAGACCATCATGGACGGCTTGACGCGCTACCACCGCATGCTTGGCTACAACACTGCCTGGATTCCCGGCACCGACCATGCAGGCATCGCCACGCAGATCGTGGTCGAACGGCAACTCGATGCGCAAAAGGTGTCGCGCCACGACCTAGGCCGCGAAAAATTCGTGGAAAAAGTGTGGGAGTGGAAAGAAAAGTCCGGTTCGACCATTACCGGCCAGATGCGCCGCCTGGGCGCTTCGACCGACTGGAGCCGCGAATACTTCACCATGGACGACAAGCTATCCAAGGCTGTCACCGAAGTGTTCGTGCGTCTGTATGAGCAAGGCCTGATCTACCGCGGCAAGCGCCTGGTCAACTGGGATCCCAAACTCGGCACCGCCGTGTCCGACCTGGAAGTATCTTCCGAGGAAGAGGACGGCTCGATGTGGCACATCCGCTACCCGCTGGCCGATGGCAGCGGTCACCTGACGGTGGCCACCACGCGCCCGGAAACCCTGCTCGGCGACGTCGCCGTGGCGGTCGATCCAACCGACGAGCGCTACCAGCACCTGATCGGCAAGATGCTGAAGCTGCCGCTCACCGGCCGCGAAGTGCCGGTGATCGCCGACGACTACGTGGACAAGGAATTCGGCACCGGCTGCGTCAAAATCACGCCGGCACACGACTTCAACGACTACGCAATCGGCCAACGCCACAGCCTGCCGCAGATTTGTGTGCTGACGCTGGACGCCAAGATCAGCGACAACGCGCCGGAAGCCTACCGCGGCATGGACCGCTTCGAGGCGCGTAAGAAGATCGTGGCCGACCTCGACGCCCAAGGCTTGCTGGCCGAAGTCAAGCCGCACAAGCTGATGGTGCCGCGCGGCGACCGCACCGGCGTCGTGCTCGAACCGATGCTGACCGACCAATGGTTCGTCGCCATGAGCAAACCGGCGCCGGAGGGTACGCACTTCCCCGGCAAATCGATCGCCGAAGTCGCGTTGCAAAAAGTGGCCGGCGGCGAAATCCAGTTCGTGCCGGAAAACTGGAGTACCACCTATAACCAGTGGCTCAACAACATCCAGGACTGGTGCGTCTCACGCCAACTGTGGTGGGGCCACCAGATTCCGGCCTGGTACGACGCCGACGGCAATACCTACGTCGCGCGCAACGAACAGGAAGCGCAAGCCAAAGCCGGCGGCAAGCCGCTCAAGCGCGATGCCGACGTGCTCGACACCTGGTTCTCGTCGGCCTTGGTGCCGTTCTCGACGCTGGGCTGGCCCGAACAGACGCCGGACTACGACATGTTCCTGCCGTCGTCGGTACTGGTGACCGGTTTCGACATCATCTTCTTCTGGGTGGCGCGCATGGTCATGATGACCACGCACTTCACCGGCAAGGTGCCGTTCAAGACCGTCTACGTGCACGGCCTGGTGCGCGACAGCAGTGGCCAAAAGATGTCCAAGTCCAAGGGCAATACGCTCGACCCGATCGACCTGATCGACGGCATCACCGTCGACGACCTGGTCGGCAAACGCACCACCGGCCTGATGAATCCGAAGGATGCGCCCAAGATCGAAAAGGCCACGCGCAAGGAATACCCGGAAGGCATCCCGGCCTTCGGCACCGATGCGCTGCGCTTCACCATGGCCAGCTACGCGAGCCTGGGGCGCAACATCAACTTCGACTTGAATCGCTGCGAAGGCTACCGCAACTTCTGCAACAAGCTGTGGAACGCAACGCGCTTCGTGCTGATGAATACCGAGGGCAAGGATTGCGGCTTCGCCGAGCACGCGCCCGAAGAATGCGGCCCGGGCGGCTATCTCGATTTCTCGCAGGCCGACCGCTGGATAGTCTCGACCCTGCAGCGCGCCGAAGCGGAAGTGGAAAAAGGCTTTGCCGACTACCGCTTCGACAACATCGCTTCTGCCATCTACAAGTTCATCTGGGACGAATACTGCGACTGGTACCTCGAAATCGCCAAGGTGCAGATCCAGAACGGCAGCGAAGGCCAGCAGCGCGCCACGCGCCGCACGCTGTTGCGCGTGCTGGAAACCGTGTTGCGCCTGGCGCATCCCATCATCCCCTTCATCACGGAGCAGTTGTGGCAGACCGTGGCGCCGCTGGCCGGGTATACGCTCAAGCCCGACGATTCAATCATGCTGCAAGCCTATCCGCAGCCGCAAGCGAAGAAGATCGACGAGCAGGCCGAAGCCTGGGTAGGCCGCATGAAGGCCATGACCGACGCTTGCCGCAACCTGCGCGGCGAGATGCAATTGTCGCCGGCGCAGAAAGTGCCGCTGATCATGCAAACCTCGGCCACAGTTGACGGCACCGCGCTGCAGGCTTTCGCGCCCTACTTGCAGGCCCTGGCCAAGCTGTCCGAAGTGCAGGTGGTCGACACGCTCCCGGAATCGCCGGCGCCGGTCGCCATCGTGGGCGATGTCAAGCTGATGCTCAAGGTTGAGATCGACGTCGCTGCAGAACGCGAGCGCATAGGCAAGGAAATCGCCCGCCTCGAAGGCGAAATCACCAAGGCCAACGCCAAGCTCGGTAATGAAAGCTTCGTCGCGCGCGCACCGGCTGCAGTAGTGGCGCAGGAGAAAGAAAGGCTGAGCGCATTCAGTACGACGCTGACCAAGTTGCGCGAGCAGTTCGAGAAGTTGAAATAATCATCCAAACAAACTATTGTAGTTTGTGGGTTGAGGCAGGATCATCGTCGGGCAACGCTCGTAGACTCAGCTCCGTCATTCCCGCGTAGGCGGGAATCCAGGTTGCAGTTAAAGGCTACCTGGGTCCCCGCCTACGCGGGGACGACCACTTCCAAGGTAGTTACGTCATTAATCTTTCATAAATCGGGAAAGCAAATAAGACTTCGCCCATTGGAGACCACAATGAAACGCCTACTACTTACCCTTGCCGCCGTCATCTTCTCAACCGTGGCCTTGGCTGAGAACACTTCACCCGTTGGCCTGTGGCGCACAATCGACGACAGCACCGGCCAGGCTAAGGCCCTGATCCGCATCACAGAGAGCAATGGCGAGCTGACCGGCAAGATCGAGAAGACCTTTACTCAGCCGGGGAAGGAACCGTTGATCAAATGCATCAAATGCGATGATGCGCGCAAGGATCAGCCGCTAGTCGGATTGACCATCCTGTCAGGACTGAAGCGCGACGGCGAAGAATACAAGGGCGGCGAAATCCTGGATCCGGAAAACGGCAACGTCTACCGCAGCAAATTGGTGGTCGCCGGCGACGGCAAGAAACTGACTGTGCGCGGTTACATCGGAGTGCCGATGCTTGGCCGTTCGCAGACCTGGCTGCGCGAAGAGTAAGGCGGAAAACCGGCAGGCAGGGCCCTACCCTGCCTGCTATCGAAGGAAAACCGGGATCAGACGAAAGAGACCGTCAACCCCGGTAGGCTGACGCCGGAAAACGCCGTCGTCCAGGTCTGGCCTGGCGCGACCGGCAAGGCATCGGCCCAGGTGCCGGTGGCGACGATCTCGCCGGCAGCAAGTGGTTCGAACTGCGGCTGTTCCGAGAGCATGCGATTCAATTCCCACAAGGCGTGCACAGGGCTGCCCCAGACGTCGCTGCCAAAGCCGGCCGAGCGCAATTCGTCGCCGCACGACAGCGACACACTGGCGTTGGCCAGCACTTCGGCCAGATTGCGGCGCGAAGCACCCGAGATCGATTTCGGCTCACCAATCAACAAGGCGCCGTGCAGGCCGAAAGCGGCAATGGCATCGGCCTCGTCGAACTTCCAGTCGGGGAAGGGGCAGGTGACGATCTCGATCGCATGCGCCATCCAGTCTATGCATTCGGCAATCGCCTCCAGCGAAGCATTGCGCGCCGGCGCCTTGGCCAGGCGGAATACGATTTCCGGACCCAGGCGCGGCTGCATGGCGCCAGCCAGGCTCTGGATCGCGTGGTTGTCTTCGACATAGCGCACGGTAGCGTCGAACACCGGCGTCCAGACCGGCATATGGATAGGCGCATTCACGCCATAGCGCGACCAGATCTTGCGATTGGTGAAACCGATCTTGTGACCGACCTGCACCTCGCCTTGGGCAATACGGGTATCGAGTATTGAGCGCGCGATATCGTAGCCGTCGGCCACCGACAACGGCTCGCGCGCAGACAAAGGGGGAATCAGTTGTGCGCAGGCGCGCGCATCCAGCAATTGATGTGCGTAGCGGTTGGCCTGTGTAGACATCAGCATGGTATGGTCTCGCTCGAAATGAAGTGGCAAGCTTGTGGCCCGCCCTTTTGTTCATGGCGAAAAACATCTACAAAATTGATTTGCAGAGCAGTGATTATGCCGATTTTGTGACCGAAAAAAGCAAAGTCGGATAAAAAACCGGCAAAAATTAAGGCTGCACGCCTTTTTGTTGTCAATTTTGTTTTGAATCCGCCACCGTTCGATCACCATTGATCGAATTTGGTTCTTAATTTGCAAACATTTTCTTTTCGCAAGATTTCCATCTTGCAAAGAAATGACACAAATCGGATATTGGGGCGTCCGTCACGAATACAACCCTGGCGCAACAGGGATTAACGCAGGGTGAGCCAGGAATCAATCAGGAACTTATTTCAGGCTGCGCAGCGACTCCAGCACCGTTCGTCGCGTCGCCAATACTTGCTCCGACAAGGCCGCACCGGCCTCCTTGTCGGTACCGAGCTTGTCGCTTTGCCCATTCCAGACCGACAGCAGGGTCTCGGCCGACTTGGCTACCGGTTCCGGCGTCAGCGTGGCCAGATCGTGGATGAACAGCACGTGATTCAAGCCCTTGGACAGGTCCCCACGCTCGGCGTCGCGGCGCAGGTAAGCATAGTCGATGATCTGCTGTAGTGCGATCAGTTCTTTCAACATCTCGAACTCGGCGGCGCGGATGTTGCGGTGCTGCTCGCTGGTTTCGTTGCGCCAGGTGTTGTAGGACAGCGCAGTCAGGGCCACCAGCAGGCTTAGCAGCGCCAGCGCGTTGCGGCGGATTTGCTGCATGAGGCTGGGACGTTCCATCGAACCACCTCCTTCGTTGCTCTACTTAGCCCTGCCCAGACTCCCACAAATCGCCATTATTACGCGGCGCCGCCACGCCGAAGTGGGCATAAGCTGCCGGCGTCGCCATGCGTCCGCGCGGCGTGCGCTGCAAGTAGCCTTGCTGGATCAGGTAAGGTTCCAGCACGTCTTCGATGGTGTCGCGCTCTTCGCCGATGGCTGCCGCCAGATTGTCGAGTCCAACCGGACCGCCGCCGAACTTGAACAGTACCGCTTCCAGCAATTTACGGTCCATCAGGTCGAAGCCGACCGGGTCGACATCGAGCATCGCCAGCGCCGCATCGGCCATAGCCTTGTTGATCTGGCCTTTGCCCTTCACTTCGGCATAGTCGCGCACGCGGCGCAGCAGACGGTTGGCGATACGCGGCGTGCCGCGGCTGCGCTTGGCAATCTCCAGTGCGCCGTCGTCGTCGATCGGCGCTTCCAGCAGCGCCGCGCTGCGCGCGACGATGCGCGCCAATTCCTGCGGTGTATAGAATTCGAGCCTGCCGACGATGCCGAAACGGTCGCGCAAAGGATTGGTCAGCATGCCGGCGCGCGTGGTGGCGCCGACCAGGGTGAACGGCTGCAGGTCCAGCCGCACCGAACGCGCAGCCGGGCCTTCGCCTATCATGATGTCGATCTGGTAGTCCTCGAGCGCCGGATACAGGATTTCCTCGACCACCGGCGAGAGGCGATGAATCTCGTCGATGAAGAGCACATCGTGCGCTTCGAGATTGGTCAGCAGCGCGGCCAGATCGCCGGCACGCTCGAGCACCGGCCCGGAAGTCTGACGCAAGTTGACGCCCATTTCGCGCGCGATGATGTGCGCCAGCGTAGTCTTGCCGAGTCCGGGCGGACCGAACAACAAAGTGTGGTCGAGCGCTTCGCGCCGCTTGCGCGCGGCGGCGATGAATATCTCGAGCTGTCCGCGCACCTTTTCCTGGCCGACGTATTCGCCCAGCTGTTTCGGGCGCAAGGCGCGTTCTATCGCCTCTTCGTTCGGCGAAGCCGGCGTGGCAGCGATGATGCGCTGCTCGGTGAAATTGTCGGTCTGAATACTCATGGGCTACAGTCTAACCCTTAGATAGTGCCTTGAGTGCCAGCTTGATGCCTTCCGACACGCCGCTGCCGGCCGGCACCTGCTTCAAGGCCAGCATCGCTTCCTTGTCGGAATAGCCTAGCGCCAGCAAGGCGTTCAGGATATCGGCGTTGTTGTCGCCCTGCGCCGCCACACCGGCAGCACCGAGATCGGCCCCGAGCTTTCCCTTCAGTTCGAGCAACAGGCGTTCGGCGGTCTTCTTGCCTATGCCCGGCACCCGGGTCAGGCGTCCGGCTTCCTGCAGGGTGATGGCCTGTGCCAGGTCGGCAACCGACATGCCCGAGAGAATAGACAGGGCGGTGCGCGCGCCTATGCCGGATATCTTGATCAGTTGCTTGAAAACGTTGCGCTCTTCGGCGGTGCCAAAGCCATATAGCAGATGCGCATCCTCGCGCACCGCGAGATGGGTCAACAGCACCAGCTTTTCGCCGACGGCCGGCAGGTTGTAGAAGGTGCTCATGGGCACGTCGACTTCATAGCCGACGCCTTGGCAATCGACAAGCAGTTGCGGCGGATTTTTTTCGACGAGGATTCCGGAGAGGCGGCCTATCATTGTTGTGCAATCAAAATATACGTTTTCGACTAATGAGTCTGCCAAGCCTTAGCCCCCGAAAACTTCGTCGCCCTCACGAATGCGGGGGCCCATAGGGCGTTAGCACGAGCGCACTCCGTATGGGTCCCCGCTTTCGCGAGGACGACGGGGAATGTCTGCGCAAATTATAAAAAAGTATCCCGCATTCGAGCGACTTAGGCACCATCATACAGGACGATGTGCATAGCCTATCCAATCAGGCGACCGCCGCGTACCCGCAAACCTTTTTTGACCAGTCCCGGTGCCAGCGCGCCCAAGGCACTCAAGGCTTCGCCACTGTGCGCGTGGCAGATCGCTACGCCCAGCGCATCGGCGGCATCGGTGCCGGGCAAGCCCGGCAGTTGCAGCAGGCGCTGCACCATTTCCTGCACTTGCGACTTGTGGGCCTTGCCGTGGCCGACCACGGCTTGCTTGACCTGCAGCGCCGTATATTCGGCAACGGCAAGATCGGCGCCGACCAGTGCGCAAATCGCGGCGCCGCGCGCTTGCCCCAGCAACAGTGTCGATTGCGGATTGACGTTGACGAAAACTTTCTCGATCGCCGCACAGTCGGGCGCATAGGTGGCGATGATTTCGCCGACACCGGTGAGAATGGTCTTAAGGCGTTGCGGCAGATCGGCATCGGGCGTCTTGACGGTGCCCGATGCGATATAGCTGAGCTTGTTGCCCTGCTTGTAGATGACGCCGAACCCGGTGGTGCGCAGGCCGGGGTCGATGCCGAGTATCTTCACAGCAGGGGTTAGACGAGTGGCGGACGAATCAGTGGCGGAAGTGACGCGTACCTGTCAGCAGCATGACGACGCCTTGCTCGTCGGCCGCATCGATCACTTCCTGGTCGCGCATCGAGCCGCCCGGCTGGATGACGGCGGTCGCGCCAGCCTGCACCACGACGTCGAGGCCGTCCCGGAACGGGAAGAAGGCGTCCGAAGCCACGGCCGAGCCGACCAGGGTCAGGCCGGCATTCTGCGCCTTGATGGAAGCGATGCGCGCCGAATCGACGCGGCTCATCTGACCGGCGCCGACGCCCAAGGTCATGCCGTTGCCGCAGAACACGATGGCATTCGACTTGACGAACTTGGCCACGCGCCAGGCGAACATCAGGTCGTGCATTTGCTGCTGGGTCGGTTGCTTCTTGGTCACCACCTTCAGCTCAGGCAGCAACACGTTCTTGGCGTCTGGCGACTGCACCAGCAAGCCACCGCCGACACGCTTGAAATCGTAGCCGTTGACCGCATCACCCAAAGGTACTTCGAGCAGGCGCACGTTCTGCTTGGCAGCAAACACTTGCTTGGCAGCGTCGGTGAACTTCGGCGCAATCAGCACTTCAACGAATTGCTTGGCCACTGCTTCGGCCGCATTGCCGTCCACTTCGCCGTTGAAGGCGATGATGCCGCCAAAAGCCGAAGTCGGGTCGGTCTGCAGCGCCTTGCTATAAGCCTCGAGCGCACTCGCGCCGACCGCCACACCGCAGGGGTTGGCATGCTTGATGATGACGCAGGCAGTCTCGGTAAATGTCTTTACGCATTCCCAGGCGGCATCGGCGTCGGCGATGTTGTTGTAGGACAGTTCCTTGCCCTGCAGCTGGGTATAGTTCGCCAAGGCGCCAGCGCGCACCACGGTGTCGCGATAGAAAGCCGCAGCCTGGTGCGGATTTTCGCCGTAACGCATTTCCTGCACTTTCTCGAAGTGCAGATTGAGCGTGGCCGGGAAAGCAGAGCGCGTAGTGTGCTGCTTGTCTTCGCCCAGCGAAGTGAAGTAGTTCGTGATGGCGCCGTCGTATTGCGCCGTATGGGCAAACACTTTCTTTGCCAGCGTGAACCGCGTTTCATAGGCGACGTCGCCGGACTTCAATTCTTCCAGCACCGGCGCATAGTCGCTCGGATCGCAGATCACGACTACGTCCTTATGGTTCTTGGCCGAAGAGCGCAGCATGGCTGGGCCGCCGATGTCGATGTTCTCGATCGCATCTTCAAGCGAGCAATGTTCCTTCGCCACGGTCTGCTGGAACGGATACAGGTTCACCACCACCATGTCTATGGTCGGGATCACATGCTTTTCCAGCGCAGCGACATGCTCGGGGAAGTCACGTCGCGCCAGGATGCCGCCGTGCACCTTGGGATGCAGCGTCTTGACGCGGCCGTCCAGCATTTCGGGGAAGCCGGTGTAGTCGGCCACTTCGGTCACCTTGACGCCATTATCAGCCAGCAATTTGGCCGTGCCACCGGTGGACAGAATGTTGACGCCCATGCCGGCCAACGCGCGCGCGAAATCGAGGATGCCGGTCTTGTCGGAAACGGATATGAGAGCTTGTTTGATCATGATCAGAATATAGGGATGTGAAAATTGGTTCCTGGGACGGTGATCCGGGCTTTACAGCAAGCCATGCTGCTGCAGCTTCTTGCGCAGCGTATTGCGGTTGATGCCGAGCATGTCGGCCGCCGTCGACTGGTTGCCTTCGGCGCGCGCCATCACAGCTTCGAGTATCGGTCTTTCCACGGTGAATACAACCATCTCGTAGACATTGGTCGGGTTTTGCTCACCCAGATCCTTGAAGTATTTTTCGAGGCTTTTTTTGACGACCTCTTGGATATTGTCTTTGCTCATTTTTACTGTAATTGGAAAAACCTGGGTCTCCTGCGACGCTTCACAAGCGCGCCGGCCGATTTGTCTTTTTCGAGGCCGCTACGAAATTACCCTGGCGGTGTTGCCGCTCCTTGCCGTACTACGCGTACTGTCTGCGTCGCGGCGCCTAGCCAGACTAATTTCGTAGCAGCCTCATTCTTAATTACGCCGCCAACTTTTGCTGCTCGTACCCTTGCGATTCATCAAGCTCATACGACTGAACTGCATATTGCAACCGTTCGCCATAGGCCTTCTGCCGGTCGAAGAAGGCTTGCACGGCAGCCAATTGCTGCTCGCAGTCTTCCAGCAGATTCATGCCTTTCCGGAAGGCCTCCCCGCCTTGCAAGTCGCGCACGTACCAGCCGATATGTTTGCGCGCGGTGCGAACGCCGAGATATTCGCCGTAAAACGCATAGTGGGCGCGCAAGTGCTCGTCCATCAGCGCCTGCACCTCAGTGACTAGCGGCGGCGCCAGGTATTCGCCGGTGCGCAGGAAATGGTCGACTTCACGGCAGATCCACGGCCGTCCCTGTGCGGCGCGGCCTATCATCACGGCATCGGCCTTGGTCAGCTGCAGCACCAGCTTGGCTTTGTCCGGCGTGGTGATGTCGCCATTGGCAACCACCGGGATATTCACTGCCGCCTTGACTGCGGCAATGGTGTCGTATTCGGCCTCGCCGCGGTAGCCGTCGGCGCGTGTACGCCCATGCAGCGTCAGCATCGCGATGCCGGCCGATTCGGCCATGCGCGCGATGCGCAGGGCGTTCTTGTTCATACGGTCCCAGCCGGTGCGGAATTTGAGCGTAACCGGTACATCGACCACGGCAACCACGGCATCGAGGATTTCACCGACCAGGGTTTCGTTCTGCAACAGCGCCGAACCGCACCAGCTATTGCACACTTTCTTGACCGGGCAACCCATGTTGATGTCAATGATCTGGGCACCGCGCTCAACATTGAATTTTGCGCATTCCGCCAGCATGACCGGATCAGCGCCCGCGATCTGCACTGCCTTCGGCTCCATTTCACCGTCATGGTTGGTGCGGCGCGTGCTCTTCTCGGTCGCCCACAGGCGCGGGTTGGAAGCCGCCATCTCGGACACGGCATAGCCTGCGCCCAATTGCTTGCACAATTGGCGAAACGGTCTATCCGTTACTCCAGCCATAGGAGCGACGAAGACGTTGTTGGCGAGCGTGTAAGGGCCGATCTTCACGAGATTTTTGAGGGAAGCGCAAGCACAATAGCAAACACGGAGAGGGCGCTATTGTATCTCCAACCAGCTCCAAGCTGCTAATTTTTTGAGCAGCTTATTGAAGAACTACTGCGGACTACTGAGCGACTTCGTCGAGCGCAGCGGATAAATGGGCAACATCGGCCCATTGATGAATTTGCATCGCACCATTTTTCCAGCTCAAGCGATTGATGCCGGCGTTCGGGATGTCGAAATCTCGCTTTTGCGCCAGATCGAGACCGCGTGCCGCGCGATTGATGCAATCGAGCACGCCGCCATGGGTAACCACGGCAATGCGGCGCAACCCT
>JAFANH010000095.1 GCA_019232795.1 Burkholderiaceae bacterium
CAGCGGCGCGCCGTCAATGATGTTCTGCAGCACGCCCGGCACGCCCACGCACTCGAAGATGACGGGGCGTTTCGGCTTGGGGCCGATTGCCTCCGCTATGCGCCACACGTGCCACCAAGGCAGCGGCAGCTTGCCGATCTTTTCGCGGGTGCCCACCGCCAATTCCAGCAACCCAGGGAGTGTGCCAATGAAGCCGTATTCCTGCCAGGTCGCGTAAGGCGATTCTTTCGCAGGGTCGACGACGATATCGGCGCCGCACTGCTTGGCCAGCGCCCGCCGGCCGCTTGAGAAATCGCTGGCAATCACGGTGCGCACGCCTGCCGCCTTGAGCATGCAGATGACCCCCAAACCCACTGGTCCGCAGCCGATCACGATGGCGACATCGCCCTTTGCGACTTCGCCGCGCCGTACTGCATGCCAGGCCACCGCCATTGGCTCGGTCAGGGCCGCCAAGTCTTCGCTCAAGCCGTTGGGAATCGGTACCAACAGAGACTCCTCCGTGACAACTTGTTCCGCATAAGCGCCATTTGCCCGTGTGGAAAAACCGAGCAATTCCACGCTGGTACCGATCCTAATTGCCGGGACGGCGCAGGCGCGCGTGCCTATCGGCAACTTGCGCTCGCAACCGGGTCCATAGTCGATGATTTCGCCGCAGAACTCATGTCCAAACACGAGATCCTGGTCGGCACGCGGGAATTCCATGTAACCGACGCGCTCCATCGAATGGCGCATGTGGTCGCAATGGTGTCGCGCATGCAGGTCCGAACCGCAAATACCGCAACGCAGGACATTGAGCAGGACTTTTCCTTTGCCGGGTTTGGGCTCGGGCAAATCACGGACGCTCAGCTTGGCGTCGTTGCAGACAACGGCTTTCATATATATTCTTTCAGAGATCGGCTTACAAACGCGGTTTTCGTCTCAACGCAAAGCCGACGATGGCATCCGTAATGAAATTCCATATCGGCAATGGTGTCAGCCGTGTCATCCAATACAGCAGCTTGTTCTGCCAGCCAGGCATGATGAGGAACTTGCGCGCCGCTATGCCGGCGATCAAGCCACGCACTGCGGCTTCGCAAGATATGGTGCTGCCAATGGCTTTCATGGCAACGGTAGCCGGATGCGTATTGGCATATTCACCTGCCAAGCCCGGTGTCGCCACTTCTCCAGGGCAGAAACAGGAAACGTCGATGCCGAGCGGCTTGAGCTCGTAGCGCAGGCATTGGCTGAAACCGACCACTGCGAACTTGGATGTGCCGTACCCGGTATATCCGTAGACCGGAATGAAGCCGCCGAGCGAACCGGCCAGAACGATAGTCCCAGGTCTGCGCATGACCTTCAGCGCCGCTTCCACCACGTTGCGCGTGCCATAGACATTGACTTTGATCGTATGATCAAAATCCTCATATGTCATGTCCGGCATGGCAGCCACATTACCTATGGCTGCCATGTTGATGACGATATCGGGTGCGCCAACTTCCTGTGCCGCCTGCGCAAAGCCGCGTCCGACCTGATCGCGTTCGGCCACGTCGAGCAGATAGCTGCAGATGCGCTGCCCGGCATCGATCCGCTCGCGCTCAATTTCCGCGATGGCGTCGCGGGCCGCTTGCGCTTTCCGGTTAAAGATGACAACGTGCGCGCCGCGTGCGGCAAACTCGCGTGCAGCCTGCAAGCCAATGCCGCTGGCGCCGCCGGTAATAAAAATAATCTTGCCTTGGATATTCCACATAAACGCGTTCCTTTTACAGATTCTCGCAGATCGGTTAACCATGACACGGCTCACCGCCACTTGCGATCCCCGTCTTCACCGGATGCGTTCCACATCGGGCATCGTAAACTTGCCGCTCCATAGCGCATCGGTGACGCCGTACAGCCGCAGCACCGGCGCGGCGATGCTGTGGCCCATCGGAATCCAGTTGCTCTCTATGCCCTTCGGCGCCGTGGTGCCGAAGTAGATATCGATGCTACCGTCGGGATTTGCCTTGAGGGTTTGCTTGTCGAAGCTGCTGAGTCCGGCGCGTTTCAGGTCGTTGTAGACGAAGGCCCAGGTGTCTTCGTCATACGGCACGAGGCTCCAGAACTGCGCGGCCGGGGTGTCAGCGGGAATGTGCAGGCGATAGTCGGCGCCACGCTGGAACGGTCGGCCCTGGCTATCCGCAAATGCCACCAGGTACATCACCGGCACCTTGCCGCGCTGCATTTTCTTGGGGAAGTAGGAGCCTGCGTGAAAAATGTCGGCGCGCTCGTCGATCAGTAGCGCGTCGGCAGTCTCGAATTCAAAGCCATCGTTGGGGTCGGACACCTGAGCAATTCCCCAATGGCGGCTGGGCCAGTAGGGGCGCTTGCTCGCCATCTGCTTGCTCCGCCCTTGCATGTAATACCAGGCGTCGACCACTGCGCGCTCCATCGCCGCCTTGACCTTGCCTTGTGGTTTGAACGGCTTGCCGCGTTCGATGCCGATCGACGCCAGCATGCCCATCATGACCTTGTCACGTGTACGCACCGGCTCGGCGTTGATGATTTCGTGCAGGTCGCGGAAATAGTTCAAATCATAACGAGGCAAGGTATAAGCCGGATTCGGAAAGCCGTCGATGATGCGCGTCGGCGGCGGATTGGCCGCGTCCGCCAACGAATAGATGCGCACCGTTCGACCGTAGGCCAACGCGTCTTCGTCCGTGCTGTTCGGCGCATGTACGGGACGGAAGGCCAGCGCGACGTAATTGCTGGTCGAGCGCACTGGTATGTAGCCTTCCGGCAGCGCTTCGGTGTAGCCCGGCGGCACCAGCAGATACTTGCCGCCATGGCCCTGATCGACGCCAGCCGGTCCGACGCTTTCCATCGTGACGCCGAGCGCATCGATGATCTGGCCGAACAGCAACGCCTTGTCGGTCCGGGCGGGCACCTCGATCACCACCGGCCCCTTTCGCAGATCGAAGTTGGCGGTGACGTAAGGGGTGGTGTTGTTGGCTGTCAGTAACTCATGGTGCGCGACGGCCGGATGCGAAAATGACACCATATCGTTATCGTGCGCATCATTACCTTCCATAATGCCGAGGCGCAGGCGGTAGGTATTCACCAGCGGCATACCCCAGACCACGGCCTCGAAAGCACGCTGGTAATAGACCTGAGCTTCGAGGTCAGCGACCGAAGGCTTGGCCCCTGCAGCAGGCTTGCCGCCATGGTAGGGATCGGCGGCCGCGCGTGCCGGTCCGGCAAGATGAAGAGCCATGCCACAAAGCAGCGCGGCCGCAAGATTGGGTCGAGGGATGAGGTTCATGGTTTCTCCAGAGAGATAGGTTGTCGCGCAAACCGCGCTGGCTCGACTCAGTTGCGCGGCAAACTGTTGAGGAATTCCAGCAGCGCTGCATTGAACTTTTCCGGCTGTTCTTCGGGCGCCATGTGCGCCGCATGCGGTATGAGCACCTTCTTGCGCAGATTGGGCATATTCCTTTCTATTTGCTCAAAGGCGGCCTTGCCCCACTGGATCCCGGGGTCCATTTCGCCGGCGATGAACAGGGACGGCTGCAACAACTTGGCGCCCGTGAGATAGGACGTTATTTCCCAGTCGAACTCCATGTTGCGATACCAGTTAAGCGGCCCGAGAAAACCGCTGCGGGCATATTCAGCGGCGTAGTAGTCGAGATCGGCCGACGATAGCCAAGGCGGAAGTTCTTTCGGCTGTTTCATGCTGTCCAACATCAAGGTATTCGGTGGAAAGGCAAACTTCCATTCGTCGCCGGGCAAGGCATCGTCCGACAGCATATAGAGCGCACTGCGCATGAAGCTCTTGGGATCGCGCGCCATTTCGCGCTCTGCAACACCAGGAGTCTGAAAGTACTGCTGGTAGAAAACCTTGCCGTTCCCCAGCTTTTGCCAGACCAACGAGGGGCGAACGGGTAAGCGTGGGCTATAGGGATTGCTGACCAGTACGGTGGCCCGGAAAATGTCGGGCCTCATCAGCGAGCAAAACTGAGCAATTCCCGACCCCCAGTCCCAGCCGGCAACGATCGCCTGCGTTTCGCCCAAGGCGGCCACCAGGCCGACGATGTCGCCGACCAGCTCAGTGATGTTGTAGGCACGCATGTCCGCGGGGGCTTCAGTCTGCCCATAGCCGCGCTGATCGGGCACGACCACACGATAGCCGGCCGCGGCCAGCGCGGGGATTTGCTTGCGCCATGAGTACCACAGCAGCGGGAAGCCATGCAGCAGGATCACCAGCGGCCCCTGCCCAGCTTCAACGTAGTGCATGCGTATGCCATTGACCTGGGCGAACTTGTGTTCGAACTGTGCCGCCGCTGGAGCGGCGGCACTGGCCCTGCCCGCCAGCAAACCAGTTGCGGCCAGGACGGTGCCGGCCTCCAGGAATTTACGACGATTCATGATGGGTTTCTCCTTTGGGTGTGTTGTTGGCAACGGGTAAAGCCGAACTTCATCCATGCTTCAGGCGACTCAGCGCCCGCCAAAACAAGACGGTGTACATGGCGTCGAACGAAGCCAAGGCAGGCGCTTGCCAAGTCAGGTTGCCAAGGAGAAAATGTCCGCCGATCACAAGGACCGTCAGGGACTTGCCGATCAGTCCGAACTGGATCATGTCGCGGTTTTTGACGGGGTTGCGCCCGATGGTCCAATAGATCCATCCGAATACCAGGACCGTCAGCCCGACAAATTGCGCGGCCCATAGGTCGGTCACGACTTTCAATCCGATTAGTCTGGCGACCGATGCGTTCAAACTGGCGGTGATCAGGAGGATGCCTGCGCTTAAATTGAACAAGGCGCCATGGCTGAACAGGAAGCGGACAGACTGCACGCTTTTATCGGAAAGGTTTTTGACTGGGGCGAAAGACATGACTACTCCTGTCGACAATAAAGAAGCCTGATTCTAATGAGGGTGCGCATCACTAGGTTGTGAATTCACGCCAATTTAATTGTGAATTCATGCCATATTAGTTGTGAATTACAGTCAAACCTTGTAACCTGATCAATCTCTCCAATGTAGTCCCAAGCCCATCGTGCCTCTCTATGAACCCGTCGTGCCAGTGCGCTATGTGCGCGTCTTGCTGGACTATTTACGGAGCTTGGGGGACGCGCCACGGGATGATCCGGCGGACGTCATTTCCTCGGCCCTTTTATCGGCGGAAATCAACGCCGGTATTCCGATTGGAATGTTCGACCGCTTGCTTTGCCTGTGCCTGGAACGCAGCGGTCGTTCCGACATCGCGTTCGAGATCGATCGGCGAATTACGCTGGAAACCCATGGTTTGGTCGGCTGGGCCGGGCCACGCTGCCGCACGCTTGACGAGGCATTGCGCCTGAGTGCCAGACACTATCGCCTGATCAATACCTGCTTTTTCCTCATCTATCAGCGCGAAGAAGACCACGCCAAGCTTATCTACCGGCCGGCCGCGCCGATGAGCAAGCCTTGTTTACTTACCTTACTGGAAATACATGCTCTGGGCCTGCATAGCGCAATCCGCGCCGTGATGAAGGACCGGACTCCCGCATACGACATCCATCTGCCGATGGAGCCCCCTGCCTACGCGGCACGCTTCCGCGAAATATGGCCAGCCCGTGTGCATTTCGGATTAGGCCCCCTGCCGGAAGTTCATGCCCTGATTCCGGGCGATGCCCTAAACTTACCTATCATCCGGGGAGAGGGTAAGATCGACGAACGCGAACTGCTAGCCGGCGATCGCTCCCGCGTCACGACTTACCGGAATCATTGGAGCGAGTGGACCTTGCTAATGCTGCGCGAAGCGGAAGCCTGCCAACCCAGCCTGGAAGAATTCGCCGCGATGCTGAACGTCAGCCCTCGCACATTTAGCCGTCGCCTTTCCGAAGAAGGCCATAACTTCCGCGATATGGCAAGACAAGTGCGCCATCAGCGCGCATGCGACTTGCTGCAATATACGAACAGCGGCATCGCCCACATCGCCTACAGGCTGGGATATACCAGCGTAACGAATTTCAGTCATGCCTTCAGCACGGAAAGCGGCATGAGCCCTCGCGGCTACCGGATTGCCCGGCAGCCGCGTCCTTCGCGGGAAAGGTGACTTGCGGCCTATTTCTTCGGCACGTACAGATTATTGGCAGACCAAGCCGCTCGACGACCGGAGATGGCAAAAAAAGAACTGGCAACCACGTTGCCGGCACATATCGGAGCTTTATTCGGAGTTACTTTTGCAACGTGGCGCAGTGATACAACAATCCGAATAAATGCTACTGCGCTATTGAAGTAAAAGTATTAAGGGATGGAACAGACTCGTGCGCATCTTCGAAGACCGCTTGTCCGAAGGAGCTCGGGGGTGGTCCAGTCGCCCCAGCTTTTGTATGGGCCTCAGATGCGCCAATGATTGACTGGCTTAAGTATTCTGATGGGATCGCATCGTGACTGGTCGATACAAGCAGCCCTTGATTGCAGCGGCAAGACGGCAGTGAAACAGTAAGTGCGCGCCAAGAGCCGTCTCACGTGATGGCGCGCACGGAAAAGACCGAGCAGTGGCTCAATGTTCTGTAGCCAGATGTTCCTCGCGCCATTCGGCGGCGCACTCCTCGGAGAGACGATCCGCAGCTACCAAGGCATTGATAGCTCGGCGACAGATTTTCGCTTTCCATGGCTGCTACCAGGCGACGCAAGTCGGCGGTGGAGATGCTGTTGCAGGTCTTGTTGGCCAGTACAGCCAGTTGCTTGTAGGTTTGGTCGCGGGCCACGCGGCGCTTATCGTTATGCTGCTGAAAGGCGGCAGGCAGGGCGCGGCGCTGGTGGGCTTGCAGCGTTTTGCGGCCCTCGGCGTCCTTGACCAGTTTCAAGGGAGGTATGCCGGCGGCTTCCAGATAATGGTTAATCCGGTTCAATTCGCTCGTGGCGCCGCCCTTATTGATGGTGTACAGCTCGGCGTAAAGTTTCAATGCGTCGGCTAACGTGGCCTGGGTCGGACCACCCAATTCAGGAACATGCTCGCTATCGGCTTCGGTGAGTTGTGCGGCTATCCATTTGACGGCGGCATCGTGCTCGCCCTCAGGAAAGTCGCAGTGGGGCCGGCTACCGTTGCTCAAGGTGACTTGTGCGCGCCACTTGCCGCGATAGCGGAACGGTTTGGCGCCCTTAGCCATGGTTCACCTCCGCAGCAGAAAGAAGAGAGGCGAGGTGCGCGAAAAGGAAGGGTCTAGCCGCTGGGCGACTGGCAAGATAACAATAAGCAGGTAAATAAATGGACATCGTCGTTGTCTCCGAAAAAGTGGATGGCAACGGCGTACAGCGAAACGGTTTTAAATCGAGCGATCAAACCGTTTGCCGCGATAGTGCAAGCGAATGGCGCCGCAGGGGAGCGCAGGTGGCCGCAAGAGGGCGGCACATCTGCAAAGCCTGCAGCGCTATCACTTGCGCTATCAAACTGGCGGGAAAGGCAGAAAAAACAAAGGCCTTCCGAAGAAGGCCTTTAAAAACAACGTGTTAGTTTGGCTCCCCGACCTGGACTCGAACCAGGGACCTGCGGATTAACAGTCCGTCGCTCTACCGACTGAGCTATCAGGGAACAGCAGAGCCGCTATTATAGACTCACTTTAAAGGAAAAGTAAAGCCCGGCGGAAATTAATTATTTAGATGAATTAATTAATCCCAACCATCCCCCCGTTTTTCTTCTTACAACACCTTGGCGATGGCGTCGGCCACGCGGTCGATGTTGCCCGAATTCAGCGCCGCCACGCAGATGCGGCCGGTGTCGACAGCGTAGACCGAGAATTCGTCGCGCAAGCGTGCCACTTGTTCCTTGGTCAGGCCCGAGTAGGAAAACATGCCGCGCTGCTTGATGACGAAATCGAAGTCGTGGCTCGGTGCTTTCTCTTTCAATTTTTGCACCAGGGCCTTGCGCGTTTCGCGGATACGCACGCGCATGCCCGCCAGTTCTTCTTCCCACTTGGCGCGCAGTTCCGGCGTCGCCAGGGCAGTGGCAACCACTTGGCCGCCGTGCATAGGCGGGTTGGAATAGTTGGTGCGCACCACGCGTTTCATCTGCGACAGCACGCGCGCAGCCTCCTCGGTGCTGACGGCAACGATGGACAGTGCGCCGACACGCTCGCCATACAGCGAGAACGACTTCGAGAACGAATTCGATACGAACAGCGGGCCGCCGGCCTGGGCGAACAGGTTGACCACTTTGCCGTCTTCGGCAATGCCGTCGCCAAAGCCTTGGTAAGCCATGTCGAGGAAGGGGATCAGGCCGCGCTCGGTCACGGCCTGGATCACTTCGCCCCATTGCCCGTCAGTCAGGTCGGCGCCAGTCGGGTTGTGGCAGCAGGCGTGCAGCACGACGACGGAGCCGGCAGGCATTTTCTTCAGGTCGGCCAGCATGCCGGCGAAGTTCACGCCGCGCGTGGCGGTATCGTAATAGGCGTAGTTGTTGACGACGAAGCCGGCCGATTCGAACAGCGCGCGATGGTTTTCCCAGCTCGGGTCGCTGATCCACACCTGCGCGTTCGGCGCAAAGCGCTTGAGGAAGTCGGCGCCCAGCTTCAGCGCGCCGGTGCCGCCCAGGGCTTGCACAGTGATCGCGCGCTTTTCGTTGACCACGGCGCTGTCGGCGCCAAACACCAGGTGTTGCACGGCCGTGTCGTAGGCAGCCAAGCCGTCGATCGGCAGATAAGTGCGCGGTGCGGCCTTGGCCATTAACGATGCTTCGGCTTTCTGTACGCAGTCGAGCAACGGCACCTTGCCGTTGTCATCGTAATAAACACCAACGCCAAGGTTGACTTTATTCGGATTCTTGTCGGCGTTATAAGCTTCGGTGATGCCGAGAATCGGGTCGCGGGGCGCCATTTCGATGCTGGCGAACAGAGTGGAGGAAGTCATCGTGATAACATGAAAAGTTGGCTGCAAAAGTGCAGGCCTGTATTCTACCAAATCCCGTTCGTTAAACGTTAAACGACCATGGCTGAGTTAACACCCGTTGCCGCTTCGGACGATAGCAAAATCGTCACTTTTCCCGATTCGCCGTATCGCCTGTACCAGCCGTTTCCGCCGGCCGGCGACCAGCCGCAGGCAATCGACAAGCTGGTGGAAGGAATCGAAGACGGTTTGTTTTTTCAGACCCTGCTGGGCGTGACCGGCTCCGGCAAGACCTACACCATGGCCAACGTGATCGCCCGCATGGGACGGCCAGCCATCGTATTCGCGCCGAACAAGACGCTGGCGGCGCAGCTGTACAGCGAATTCCGCGAATTCTTCCCTCACAATGCGGTCGAGTACTTCGTCAGCTATTACGACTATTACCAGCCGGAAGCCTACGTTCCGCAACGCGACTTGTTCATCGAGAAGGACTCCTCGATCAACGAGCATATCGAACAGATGCGCCTGTCCTGCACCAAGTCGCTGATGGAGCGGCGCGACGTGGTGATCGTTGCGACCGTGTCGGCCATCTATGGTATCGGTAATCCGAACGAGTATCACAAGATGGTGCTGACCCTGCGCGCCAAGGACAAGGTCAGTCAGCGCGACGTGATCGCGCGCCTGATCCAGATGCAGTACACCCGCAATGAAGTTGATTTCGGCCGCGGCACTTTCCGCGTGCGCGGCGACATCATCGACGTGTTCCCGGCCGAGCACGCGGAACTGGCAGTGCGCATTGATATGTTCGACGACCAGATCGAAAGCCTGCAGCTGTTCGATCCGCTCACCGGACGCGTCAAGCAAAAAATTCCGCGCTTCACCGTCTATCCCGGCTCGCACTACGTGACGCCGCGCGAAACCGTGCTGCGTGCGATCGAGACCATCAAGGAAGAGCTGCGCGAGCGCCTGGAATTCTTCCGCAAGACCGACAAGCTGGTGGAAGAGCAGCGTCTCGAGCAGCGTACGCGCTTCGATCTGGAAATGCTGCAGGAAGTCGGCTTCACCAAGGGCATCGAAAACTATTCGCGCCACCTGAGCGGCGCCAAGCCCGGCGATCCGCCGCCTACCCTGGTCGATTACCTGCCGCCGGATTCGCTGATGTTCCTCGACGAATCGCACGTGCTGCTGGGCCAGCTCAACGGCATGTACAACGGCGAC
>JAFANH010000078.1 GCA_019232795.1 Burkholderiaceae bacterium
GAAATGCATTTCTGCACGCCGTATTCAATGATCGAGCCGATTCGCGACATCCTGACCAGCAGCCTGCAGGGCGAAACGCTGGAAATGGACAAGCGCTGGGTGCGTCTGATGAAGCAACAGATCCAGACGGCCGAAGTGGAGATCATCGCCGACCTCGGCGTTGCCCGGTCCTCACTGGGAAAAATCCTGAACATGAAGGTGGGAGACATTATTCCGATCACCGTTCCCGAGATCGTCGAAGCCAAGGTAGACGGTGTGCCGGTGATGGAATGCACCTACGGAAAACTGAATGGCCAATACGCGCTGCGCGTCGAAAAGCTGCTCGCCAACAGTATGAATGAAATCGCCCAAGGAGAAGACAATGGCTGAAGAAAACGAAGCCCCAAGCGCTGCGGAAGAAGACGATCCGTGGGGCGCGGCGCTGGCCGAGCAGGCAGTGGCCGAACAGGCAGCGGCTGAAGCCGCCAAACCGGCGACGTCTGCCGCCGTCTTCAAGGACCTCAGCACCGGCATGAAGGGCGATACGCCCAATGACATCGACTTCATCCTCGATATTCCGGTTCAGCTCACGGTGGAACTGGGACGCACCAAGATCGCGATCAAGAACCTGCTGCAGCTGGCGCAAGGCTCGGTGGTGGAACTCGACGGCATGGCCGGCGAACCGATGGATGTGCTGGTCAACGGTTGCCTGATCGCCCAAGGCGAGGTGGTCGTGGTGAACGACAAATTCGGTATCCGCTTGACCGACATTATCACGCCTTCTGAACGCATACGGAAATTGAATAGATGAAGAAACTGCACCTGCCCGGACTTGCCTTTGCAGCGCAGCTCCGGGCGATTCTGCTTGCCCCCGCCCTGCTTACCCCCGTTCTGGCATTTGCGGCCGAACAACCGGCTCAATCTTCCGAAAGCACCGCTTTCAATCTCTTCAAGCTCGTGTTGGGTCTGGTCGTAGTGCTGGGCATGATGGCCGCCTCGGCATGGGCGCTAAAGCGATTCGGCGTAGCCAAAGTCGCCGGCGACCGCACCGTCAAGATCGTCGGCGGTGTCAGTGTCGGCACGCGCGAACGTGTAATGGTGGTCGAGGTAGGCGATCAATGGATCGTGGTCGGCGTCGCTCCCGGCCGTGTTTCCTCCTTGGCGACCATGCCGCGCCAGGAAGGTGCGGCCCGCCCGGCGGAAGCTGCGCCTGCCGCGGGTAATTTTGCCGCATGGATGAAGCAGGCAATGGAAACCGTAGGGAAGCGCAATGCGAGTTAATGCGTCCAGGGTTTTGGTCCGCTTCCTGCCGCTGCTGGCCATGGCGGCGCTTGCAGCTTTCCCCATTGCGGCACAGGCACAGCAGGCCGTGGGTCTTCCCGCGCTGACCAGCACGCCGGCGCCGGGCGGCGGACAAACTTATTCGCTGAGTTTGCAGACCTTGCTGTTGATGACGTCGCTGTCCTTCCTGCCGGCGGCGTTGATGATGATGACCAGTTTCACGCGCATCGTGATCGTGCTGTCGCTGTTGCGCCAGGCGGTAGGTACGCCGACCGCGCCACCCAACCAGGTTATCACCGGACTGGCGCTGTTCCTGACGCTGTTCGTCATGAGCCCGGTGTTCGACAAAATCTATACCGATGCCTACAAGCCGCTGTCGGACAACAAGATCACCATGCAGGAAGCGCTGGACAAGGGTGTGACGCCGCTCAAGACCTTCATGCTGAAGCAGACGCGCCAAGCGGACCTGGCGCTCTACGTAAAGCTATCCAACAATCCGCAGCTGCAGGGCCCGGAAGACGTGCCGCTGCGCATCCTGATTCCGGCCTTCGTCACCAGCGAATTGAAAACAGCTTTTCAGATCAGTTTCGCCATCATGATTCCCTTCCTGATCATCGACATGGTGGTGGCCAGCGTGCTGATGTCGATGGGTATGATGATGGTGTCGCCCTCGATCGTTTCGCTGCCGTTCAAGATCATGCTGTTCGTACTGGTCGACGGCTGGCAGTTGCTGATTTCTTCGCTCGCGCAGAGCTTTTA
>JAFANH010000092.1 GCA_019232795.1 Burkholderiaceae bacterium
GACCGGCTCGATCGAGCTGCCGAAGGACAAGGAAATGGTAATGCCTGGCGACAACGTCTCGATCACGGTGCAACTGATCAACCCGATCGCGATGGAAGAAGGCTTGCGCTTCGCTATCCGTGAAGGCGGTCGTACCGTCGGCGCCGGCGTTGTAGCAAAAATCATCGACTAAGTAATTAGTCAATACATAGCCGCGGGCAACCGCCCGCGGTTCGCTCTTTAAAGGAAAAATGATGTCGACCCCGAATCAAAAGATCCGTATCCGCCTGAAGGCATTCGACTACCGCCTGATCGACCAGTCCGCGCTGGAAATCGTCGATACGGCCAAGCGCACCGGCGCAGTCGTCAAGGGCCCGGTTCCCCTGCCGACCCGCATTCAGCGTTTCGACGTGCTGCGTTCCCCGCACGTCAACAAGACCTCGCGCGACCAGTTCGAAATCCGCACTCACGTGCGCCTGATGGACATCGTCGATCCGACCGACAAGACAGTTGACGCTTTGATGAAGCTCGACTTGCCAGCCGGCGTAGACGTTGAGATCAAGCTGCAATAAGTAATAAAGTAGCAAGAAAAATTCAGCAATACAGTAGTAAAAGCAGAAAAACGCGCTAAATCATTGATTTAGCTGTTGCGGAGTCAAAATTCGCACGTTATAATGCTCGGCTTCGGTAAGGGTGCGTTCGCGCACCCTGCCATTATTTGAGTTGTACAAACATCAGCCCCGCCCAATCGCAGGTGGGAATGGAGAAAACAATGAGCCTAGGCCTTGTTGGTCGCAAGGTTGGTATGATGCGCATCTTCACGGATGACGGGGATACGATTCCTGTTACCGTGCTGGACGTGTCGAACAACCGTGTGACGCAAATCAAAACGCCCGAAACCGACGGTTATTCCGCGGTCCAGGTCGCATTCGGTCAACGTCGCGCTTCGCGCGTGAACAAAGCCGCTGCCGGTCACTTTGCAAAAGCAGGTGTGGAAGCGGGGACCATCCTCAAAGAATTCCTGGTTGACGTATCGAAGGCTGCCGAGATGAAGGCAGGCGACGTCGTTGCCGCCAGCCTGTTCGAAGTAGGTCAGAAGGTCGACGTGCAAGGCGTGTCGATCGGTAAGGGCTACGCCGGTACCATCAAGCGTTACAACTTCAGCTCCGGCCGTGCTACTCACGGTAACTCGCGCTCGCACAATGTGCCGGGCTCGATCGGTATGGCGCAGGATCCGGGTCGCGTGTTTCCTGGTAAGCGCATGACCGGTCACATGGGTGACGTTACCTGCACGACGCAAAACCTCGAGATCGCCCGTATCGACGCCGAACGCCAGCTGTTGCTGGTCAAGGGTGCGGTTCCGGGTGCCAAGAACGGTGAGGTGATCGTTTCGCCGGCCGTCAAAGTCAAAGCCAAGAAGGGAGCCTAAACGATGGATCTCAAGCTCCTGAACGAACAAGGTCAAGCTGCCTCGAACGTTGCCGCGCCCGATACGATTTTCGGCCGTGACTACAACGAAGCACTGATCCACCAAGTGGTCGTTGCTTACCAGGCCAACGCGCGCAGCGGTAACCGTAAGCAAAAAGACCGTGAAGAAGTGCACCACACGACCAAGAAGCCGTGGCGTCAAAAGGGCACGGGTCGTGCTCGCGCCGGTATGTCGTCCTCGCCGCTGTGGCGCGGGGGTGGTCGCATTTTCCCGAATTCGCCTGACGAAAACTTCTCGCACAAGGTCAACAAGAAGATGTATCGCGCAGGTGTCTGCTCGATCCTGTCTCAGTTGGCTCGCGAAGGCCGTTTGTCGGTGATCGAAGACCTGACGGTCGACGCGCCGAAGACCAAGCTGCTGTCGCAAAAGCTGAAGGGCATGGGCCTGGATTCGGTTCTGGTCATCACCGACAGCCTGAGCGAAAACCTGTTGCTGGCTTCGCGCAACCTGCCGAACGTGCTGGTTTGCGAGCCGCGCCATGCAGATCCGGTTTCCCTGGTGTTCTACAAGAAAGTGCTGATCACCAAGCCGGCTTTGGCCAAGATTGAGGAGATGCTGGCATGAACGCAATCGTGAAACATAGCGAAGAGCGCTTGATGAAAGTGCTGTTGGCGCCGGTGATCTCCGAGAAGGCGACCATGGTTGCCGAGAAGAACGAACAAGTCGTTTTCCTCGTTGCTCCTGATGCTACCAAGCTCGAAGTCAAGGCTGCCGTCGAACTGCTGTTCAAGGTTCAAGTGGAATCGGTGCAAGTGGCCAATCGCGAAGGCAAGCAAAAGCGTGCCGGTCGTTTCGTCGGCCGTCGCAACCATACGCGTCGTGCGTTCGTTTGCCTGAAGCCCGGTCAAGAGATCAACTTCACCGAGGAGGCTAAATAATGGCACTCGTTAAAGTCAAACCGACCTCGCCCGGCCGCCGTGGCATGGTCAAGGTCGTCAATAGCGACCTGTACAAGGGCCGTCCGTTTGCCGGCCTGGTTGAATCGAAGTCGAAGACCGCCGGCCGCAACAACAACGGTCACATCACCACGCGCCACATCGGCGGTGGTCACAAGCATCACTATCGCGTTGTCGATTTCCGTCGCAACAAGGACGGTATCGCTGCCAAGGTCGAGCGTATCGAATACGATCCGAACCGCAGCGCGCATATCGCCCTGTTGTGCTACGCCGACGGCGAGCGCAAGTACATCATTGCAACCAAAGGCATGGCTGTTGGCGATCAGGTGATGAATGGCGCAGAAGCCCCGATCAAGTCGGGTAACTGCCTGCCGATCCGCAACATTCCGGTCGGTACCATCATGAACTGCGTCGAGATGTTGCCTGGCAAGGGCGCGCAGATGGCGCGTACGGCCGGTGCCGGCGTCGTGCTGATGGCGCGTGAAGGTACTTACGCCCAGGTGCGTCTGCGCTCCGGCGAAGTGCGCCGCGTGCATATCGAGTGCCGCGCTACTGTTGGCGAAGTCGGCAATGCCGAACACAGCCTGCGCAAGATCGGTAAGGCCGGTGCCATGCGTTGGCGCGGTGTGCGTCCGACCGTTCGCGGTGTGGTCATGAACCCGATCGATCACCCGCACGGTGGTGGTGAAGGTAAGACCGCTGCAGGCCGTCACCCGGTTTCGCCGTGGGGCCAGCAGACCAAGGGCAAGAAGACGCGTCGCAACAAGCGCACGACTTCGATGATCGTCTCGCGCCGTGGCAAGAAATAAGGGGTAACACATGACACGTTCATTGAAAAAAGGGCCGTTCTGTGACGCCCACCTGGTGAAAAAGGTCGAAACCGCGCAAGCAGGTAAGGACAAGAAGCCCATCAAGACCTGGTCGCGCCGTTCGACGATCATGCCGGACTTCATCGGTTTGACCATTGCGGTGCATAACGGCAAGCAGCACGTGCCGGTTTATGTTTCCGAAAACATGGTTGGTCACAAGCTCGGCGAATTCGCGCTGACCCGTACGTTCAAGGGTCATGCAGCTGATAAGAAGGCTAAGAAATAAGGTCCGATGATGGAAACTAAAGCTACCCTGCGCGGTGCGCGCCTGTCGGCTCAGAAGGGCCGCCTGGTTGCCGATCTGATCCGCGGAAAAAAAGTCGATCAGGCCCTCAACATCCTGGCCTTCAGCCCGAAAAAGGGCGCGGCCATCATCAAGCAAGTGCTGGAGTCCGCGATTGCGAACGCCGAGCACAACGATGGTGCGGATATTGACGAACTGAAAATCACGACGATCTACGTCGAAAAAGGTTCGGTCCTCAAGCGCTTCACGGCGCGTGCCAAGGGCCGTGGTGATCGTATCTCTAAACAAACCTGTCACATTTACGTGACTGTCGGTAACTAAGGAGTCGCGATGGGACAGAAGATTCATCCAACCGGTTTCCGTCTGGCAGTGACGCGTAACTGGGGCTCGCGTTGGTACGCAGGCAACGGCAACTTTGCCTCCATGCTCAACGAAGACCTGAAGGTACGTGACTACCTGAAGAAGAAACTGAAGAACGCCTCGGTGGGCCGCGTGGTCATCGAGCGTCCGGCCAAGAACGCGCGCATCACGATTTTCAGCTCGCGTCCGGGCGTAGTGATCGGCAAGAAGGGCGAAGACATCGAAGTGCTGAAGTCGGCGCTGACCAAGATGATGGGCGTGCCCGTGCACGTCAACATAGAGGAAATCCGCAAGCCGGAAACCGATGCGCAACTGATCGCCGATTCGATCGCTCAACAGCTCGAAAAGCGCATCATGTTCCGCCGCGCGATGAAGCGCGCGATGCAAAACGCCATGCGTCTGGGTGCCCAGGGCATCAAGATCATGTCGTCCGGTCGTTTGAACGGCATCGAAATCGCCCGTACCGAGTGGTATCGCGAAGGCCGTGTGCCCCTGCACACGCTGCGCGCAGATATCGACTACGGTTTCGGCGAAGCCAGCACGACCTACGGCATCATCGGTATCAAGGTGTGGGTCTACAAGGGTGATCGTTTGGCCAGCGGCGAAACGCCGACGGTTGAAGTCGCCGCCGACGACGAGAAGAAGCGTCGTGGTCCGCGCCGTGATGACGGCAAGCCGGCTGGTCGTCCGCGTGCTGCGCGTCCGGAAGGACAAGCTGCAGCTCCGGGTGCCGCTCCGGCCGCTAAACGTGTGCGCGCCAAGAAGGCTGACGGCGCTGCCGAGAAAGCAGGAGAATAATCATGCTGCAACCAGCACGCAGAAAATATCGTAAGGAACAAAAAGGCCGTAACAAGGGCATTTCGCACGAACGCGGCACCGCGGTGTCGTTCGGCGAATATGGCCTGAAGGCGATCGGCCGTGGCCGTATCACCGCGCGCCAGATCGAGGCGGCTCGTCGTGCGATGACCCGTCACATCAAGCGTGGTGGCCGTATCTGGATCCGTGTTTTCCCGGACAAGCCAATCTCGCAAAAGCCGGCCGAAGTCCGTATGGGTAACGGTAAAGGTAATCCGGAGTACTACGTTGCCGAAATCCAGCCCGGCAAGGTCTTGTACGAGATGGATGGTGTGGATGAAGCCCTGGCGCGCGAAGCGTTCCGTCTGGCTGCAGCCAAGCTGCCCCTGTCGACGACTTTCGTCGTCCGCCAGGTTGGGCAATAAGGAGGAATGGAAATGAAAGCATCTGAACTCCGCGGCAAAGACGAAGCGGCTCTGCAGAAAGAGCTCAACGACTTGTTGAAGGCGCAATTCGGCCTGCGTATGCAAATCGCGACGCAGCAACTGAACAATACCGCCCAGCTCAAGAAAGTGCGCCGCGACATCGCACGCGTGAAAACGGTCATGAATCAGAAGGACGCCAAATAATGAACGATCAAGTGAAACAAGCGCTCAAGCGCACGCTGATTGGCAAGGTGGTCTCCGACAAGATGGACAAGACCGTTACCGTGCTGATCGAACGCCATGTCAAGCATCCGCTGTATGGCAAGATCATTATGCGCACCAACAAGTACCATGCGCACAATGAGGGCAACCAGGCCAAGGAAGGCGATGTGGTCGAGATCCAGGAAGGTCGTCCGATCTCCAAGACCAAATCGTGGTCCGTAACCCGTGTGGTGCAAGTCGCACAAGCTGTTTAATTAGCAAGAAAACGCTAATTAGCGCTGATAAGCGCAAATATTCCAAAAATATTTGCGTAAGTAGTTGCGGGCCCGGCATTTTCATGTAATAATGCCGGGCTTCGTTCCTGAAAATGCTGTTTGCATTCTCCTGGGGCGTCGCTGAAGTACCGCTTGAGTAGCATCGTCTAGGCAAGAAGTTTTGGAAGTCGTCCACCCAATCGGTTGTCCCAGCAGGGATGGCTGACGGGACCAAGACTGACCGGGTGTCCGCATTGTGCGGAGTGTACGGGTTAAGTTGGGAAAGAAAATATTATGATTCAGACAGAGAGCCGGCTCGAAGTGGCCGACAACACGGGTGCGCGTGAAGTCATGTGCATCAAGGTGCTCGGTGGTTCCAAGCGCCGTTACGCGAGCATTGGCGACGTGATCAAGGTTACCGTCAAGGATGCAGCCCCGCGCGGACGCGTCAAAAAGGGTGAAATTTACAATGCCGTCGTCGTGCGCACTGCCAAGGGTGTGCGCCGTCAGGACGGTTCGTTGGTGAAGTTTGATGGCAACGCCGCAGTTTTGCTCAATGCAAAGCTGGAGCCGATTGGCACACGTATTTTTGGACCGGTCACGCGCGAGCTGCGCACTGAGCGTTTCATGAAGATCGTGTCGCTGGCGCCTGAAGTTCTGTAAGGAGTCGTCATGGCTAAGATTCTGAAAAACGACGAAGTGATCGTCTTGACCGGCAAAGACAAGGGCAAGCGCGGTATCGTCAAGCAGCGCATCGACGCTGATCATGTTGTGGTTGAGGGTGTGAATGTCGCCAAGAAGGCGACCAAGCCGAACCCGATGACCGGCACTACTGGTGGCATCGTCGACACGCTGATGCCGATTCATGTGTCCAACGTCGCATTGTTCAATGCGGCGACTGGCAAGGCAGATCGCGTTGGCTTCAAGGTCGTGGACGGCAAGAAGGTCCGCGTGTACAAGTCGAACGGCGAAGTCGTGAAGGTTTAAGAGATCATGTCCCGTCTCCATCAATTTTATAAAGAAAAGGTCGTCTCCGACCTGACCGCGAAATTCGCGTACAAGTCGGTGATGGAAGTGCCGCGTCTGCAGAAGATCACCCTGAACATGGGTCTTTCTGAAGCCGTCGCGGACAAGAAGATTATCGAGCACGCTGTTGGCGATCTGACCAAGATCGCCGGTCAGAAGCCGGTTGTGACCAAGGCGCGCAAGGCGATTGCAGGCTTCAAGATTCGTGAAGGCTATCCGATCGGCTGCATGGTAACCCTGCGCGGCGCTGCAATGTATGAATTCCTCGATCGCCTGATCACTGTCGCGCTGCCGCGCGTGCGTGACTTCCGTGGCGTGTCGGGTCGTGCATTCGACGGCCGTGGCAACTACAACATCGGCGTGAAAGAGCAGATCATTTTCCCCGAGATCGAGTACGACAAGATCGACGCATTGCGTGGCATGAACATCAGCATCACCACGACTGCGAAGACCGACGAAGAAGCGAAGGCGCTTCTCGCCGCATTTAAATTTCCGTTCAGAAACTGAGGCGGCCATGGCAAAACTGGCACTGATTAACCGCGAACAGAAGCGTGCGAACCTGGTCAAGAAATACGCCGGCAAACGCGCTGAGTTGAAAGCGATCATCGACGATCAATCGAAGTCGGAAGAAGAGCGTTACGAAGCGCGTCTGAAGTTGCAGGCGCTGCCGCGCAATGCAAACCCGACGCGTCAGCGTAACCGCTGCGCCTTGACCGGTCGTCCCCGTGGCACTTTCCGCAAGTTCGGTCTGGGCCGTATTAAGGTCCGTGAAATCGCCATGCGTGGCGAAATCCCGGGCATGACTAAAGCTAGCTGGTAATAGGAGAATTAGCGATGAGTATGAGCGATCCTATCGCCGATATGCTGACCCGTATCCGCAATGCGCAAGGTGTTCAGAAGACTGTGGTTTTGATGCCGTCGTCGAAAGTCAAGGTTGCGATTGCCAACGTCCTCAAGGACGAGGGTTACATTGAAGATTTCGCCGTGTCCGAAGCAGAAGGCAAGGCGGAACTGAAGATCGGTTTGAAGTATTACGCCGGACGTCCCGTCATTGAGCGCCTGGAGCGCGTGTCCCGTCCCGGACTGCGCATCTACAAGGGCAAGGATGATATCCCGAGCGTGATGAATGGCCTGGGAGTGGCGATCGTGTCCACTCCCAAGGGTGTGATGACTGACCGCAAAGCGCGCGCGACCGGTGTCGGTGGCGAAGTGATTTGCTACGTCGCCTAAGGAGTGCAAGATGTCTCGTGTAGGTAAAATGCCGATTGCACTGCCGAGTGGCGCGGAAGCGACTATCTCTGCAGCGCAGATCACCGTCAAGGGCCCGCTGGGCTCGATGACCCAGTCCTTGAATGGCCTGGTCAAAGTTGAAAACGCCAATGGCACCCTGAAGTTCGAAGCCGCCAACGACAGCCGCGAAGCAAACGCGATGTCGGGTACGCTGCGCGCGCTGGTGAACAACATGGTCAATGGCGTCACCAAGGGTTTCGAGAAGAAGCTGAGCCTGGTCGGCGTGGGTTTCAAAGCCCAGGCGCAAGGCGACAAGCTGAACCTCTCGCTCGGTTTCTCGCATCCGGTCGTGCATCAGATGCCGCAGGGCGTGAAGTGCGAAACACCGACCCCGACCGAAATCCTGATCAAGGGTATCGATCGCCAAAAGGTTGGTCAGGTGGCCGCCGAAGTCCGCGCTTACCGCAGCCCCGAGCCTTATAAGGGCAAGGGCGTCCGCTATGTGGACGAAGTGGTTGTGCTTAAAGAAACCAAGAAGAAGTAATAGGGGTTGACGATGGACAAGAAACAATCTCGTCTGCGCCGCTCGCGTCAAACGCGTGCCAAGATCGCAGAACTCAAGGTGAATCGTCTGGCCGTGCATCGCACCAACTTGCACATTTACGCCAACATCATCGGCCCCGATGCCAAGATCCTGGCTTCGGCTTCGACGTTGGAAGCGGAAGTGCGCCAGCAACTGGCTGGACAGTCCGGCAAGGGCGGCAACGCTGCTGCTGCTGCTCTGGTCGGCAAGCGCGTCGCGGAAAAGGCGTTGAAGGCAGGAATTTCCGAAGTTGCGTTCGATCGCTCCGGGTTCCGTTATCACGGCCGCGTGAAGGCGGTTGCAGAAGCCGCGCGTGAAGCCGGTCTGAAGATCTAAGGAAAAGCGTCATGGCAAAAATGCAATCGAAGATGCAAAGCGAGAAGCCGGACGACGGCATGCGCGAAAAGATGATTGCGGTCAACCGTGTGACCAAAGTGGTCAAGGGCGGCCGTATCATGGGTTTCGCTGCGCTGGCAGTGGTTGGTGATGGCGACGGCCGCATCGGCATGGGCAAGGGCAAGTCGAAGGAAGTGCCGGTTGCCGTGCAGAAGGCAATGGAAGAAGCACGCCGCAAGATGATCAAGGTCACCTTGAAGAACGGCACGCTGCAGCACACCGTAACCGGTAAGCATGGCGCCTCGTCGGTGCTGATGTCGCCGGCCAAGGAAGGTACCGGCGTCATCGCCGGCGGCCCGATGCGCGCGATTTTCGAAGTGATGGGCGTGACCAACGTAGTGGCCAAGTCCAACGGTTCGACCAATCCTTACAACATGGTGCGTGCCACCCTGGACGGTTTGTCCAAGATGAACACGCCGGCTGAAATTGCTGCCAAGCGCGGCAAGTCGGTCGAAGAGATTCTGGGCTAAGGTGAATCACATGGCAAATACAGTCAAAGTGAAATTGGTCAAGGGCTTGATCGGCACGCGTGAATCGCACCGTGCCACGGTGCGCGGCCTGGGCTTGCGTCGCGTCAATTCGGTCTCCGAATTGCAAGACACGCCGGCAGTGCGCGGCATGATCAACAAGGTTTCCTATCTCGTGAAGGTAGTGTCGTAAGCGCGAGCTTGCGAACGGAGCAAATCATGGAATTGAATACTATTCAACCGGCAGACGGCGCCAAGCACGCCAAGCGCCGCGTGGGCCGTGGCATCGGTTCCGGTCTGGGCAAGACAGCCGGCCGTGGTCACAAGGGTCAGAAATCGCGTTCGGGCGGTTTCCACAAGGTTGGTTTCGAAGGCGGTCAGATGCCGCTGCAGCGTCGTTTGCCGAAGCGTGGCTTCAAGTCGCTGGCAACGCCGTACAAGGCTGAAGTGCGCCTGGGCGACCTGGCTGCCCTGCCGGTTGCAGACATCGACATGCTGGCATTGAAGCAAGCCGGTCTGGTGGGCGAATTGGCTCGCGTGGTGCGCGTGATCCTGTCGGGCGAGATCAGCAAGAAGGTCGCGCTCAAGGGCTTGATCGTCACCAAGGGCGCCAAGGCTGCAATCGAAGCCGCTGGCGGCTCGGTAGCTTAATCAGGCTTGACGCGCAGTCTTAACGGATTACCGAGGTAGACATTGGCGACTAATCCTAAACTTGCCAAGAGTGCAGCCAGCGGATTCCCCTGGAATCGCCTGTGGTTTTTGCTGGGTGCATTGGTGGTGTATCGGATCGGAGCGCATATTCCGGTTCCGGGGATTGATCCGGCTCATTTGGCCGACTTTTACAAGCAGCATCAAAGCGGCTTTCTGGGCATGTTCAACATGTTCTCGGGCGGCGCGCTGTCGAAGCTGACGGTGTTTGCGGTGGGCATCATGCCCTATATTTCCGCGTCGATCATCATGCAGTTGCTGTCGATCGTGATACCGCAGCTGGAAGCCTTGAAGAAGGAAGGCGAGTCGGGTCGTCGCAAGATTACGCAATATACGCGTTACGGCACCTTGGTGTTGGCGATGTTTTACGGCATCGGCATCGCCCACGGACTGGAAAGCCAGGCTGGCATGGTGCTGGAGCCGGGACCGCTGTTCCACTTCACGACGACGGTGACCCTGGTGACCGGTACGATGTTCCTGATGTGGCTCGGCGAGCAGATCACCGAGCGTGGCCTGGGTAACGGCATCTCGATCATCATTTTCGGCGGTATTGCGGCCGGATTGCCGAACGCCCTGGGCGGCTTGTTCGAGTTGGTCAGCACCGGTGCGATGCAGTGGTTTTCGGCGATCTTCATCTGCCTGATCGTGGCAGCTGTGACTTTCGGCGTAGTGTTCGTCGAACGCGGCCAGCGCAAGATTCTGGTGAACTACGCCAAGCGCCAGGTCGGTAACAAGATTTACGGCGGTCAGAGCAGCCATCTGCCGTTGAAGTTGAACATGTCGGGCGTGATTCCGCCGATCTTCGCATCGTCGATCACGTTGTTCCCGGCAACGCTGGCAGGCTGGTTCACGGCCGGCAGCGATGATTCGAATCCGGTGGTTCGTTTCGTCAAGGATGTGGCGCAGTCGCTGGCTCCGGGCGAACCGATGCAGGCTTTGTTTTACGCGGTAGCGATAGTTTTCTTCTGCTTTTTCTATACCGCCTTGGTGTTTAATAGCAAGGAAACGGCCGACAACTTGAAGAAGAGCGGTGCATTTGTTCCGGGCATCCGTCCGGGCGAGCAGACAGCGCGTTATATCGACAAGATCTTGATGCGCTTGACCTTGGCTGGTGCGGTGTATATCACGCTGGTTTGCTTGTTGCCGCAGTTCTTGATCGCGAAGTGGAAGGTGCCGTTTTATTTCGGCGGTACCTCGCTGTTGATTATCGTGGTGGTGACCATGGATTTCATGGCCCAGGTACAGAATTATGTGATGTCGCAGCAATACGATTCACTGCTGCGCAAGGCGAATTTCAAGGGCGGCATTCCCACGCGTTAAGCGAGGAGACGCCCCGGGGAACGACAGGATCGCATGGCAAAAGACGACGTTATTCAGATGCAAGGCGAGATTCTTGAGAATCTCCCGAATGCAACGTTTAGAGTAAAGTTGGAAAACGGACATGTAGTACTCGGTCATATTTCCGGCAAGATGCGGATGAATTACATCCGTATCCTGCCGGGCGACAAGGTGACGGTAGAATTGACGCCTTATGACTTGAGTCGTGCACGTATCGTGTTCCGTACCAAGTAAGCAGTACCAGTAAATTTAGAAAGAAGAGGGCGAAAATGAAAGTGCTCGCATCGGTAAAGCGGATCTGCCGCAACTGCAAGATCATCAAGCGCAAAGGCGTCGTTCGTGTCATCTGCACGGAACCGCGTCATAAGCAGCGCCAAGGTTAATTTAACGTTATTGATCGAGGAATAACGAATGGCACGTATTGCAGGGGTTAATATCCCCAACCACCAACACACTGTTATCGGCTTGACGGCCATCTACGGTATCGGCCGTCCGCGCGCGGAAGTCATCTGCGCCCAGACCGGTGTCCCGACCAACAAGAAGGTCAAGGATCTGGACGATAACGAATTGGAAAAGCTGCGCGACGAAATTGCGAAGTTCCTCGTCGAAGGCGATCTGCGTCGTGAAATCTCGATGAACATCAAGCGTTTGATGGACCTCGGATGCTACCGTGGCCTGCGTCATCGCAAGGGCCTGCCGGTTCGCGGCCAGCGTACGCGTACCAATGCCCGTACTCGCAAGGGTCCGCGCAAGGCCGCTCAATCGTTGAAGAAATAATCCGCTGCTGATAAATCAGTAGTTTGATTGCTCGGGATTCAAGGAAATCATCATGGCAAAAGCACCTAACAACGCCGCAGCAGCACGTGTGCGTAAGAAAGTCAAAAAGAACGTTGCCGAAGGCATCGCGCACATCCACGCGTCTTTCAACAACACCATCATCACCATCACCGACCGCCAGGGCAATGCCTTGTCGTGGGCAACCTCGGGTGGTGCCGGCTTCAAGGGTTCGCGTAAGTCGACCCCGTTCGCGGCTCAGGTCGCGGCTGAAGCTGCCGGCAAGGTGGCGCAGGAATGCGGCGTGAAGAACCTCGAAGTTCGCATCAAGGGCCCGGGCCCGGGTCGCGAATCCGCGGTGCGTGCCTTGAACAACCTCGGCATCAAGATTACGCAGATCCAGGACGTGACGCCTGTACCGCACAACGGCTGCCGTCCGCCGAAGCGTCGCCGTATCTAAGATTTTCGTAGTAGGCAGTACCTGTAAACCGCCAAGGCTGGAGCCTGGCGGTTTTGTTCTTAAGACCACTGTTCGATAGCAGGCAGATCGGACTAGCGCTCAAGCACGAAGAAGGTGTCTTGGAGCGTCATATTGAAAGGAAATACTCGTGGCACGTTATATCGGACCCAAAGCAAAACTCTCCCGCCGTGAAGGCACCGACCTGTTCCTGAAGAGCGCCCGTCGCTCGCTGGATTCCAAGTGCAAGCTGGATTCCAAGCCCGGTCAGCATGGCCGCACTTCGGGCGCCCGTACTTCGGACTACGGCAACCAGCTGCGTGAAAAGCAGAAGGTCGAGCGCATGTACGGCATCCTCGAGCGTCAATTCCGCCGTTACTTCGCCGAAGCCGATCGCCGCAAGGGCAACACCGGTGAAAACCTGTTGCAATTGCTGGAATCGCGCCTGGACAACGTCGTCTATCGCATGGGTTTCGGTTCGACCCGCGCCGAAGGTCGCCAGTTGGTCAGCCACAAGGCTTTCACCGTGAACGGTGAAGTGGTCAACATCGCTTCCTACCTGGTCAAGGCCGGTGACGTGGTCGCCGTGCGTGAAAAGGCCAAGAAGCAAGCCCGTATCATCGAAGCGCTGTCGCTGTCCGAACAAATCGGCGTGCCGAGCTGGGTCGCCGTCGACGCCAAGAAGATGGAAGGCACCTTCAAGTCCATGCCGGACCGCAGCGAAATCGCCAACGACGTCAACGAATCGTTGATTGTCGAATTGTATTCGCGTTAATTTTAGTTGTAGCAGCTCCGCGCCCACTCTACAGAGTGGGCATCTTGTGCCAGAGTGCTTCTAGAAATTGGTTAAACCAATTTTGATTAGCACTCTTCAGCCTTATCGGTGTAACGAGCCGAGGGTATTGATAAAGGACATTTCATGCAAAGCAGCCTGTTGAAACCCCGTATTATTGAAGTCGAAGCGCTTGGCGCAGGTCATGCCAAGGTGGTCATGGAACCCTTCGAGCGCGGCTACGGCCATACGCTCGGCAATGCATTGCGCCGCGTGCTGTTGTCGTCCATGGTTGGTTACGCGCCCACCGAAGTGACGATCGCCGGCGTGGTTCATGAGTATTCCTCCCTGGATGGTGTGCAAGAAGACGTGGTCGACATGCTGTTGAACCTGAAGGGTGTCGTGTTCAAGCTGCACAACCGCGACGAAGTAACGCTGACCCTGAAGAAGGACGGCGAAGGCGCGGTCTTGGCTTCCGACATCGACCTGCCGCACGACGTCGAGCTGGTGAATCCCGATCACGTGATCGCTCACCTGACCGCAGGCGGCAAGCTGGACATGCAGATCAAGGTGGAAAAGGGCCGCGGCTATGTGCCGGGCAACGTGCGCCGTCTGTCGGAAGACGCCAACAAGACCATCGGCCGCATCATCCTCGACGCCTCGTTCTCGCCGGTGCGCCGTGTTTCGTACGCTGTAGAATCGGCTCGCGTGGAACAGCGCACCGACCTCGACAAGCTGGTCATGCATATCGAAACCAACGGCGTGATCTCGCCCGAGGAAGCGATTCGCCAATCGGCGCGCGTGCTGGTCGATCAGCTGAACGTGTTCGCGGCACTGGAAGGCACGGAAGCCACGGCGGAAGCCCCGTCGCGCGCACCGGCCGTCGATCCTATCCTGCTGCGTCCGGTCGACGACCTGGAACTGACGGTCCGTTCGGCGAATTGCCTGAAGGCCGAAAACATCTATTACATCGGCGACTTGATCCAGCGCACCGAAAACGAATTGCTGAAGACCCCGAACCTGGGCCGCAAGTCCTTGAACGAAATCAAGGAAGTGTTGGCTTCGCGTGGTCTGACGCTCGGCATGAAGTTGGAAAACTGGCCGCCGGCTGGTCTGGAAAAGTAATTTGCAGTAACCTGGCTGCTGCTGTCGCGGCAGTCCGGCATCAGTAGTAAAACCAAGTAGTAAAGTCAGGCAATAAGATTAAATTAACCGGCCCGCGCCGGCGCCTTGAGAAGCAAGGCAGCGGCGATCGAAGAGCTGGATGTAAAACTCAAAATTTAAAGGAAATATCATGCGTCATCGTAACGGTCTCCGTAAGCTTAACCGTACCTCTTCCCATCGCCTGGCGATGCTGCGCAACATGACGGTCTCGTTGCTGCGCCACGAAGCGATCAAAACCACTTTGCCGAAGGCTAAGGAACTGCGCCGCGTCGTCGAGCCCATCCTGACCCTGGGCAAGACTGACAGCCTGGCCAACAAGCGCTTGGCTTTCAACCGTCTGCGCGACCGCGAAATCGTCGTCAAGCTGTTCGCCGAACTGGGCCCGCGCTACGCCAACCGCAATGGCGGCTATCTGCGCATCCTGAAGATGGGCTTCCGTCAAGGCGACAACGCACCCATGGCATTCGTCGAACTGCTGGATCGTCCGGAAATCACCGAAGCGGTCGAAGTCGAAGCTGCCGAATAAGGTGGTTTGAGGCAGTTATAGCAAGAAAAGCCAGGCGATGCCTGGCTTTTGTTTTTGTGCGGCGTCTCGTCGGTTTTCGGGATTGAACGAATCTTCCCGATATGGAACTAACAGTACGGAGGGGAGTGGGATGGACCAAGTACTGCTGGTCATGACGAACGTACCTGATGCTGCGGCCGGAGATATGTTGGCTCGCTATCTGGTCGAACATCAATTGGCCGCCTGCGTGAATTGCCTGCCTGGTGTAAAGTCTGTTTATCGGTGGCAAGGCGTGCTGGAGGAGGCGGCGGAAGTGACACTGCTGATCAAAACCACGCGCGCCCGTTACCCCGAGCTCGAAGCCGCAATCAAGTCCAGGCACCCGTACCAGCTCCCGGAAATCATTGCTTTGCCGATCGCGCTCGGATCATCGGACTATCTAGACTGGATAGTCCAAGGTACTCATAAGGAAGGTCATGTTTAAGCTGTTTCGCTGCACTCTCTGTTTCACTCGTTTCACCTTGCTGCGCGCAATCCTCCTGTCCGTACTTGCTGCGGTGTCCTTGCCGGGCGTGGCAGACGACTTTCTCGATCCGGAAGTCGCTTTCAAGTTTTCCGCCAAGATGCTCGACGCCAAGACGGCCGAGGTCACCTACCAGATCGCCGACGGCTACTACATGTACCGCGAGCGCTTCAAGTTCCGCGCGGAAGGCGCCAAACTTGGCGCGCCGGTCTATCCGAAGGGGGACGTGCACTTCGACGAGACCTTCCAGAAGGAGGTCGAGACTTATCATCATGCGGTCACTGTGCATTTGCCGGTCGACGCCAGCGGACCGTTTACGCTCGTATCGGTCGGCCAGGGATGTGCCGAGAAAGGCCTCTGCTATCCGCCGCAGGAAACGCAAATCAAGCTGACGCCGCCGGCTGCCGCGGTCCAGAAGACGTCGGTCGATGCAGCGGCCAATACACATGGCGGTGATGGCGGCACGCCTGCGGCGGCAGCATCGACTGTTGCGGCATCGGCACCCGCGCCGACGCAGGCCGCGAACGCATCTTCGCAAGCGGCGCCTGAAGCGAGCGTCACCCCGGCCCCGGTCGCCGTGCCCCTGGCATCGGCGAGCGAAGCCGCACCCGCAGTCGATGAAACAAGCAATGTTTTCGTGGCGGCACTCAAGAGCGGCAAGTTGACGGTTATCTTGCCCTTGTTTTTCCTTGCCGGCCTTGGACTGTCGCTGACCCCCTGTGTGCTGCCCATGGTGCCCATTCTGTCTTCCATCATCGTGGGGGAAGGCGCCAACGTCACACGCGCGCGCGGCTTGGTGCTCTCCGTCATGTACTCGCTCGGCATGGCCATTTTTTACACAGGCATTGGCGTGATCGCCGGCCTGCTCGGCGAGGGCCTCGCGGCCAGCTTCCAGAATCCCTGGGTCTTGAGCGGCTTTGCGCTGCTGATCGCGGTATTGTCGCTGTCGATGTTCGATGTCTATCAATTGCAGATGCCGTCCTTCATCCAGCAAAAGATGGTCGACGCCTCGGGCAAGCAATCGGCCGGCAAGCTGGCCGGCGTCTTTGTGATGGGCGCGCTGTCCGGCCTGATCGTCGGCCCCTGCGTCGCGGCGCCCTTGATCGGCGCTCTGGTGGTGATCAGCCAGTCTCACGACGCCGTATTGGGTGGCGGCGCCTTGTTCACCATGGCGGGTGGCATGAGCGTGCCATTGATCCTGGTGGGGATATCGGCTGGCTGGCTGTTGCCGCGCGCCGGTATCTGGATGGAAGCCGTGAAATACTTTTTCGGTGTGTTGCTGCTCGGTGTCGCTATTTGGATGATCTCCCCGGTGATTCCGGTGCGCGTGCAAATGCTCGCTTGGGCAGCACTCGGCGTGGCCTACGGCAGCTACCTTTTGTTCAGCAAGCGTTGGGGCCGCATATCGCGTGCGTTCGGCGTATTGTTCGCCTTGTTCGGCCTGGTGCAGTTGACCGGTGCTGCAACCAATGCGCCCGACGTGTTCCAACCGCTGGCCGCAGTGACCGGCAAGGCCGAGGCGAAGACGCAGTTCGTGCGCGTCAAATCGGTGGCCGAACTCGACGCCGTGCTCGCTCAAAACCCAGGCAAGAATGCCATGCTCGACTTCTACGCCGATTGGTGCGTATCGTGCAAGGAGATGGAAAAGCTGACTTTCACCGACCCCCAGATCAAGGCGAAATTTGCCGGCATGATTTTGCTGCAAGCGGACGTGACGGCCAATAGCGAAGACGACAAGGCCTTGCTCAAGCGCTTCCATTTGTTTGGGCCGCCCGGCATCATTTTCTTCGACAAGAACGGCCGCGAAATTGGCGGCGCGCGCGTGATCGGCTTCCAGAATGCCGGCAAGTTCGGGCAATCGCTGAACCAGGCCAAGCAGATGTAAGCCTATCGGCGAGAGAATGCGCTGCCATGGCATCCGATTATCTCGATTACGTCACCGAGCTGCTCAGTCCGCTAGGCTCGGTGCGCGCCAAGTCCATGTTCGGCGGCATAGGCGTCTACATCGATAGCCTGTTTTGTGCGCTGATTGTCGACGATTGCCTGTATTTCAAAGGCGATGATGACAATGAGGCAGATTACCTTGCCGCCGGCTGCGAGCCATTCACTTACATCGCCAAAGGTGTCACCCAGCGTTTGCGCTATTACCGCGTACCCGATGAGGCGCTCGACAATCCGCAAGCGATTGCCTCATGGGCCAGGTTGGGTATGGCAGCCGCCTTGCGTAAAGCAAACAAATCCGCAAACAAGCGCAGCAGTCCAACATCGCGAAAACCGACTACCCGGAAAGCGGGTTAGCAGGCTCTGGCGATGCAATTGCCGCACTTGGCGCAATCTGAAATGAGTTTTGGTTATTTGCATAGCTGATAATAATCCTTGAAGGGAGGAGGCCGGAGAGCTATAGTGATTCTCCCCTATTATCAATTTCGCAAGGAGTAAGTCATGACCTTACGTTTAGGCGATACCGCGCCTGACTTCGAACAAGATTCGACCATAGGCAAGATTAAATTTCATGAATGGGCGGGCGACTCCTGGGTGATCCTGTTTTCGCATCCGGCCGACTTTACGCCGGTGTGCACCACCGAACTCGGTCTGACAGCAAAACTGAAGCCGGCTTTCGACAAGCGTAACGTCAAGGCGATTGCGCTCTCTGTCGACCCGGCCGACAAGCATGCGCAATGGACCAAGGACATCGAAGAAACGCAAGACGTACGCGTCGGTTTCCCCATCATTGCCGACGCCGACCGCAAAGTGGCGCAGCTGTATGACATGATCCATCCGAACCAGTCGGAAACCATGACCGTGCGTTCGCTGTTCGTGATCGATCCGAAGAAAAAAGTGCGCCTGACGATCACCTATCCAATGAGCACCGGCCGCAATTTCGACGAAGTGCTGCGCGTGGTCGATGCCTTGCAGCTGACCGATGGCTATACGGTGGCAACGCCGGGCAACTGGCGCGACGGCGACGACGTCATCATCCCGTTGTCCATCCAGGATGAAGCCGTGATCAAGCAGAAATACCCGAAAGGCTACAAGGCGCCGCGCCCTTATCTGCGCATTACGCCGCAGCCTAACAAGTAAGCGGGCGACCGAGTGTCAAAAGCGCCGGCGGCTCATCCCGCCGGCGTTTTTTTTGGTGCCGGTGCCACTATTGATGCCGCTATCGGTGCCGATTGCGTCACCGACCTGGCCAGCAGGTAAATGGACAGGTAGTACGTACCGAGTATCCACAGCTCCGCTGCGGGCAAGGGCTGGTGGAAACGGTCGTAGGCGATCAAGGTATCGGACAGCAGGAATAGCGCGCCGCCAAGCGCGGCGCGGCGGCTGCCGGCGTTGCGCAAGTCCAGCGCGCGCGAAGCCGCCTGGGCTGCCATCGCCGTCAAACAGCCCACATAGGCCAGCACCGGGCCGTGCAGCGCAGCCGGGATGGCATCCCACAGGATCGCCACGTTGAGCGCGCTGAGCAGGCCGTATACGCAGGGTGCCAGCGGTTTGCCGAACAGCGTGCTGTCGCTGCTCAAGGCGCGCAGGAAAAACAGATGGGCGATCAAAAAGCTGCCGAGGCCGCTGACGAAACCGTAGGCGTAGGCCTCGGCCGGCAGCATCAGGAAGCTGTCGCCGCAGGCGCACAGGATCAGAGCGGCCGCAATCAGCTTGCGATAGCGCAGACTGATCGGTGCCGCGGTCTTCCAGGCCAAGGCCAGGATCAGCAGGGTTGCCAACGGCTTGCATAAGTAGTGCAGCCAGATGAAGGCCGAGTGGCTGCCTGCGCTCAGCGTGGCAACTACTGCGGCGAGCGCAATGCCCGCCGTCAAGAGTGGGTGAGCGGTTTTCAAGCCGAATGCTTCAGGCGGCGCGCGATGTCACGCGCGAAGTAAGTCAGCACGCCGTCGGCGCCGGCACGCTTGAACGCCAGCATGGCTTCCATCATGGTTTTGTCGTGATCGAGCCAGCCGCTCTTGGCCGCCGCCTTGATCATCGAATACTCGCCGCTGACCTGGTAAGCGAACGTTGGCACCTTGAATTCATCTTTTACGCGGCGCACGATGTCGAGATAAGGCATGCCGGGCTTGACCATTACCATGTCCGCGCCTTCGGCAAGGTCGAGGGCAACTTCGCGCAAGGCCTCGTCGCTATTGGCGGGATCCATCTGGTAACTGGCCTTGTCGCCGCGGCCGAGCGTGGCAGCCGAGCCGACCGCATCGCGGAACGGGCCATAGAATGCCGATGCATATTTGGCCGAGTACGCCATGATGCGCGTGTGGATGTGCTGGTGCGCTTCCAGCGCATGGCGGATCGCGCCGATGCGGCCATCCATCATGTCGGACGGCGCCACAATATCGACCCCGGCTTCGGCCTGCACCAAGGCCTGCTTGACCAGCATCTCGCAAGTGGGATCGTTGACCACATAACCCTGGGCGTCGAGCAAGCCGTCCTGCCCATGGCTGGTGTAAGGATCGAGCGCGACGTCAGTCAGGATGCCTAGCTCGGGGAAGCGTTGCTTCAATTCGCGCACTGCGCGCGGCACCAGGCCCTTGGGATTCGTCGCTTCGATACCGTCCGGCGTTTTCAAAGCAGGGTTAATGACTGGAAACAAGGCCATGGCGGGGATGCCAAGAGCGACACATTCTTCCGCCACCGGCAACAGTTGATCGACCGACAGTCGCTCGACATCGGGCATCGAAGCGACCTTCTCGCGCTGGTTCTTGCCATCCAGTATGAATACCGGATAAATCAGATCCGCCGGCGTCAGCACGTTTTCGCGCATCATGGCGCGCGAAAACGCATCCTTGCGCATGCGGCGCATGCGTATAGCCGGGAATTGGGCAGTTTTGAGCGAGGTTGGCATGATTTTTTGGTCCGGATAAATTGAGATCCAAGGATTCTATAAAAATGAACGCAAAATAATTTGAAACTTTTTGGGGAATGCCTAATCTTATTGACGGGTGATCTACTCACCTCCCGCTTCTCCTCCCTGAGCGGGGCCGTATCGACATATCAACGATAAGGCGTTACTGCCCTGGAGATACTCCCCTTTCTCCAGGGTCTTTTTTTGTATACCTTCCAAAACCACCAAAACACTCAATCTTGAACCTGCGGTGCTCGGCGTACGTCAAGTACGCCTGTGCTCCTCGATTCAACCTTGAGCGTTTTGGTGATTTTTGAAGGTATCCAATGTTCTTTCTCCTAAAACAGCTCTCTGAGCCTGCGGTGCCCAGCGTACGTCAAGTACGCCTGTGCTCCTCGATTCAACCTTGAACGTTTTGGCGATTTTTCGAGGTATCCAAATTTTTCTCCGCATTCTGTTCTTTACGCTGCCGCGTCGCCTTCGGCTTTCGCAGCTGTGGACGGAGTTTCCTGCAGTCCCAGCAATTCCAGGATTTTGTCGTCGGCTTCTTCCAGGCCGATTCTCTTCAATGCCGAAAACAACTGCACCGTGAAAGGGAATGGCTGGCCGTCTTCGTCTACGTAGCTTTCCAGCAAGGTGCGCGCCTGGCGCAGGGCGTTGGTGGATTCGTTGCGGTTTAGCTTGTCGGCCTTGGTCAGGATGCAGTGGATGGGTTTGCCGGTGGGGGCGAACCATTCGAGCATCTGGATATCGAGGTCGGTGAAGGGGCGGCGGGCGTCGACGATGAGAACCAGGGCGGCTAGTTGCTGACGTCTCTGCACGTAATCGCCGAGCAGGTTTTGCCAGTGGTGCTTGGCCGACCCCGAGACTTCGGCGTAGCCGTAGCCGGGCAGGTCGACCAGCAGAGCGCGGATTTCATCGGCACGGGCGGCGTCGTTGCGGTGCTGGCCGACGTGGGCGCCGCCTATCGAAAAGTAGTTGATGTGCTGGGTGCGGCCAGGGGTTTTCGAGGCGAAAGCCAGGCGTTTCTGGTTGCACAGGACGTTGATGGCGGTCGATTTGCCGGCGTTGGAGCGGCCGGCAAAGGCAATTTCCGGGACTTGCGTATTTGGCAAATCGCGAAGATGATTCACGGTCGTGAAGAAGCGCGCTTGCCAGAGTTGGGACATGGGGGAAAAGCTCTTTGTGGTTAAAATTGCGGCAAAAGTACGGCAAAAATGCCAGAAAGCTATTGTACAATAAGGGGTTTTTACTGTGGCGCAACAGAGCGCAATTGCTTGCGCGGCCCACAGCAAAGTGCTGGATTCCAATAATCAAGTCTCAGGGTGTGTGAATGAACCGTGCGTTTTTTATGAAGTCCTTGTTGGCCGCCTTGTTCGCGGTTTCCTCGTTCGCGAACGCCGCAGGCGATTCGGCCAAGGGTGAAGCTTTGTACAGTGCGGGCGATGCCGCGCGCAATATCCCCGCTTGCGTGGCTTGCCATGGCGCTGCCGGCAATTCGACCATTTCGCAAAACCCCAAGCTGGCCGCTCAGCACGAGGCTTACATCGTCAAGCAATTGACGAATTTCAAGTCGGGTGAGCGCGTCAATCCGGTGATGGCGCCGATTGCCAAGGCTTTGACCGATGACGACGCCAAGAACCTGGCGGCCTACCTCAACGCCCAGAAACTCAAGCCGGGCGCTGCCCACAACAAGGACACGATCGAGTTCGGCAAGAGCATCTTCCGCGGCGGTATCGCCGAGAAGAACGTTCCCGCCTGCGCAGGCTGCCACGGCCCGACCGGCGCCGGCATCCCGGCGCAGTTTGCCCGCATCGGCGGCCAGCACTACGACTACACGGTCGAGCAGCTGACCAACTTCAGCACCGGCGCGCGCAAGAACAACACCATGATGCAAACCATCGCGCATCGCATGTCGATCGACGAAATCCAGGCCGTGGCCGATTACGTGGCCGGTCTGCAGTAAGCGTAGTTTCAATTCCCAAAAAGGGCGGCCTCGGCCGCCCTTTTTGTTTGTCCGCACGGTATTTGCGGAACTGGTGTAAGGTTGGCGCTGTCTGTCGGACTAATCACCGTGTCCACCGTATTGCGGAGTCGTTATGCTATTCAAACCCAGTCCGAACGGAATCGATAGGCCGTTTGCTTCCGAAATTACGCCGCGCGAGATATTCGAAGCGCGGCGCAGCCTGATCAAGCAATTGGCGCTGGGCTCGATCGCCGGCGGCGTACTCGCCGAGATGGCTAACCGCACGGCCTTTGCGCAAGGTGCCGGGCACCCCAAGCTGCCGGCCAAGCTGAATCCTGCTTTTGCGGTAATGGATAAGCAGACCGCGTATCAAGACGCCACTACTTACAATAATTTCTACGAATTCGGCACCGACAAGTCCGAGCCGGCGCGCAATGCCGGCAGCTTGCAGACCCGGCCCTGGCAAGTCGCGATCGAAGGCGAGGTGAAGAAGCCCTTTGTGCTCGATATCGACAGCCTGCTCAAGCTGGCGCCGCTGGAAGAGCGCGTTTATCGTCACCGCTGCGTTGAAGGCTGGTCTATGGTGGTGCCGTGGATAGGCTATTCCTTGTCCAACCTGATCAAGCGCGCCGAGCCGACCGGCAACGCCAAGTACATCGAATTTACGTCATTGGCGGACCGTCGGCAGATGCCGGGCGTGAACGACCCGGTGCTCGATTGGCCTTACGTCGAAGGCTTGCGCCTCGATGAGGCGAACCACCCCTTGGCAATGCTGACCCTGGGTATGTACGGCGAAGTCTTGCCGAACCAGAACGGCGCGCCGGTGCGTGTCACGTTGCCGTGGAAGTATGGCTTCAAATCGGCCAAGTCCATCGTCAAGATCCGCTTCACCAAGGACCAGCCGCGCACGGCGTGGAATGAAGCTGCGCCGCGCGAGTACGGCTTCTATTCGAACGTCAATCCCGAGGTTGATCATCCGCGCTGGTCGCAGGCGACCGAGCGCCGCATCGGCGAAGACGGCTTTTTCACGCGCAAGCGCAAGACTATGATGTTCAACGGCTATAGCGAAGTGGCTTCGCTGTACGCGGGGATGGACTTGCGCAAATATTTCTGATGCCTGTCTTTATGCAACGCCTCGCGTGGAATCCCTCTCCACGTCAATTCAAATCGCTAAAAGCGGTGCTGTTCGTACTGGCACTGTTGCCGTTTGTGCGTCTGGTGGCTTACGCAGTTGCTGACAAGCTTGGTGCCAATCCACTTGAATTCATCACGCGCAGCACCGGCGACTGGACCCTGTATTTTCTTTGTATTACCTTGAGCGTGACGCCGCTACGCCGCCTCAGCAACTGGAACTGGCTGGTGAAGTTGCGGCGCATGCTGGGCCTGTTCGCGTTCTTCTATGCCGTCCTGCATTTCACGACCTTCATCTGGTTCGACCATTTCTTCGATCTCGGCGAGATGTGGAAGGATGTCTTGAAGCGGCCTTTCATCACGGTCGGATTCACGGCCTTCGTGCTGCTGCTGCCGCTCGCTTTGACCAGCACCAATCGCATGGTCAAGCGCCTGGGAGCCCAGCGTTGGCAATGGCTGCATAGGCTGATCTATATCATTGCGCCGCTCGGCATCCTGCATTTCTGGTGGATGAAGGCCGGCAAGCATGATTTTGCGCAGCCGCTCTTGTTCGGCGCCATTGTCGCGGTGCTGTTGCTGGTGCGGGTGTGGTGGCGTTTGCGTCGGACTGCAGCTGAGAGCGCGCTGAGCCGACCGCGCGACGCAGCAAAAGAGTCTGCAGTGGCTTAACACGAGCACTGCGCTCGGGCATAATCGGTTTATGCCTGATCACTTGCTCACCCCTGAAAATCTACCCACCCGCTTGCAACGTTGCGCCGTCCGCGTCATGAGATGGTTCGGCTGGCGCGTCCACTTCGCGCCTTTGCCTGGCCCGCGCGGCGTCCTGATTTTTTATCCGCATACCTCGAACTGGGATTTCCCGATCGCGATGCTGGCCAAGTTGGCGATCGGCATACCGGTGCGCTGGCTCGGCAAGCAAGCCTTGTTCTCCAATTTCCTGCTGGACCGGTTCATGCGCCGCCTGGGTGGCGAGCCGGTCGAGCGTCAGAATTCCACCGGCGCCATAGAACGGCTGGGGCAACGCATACGCAATGCCGACTGGTACTGGCTGGCGCTGGCGCCGGAGGGAACGCGCAAATACAGCGATAGCTGGCGCAGCGGCTTCTACCACATCGCGCGCGCGGCCGATGTGCCGCTGGCGCTGGCTTTTATTGACTATCCGTCACGCACTATCGGCGTGCTCGATTACGTGCAGTTGAGCGGCGACATCGATGCCGATCTGGAGAGCATACGCGCCGCCTATGCCGGGCGGCGCGGCTATCGGGCCGACGACGCCGCGCCGATCGTGTTTCAAGCCAAGGAATAGCCGCTTACCTGGTGTATTCCGGAATCGACTCCAGCGCGAACAGCGCGCTCGGAATTTCGCGTTCGCGTATCACGTGCACGTGCACGCCATCGACCATGACTTCCGCTGCACGGCCGCGCGTATTGTAATTTGACGCCATGGTCATGCCGTAGGCGCCGGCGCACATGATGGCCAGTAAATCGTCTTGTGCGATCGCCAGTTGACGCGCACGCGCCAGCCAGTCGCCCGATTCGCACACCGGCCCCACGACGTCATAGGTTTCGGCGGCGATCTGGTGCTCGACTACGGGCAAGACTTCATGCCATGCTTCATACATGGCCGGGCGCGCCAGGTCGTTCATGGCGGCGTCGACGATGGCGAAATTCTTTTCGCTGCCATGCTTCAGGTATTGCACGCGGGTCAATAGCAGGCCGGCATTGGCCGAAATCGAGCGGCCCGGCTCGAACATCACTTGAATCGGCTTGCCTTGATGCGTGGAGGCACGCCAGGCGTCGATCCTGGCGAACAGCCGCGCCAGGTAATCGCCCACGGCCACCGACTGGCCGCCTTCATAGGGAATGCCGATGCCGCCGCCGATGTCGAGGTGGTGGATGCTGATACCTTCTCGCGCGAGCGTATCGATCAGTTCGATCAGTTTGTCGAGCGCTTCCAGCAACGGTGCGTCGTCGAGCAGTTGGGAACCGATGTGGCAATCGATGCCGCAGACTTCAATGTGCGGCAGTGCGGCCGCAATGCGATAGGTGGCCAGCGCGTCCTCGAAAGCGATGCCGAACTTGTTTTCCTTGAGTCCGGTCGAGATGTAGGGATGGGTCTTGGCGTCGACATTGGGGTTCACCCGCAGCGACACCGGCGCGCGCTTGCCCATTGCTGCGGCCACTTCGTTCAGGCGGTGCAGTTCGGGAATGGATTCGAGGTTGAAGCACAGGATGTTGTGCGACAAGGCCAGGCGCATTTCCTCGACCGTCTTGCCGACGCCGGAAAAAATCACCTTGTCGGGCGAACCGCCGGCAGCCAGCACGCGCAGCAATTCGCCGCCCGAGACGATATCGAAGCCTGAGCCCAGCCTGTGCAGCAGATTGAGCACGGCCAGGTTGGAATTCGATTTGACCGAATAACAGACCAGCGCGCCGCCCTTGCTTCCTATGGCGCGGCCATGGGCGCGGCAGGCGTCGGCATAGGCCGCGTAGTTGGCGCTCAGTGCATCTTTGGAATAGACATAGACCGGCGTGCCGAACTGTTCGGCGATATCGGTCAGAGGAACGTGCTCGGCGTGCAGTACGCCGTCGACAGAGGAAAAGTGCTGCATGAATTATTTTGTGTCTGGCGTGGGAGATTCGGTCGTTGCCGGTTGCGCCGGCTTTTTTGTCGATTCTGCTGCAGGCTTGGCGGCTGGAGCAGTCTGCGCGGCCGGAGGGTTATCGGGTTTCGGCAGATACAGCGGGCCGCGCTGGCCGCAGGCCGAGAGCAGGCTCAGCCCCAGTACGCACAGGACGATGGCGGCGAGGCGGAAACAAAAAGGCTTCACGATTACAATGCGCAATAAGGGTATGGAAAACCGAGACTGTGGAAAACCGAACTTGGAGTGTAGCATGACCGAAACCGAATTCCTGGAACTGGCCGAGGCGACTTTGGCGCAGATCGAAGCGGCGCTGGAACGCGTGGCCAATGACGACGATCTCGACGTCGAGTGCAGCCGCAGCGGCAACGTGCTCGAGATCGAGCTGATCGACAACGGCTCCAAAATCATCGTCAATAGCCAGGCCGCCATGCAAGAGATGTGGCTGGCTGCCAAGTCCGGGGGTTTTCACTACCGCTACGAAGGCGGGCAATGGCGCAATACGCGCGACGGTTCGGAATTGTTTGCCGCTCTGTCCGAGGCAATCAGCTTGCAGGCAGGGCAGGCAGTGACATTATCGTCGCCGGGTTGAAGGCAGCCTAAAATAATTCGTTCTTGACCGCGTCCTTGCTCTTCTCGTCTTCGAGAACCTGGTCGCCCAGACCCAGGCTGCGCACGCCGCTGCCTGGCGGGTTTTCGACGTAGAAGTAGTCGCCTTCGGCTGCGATCAAGCCCTCCGGCACCTGGAGTTCCACTTCCGGCAGGCCCTTGAGGGCTTTTTGCATATAGCCCATCCAGATCGGCAGGGCCAAGCCGCCGCCGGTCTCCTTGTTGCCGAGATTCTTGGGCTGGTCGAAGCCGACCCAGGCGATGGCGACGATTTTCGGCTGGTAGCCGGCGAACCAGGCGTCGAAGGAATCGTTCGTGGTGCCGGTCTTGCCGGCCAGATCGCCGCGGTTGAGCGCCAGCGCCTTGGTCGCCGTGCCGTAACGCACCACGTCCTTGAGCATGCTATTCATGATGAAGGCATTGCGCTCGTCGATGACGCGGTTGGCCTGGTCACCGGCATGATCGGGTTGCACTTGCGAGAGGATCTTGCCGCCGGCATCCGTCACCTTGGTGATGAGATAGGGGTTGACCTTATAGCCGCCATTGGCGAATACCGAGTACGCGCCAACCATCTGCAGCGGCGTGACGGCGCCGGCGCCGAGCGCCAGGGTCAGGTAAGGCGGGTTCTTGTCGGCGTCGAAGCCGAAACGCGTTGCATACTCCTGGCCGTACTTGGGACCGATATGCTCGAGGATGCGGATCGAGATCATGTTCTTCGACTTGGTCAGGCCCTTGCGCATCGTCATCGGCCCTTCATACTTGCCGTCGTAATTCTTCGGCTCCCATGGCTGGCCGCCGGTCTGGCCGGCGTCGAAGCTGATCGGGGCGTCGTTGATCAGCGTCGCAGGCGACAAGCCTTTTTCCAGCGAAGCCGAATACAGGAAGGGTTTGAACGAGGAGCCGGGTTGACGCCACGCCTGGGTGACGTGATTGAACTTGTTCAGGTTGTAGTCGAAACCGCCGACCAGCGCGCGGATGGAGCCGTCGTCGGTGTTGGCGGCCACCAGTGCCGATTCCACTTCCGGCAACTGGGTGATGCTCCAGGTCTGGCCGGATTGGCCATCCAGCACCACGCGGATGATGGCGCCGCGCTGGATGCGGCGGTTCGGCGCAGCCTTGTCGCTCAGGGCGCTGGCAGCGAAACTCAGGCCGGGGCCGGCTATCTTGATTTCCTCGCCGGTCGATAAAATGGCGTCCACTTCCTTGGGCGTGGCCTGCAGCACGACGGCGGCGACGATGTCGTCGCTGTCCGGATGGTCGGCCAGCTCGGTTTCGATGGCGTCGTCGGCCTCTTCCTTGTTGGCCGGTATTTCCATATAACCTTCCGGACCGCGGTAGCCGTGCTTCCTCTCGTAGTCCATCACGCCGCGACGCAGGGCGATATAGGCGGCATCCTGGTCGGCCTTGGTGATGGTCGTGAATACGTTCAGGCCGCGCGTGTAGGCGTCTTCCTTGAATTGCTCGTAGACCAGTTGGCGCGCCATTTCCGCCACGTACTCGGCGTGCATGCCGAATTCGTTGCTGTCGGTCTTGATCTTGAGCGGTTCGCTGAGCGCTTGCTGGTACTGGGCGTCATTGATGTAGCGCAGTTCGTGCATGCGCTCGAGGATATATTGCTGACGCGCCCTGGCACGCTTGGGATTGACCACCGGGTTATAAGCCGACGGCGCCTTGGGCAGGCCGGCCAGCATGGCCGCTTCGGCGATGCTGATTTCGGAGAGCGATTTGCCGAAATAGATTTGCGCCGCGGCCGAGAAGCCATAGGCGCGCTGCCCGAGGTAGATCTGATTCATATACACTTCGAGAATCTGATCCTTGCTCAAGTTTTGCTCGATCTTCCAGGCCAGGAGCGCCTCGTAAATCTTGCGTTTGAGCGTCTGTTCGCTGGACAGGAAGAAGTTGCGCGCCACCTGCTGGGTGATGGTCGATGCTCCCTGTTTTGCGCCACCGCTGGCATTGTGCAGCGCGGCGCGTAGAATACCCTGGTAATCGACGCCGCCATGTTCGTAAAAGCGGTCGTCTTCAATCGCCAGGACGGCTTTCTTCATGATGTCGGGCACGTCCTTGATGTGCACCAGATTGCGGCGTTCTTCGCCGAATTCGCCGATCAGCACATTGTCGGCGGAAAAAATGCGCAAAGGAATTTTGGGGCGGTAATCGGTCAAGGAATCGAGCGCGGGCAGATTCGGGTAGGCCAGCGCCAAGGTGAAGCCGATCAGCAGCATGGCCATGATGACTGCGCTTGCCACAATGCCAATGAAACCCAGGGCCAATCGGGTGGGCAAATTGAGCCGGTGTTTTTCTGCGTCAGGTTGGGACGGTGAATCTGGCTTGCTGGAATTCATGCGGACCGGTATCAGGGCTTCAGCTCAAAGTGGCACATTATAGCGGCAGCACCGCGGTACCCCTATCCAAGAGCGAAAAGCTGTCGATAATCCAGTAGGGTATTGTCGGCCAGGCATCACGAATGGTTCGCGAGTGGGGTTTTGGCAACGGATTTGCGAATTGCCGTACGGAAATAGCTTTACACTTCAAGATGTTTATTGCTAGGATTTAATGTAATCATCGATAAATGTCACCTAAGCACAGGTTTTTAAAAGAAATTTTTGTCAGAGAGCATTTTTCGCCGAATTAGACAGACCGCCTGGCTACCAGTTTCATGCGGAAAATCATGTTTTAGGGGGTACCCTTGGCCTTTGATTTCGGATCATTACTTGGAAACAAGAATCCACCGCTGATTGGTCTGGATATCAGTACCTCGGGCGTAAAACTTGTCGAGCTGACGCAGGCGGGAAAGGGCGAGTTCTGCCTGGAGCGCTTTGCGTCCGAATCGCTGCCGCGCGGCGCGGTGGTAGATGGCAATATCGAAAACATCGAGCAAGTCTCGGAGGCGGTGCGCCGCGTGTGGAAGAAAAGCGGCACGCGCGCCAAGATTGCCGCTCTGGGCATGCCGCCGGCGTCGGTGATTACCAAAAAGATCATTTTGCCGGGCGGGATGACCGAAGACGAGCTGGAAGTCCAGGTCGAAGCAGAAGCCAGCCAGTACATCCCGTTTGCCTTGGACGAAGTCAGCCTCGATTTCGACGTGGTCGGCCCGGTACAGAATTCGCCCGAGGACGTCGAAGTCTTGCTGGCGGCAACACGCAAGGAAAAAGTCGAAGATCGCGTGGCCGTGGCCGAAGCCTCCGGCCTGACCCCCACCGTCATGGATATCGAGTCTTATGCGGCACGCGCGGCGATCGACCGCATCATTGCGCAGATGCCCAAGGGCGGGCAAGGCCAGATCGTCGGGCTGTTCCAGATCGGCGCCCAGGTTACCTACGTTTCCGTCCTGCTCGATGGTCAGGCGATCTATGAGCGTGAGCAGCCGTTCGGCGGCAATCAGCTGACCCAGGATATCGTGCGCGCCTACGGCTTTTCCTACGACGAGGCCGAGACCAAGAAGCGCTCCGGCGATTTGCCGGAAGGTTATGAGCGCGAACTGCTCGATCCTTTTCTCGAAAATGTCGCCGCGGAAGTGACGCGCGCCATACAATTCTTTTTCACGTCGACTCCGTATACACGCATCGACCAGATCTTCCTGGCGGGCGGTTGCGCCAACATACCGGGCCTGATCGACGTGGTGGCCGACCGGACCAAGACATCGACTGCTGTCGTCAGCCCATTCCAGGGCATGCAGCTGGCGTCGACCATACGTGAAAAGCAATTGCGCTCGGAGGCGCCGTCGTTCCTGGTGGCGTGCGGACTTGCCTTGCGGAGATTCGACTGATGATCAGAATAAACCTTCTCCCTCATCGCGAAGCGCGGCGCAAGCGCAACAAAGTCGCGTTTGTCCGCCTGCTGGTGCTGGCCGGTGTCTTTGGCGGCGCCTTTGTTTTGGCGGTCGGTGCCTTTATCGCCACCAAGATATCGGAGCAAGAGGCGCGCAACAACTACATCAAGGCCGAGAACGCCAAGCTCGACGAACAGATCAAGGAAATCGCCAACATCAAGCAGGAAATCGAAGCCTTGAAGGCGCGCCAGCAGGCCGTCGAAGATTTGCAGAGCGACCGCAACCAGCCGGTGTACCTGCTCGACGAACTGGTCAAGCAGGTGCCGGAGGGCGTGTATCTGCGCAGTTTCAAGCAAGAAGGGCAGAAGGTGTCGCTCAACGGCGTGGCGCAATCCAACGAGCGCGTATCCGAGTTGCTGCATAACGTGGGCAACAATTCGCCGTGGCTCGAGAAGCCCGAGCTGATCGAGATCAAGGCAGGCATGGTGGGACAGGGCCGGGACACCAAGAAGATTTTCGAATTTACGATGAACGTCGGCATCAAGCGCCCGCGCGATCAGGAAAAAGCCGCTCTGGCCGGCGCGCCTGCGGCCGGCGACAAGTCGGCAAGCCCCGCCGCGGGCCCGGCACCAGCCGCCGACAAGACGGCAGCCGCACCCGCGGCTGCCCAAGCCAAGAAGCCGTAGCGTGAAAGGCGCATCATGGCAGATCTGAAAAACATTGGAGCGTCCGTCGCCGCTCAATTCCGCGGACTCAATGGCCGGCCTCCGGCCCAATGGCCGCTGGTGCCGCGCCTGATGTGCGGGGTCGGGGTATTCCTGGTCGTCATCGGACTGGGTTATTACTTCTGGTGGAGCAACCAGATGGACGATCTCGACACCGGCGCCCAGCAGGAAGTGAAGCTGCGCGAGGAATACAAGACCAAGATCCTGCAAGCCAATAACCTCGACGCCTTGAAGCGGCAAAAGGCGCAGATCAGCGAATACGTGGCCACGCTGGAAAAAGCCTTGCCGAGCAAAGCCGAAATGGACGCCTTGTTGTCGGACATTACCCACGCCGGGCTGGGACGGGGTTTGCAATTCCTGCTGTTCAAGCCCGGGCAAGTGGTGGTCAAGGACTACTACGCCGAACAGCCTATCGACATCCGGGTGACCGGCAGCTACAACGACGTCGGCCAATTCTCCAGCGACATCGCCAATCTGCCGCGTATCGTCACGCTCAACAACCTGGCCTTGTCCAGCAAGGACGGCGAACTGACGCTTGATAAGGTTGCCAAGACTTTCCGCTACCTCGACCCGAACGAAATTGCTGAACAGCGCAAGGCTGCGGGAGGCAAGAAAAAATGAATTTATTTCGCATAGGACGCTGTTTGCTGGTCGTTTTGCTTCCTGCCTCCCTGGCCGCCTGCGGCGACGGCGGCATGCAGGAAGTCAAGGACTGGATGAAGCAGGTCAAGGCGCAGACCAAGGTGACCGTGCCAAAATTGGCTGAACCCAAGAAATTCATCCCTTATGCCTACCCGGACCAGAACGCGGTCGATCCTTTCAACCTCACCAAATTGACGATCGCGCTGGCCAAGGCGCAATCCGACAGCCACAGTGCCTTGCGGCCGGACATGAACCGGCGTCGCGAGCCGCTGGAAAGCTATCCGCTTGACGCCATCACCATGGTCGGCTCGCTGCGCAAGGGCAACGCGACCTATGCAATCTTGCAGGCGGACCGGACCATTTTCGAAGCCAAGGCCGGCAACTACGTGGGGCAGAATTTCGGCCTGATCACCACCGTCACCGATAACCAGGTGGCGATTACGGAACGGGTGCAGGATTCAAGTGACGAATGGGTAGAGCGCAAGACGACCTTGGAATTGCAGGAGACTACAAAATGATCGTGTTAAAAAAGGAAGTCCCCCACTGGAACGCTCTCGTGCCCAGGGCCTGGCGCACCTGGGTGGCGGCCTGTGCGCTGACGATTTGCGGCGCCGCTTTCGGGCAGGAGAATGCCATCGAGGCGATCAGCGCCAACCAGCAAGGCGCGAACGTCATCGTCAAGATCAAGCTGAAGAATCAGCTTGCCAAGGCGCCGCTCGATTTCAAGATCACCAACCCGGCACGCATCGTTCTCGATTTTGCCGGCGCCAGCAACGATACGGGAAAAGCCACGCAGGAAATCGGTCTCGGCGACGTGCGCAGTGCCAACGTGGTGCAGGCCGGCGACCGCTCGCGCGTGGTTCTTAATCTGATGCGTCCGCTCAATTACGCCACGACGGTCGAAGGCGATACGCTGATCCTGACCGTCGACGGTTCGGGCGGCGTCGCCACGGCAGTGGATTCCTCCGGCCTGCCGGTTGCCAAGCCCGCGGCCGCCGCAGCCGACAGCGGCAAACAGATGTTGCGCGACATCGATTTCCGCCGCGGCGTCGGCGGCGAAGGACGCATCGTCATCGATCTGCCGAGCAACCAGATCGCGGTCGACACCAAGCAGCAGGGGCAGTCCATCATCGTCAACTTCCTGCATGCCGGCCTGCCGGACGTGCTGCATCGGCGCCTGGACGTGACCGACTTCGGTACCCCGGTGCAGACGATTTCCACCTCGCAGGACGGTGACAACGTGCGCATGGTGATCGAGCCCAAGGGCTTGTGGGAACACAGCGTGTATCAGAGCGATGCGCAGCTGGTAGTGGAAGTGCGGCCGATCAAGGAAGACCCGAACAAGCTGACGCAGGGTACGCAAGGCTACCGCGGCGAGAAAATCTCCTTCAACTTCCAGGATATCGACGTGCGCGCGATCCTGGGCATCATCGCCGACGTTTCCGGCCTGAACATCCTGACCAGCGACAGCGTCAGCGGCAAGCTGACCATACGCGTCAAGGACGTGCCCTGGGACCAGGCGCTCGACATCGTCATGCAGGCCAAAGGCCTGGATATGCGCAAGAACGGCACCGTGATTTGGATCGCGCCCAAGGACGAGCTGCTGACCAAGGAAAAGCTTGAGCTCGAGCAAAAGGCGCAGATTGCCGAACTCGAACCGCTGAAGACGGAAACCTTCCAATTGAATTACCAGAAGGCCGAGGCGTTCAAGCAGGTGTTCGGACTAGACGCAGCGGCGGGTGCGCAATCGAAGAACCGCATCCTGTCGCCGCGCGGCAGCGCGCAGATCGATCCGCGCACCAATCAGTTGTTCATCACCGACGTTGCCTCCAAGCTCGAGGATGTGCGCAGGCTGGTGCAAAAAACCGATATTCCCTCGCGCCAGGTGCAGATCGAAGCGCGCATTGTCGAAGCCAACGAAAACTTCAGCCGCAATCTCGGCGCGCAGCTTGGCATCAACGACTTGCGTTTCGCGCGTGGCGGAACGGCGGGCTACCAGATCGGCAACTCGCCGAATAGCGTACTGGTGACAGGCACTATGCAAGGTGTGCAAAGCCAGACCGGCCAGATCGCGCCGGTGGCGGCCACGGGTGTCGATACCAGCAGCCAATTCGTCAACCTGCCGGCGCAGTCCATCAACGGCTTCAATCCTACGTCGATAGGCGTGAGCCTGTTCGCCGCCTCGGCAAACCGCTTCCTCAACCTGGAACTGTCGGCGCTGGAAGCCGATGGCACGGGCAAGGTGATCTCCAGCCCGCGCGTGGTGACGGCTGACCAGCTCAAGGCCACCATCGAGCAAGGCACGGAAATCCCTTACCTGTCCGCATCGAGCAGCGGCGCCACCAACGTCTCCTTCATCAAGGCCAATCTGTCCCTGCAGGTCACACCGCAAATTACGCCGGACGGCAACATCATTCTCGACGTCGAAGTGAACAACGACTCGGTCGGTATCGCGACCGCCGCCGGCCTCGCGATCAACACCAAGCATGTCAAGACCCAGGTGCTGGTGGAGAACGGCGGCACCGTGGTGCTGGGCGGCATCTACACGCAGGATACCGAGAACGCGACTACCAAGACGCCTTTCCTGGGCGATATCCCGATACTCGGCAACTTGTTCAAGACCTCGTCGAAGTCGGATACGCGCACCGAATTGCTGGTGTTCATTACGCCGAAGGTCGTGTCGGACAAGATATCGACCCGCTAGCCGATATCGGACAGTGCAAATACAGATTGTGAAAAAATTCAGGGCCTCAATATGACATTCGAAAAATTTGGAATCTCGATCCGGAATGCGGTGCGTACCATCAGCGTCGGACTGTGCGCGCTTGCACTCGCGTCATGTGGCGGCGGCGGCGGCAATGCCGGCTCCGTACCCAATTCTTCCGGCAGCGGCAACGCCGCCTCGATCGCGCTGACCTTCAGCAGCGCGACCTTGCCGGCCTCGACGCCGGCGGGCAGCGGCGTGACGGTGACGGCGCTGGTCAAGGATTCCAACAACAACGGCCTGGGTAACGTCACGGTGACGTTTTCTTCGGACTCAGGCCTGATCACGACGGCAGCCACGCCGGCGGTCACCAATTCGAGCGGCATCGTGACGGCGGTCATCGGCACCGGCGGCAACAGTACGCCGCGCACCATCAACGTGACGGCGACTGCTGGTGGACAGACTGCAAAGGGCACGGTACAGGTAACGGCTGCCCAGCCGACCTTGCAGCTGCTGTTCAGCTCGCCGACTTTGCCTTCGTCCGGCGCATCCGGCACACAGGTGACGATTACCGCGTTGGTGGAAGATGCCAACAACAATTCCCTGGCCGGCGTCCCCGTCACCTTCGCGGCCGATTCAGGCGTGTTGACTGTGACGCAGGGAACCTCCGACTCTAACGGACATGCGACGGCGACGCTCGCAACGGCAGGCAATCAGACTAATCGTACGATCAATGTTACGGCCAGCGAGAACGGTATTTCAACGAAGGCGTCGGTCCTGGTGACGGGCACCACGGTGACTCCGACCAGCGCGCCGAGCTCGTTGACCATAGGCGTGTCTGCAAAATTCGTCTTCACCGTGACCGACTCCGCCGGCGTTGCTGTGGTTGGTACGCCGGTGACGTTCAAGTCCGCCGCCGGCAATCCGGTGACGGCCGATGCAGCCGATGCCAGCAGTGGCGGCAGCTTGGTGACGGGCGCTAACGGACAGGTGACGCTGGATGTTACGCCGACTGCAAGCGGTACAGATACGCTGACAGTGAACGCTGCGGGCGCTTCTGCGGGCGCTTCATTTACTACCACCAGTCTAAGCTTGAGTGTGAATTTGGTGGATCAAAGTACAGGCGCGATCGTTAGTGCCATGCCGCAGCCGCTGGTCGAATACACTTCTTCAAGCTGCATACAGGTCAATGCGACCTATTCCAGCAATGGCGTCGGAACCAGTGGTGCTGCTTTGGTGACGACCTCGCGTGGCGTCTTGTATACGGATAAGGCTTGTACTGTGCCCTTGGGAACCGGTACAGAGCCATTCAGCAGCTCAGGGAATATGACTCCTGTGTACTTGAGCTCACCTAATAGCGGGACGGCCACTGTGACCGTGACCGTGCAAGGTGGCGGCCCCATGCAGGCTGCATCGGTATATTTCAATGCCAAGCTGACTCCGCAATCGAATATCACGTTGACCGCCAATCCGAGCCATGTGTTGCCGAATCCAACCAGTGCGTGCACGAATCTCAGCGTGTTGACTGCAACCGTGCGCGACGGTACTTCGGGCGCGAGTGGGGTGATCAATAATCTGGTGCAGGGTGTGCCGGTGCAATTTACGTTGGTCAGCGACCCCAGTGGCGGGACTATCTCGACACCCGTGGTGGTAACGCAAGCCAATGGGCAGGCACAAACCAACTATTGCCCTGGGTCGGGAACGACTCCCGAAAATGGTGTGGTGGTATCGGCGTCGTTCCAAGCCCCTGGCATCACAATTACGCCAGCTACAAACCAGACCGCTTCGGCAACCTTGACGGTAGCCGGACAAGCGGTATTTGTCAGCATGGGTACTGGGAATACAGTTGATACGACCGAGACCACTTATTCCGTGCAATGGACGGTATTTGTGACAGATTCCAACGGCAATGCCGTGGCAAACGCGACGGTCAATGGGGCGCTGCAACCCGTGTCGTATACGAAAGGATATCTGGTGTATCTCAACGGATCATGGGTGATATTTCCTGGATCAGTTCCCCTGACTACGTCGCTTACTCCGACTGACGGTGCGGCGAATAATGGTGTGGTAGGCCCTGCCGCACTCTATAACTACTGGTGTCCGAATACTGACCTCAACTATAGTGGGGTATGGACTCCCACAGACTTCCTGACGAGTTATCCCTACGTTGCTGGCGTATCAGGCACGTTGATTACCTATGCGCCCAATTATCCTGTTTCCTCGTTGGCAGGGAAGCCCTACCAATCAGTAATGCCCGGCGTCCCCGGCAACGTTACCTCAAGTGGAGTGACAAACGCTGCCGGGCAAACGATATTGACGGTGACTTATCCCAAAGATCACTCGTATTGGACCAATGTCAATTTGACCGCAACGGCATTCGCGCTGGGAACGCAGTCGAGTACCACGGCATTCTTCCAGTTGATTGGGGCCACCAGTGACTATTCGTCGTCAAGTACTCAGCCGCCGGGGGCTACCAGTCCATACGGTGTGAACAAGTGTGAGTATGCGTTCTGAGTGGAGCGTTTCCGACCATTCAATGCGCAGCACCACGGCCAGCTGAATCCTTTCGCTTGACAGCATCATAGATTGCCGCGACCGGGAGCCTTTCAGGCTCCCGGTCGCGGACAGGTGCCCCGCTTTTCGCAACATAGTTCTCCGGTCTTGACGCGATATTGGCGCCATGTCCGCCAAACTCACAATTTCCCAAGAGTTTCCACGTAAAATGTCGACGACAGGCCTGCTGCGGCAACGCCGCAGCGCGCTAATCGGGTCATCGGCATTCGGGACTTTTTATGACATCCAGAGATTGGAGCGGTTCGTTTTTGCGTAGCGCGCGCAAGCTATGTGCTGGCGTGGCCACATTGGCGCTGGTGTCATGCGGCGGCGGCGGCGGTTCTCACGCTATCAGCTCGGGCGGCGGCAGTAGTTCTACGGGCGGCTCCACCATCGGCGCTCCGGCAATCACGTTGCAACTGACGAATAGCGCCGGAGCCGCGTCGAACCAGGTTTCCACTTCTTCGCCCCTGACTGCGAAGGCGACGCTGGTGGATGCATCGGGCACACCGGTATCCAATACCTTGGTCAGTTTCTCGACCGGGCAGAACTTCACCACGATCTCCCCGCTGTCGGCGCAGGTGTTGACCAATGCTTCCGGCGTCGCCACGGTCACGCTGTCGGTGGCGAGTCTGGCCATTGCCCAGACTCAGGGCGGCTCGGGCGACGTATTGACGGCGCAGGCGGCGGTCGACTCGACGGTTGCCAAGGGCGCGGCCCCGTTCTCGATCGGCGCCACGCAGGTTGCGCTCAGCCTCGCCGCGCCCGCGTCGGGAACCGTCAATGTGCCGGCCTACTCTTCCACCCTGATCAAGGTCAACGTGCTGGCCAATGGCGCTCCTTACACATCGACGCCGGTCAGCGTCGACTTCCAGTCGGCGTGCGCCACCAGCGGCAAGGCTTCCATGCCGGCTACCGCCACGACCGTCAATGGGCAAGCCGTCGTTACGTATACCGACAAGGGCTGCAGTTCTACTGATGCGGTCACGATTACCCTCGCCGGCGCCACGCCGATTACCGCTTCCATGGTCGACGCAGCGCCGACCGCCGCCTCGGTCGAGTTTGTGTCGGCAACACCCGCCGGAGAGGCGATCGTGATTCAGGGAGCCGGCGGAAACGGCCGTGTCGAAACGGCCACGCTGACGTTCGAGGCTTTGGATACCTTCGGCAACCCGTTGCCGAACGAGACCGTGAATTTCAGCTTGAACACCTCTCAACCGGTGACCTTGGGAGCTACCGCCGGTGTGACGGATGCAAACGGCAAGGTGACGGTTTCTGTGTCTTCGGGAACAGTGCCCACTACCTTCCGCGTCATTGCCACCTTGCCTTCTGGGCAATCGACCATTTCGGATGGCATCACGGTTACGACTGGACAGCCGGTACAGGCCGCATTCTCGTTGAGCGTGGGCACTCCGAATATCGAAGGGTGGCAATACGACAATACACAAACCAATGTCAATATTCTGCTGGCTGACCAGAACGGTAACCCGGTGGCAGACGGTACGCCTGTAGTCTTCCAGACCGATAGCGGCGCTATTGGCAGCTCGACGAACGGCGGCTGTGTGACTACCAATGGTGGCTGTTCCGTGACGTTCCGCAGCCAGAATCCGCGCTACGGCCTGAATAACTCAGCAGGAAAGCGGCCCGGTGTTGCCACAGTCAGCGTTTCGACGACCTCGGCGCTATATACCTTGAGCGGTCAAATTCATATATTTTTAAGTGGAAGCCAAGCGAGCAATATTGTGGCGGTTGCGCCGAGCGGCATCTCTGTAAACTCCTCGGGCGCTTTTGTATTGCCGTGTGGCTCCACAACCATGACCTTGTATGTGGGCGACCTGAATTACAATCCCATGCCGAAGGGAACGACGATAGCAGTCGCGGCGGCACTTGACCCAACCAATACGTCAAGCGCGCAGATTCTGAACTTTTTTCCGACGCAGGTCGCGGCCGAATCTCCGGAGACCTTGATTGGTTCAGCCGTGAACCCCGGAACCACGCATACCTTAGTATTTACGCCGGGTGGTGGTGCTGGGGCAAAGAACCAGTGCGGATCGGTCGGGAGCGGGACAAATTCCGGCACGCTTCTGATCACCGTCACTTCGCCGTTGGGCGTTGTCACTACACCGCAATATCCCATCAATTTCACCTATCCGAAATGAGCAGGTCAGGCGATTGGCAACGAAAGAGAATATTTTTCTGGTTGGATTGATGGGTGCGGGCAAGACCACGGTCGGCCGTGCCCTGGCGAAAAAGCTCAACAAGCGCTTCATCGATTCCGATCACGAGATCGAGTCGCGCACCGGTGCCTCCATTCCCGTGATTTTCGAGATTGAGGGCGAAGAGGGTTTCCGGCGGCGCGAGGCTGAAGTCATCCGCGACCTTACCGCCCAGCAAGGCGTGATTCTGGCCACCGGCGGCGGCGCCGTGCTGCGGCCCGAAAACCGCGCTTTTCTCAAGGAGCGTGGTACGGTGATCTATCTGCGCGCCGCCGTCAACCAGATCCTGCAACGCACCAGCCGTGACAAGAACCGGCCGCTGCTGCAAACCGCCGATCCGCGCAAGCGTCTGGAAGACTTGACGCGCGAGCGCGAACCGCTGTACCGTGAAGTGGCCGACCTGATCGTGGAGACCGGGCGGCCCAATATTGCCGCGCTGGTGCAATCCATACTCGATCAATTGGCGGAACGGGACGCCAACGCCTCATCATCCATGTCAACTCCGCAAAATACCCAGGCAAATAGCCATACCGTGACGCTGCAGGTCGATCTCGGCGAGCGCAGCTACCCCATCGTCATCGGACCGGGGCGACTGACCGATTCCGGCTGGTGCAAGCATGTGGCCGGCGAGCGTGTCGCCGTAGTCACCAACACCACGGTCGGCCCTTTATATCTCGAGACTGTGCGCAAGACGCTGGAAGCGGCGGGCAAGCGCGTGACCAGCGTCGTGCTGCCCGACGGCGAGGAAGAGAAGAACTGGAACAGCCTGATGCTGATCTACGACGCCCTGCTGCGCGAGCAGTGCGACCGCAAGACCACGCTGATCGCCCTGGGCGGCGGCGTGATCGGCGACATGACCGGGTTTGCCGCGGCCACTTATATGCGCGGCGTTCCGTTTATCCAGATTCCGACCACTTTGCTGGCCCAGGTCGATTCTTCGGTCGGCGGCAAGACCGGCATCAATCATCCGCTCGGCAAGAACATGATAGGCGCGTTTTACCAGCCGCAAGCCGTGGTTGCCGACATCGACACCATGAATACGCTGCCGGCGCGTGAATTGTCGGCCGGGCTGGCTGAGGTGATCAAGCACGGCGCCATCGCCGACACCCGGTTTTTCGACTGGATAGAGGCGAATATGGCGGGCCTGCTGGCCCGGGATGCGCAGGCGATCACGCATGCGGTGCGGCGTTCTTGCGAGATCAAGGCTGACGTGGTGCGCCAGGACGAGCGTGAAGGCGGTTTGCGCGCCATCCTCAATTTCGGCCATACCTTCGCGCACGCGATCGAGTCCGGCCTCGGCTATGGCGAATGGCTGCATGGCGAAGCGGTCGGTTGCGGCATGGTGATGGCGGCCGATCTTTCGCAGCGTCTCGGCTATATCGATGCCGCCGCCAAGGCGCGTCTGACGGCGGTGGTGCGGGCCGCCGGCTTGCCGGTGACGGCGCCCGACCTGGGCGCGGCGCGTTGGCTCGAGCTGATGCAGGTCGACAAGAAGAACGAGGGCGGCAAGATCAAGTTCATCCTGCTCAAGCCCCTGGGCTCGCCCATCATCACGACCGTGCCGCAGGAGAGTCTGCTGGCGACCATAGCTGCCTGCGTTGCAGGCGCAAGCTGAAGCGAACTGAAAAGGGCCGAGTTATGACGGGCAGTGTGGATCTCGAAGCGCATCTCGCTCCCTACGCTGCCCGCTCCGCCGCCTCGCGCGGGCGGCGTTATCCCGAACCCGCTCCGAGTTCGCGCACCGACTTCCAGCGCGACCGCGACCGCATCATCCACTCGACGGCGTTTCGCCGGCTCGAATACAAGACCCAGGTTTTCGTCAATCACGAAGGCGATCTGTTTCGCACACGCCTGACCCACAGTATCGAAGTGGCGCAGATTGCGCGTTCGATTGCGCGCAACCTGAGGCTCAACGAAGACCTGGTGGAAGCCATATCGCTGGCGCACGATCTGGGCCACACGCCGTTCGGCCATGCCGGACAGGATGCCTTGAACGCCTGCATGCGCGACTATGGCGGCTTTGAACACAACCTGCAGAGCCTGCGCGTGGTCGATGCGCTGGAAGAGCGCTACGGCGCTTTCGACGGCCTGAACCTGACCTTCGAGGCGCGCGAAGGCATACTCAAGCACTGTTCGCTGGCCAACGCAGCCAGGCTCGGCGACGTGGGGCAGCGCTTCATCGAACGCAAGCAACCTTCTCTGGAGGCGCAGCTGGCCAACCTGGCCGACGAGATTGCCTACAATAATCATGACATCGACGACGGCTTGCGTTCGGGGCTGCTGTCTACCGAGCAGATCGATCAGATCGACATCTATGGCCGTCACCGGCGCGAAGTGGAAGCCGTCTATCCCGGCATCAGCGGCCGGCGCGCGATCCACGAAACCATCCGGCGCATGATCAATACCTTGATCGTCGATCTGATCGACACCTCGCGCGCGCGCATCGAGGAAGCGCGGCCGCTCAGCATAGACGACGTGCGTAATGCCGGCTCCCTGATCCGCTTCTCGGAAAAGATCAGCAGCGAAGCCGTGGTGCTCAAGCGCTTTCTGCGCGAAAACCTGTATCAGCACTACCAGGTCAATCGCATGACGAGCAAGGCGCGCCGTATCGTCAGCGAACTGTTCGCGGCCTTTCTGCAGGAACCGGCGCTGCTGGCGCCGGGCTACCAGGTCTCAAACGGCGATATGCAAATGCAGGCGCGCCGCATCGCCGATTACATCGCCGGCATGACCGACCGCTACGCCATGCGCGAACACAAGCGCTTGTTCGAGATAGATGAACTGACCTAATTTGCCTCAGGTATCAAGCAAGTCGCGCAGCGGGTGTGCATGCTCGGGCCAGGGCGGCTCGAAGAATGCGTTCACCATGTGCGGCGAGACGTCTTTCAAATGCGCCGGATCCCAGCGCGGCGCATTGTCCTTGTCGATCACCAGTGCGCGTACGCCTTCCAGGATCTCGCGGTGTTCGAAGCAGCGCCGCACCAGCGAACGTTCGAGACGCAGGCAGTCGGCCACGCCGAGCGTGCCGCCGCGTTTGAGCAACTCCAGCGTGACGCACATCATCAGCGGCGAGCGCTTGTTCAGGACTGCCAGTGTCTTTTGCGCAAAAGGGTGGTCGTCGCTTGCCAGCGAAGCGACAATTTCGGCCACCGTGGCGTGGCCGAAATGGCGGTCGATCAGCGCGCGCTGTTGTGCAAAGTTGCTTTGGGCGGGATCGGCGTCAGTCAGGAAGGGGGCGGTAAACGCGCGGATGGCGTCCGCCAGTACCTGGCCCGGCGTGGCGGCGATCAGGGCATCCAGTGCCGGCAACTGCGCCGATGGAACATAGACGTCGGCCAGACTCGCGTACAGCGCGTCGGCGGCGCCTATGGTTTCACCTGTGACGCCAAGATAGTTACCTAGCTGGCCCGGTACGCGCGGCAGGAAATAACTGCCGCCGACGTCCGGGAACAAACCGATGTTGACCTCCGGCATGGCCATCTTGGTGCGCTCCGTGACGATGCGCAGGCAGGTTTCCGGCCCGCTCTGCGCAATGCCCATGCCGCCGCCCATGACCACGCCGTCCATCAAGGCGATGTAAGGCTTGGGATAGTGATGGATCAAGTGATTGAGTGCATATTCCTCGGTGAAGAAATCTTCGAGCAGCGCGCTGCCACCGGCCGGTGTGGCACGGCCGGCGTCGTAGAAGAAGCGGATGTCGCCGCCGGCGCAAAAGGCCTTTTCGCTGCTGCTGCGGATCAGCACGGCGGCAATTGCCGGGTCGTTGCGCCAGGCGAGCAGGGTACGCGTCAGCGTGCGTATCATGACCAGCGACAGCGAATTGAGCGCCTTGGGGCGATCCAGGGTCAGCAAGCCGGTTTGGCCGTGGGTTTCGACGCGTATAGTATTGGGCATGATGTAGGGGGCAGCGATGGAATAAAGCGCCCATTTTATCGGGTTATCGCTTCCCCCTTTGGGACAATGAAAAAGGGCGCCGCTGGGCGCCCTTACGGATTGCCGTCCAAGCGGCAGGCATCAAGTGCAATCACGGCGCATGAGCGGCTGCGCTCGCAGCAGTATCAGGGATGTGCTTGATGGCTTGATGCTGGTGATCCTGTACGCGAGTTTTGTACTTGATCACCTGGCGGTCGAGCTTGTCGACCAGCAGGTCGATTGCCGCATACAGATCTTCGGCAATGCTTTCCACGTGTATGTCTTTTCCTCGCAATCGCAGATTGATTTCGGCTTTCTGCCGCTTTTCTTTTTCTGGGAGCTTATCGACGGTCAGGATGACCGCTATATCAATGACATGATCGAAGTGGCGCTTGATGCGTTCCAGTTTCCCCTGTACGTACTCGCGAATCGCTGGCGTCAATTCGAGGTGATGTCCACTGATGGTGAGATTCATACGCGCTCCTAAGGATAGCGTCGCCGGAGGTTCGACTCGTCGCATGAATGACTGCGAGTTTGGAACGCAGCAACTGGTGATACAAAACTACAGGGACTTGCGCAGACTGACAGGCGGGATCTTCAATGCTTCCCGGTACTTGGCTACCGTGCGGCGAGCCACGACCATGCCCTGTTCTCCCAACATGTCTGCGATCTTGCTATCAGAGAATGGGTTTTTCGAGTCTTCGGCTCCTATCAATTGTTTGATCAGTGCCCGTATCGCGGTGGATGACGCTTCCCCGCCCGCTTCCGTTGCGACGTGGCTGCCAAAAAAATACTTCAACTCAAACATGCCATGCGGGGTCAGCATGTATTTTTGGGTCGTGACACGGGAAATGGTGCTCTCGTGTAATCCTAGTGTATCAGCTATTTCACGCAAGACAAGCGGGCGCATGGCAACCGCGCCGTGCGAAAAAAAGTTTCGTTGTCTTTCGACAATGGCTTGTGCAACGCGCAAAATCGTATCGAAACGCTGGCGCATGTTCTTGATCAGCCATTTCGCTTCCTGTAGCTGCGAAGTGAGTGAGCCCTCGCCTTTGCCGCGCTTCAAGATATTGGCGTACATGGCGTTGACGCGCAGGCGCGGCATGACGTCATGGTTGAGCACTACCTGCCAACCATTTTTTGTTCGTTTGACAATTACATCCGGAACAACATAGTCGGATGTCTCGCCCGCAAACAAGGTGCCGGGGTGCGGGTTGCACTGTTTGATGACGGCTTGCGCCTCGCGCAAGTCCTCGTCGTCGCAATCGAGCGCTCTCTTGAGCTTATTGAAGTCGCGCTGGGCGAACAGGGGCAAATGTTGTTCAACGATCAACAGCGCCAGTCGGCGGGTGACCAGCGGCACGCAGGGCATGGCCCTGATCTGCAAGGCCAGGCATTCGGCCGCGTCGCGCGCGCCGACGCCGACCGGATCGAAACTCTGGAGCAGCTTCAGCGCCACTGCCAATTCCTCGATTTCGATCTCAAGTTCTTCCGGCAGGCGCGCGTGGATTTCTTCCAGCGGTTCGCTCAAATAGCCGTTTTCGTCGAGCGCGTCGACAACCACTTCGAGCAGGGCGCGGTCGCGCGCCTCGCGCACCGTCACGCGCATTTGTTCGAGCAAGTGCTCGCGCAGCGTCACGCGGTGCGCCTCGAGTTGCGGACGCGCGTCGTCGTCGTCGGGCGCCTTGGAAGTGCGGGCCACGTCGTCGAAGCTCCAATCGCTTTCACCGTTGGCGCCGGCTTCGGCGCTGTCCCCACCTTCGCCGCGTTCGAAATTGCTGTCGAAGCTGTCGTCGCCGCCGGTTGCCGGAGCGTCACCACTATCGCCGGCACTCCCTTCGCCGTTGCCGCTGCTGCTCGCGCTGATGGCGCCGTCGGCCAGCAGGCGCACCGAATTGTCGAGCGGATCGTCGATACGCTCGAGCAAAGGATTGTCGGACAGTATCTGCTCGAGCTCCTGGTGCAATTCCAGCGTCGATAATTGCAGCAGGCGGATCGACTGCTGCAGCTGAGGCGTCAGCGCCAGATGTTGCGACGTGCGGAGCTGGAGGCTTTGCTTCATGGCCTACATCCGGAAATGTTCGCCGAGATAGACGCGCCGCACCGACTCGTTGGCGATGATATCGTCCGGACTGCCGCTGGCCAGTACCGCGCCCTGGTTGATGATGTAGGCGCGGTCGCAGATGCCCAGCGTTTCACGCACGTTGTGGTCGGTGATCAGCACGCCTATCTTGCGTTCCTTGAGGAAGCGCACGATGCGCTGGATTTCGATCACGGCAATCGGGTCGACCCCGGCAAACGGTTCGTCGAGCAGCACGAAACGCGGATTGGTTGCCAGCGCGCGCGCAATTTCCACGCGGCGGCGTTCGCCGCCCGACAAGGACATGGCCTGGTTCTCGCGCAGCTTTTCGATTTGCAGTTCGGCCAGCAAGGTGTTGAGCCTTTCGTCCAGCCTTGCTTTCGACAGAGGCTTGTCGTCTTCGCGTTGCAGCTCGAGCACCGCGCGGATGTTTTCCTCGACGGTCAGCTTGCGGAATACCGAAGCCTCCTGCGGCAGGTAGGACAGGCCGAGCGTGGCGCGCCGGTGGATGGGCAGGCGCGAAATGCCGGTGCCGTCGAGCGTGATTTCGCCGGCGTCGGACGGGACCAGGCCGACGATCATGTAAAACGAGGTAGTTTTGCCGGCGCCGTTCGGCCCGAGCAAACCGACCACTTCGCCGCTGCCGACCTCGAGCGAAACGTCGCTGACCACCTGGCGCACGCCATAGCTTTTCTGCAGGCCGCGCACGATCAGGGTGCTGGTCATTCCGCTTTGTCCTTCGCTTCGGTGGTGCTGTCTTTCGTGTCTTTCGGGGCAGCGTGGTTGTGAGGCTGGATCACGACGCTGACGCGTCCGCCACCCGGCTTGCTCTCGCCGCTCTCGCTGTTGGCGCCAGTGACGACTTCGGTCTGGCCGTTATAGGAGAGGAAGGCGCCGGTCGACTCGTCCGTGGTTTTGGGGCCGGTCAGGCGGCGCACCTTGGCGTTCGAATACAGCGTGGCGATCGAGGTCTTTTGGTCATAGGTGACGCGGTCGGACGCTTCCCCCTCCATCCACAGGTCGGGGCCGCCGTCGCGCTTCTGGCGCATGGTCGCCAGGCCGCCGGGCGGGGCGTATAGCGTGGCGAAGTCATAGCCTTCGGGCGAGGTGGTCACAACCAGCCTGGTGCCCTTCATGACCAGCGTGCCCTGGGTGAGCACGACGTTGCCGGTGTAGGTGCTGATCTGCTTGACGTTGTCGACCGCCACCTGGTTCGACTCGACGTGGATTTCCTTTTCGGAGTCGGCCTTTTCGGCGAGGGCCGGAGCTGTCGCAATCAGCGCAGGCAGCAGCGCGGCGTGCAGAATAAAAACAAGACGATGTTTCATGAATACTCTCTCAAAGTTTACTCAATAGCTCACCCCGCGGTTCACACCGGCTAGCGCGGCTGAATCACGGTGTGCACGTTATGCGCGAGCGAGAAAACCAGGGTTGCATTGTTTGCGTACATGCCGGCGCCGCTGATCTCGGCGTTGCCTTGCACGATGTCGACGGCGCGGTCGGTTTGCATGACTTCATCGTCAGGCAAAAGCTGCACATACTGCGATTTCAAATGAAAGGCCGGCGCCAGCTTCGACTCGGGCCGGTCGATGCGCACGTCGTCTTCCATCTCGACCTTGCTGGCATCGCTGTTGGCCACCGCACGCAGCGCGCGTGCCACCATGGATGGACGGTCGACGCTCAAACTGCGGATGACAGGCATGTCGATCTGGTAGCTGTCGTCGCCGGGGAAGTGGGTGAGCTTGGTGCCGGAAATTGCGTAGCGTGCCTGACCGACCTTGGAGGCGCGCACGAAATTGAAATTCTCGACGTAATAGTCGGGGTCGAGGCGCTGGGTGCGGTCATTGCCATGGTCGGCGCCGCGCAGCATCACGTCGCGCAGCCAGAAGCTGCCGAGCGCCATGGCTGCCGTGGCGGCCAGTATGGCCAATAGACGCAGGCGGTTAGCGGCGCGTGCTTCGTTCATGTGAGCGCTTACGCCAAAAACGGCGCCATCGCCGTCTCGTACTTGTCTTGTGCGCGCAGCAGGAATTCGCACAATTCGCGTGCGGCGCCGTCGCCGCCGCGAGCAGTCGTCACGTAATGGACGCGGGCGTGCACTTCAGCGCGGCCATTCGGCACGCTGGCTGCGAAGCCGACACGCGAAAGGATGGGCAGGTCGATCCAGTCGTCGCCGAGAAAGCCGCATTCTTCGGCGCGCATACCGGTGCGTTCCAGCAACTGCTCGAAAGCGGTCTTCTTGTCCAGCGCGCCTTGCTGCACATGCTCGATATCGAGATCCGCCGCGCGCTTGGCGACGATATCCGATTGGCGCGCGCTGATGATGGCGGTGGCAATGCCGGCCTGGCGCAACATCTTGATGCCGAGTCCGTCGTGCACGTTGAAACGCTTGATCGCTTCGCCGGCCGGTCCATAGTACAGGCCGCCGTCGGTCAGGATGCCGTCGACGTCGAAGATCATCAGGCGCACCCGTGCGGCGCGGGCAACTGCGTCGGCAGTGCGGGCGTCGGCGGTCATCAGATCACCTTGGCCCGGGTCAGGTCGTGGATGTGCAGCGCGCCGGTCAATTTGCCGGCAGCGTCCACCACCAGCAATTGATTGATGCGGAATTCTTCCATCATCAGCGCGGCGTCGGCGGCCAACTGGTCGGGGCCGATGCTGCGCGGATTGGCATGCATGACGTCGGCAATGGTGAGTTTGCTGAAGTCCTGGATCTCCTCGATCAGGCGGCGCAAGTCGCCGTCGGTGAAGATGCCGACCGCGCGGAAATCCTTGTCCACCACGGCGGTCATGGCCATGCCCTTCTTGGTGATCTCCAGCAAGGCAGCCGACAGCGAAGTATCAGCGGTCACCGCCGGTATCGCCTCGCCGCTGCGCATGATGTCGCGCACGTGTGTCAGCAGGCGGCGGCCGAGCGCGCCGCCCGGGTGCGAGCGCGCGAAATCGGCTTCCTTGAAGCCGCGCGCGTCGAGCAGGGCCACGGCGAGCGCGTCGCCGACGGCCAGCGTGGCCGTGGTGCTGGCGGTGGGAGCAAGGTTCAGCGGACAGGCTTCCTTATCGACGCCGACGTTCAGATGCACGTTTGCCAATTGCGCCAGGTTGGAGTTCGGATTGCCGGTCATGGCGATCAGCTTGGCGCCCATGCGCTTGATGATGGGTACGATGGCCAGCAGCTCGGCGGTTTCGCCGGAATTGGAAATGGCGATGAAGGCGTCGTGCTCGGTCACCATGCCGAGGTCGCCATGGGCCGCTTCGGCCGGATGGACGAACAGGGCCGGGGTGCCGGTTGAAGCCAGCGTGGCGGCGATCTTGCGGCCGATGTGGCCGGACTTGCCGATGCCGGAAACGACGACGCGGCCATCGCACTGCAACAACAGGTCGGTAGCCTGGGAAAAGCTGGAGTCGGTGTCAACCGCCAAACGGCTCTTGATGGCCAGGATGGCATCAGCTTCGATTTGCAGGGTTTCGAGCGCGAGCTCAAGCACGCGCGCAGCGCCGGCCGCGTCGAGCTGACTGGGCGTGATTTTTGCATGGGGGGTATTCATGCCCGCAGTATAAACGAATTCAAACGGCGAGCCAGACGTTTGCCAAGCAAAAAACTTGCCAGAAGCAACACTCGGGCTAGACGCCAGCCGGGGCGCGCTTTTTGGGTGTAAACGATGTTACTCTGCAAACATGACACCCTTGGAACTCACCTTGCTGCTGCTTTTCGCCGCCGTTTTGGGCGTGGTGGCGTTTCGCACCCTGCATTTGCCGCCCATGCTAGGTTATTTGGTGGTTGGCATCCTGATCGGCCCGAACGGGCTGGGAATGGGGGCGGACACTCAAACCACGCACACGTTCGCCGAATTCGGCGTGGTATTCCTGATGTTCTCGATCGGGCTGGAGTTTTCGCTGCCCAAGCTCTCGTCCATGCGCAAGACTGTGCTCGGACTCGGCGGCGCCCAGGTGTTGGTAACGTTGGCCGTGATTATGCTTCTGGCTTGGTTGGCCGGCAGGCTGCAGGGGACGGGCATCAGTTGGCTGGGTGCGTTCGCGCTCGGCGGCGCGCTCGCCATGTCGTCCACCGCCATCGTCTCGAAAATGCTGACGGAAAAGCTTGAGCTCGAGAGCGAGCATGGACGGCGCATTATCGGCATTCTGCTGTTCCAGGACCTGGCGCTGGTGCCCTTGCTGATCGTGGTGCCGGCGCTGGCGCGCTCGCAGCAGGATTGGGGCGTCGTGCTGGGCTGGGCCGTGCTCAAGGCGACGGTAGTGCTGGTGGTGCTGCTGTTCGTCGGTCACAAGGTATTGCGGCGCTGGTTCAACGTGGTGGTGCGGCGCCGCTCGCAGGAACTGTTCATGCTCAACCTGCTGCTGGTGACACTGGGCGCGGCCTGGATCACGCAACGCGCCGGCCTGCCGCTGGCGCTGGGCGCCTTCGTCGCCGGCATGCTGATTTCCGAGACCGAGTACCGGCACCAGGTGGAGGAAGACATCAAGCCCTTCCGCGACGTGCTGCTCGGTCTGTTCTTTGTCACGATAGGCATGCTGCTCAATGCCGGGGTGGTGCTGCACCGCTGGTGGCTGGTGCTGCTTTTGCTGCTTGCGCTGCTGTTGCTGAAGTCCCTGTTGATCGTGGGACTGGCGCGGCTGTTCGGCGCCAGCACCGGCGTGGCCCTGCGCACCGGTTTGGCGCTGGCGCAGGCCGGCGAATTCGGTTTTGTGCTGATCAACCAGATCGGCGACCTGAACCTGATCGACCCGCAAGTGCTGCAACCGGTGCTGGCGGCCATGGTGCTTTCGATGCTGGCCGCGCCTTTCCTGATTCAACATGCCGACGCCGTCGCGCTGAAGTTCTCCGCCAACGAATGGATGATGCAATCGTTGGCCCTGACGCAATTGGCTACGCGCACCATGGCCGCGCAAAAGCACGTGATCATCGCCGGCTTCGGCCGCAGCGGCCAAAACCTGGCCAAGCTGTTGGAAGAAGAAGATATTGCTTACCAGGCGCTCGACCTCGACCCTGACCGCGTGCGCGAGGCGCAGGCGGCCGGCGCGCAAGTGTCTTACGGCGACGCCTCGCGGCGCGAGAGCCTGAAGGCGGCCGGCATCCATCGCTGCGCCGCGCTGGTGATCACGCATGCCGAAACGCCTTTTGCGCTCAAGACGCTGCGCATCGCACATGAACTGGCGCCTAATTTGCCGGTAATCGTGCGCAGTTATGACGATGTGGAACTCGACAAGCTGCGCGCCGCCGGCGCCACCGAGGTGGTGCCGGAAGCCATCGAAGGCAGCCTGATGCTGGCTTCGCATGCGCTGGTGATGTTGGGCGTGCCACTGCGGCGCGTGGTGCACCGCGTGCAGGCAGCGCGCGAGGAACGCTATGCATCGCTGCGCGGCTATTTCCACGGCGCCGGTGATGCGCCCGACGACGCCGACGCCATCCAGATGCGCCTGCACTCGGTGCCGATCAACGAGCAGGCGCAGGCCATAGGCAAGAAACTTGGCGCACTCGGGTTGGCTGAGCTCGGCGCCGAGGCCATTGCCGTCAAGCGCGGCAGCAAGCGCATCGAATGGGACGCCGAGACGATATTGCAGGCAGGCGATATCGTGGTCTTGCGCGGCAAGACCGAAGGCGTGGCGCGCGCCGAGGCGCGGCTGCTGCAGTAGTGCCGCCCCTCTCGCATCGGCGATGCTTGACCCCTCTCCCCTGTGTCCCTATAGGGAGGGAAAGTTCGCTTGCAAGCGAACTTCGTTTCGCAGGTAGGCGGCTTGCCGCCTGAATTCCCTGCTACACCCTTTCCCACGCAGTGGGCGAGGGGAGCGTTTCGGCTAGCGCGTCGGATGGATGGCGAACTTGCCGTCTGAAGGGGACAGTTCCTCGCTGTCGCTGACGAGTACTTCGTCGACGCGCGAGGCTGGCGGGCCTTTCCTGGCCCAGGTGACGATGGCTTCGATCTGCCCAGTACTGCCGTGCACGCAAGCTTCGACTGAACCGTCCAGACGGTTGCGCACCCAGCCGGCCAGGCCGAGCTGGGCCGCGACAGAGGCGAACGAGGCGCGGTAGCCTACGCCCTGGACGCGGCCTTGGATGAGGAGGTGGGTTGCCAAGTTCAGACTCTAGGCTCGTTGTTGAAGCGATTGATTGCGGGTAGATATCTTTATAACAGCTATAACTGTTTCCCGTCGCCCTCGCGAAGGGTGTAGCAGGGGTTTTGCGCAGCATGCTGCGCACCTGCGGAACGACACTCCTTTGCAAGGGAGTGCGCGCGCTGCAAGCGAGGGCCCAGGTTGCTTTTCACTTCTACCTGGGTTCCCGCCTTCGCGGGAACGACGGGGATGAGACGGTGCAATGCATGAGAAGTGCCGCGCATTCGAACTGCCGATCAACTCCGCTTTAACAAAGGCTCCAAATACTTGCCGGTCACACTCTTCGGATTCTTCGCCACCTGCTCCGGCGTTCCCGTCGCAATGATTTGCCCGCCGCCGGCGCCGCCTTCGGGGCCGAGGTCGACGATCCAGTCCGCGGTCTTGATCACGTCAAGATTGTGCTCGATGATCACCACCGTGTTGCCCTGGTCGCGCAGGCGGTGGATCACCTTGAGCAGCAGTTCGATGTCGTGGAAGTGCAGGCCGGTGGTCGGTTCGTCCAGAATGTACAGTGTGCGCCCGGTGTCGCGCTTGGACAATTCCAGCGACAGCTTGACACGCTGCGCCTCGCCGCCCGAAAGCGTGGTGGCGCTTTGGCCGAGACGGATGTAGCCGAGGCCGACGTCGAGCAGCGTATGCAGCTTGCGCGCGATGATGGGCACGGCCTTGAAGAATTCGTGCGCCTCTTCCACCGTCATCTCAAGCACTTCGGTGATGTTCTTGCCTTTGTAGTGCACTTCCAGCGTTTCGCGGTTGTAGCGCTTGCCGTGGCAGACGTCGCAAGGCACGTAGACGTCGGGCAGGAAGTGCATTTCCACCTTGATCACACCATCGCCCTGGCAGGCTTCGCAGCGCCCACCCTTGACGTTGAACGAGAAGCGGCCCGCAGAGTAGCCGCGTTCCTTGGCAGCCGGCAGTTCGGAGAACAGGTCGCGGATAGGCGTGAACAGGCCAGTGTAGGTGGCCGGGTTCGAGCGCGGCGTGCGGCCGATGGGCGCTTGGTCGACCGAGATCACCTTGTCGAAATGTTCGAGGCCGGTGATGGAATCGTGCGCGGCCGGCTCGGTTTGCGAGCCGTACAGGTGTCGCGCGGCGGCGTGGTAAAGCGTGTCGTTGACCAGGGTCGACTTGCCCGAGCCCGACACGCCGGTGACGCAAGTCAGCAAGCCGACCGGCAATTCCAGCTTGACGCGCTTGAGGTTGTTGCCGCTGGCGCCGTTGATCACGAATTGGCGCTCCTTATCTTGCGCCACGCGCTTCTTCGGCACCAGAATCTTTTTCGAGCCGTTCAGGTATTGCGCGGTCAGCGACTTCTTGCTCTTCAAGATGTCGGGCAGCGAACCGTGGGCGATCACTTCGCCGCCGTGCACGCCGGCGCCTATGCCCATGTCGACCACGAAGTCGGCATTGCGGATGGCGTCTTCATCGTGCTCGACCACCAGCACACTGTTGCCGATGTCGCGCAAGTGCTTGAGCGTATCGATCAGGCGGTCGTTGTCGCGCTGGTGCAGGCCAATCGACGGTTCGTCGAGCACGTACATGACACCAGTGAGGCCCGAGCCGATCTGCGAAGCCAGGCGGATGCGCTGCGCTTCACCGCCGGACAAGGTGTCGGCGCTGCGGTCGAGCGACAAGTAGTCCAGACCGACGTTGTTGAGGAAGCGCAGGCGTGAGACGATTTCCTTGATGATGCGGTCCGAGATTTCGCGCTTGGCGCCGGTCAGTTTCAAGTCTTCGAAGAATTGCAGTGTGTCGCGCAGCGGCGTGGCGGCCACTTCATAGATTGCGCGTTCCTGCTTGCCGCGCCCGACCTTGACGTAACGCGCTTCCACGCGCAAGCGGTGGCCTTCGCAGGAAGGGCATTCCTTCTTGTTGATGAACTTGGCCAGCTCTTCCTTGACCGCGATCGAATCGGTTTCGCGGTAGCGGCGTTCGAGATTGTTGACGATGCCTTCGAACGTGTGTTCGCGCACCACGGCGCGGCCGCGCTCGTTGATGTAGGTGAAGGGAATCGCCTGCTTGCCCGAACCGTACAGCACGGCCTCGCGCGCTTTTTCCGGCAGCTTTTCGAAGGGGATGTCCAGATCGAAATCGTAGAACGTCGCCAGGTTGGACAACATCTGGAAATAGAACTGGTTGCGCCTGTCCCAACCCTTGACCGCGCCCGAGGCGAGCGAGAGATTAGGGAAGGCGACGATGCGCTTGGGATCAAAGAATTCGATGTGGCCCAGGCCGTCGCATTCGGGGCAGGCGCCCATGGGGTTGTTGAACGAGAACAGGCGCGGCTCCAGCTCCTGCAGCGAATAGCCGCAGGTCGGGCAGGCGAACTTGTTCGAGAACAGGTGCTCGGTACCGCTATCCATCTCCAGCGCAATGGCGCGGCCTTCGGCCAGGCGCAGGCAGGTTTCGAAACTTTCCGCCAGGCGCTGCTTGACGTCCGCGTTCACTTTCAAGCGATCCACCACCACGTCGATGGTGTGCTTTTCCGTCTTCTTCAGCTTGGGCAGGTCGTCGGCTTCGACGATGCGCGCCTTGGCCGTGCCGCTCTGCACGCGGAAACGGATAAAGCCTTGCGCCTGCATCTGCTCGAACAAGTCAACGTGTTCGCCCTTGCGGTTCGCCACCACCGGCGCCAGGATCATCAGCTTGGTGTCGGCCGGCAGCGCCAGCACGGCGTCGACCATTTGCGACACCGACTGTGCTGCCAGCGGGTTTTCCGGATGGTCGGGGCAGTAGGGCGTGCCGACGCGTGCGTACAGCAGACGCAGGTAGTCGTGGATTTCGGTGACTGTGCCGACCGTGGAGCGCGGGTTGTGCGAAGTGGCCTTTTGTTCGATCGAGATGGCCGGCGACAAGCCTTCGATCAGATCGACGTCGGGCTTTTCCATCAATTGCAGGAACTGGCGCGCATAGGCCGACAGCGATTCGACGTAACGGCGCTGGCCTTCCGCATACAGCGTATCGAAGGCCAGCGAAGACTTGCCGGAACCGGACAAGCCGGTGATCACGATCAGCTTGTTGCGCGGCAAATCCAGGTTGATGTTCTTGAGGTTATGCGTACGCGCACCTCTAATGCGAATTTCTTCCATGCACTGCTCTCGATAAACGTATCTGGTTTAGCCGGGAAAAGCGGCAATAAACGGGCAAAAAACAGGCAACAAACAAACATATAAGCATTGCCAAAATTGCCACGGCCGCGGCGGGTCAACCTGCTACTATAGCTGCTTTTGCAATTTGCCGGTATGGGCCCATAGCTCCCGCAAATTGATGCCAACTTTCCTCATATCTCCGTCCCCTCTCCCTCCGGGGGAGAAGGGTAGCGGAGAGGGGGCGGCGGCAAAGCCGCCGTAAAAGCCCGGAAACCTCTCGGCACGGCATATAATGGCAACCAAGCTTAGGCCCTAGAATTCAACAGGTGTCTAAGTACAATTTATTTTGTCCAAAATAGGTCCGTTAGGTACAAATTATTTTGTCCAAAATGGCGTTGGGTACAAATTATTTTGTCCAGTTATCGGATGTTGCTTTGGGCGTATCTCCGTACGTGGCAGTGCAACTGCCAAGCAAATAGCACGCAAACCATTCCCGAATGGGCGGAACAGAGCGGGTTCCTTAAGGGCTAAATACTGAGACCTGCGGCAATTTGCTACGTGTGAGAAGCATCTATTACATCGACAAAGATACAATGGAAATATTAAAGACGGTATTCCGCCGCAAGCGAGCGAAGCCTTATTATCATCTCATGCACTGCGTACCCCATCGAAAATTGCATGGATTGAACGGCTATTACGAGGTTATCGAAACCGTTGCATGGGGGCTGAAACAGCTCGGTAACGACGTCGTCTATGGATTGAATCAGCACGACCCGGAAGCAATCAACATCACCTTCGGTGAGCACGTGTTTCCGGTGGAGTATTTGGAGTCGATGCCGAAGAACACTATCTGCTATAACCTAGAGCAAATACGCAATCTCGATTCGCAGTCCCTCAATGAGCAGGTTAAATACGTCGCGCAGAACTTCACGCTGTGGGACTATAGTGCGGCAAATTTGGAAACGTGGGCCGGTTTGGGGAGAGCGGACGTCCAGGTTGTGCCGATAGGCTACGCCCCCATCCTAACCAGAATCCCCAAGGCGATAGAGCAAGACATCGATGTTCTGATATTCGGCTCCTCAAGCGAGACCAGATTGCATGCATTCGATGCACTCACTAATGCCGGCTTGACTGTAATCTTCGTGTGTGGTCTGTATGGTAAAGCGAGAGACGATCTGATCACGCGTGCAAAAATTGTCTTGAATGTGAATAAATATCATCATGCCCAAGTCTTTGAGATTGTGCGAGCCTCCTACCTTCTTGCGAACAGAAAGGCGGTTGTTTCAACGTTGGACGCGAATACCTTTGTCGAGGAGGAAATCAAAGCCGCAATCAAATTCACAACAATGGAAACTTTGCTCGACGATTGTATCCGTCTTTTGAAAAACGATGCCGAACGGTGTTCGCTCGAGGAATATGGCTATGAATTAATGTCTAAGCGCGATATCAGAGCAATATTAAGTACAGCTCTATCCATCTAAATTCTATTGTCAAGCGGCCGTTTCAATTTTCCAAATTGCACTTTCTATTTTTGCAAATGATTTGTGCGTATGCCGATCTCCCAAGCGATCTTTGTGGCTATTACGTGTCGTTGCGAGGAAAAGCCTCTACACTTACGGTTCTTGTGGCCATAATCTTGCCGCCATGCAAAGGCCGCCAGTATCTGGTCCAGAGTCATTCCGGTTTCGCAATACGATGTGGCCTAGCTTGATAGTAACGCGAACCGCAGAACCTTCAATAAAACCGGCGGCCTTCGCCATCCGCTTCGTGATCTGAACAGCGAAGCCATTGCCACAGGCAGTGAGACGACCAAGGCTGGTGCTCATGATTAGTCTCCCTTTTTGCTAACACGATTGTATCAATAACCCTTCAGCGCATCATCCGCATGGGCAATGTTACGCGGTGGGCGTGTTCCGCCACGTTGACGCGCTCGGTGCTTGGGGTTCCTCATGCCACGGGGCGAGTGCGCAGCGGGAATCAAAGGACAATCCTAACTCGTCAGCTACCTCCACAATATGGGCACGACACCTAATAAGTTCGGCTCCAGGTAGACGGGCTACTCGGCGAAGTCGATTGATTGAAATGGGTATATGCAGCTTC
>JAFANH010000093.1 GCA_019232795.1 Burkholderiaceae bacterium
CTTTTCCGACCTCATCCTCGAACTGTTCGGCCCCGAGATCGGCGCCCACAGCCGCAGTGCAGTCGGCATGGCCGAACTGCCGTTCAATATACCGGTGGAAATCGAAGCCGAAGTCGAATTGAATTAAATTATTGGAGAAAGCGCAAAAATATAGGCGCGGACTGCCAAATGCGGCAGCCTACGACTGCAGTGACGACGCTCTCGCCCCGTCGTTCCCGCGCAGGCGGGAACCCATAGTGAGTATGGCCGTGCAACAGCCTGAGTTCCTGGCCCTTAGTGAACGGGTAGCGAAAACATATGTAATAACTGGTAGATTGCTTTAGATATCGTCATGCACCGGAATCGGCGCATGGTGATAATCCTCCCGTGCATAACGCACGCCACGCTTCACCGTCAGCATCACCGAGCGCAGGTTCGCTACATCCTGCAAGGGGTCGTTCTTGACGAACACCAGGTTGGCCAGTTTTCCCACCTCCAGCGTGCCGAACTCCTTATCCTTGCCCAAGGCCCTGGCCGCATTTGAGGTCGCCGCGGCAATCGCTTCCTGCGGCGACAAGCCGCCATCGTGCACCAGCATGTCCAGTTCGCGGAACAACTGCGGCAAGGGATCGTCGGCTGTGGCATTCTCGTCGGTGCCGGCGATAATAGTTACGCCGGCCGCATGCGCCGCGCGCGTGATCGCTGCCGCCAGCTCCCGCGCGCAATGCGGATGCGCCGCCTTTTTTTCGGCGATCTCGGCCGCCGGCTGGTACACGCTCAAGGTTGCATCGAGTATCGTGCCCGATTTCGCCAGCGCCGCGACGTAACGGCGGATGCCGGCATCATTGGCATCGAGCCCCTCATAGGAAGGCTCGTCGCGATGGCCATACTGCACCTTGTTCGGTTCGCGCACGTAACGCGCAATCATGCACACGTGCGACACTGTGGTGGCGCCGAGCGAATCGTAAGGCGTGGCCGGGTACACCTGCATATGCGTCCACACCGGGAAATGTTGGCGCTTCGCTTCCGCCACCAGCTTGCGCACCAATGGCCCCGGCAGGTTGGCATAAATCTTCAAGCCGGTGGCGCCGGTGCCGCGCGCCTGCGCCACGGCCAGCGCAATATCGGTCTTGTCAGTCACCGCATACATCCACGGCGCCTGTCCCGGCCCCATGCCGAGCGAAGAGGTCACCGTGCGCGGGTCCTGGAAAAAACTCGGTCCGGCCACCAGCGAGGCATAGAAGATATCGGGCGCGGCCAGCTCGTTGATCATGGCGGCGCGCGACAAATCACCGAGCAGGCGCGCATCGCCAGCCATGTCGCGCACACCCGTGATGCCGGCATACAGATCGCGCTTCAATTCCGCTTCCGCATAAGCGCGGTCCGGATGCGTTGCATAGTGCACGTGCGAATCGATCAAGCCCGGCAGCACGTATGAGCTGCCGACATCGACCATCTCAGCCCCCTTGGTCAGCGCCGCGTCGAGTTGCGCCGCCGGCACGATGGCCGCAATGCGCTCACCGTCAACCACGATCGCCATGTCCGCGCGCGCCGGCTGGCCGTTGCCGGCAATCAGCGTCGCGCCGCGATACACCACCTTGGCCGTCGCGCGGTTGGTCAGCTTGGCGAGCTGCTGTTCCGGCGTCAACAGCTCCGGCTTGGCCTGACTCGCCTGATCCGGCTGAATCACTTGATTCGACTGACCCGGCGCACTTTGCTGCGCCCATGCGGCTCCCGCGGACAAGGCCAGTGCCGCTGCAATCGTGGTGAATTTATTCAAGATGTTGCTCCGCAAAGTAGGAGCGACGACTGTAGCAACGGCGCCGTTCGATTGTCAACGCCGCGATGGCACCCCACGCAGTGCAACGCGGCAGAGAAAGCAACCACGGCGACATACCTCCCTACAGCGCCCCCAAAATTCCCTCCATCCGGTCCGGCGTCCCCTCGATCCGCTCCAGCCTCGGATACTTCAAGCCCTCGTGATAATCGAACTTCACCGTACGGTACAGCTCATCCTGCTTGAACAGCAATTCAATCGCCTGCTTGCCGCCCTTGGCAGCCCGCACCGCCTGCTTGAGCAGCGCCGCCTTGTACGGATGGCCATCCACCGCCACCAGCGTCGCTCCCTTGACCAGGCCAGCCTGGAAAGCCAGTCCGTCCCACTGTACGCTCATCAGCCGCCCGCTGTCGTTCACTGCAAAACCGAGCGAATAGGAAAAATCGCTGCCCTTGCGCCGCGCTTCGACCGACTTGAAATACTCGGTCGGCTCTTCGGTGTACACCAGCTTCCAGCCCGCGCGCGCAAAACCGTCGAGCGGCGCCGATTCGTGGCCATCGAGGCGCGCGCGCAGAAAGCCGGCCCAATCGTAGGGCTGCACCGCGTTCAAGGCCTTGACCACGTCTTCGAAAGTGTAGGTAAGGGGCTCGTGGCTGCCATTGCCGACGCCGAAGAAAGCACGGGCGAAATCGTTGAGCGAACGCTTATCGCCTGACAGCTCGCGGATCTTGGTATCGGCGTCGAGCCACATCAGCATGCCGTCGTCGTAATAGTCCTCTGCGCGCTGCCACGACGCCCATCCCAGCGGCGCACGGCTGTTAATGACCGGGTCGTTGACGGTATCCTGCATGGCGCGCCACTGGCGTCCAACGCGGTGCTGCTGGACCGCGCCCAGGTAGGCAAAGCCCTCGCGCACCTGCGCCGCCGTCAACAGGCCCGAGCGCGCGGCCAGCACGAAACCCCAGTAATCGGTCTGTCCTTCATACAGCCACAACAGCGTGTCGTTCATCGGCTCGTTGTAGTTGGCGGGCCGCATGCCGGACGGCCGGCGGAACTTGCCATCCCAGGAATGCACGTACTCGTGCGGCACAAGGCTGGCGCGCCAATCCAGCGCCTCGTCCCAGGCCGCAAAATAATTCGCGGCCACGCCATACTCGCCAGACTGGTGATGCTCCAGTCCGGCGAAACCGAAGGAATCGCTGGCCGCCATCAGGAAATCGTAATGGTCGTAGTGCTGCGAACCAAACAGCTTGTAAGCCTGGCTCACCACGGCGCGGTGCATTTCCAGCCGCTCAGGTTTCGCCTCCAGGCCGTCGGGATCGTCCGCCACTACGTCGAGAAACACCGGCGGACGGTGCGCGGCCACCGCGCCCGGATCGAGATCGTAGCGCTTGAAATAGCGGCCCGCGTACAGCGGCGAATCGATCAGGGTCTCCAGGTCGGTCGCCTTGAAATCCACGCGTCCGCCGTTCTGTCCGCCCTGCCCAACCTGCTCGAGCGCACTGCCGAATTGCCAGCCAGACGGCAGTGTCAGATTCGCCTTCACCGCAATGCCGTGTGCGTAATAGCCGGCCGGATACAGAAGCATCGCTTCCCAATGCACAGCCAGCATGTCCGGCGTCACCAGCACTGCACCCTCGCTGCCCTCCACCGCCGACAGAAATTGGAAATCTGCTTCCAGCGCGGTAGCGCCCGCCGGCACCTCGACATGATAGGCATACACATTGAGCGGATCGCGCCGCCATTCAAGGCGTTGCCCATTCGCCCGCAGGATGAGCCCGCCCAGCTGCACCGGCTTGCCTTCCGGCGCGTGGGTGCCGGGCAGCCATTCCGGATACAGCAGCGTCAGCTTGCCTGCCTTGACCGGAATGCGTTCATGCACGCTGAAGATTTTTTGCCGAATATTGGTGGCGTCGACCGCCAGCTCTATCGTTCCCGGATAATGTTGCAAATAAGTCTGCAAGACCGGCGGTGGAATCTCCGTCGCCTCCGCCGCCCGCACCATGTTCGCCTGCATGGCAAACCCCTGCACCACTGCTGCCAGCAAGGCAGCCGACAATTTCGTCATGTATCCAACCCTATTTCAGTTACCAGCGCATCAGCCCCACAGGACTTTGCCCTTGGCTTCATACCAGCCATTCAGTTTTTCGCCGACCACCGACTCGATGCGGCTACGCTTGATCTTCATGGTCGGCGTCAGGAAGCCGTTCTCGATCGACCACGGTTCCGGCGCGATCACCAGCATGCGCAAGTGTTCGTAGTCGGGCAATTCGGCATTGACGTCGTCGAGCAGCTTGCCCAATTCCGTTTCGATATGCGCGCGCGCTTCGGGGGTCCCCACCTGTTTGCGCTGCTCTTCGGCCAGCACCACCATCGCATAGGCGGCCGATTGGCCGACTCCCGAGACCATCGACAACTCGATCAGCGGACAATTGTTGAGACGGTTCTCAATCGGCGCCGGCGCCACGTACTTGCCCTTGGCGGTCTTGAACTGCTCCTTCACCCGGCCGGTGATCTTGAGCATGCCGTCGGCACGGCGCTCGCCCTTGTCGCCGGTGCGGAAGAAACCGTCGTCGGTAAACGCCTCGGCATTGAGATCAGGCCGCTTGTAATAGCCGACCATCTGCCCCGGCGACTTGATCAGCACTTCGCCCTCTTCGCTGATCTTCACTTCCACTCCAGGCATCGGCATGCCGACATAGCCGGGCGCGCTCTTGCCCTCTTGCGAGAAATGCGAATAGGCGAAGTCTTCTGTCATGGCATAGCCCTCGAGCAGATTCAGCCCGAGGCGGCGATACCAGGTGATCAGCTCGGCAGGAATCGGCGCCGAGCCGCTCAGGGCAATGCGCACCTGATCCAGCCCCAGGCCGTCGAGCACCTTGCGGCCGACAATCTTGCCCAGGATGGGAATGCTCAGCAAAAAGTCGAGCTTCTTCGGCGGCATCTTGGCGAACACGCCATGCTGGAACTTCAGCCACAAGCGCGGCACCGAGTGGAATACCGTAGGCCGCGCGCGCCGCAGATCGGCAATGAAGGTATCAAGCGACTCGGCAAAAAACACGCGGGCGCCGGACACGAAAGTCGCGCATTCAACCACGCCGCGCTCGAACACATGCGCCAACGGCAGGTAAGACAGGTAACGGTCCGCGCCGCTCACGTCGACGGCCTTCAGGCTGGCCGCGCCCACCGCGCTGATGTGGCCGAAGCTGTGCATCGCCCCCTTGGGCTGGCCTGTCGAACCCGAGGTATAGATCAGCATGGCCAGGTCGTCGGCGGCGCGCGCCGGACGCCCCGCCATCGGCTGCGTGCGCGCAGCGATGTCGTCCCACTTCTCGCCGCAATCGGCGTCATTGGGCGACAATGGAAAGGCAATACGCGGCATGCCGGCGGCTACGCCCGGCCTCTGCTGCTCCCAGGTATCGAGCTTGCCCACGAACAGCAGCTTCGCTTCGCTGTGCTCGAGCACAAACTGCACCGTCTCGGCGCGCTCGGTCGGGAAAATCGCCACCGTCGTGCAGCCGGCCATCCATACTGCCAGCTCGGCCATGAAAAAATGCGCGCAATTCTTCGACAGGATCGCCACGCGGTCGCCGTTGCCGAGGCCGCGGTCGCGCAAATGCGTCGCCATGCGGCGCGCCTGGTCCAGCACCTGTCTCCAGGTGTAGTCGATAACCTGTCCGCCGCCTGTCGGCTGAGTCAGGTAGATCGCGTCGGGATGGGTCGCTTCGTGGTCGTAGATATAGTCGAGTATGGGCTTGACGGGCTGAGCAGCACTGGTCATGTATTTTTTCCTCTATCTTCTTTAAATATATGCAGAACCCCTGGGCAAGACTCACCCGGCGTACTGCCGTCTCCGAAGGTCGATGGTATTGCCAATCTGACCAATTCTGCAAGAGTCGAGCCGGCGGGAGCATCATCCTTGCCTTGCGACATCGAAAAAGGTTGTAAAAAATGCCAATATTTATAAAGATGACTAGAAAAAATGACAGGAGTTTTATATAATTGACATAATTGCAACGCACAACAAAGACAAAGCAGAGTCGTAAGGTCATAAACAGGTTCTAAGAGGCAGCAGAGACGCATGAGCCTAATATCGGTAGCAAGAGAAGAGCTAACCATCGGCCAGCCGGTACGGTGGGCCCTCTATGACCAGGATCACAATATCTTGCTGGACAAGGGCAAAGTGATTGCCGATGCCTCCCAGCTCGACGCGATCTGTGAACGCAAGCCCTTCCGCGACCTGTCGCTGACTGGCCAGGACAAGGGCGGGGCCGGAAATCAACGCCTGGCCGCCGCCGAACAGGGCAAGACCGAAGCTGCCTTCGGCTTCCTCGACATGAAACTCAGGGTCGGCGACCGCATCCAGCTGCAGCCGCCGGCCTCGATGGGGCCGGACCGCTACGTCGTCAAACTGATCGGCTACGTGGAGAACCTCAGCGTGCTGGTAACTCCGCCGATCGCCAACGGCATGCGCGTGCCGGTGATGGACGGCGACATCGTCGTCGCCCGCGTATTCACCAGCCAGACCGCTTTCGCCTTCAACTGCACCATCGACAAGGTCGTCAAGGTGCCGTTCGACTACCTGCACCTGTCCTACCCGGCGGTAGTACAAGGCGCGGTCATCCGCAAATCGGCCCGCATCCGCACCAACATCATCGCCTCCATCGCGCGCGGCAACGCCGCGCCGGCGGACGACAAATACCCGGCCATCATCACCAACGTCAGCGCCGATGGCGCACTGATCTGCACGCGCGAGCCGCTCGACAGGAAAGCAGCCAACATCGTGCTCTCCTTCCGCATCAACCTGCACGACGTCGACGCCCATCTCAGCATCAAGGCCGTCGTCCGCAACGTGCAGGTCGACGAAACCAAGAACGACGGCGACCCGCTCAAATACCAGCACGGCGTGCAATTCATGCACACCCAGCCAACCGACAACATGATCTTGCAAAGCCTGATCTACCAGCAGATGATCGAGCAGCCGCATACCTTGACCTAGAGCAAGGTGAGCGTATAATCAAATCATGTCTGTACTGAACCTCAAATCGCTAGACCCGGCCGAACTTGCACCTCTTCCCGAAGTGCCAGAGAGTTTCGGCCCTCGAAATGAGGAAGACGAACGCGTTCTCGCTTTAGTCAAACAAGGATTGTCCAGCGGGCAGGCTATTCCTGTGGATGATGCGTTTTTCGCAGAGCTCGACGCCATCATCGCAAAACACTGACCCTTGCATCGCATTGAAATTTCTCCCTTCGCAAGGGAGCAAATCAGGGAAGTTGTGCGTTATTACGCCACCGAAGCGTCTTCCATCATCGCCTCGCGTTTTCGTGACGAATTCAAGAGTGCCTGTCGATTTATCGCAGAAAATCCCGACGCCGGTTCATTGCGTTTTTCATACTTACTCTCTGAAATGGGCATTCGCACCTGGTCACTACATCGCTTCCCGTTCCGCATTTTTTACACCAAGCACGACCGCCTCGTGCGCATCCTCGCGGTAGATCATGAACGTCGCGATGTCTCGCATCAAACGCTGAAATCCGCAAAAGACAATTCCAACTGATTGTCGCTCGTTCGCGCGCATTCAAGTCCATCCGCCCCGCATTTCGATTTTGCGTCGACTTAAAACCAACCAATCCCCATGAGTACCTTCATCCTGCTGGTTTTCTCCAACGTCTTCATGACCTTCGCCTGGTACGGGCACCTGAAATACGGCCACGACTGGCCGCTATGGAAAGCGGTGCTCATCTCGTGGGGCATCGCGCTGTTCGAATACTGCATCGCCGTGCCCGCCAATCGCTTCGGCTACGGCAATTTCTCGGGCTTTCAGTTGAAGATCATCCAGGAAGTCGTCACCCTCACCGTCTTCATCGGCTTCGCCGTATTCTTCCTCAAGGAAAAGCTGGCCTGGAATTATCTGGTCGCGTTCGTCTTTCTCGGTGTGGCGGCCTTCTTTGCTTTTGCCTTCAAGGCGGCCCCGGGCGGCACATAATCAAGCGGAGGCAGTCAGGAAGGCATAGGCGCGCGCTGCGGAATCGTCAGCGTAAACACCGTGCCCTTGCCCGGCTCGGACTCCACCGCAATGCTGCCGCCCAGCACCGTGGAGGCAAGGCGATGGACGATATTGAGACCGATGCCGGAGCCGCCCTTGCCCAGCTGCGTCGTGAAAAACGGATCGAATACGCGCCCCAGGTTTTCGGCGGCAATGCCGACGCCATCATCGGTAAAGGTAATCACCACCTGCCCGCCTTCCTCGCCATCTCCGGCAGCGCTCTCGCGATAGGCGCCGATGGTCACCATACCCTGCTCGCGCCCGTCGAAGCCGTGGCGCACGCTGTTGTGCACCAGGTTGATCACGATCTGCTCGAACGGGCCGGGGTAACTGTCCATCTCGATGTCGAGCGGCACTTCCACGGTAAACTGCCACGGCTGCCGCTTGAAGCCCGGGCGCAAGGTATCCAGTGTTTCCTCGATCACGGTAGAAAGATTAAAACTGCGGCGCCGCTCCGAAGTCTGGTCCACCGCCACCTGCTTGAACGATTCGACCAGGCCGACCGCGCGATCGACCGAACGATTGGCCAGCTCGACCACTTCGCGCCCCTCCTGGAAGAATTCGACGATCTGGTTGCGCGTCAGCGAGCCCGCGCGATAGCTCTCGCTGATCACCTGCATGCGGTCGCGCAGCGTCGACAGCGCCAGCTTGGCATTGCCCAGCGGCGTGTTCAACTCATGCGATACGCCCGCCACCATAGAACCAAGCGCCGACAATTTTTCCGAATGCACCAGTTCGGAACGCGTGCGTTCGAGCTGCTCCACCGTTTCCTGCAGCGACTGGTTGGCCAGCTCATATTCCTCGGTGCGTTCATCGACGCGCTGCTCCAGCGTTTCATTCAATGAACGCAACTCCTCGCCCAAATCACGCTCCTGGCGGTACAGATGCTGGAAGGCTTCGACCAGGCTGACGGCGATGGCTGCGGAAAATACGCTGACCACCACATACGTCACGGTGAAATCAATCGTCCGGCGCTGTACGGGCGGCGGCAGCCACCCCTGGTACTCCACCACGGTCAACACCACCAGATGCACGAGCGTCAACGACACCATCGTCAGCGCCGCGCGCCTCCCCTGCACCCAGGCCGTGCTCATCAACACCATCGGTATGCCGATCAGAAACGGGGTGCGCAAGCCGGCAATGAAATAGCTGAACGCGCAGGCGCTCAGCCAGGTGGCCCAGCACAGCAGCACCAGGCCGCGCTCTGTGCGGCCGGCAGCCAATTCGCGATAGCACAGACCCACGATCAGCAGCAAATCGAAGGGCGCAATATTCCCCAGAGAGATGCGATGGCCCCACAGCAGCAGAAAGATATCGACGATCGCCGCTACCAATACGATCAGCAGCAGGCGGCGCAGCAGCATGACGGCACCATGCGACAGCACCTGCAAGCGTGGTGCCGGCTCACTCCCTGCTTTGTTGGGTAAATTCATGCTCCCATCATATACAAATTGAGTTGCCATGCCTTGCAGCAGCAGGCAAGGCGTGCCGATCATGCGCGGGTCCGCTGCCCGGACGCGACAGAGCCGCCGCAGCGCAGCATTCGGACTCCCAACCCTCCCTTCGTGCCGCCGGACAAGCCTTTGCCTTGTCAAGCTTGACGGGTTGTTTTTCTCCGCACGAAATGCGAGGATACGGGTTTTGTCATACCGTTGTCATATTGGCGTCCATTCGCTTCTTTTCCGAAGCAGGCGCGGCAACATCAGGGAGAACCGATGCATCGTCTTGGCCGCAACTTCGCACTAGCCACCCTCAGTGCCCTCCTTGCCGCATGTAGTGGAAACAGCTCCGCCCCCTCAGAGTTTCAATCCAAGCAACTGCAGCGCAACGACAAATCCCTGACCGCCGCGAGCTACCAGAACGTGCTGGAACAGCTTTACGTCGCCTACTACGGCCGCCCGGCCGACCCGGCCGGCATGGCTTATTGGGAGGGCGTGCTGCTGGCAGCCAATGCCCCGACCACCATCGCCGGCCTCAATGCCGCCTACACCACGCCGGCCATCAAGGCCATCGTAGACAGCTTCGGCAACAGTGCGGAATCGCAGTCCCTCTACGGCAGCGGCAATTCCGGCGGCTTCATCAACGCCATCTATCAAAACGTGCTGGACCGCTCCACCGCCACCGACACAGCCGGCGCCGCGTATTGGCAAGGCTTGCTGACCAGCGGCGCCATGACCCAGGCGCAGGCGGCGCTCGCCATCCTGTCGGCGGCCGCTACCGAACCGACCACCAGCACCGACGAGCAGGTGGTCGCGAACCGGCTGGCCGTAGCCAACTATTTCACGGCGCAGGTGACGGCGCAAAGCGCCGCCAGCGTCTACAGCGGCAATGTTGCCAACGTCACGGTCCGCACCATGCTCGGCACGGTGATGGCCGGCACCGATCCCGTCGCCTTCGAGGCAAACGTCAGCACCACCCTGCAAGCCCTGCTGCACCCGGCCCCCAACCTTGCGGTATTGGCCGGCAATATAGGCAGCATCGGCAGCGCCGACGGCGCCGGCAGCGCGGCGCGCTTCAGCAGCCCGCACGGCGTGACGCTCGATACGGCCGGCAACGCCTATGTCGCGGATACGGCCAACAACACCATACGCAAAATCGCCGCCAACGGCACCGTAACGACGCTGGCCGGCCAGGCCGGCGTCAGCGGCAATGCCGACGGCACCGGCAGCGCAGCAAGATTCAACATGCCCTACGGTATTGCAGTCGACAGCGCAGGTAATGTTTATGTGGCCGATACCGGCAACAATGCCGTGCGCATGATCACACCGGGCGGCGTGGTCACCACGCTGGGCGGCGCCTCCGGCAACGCCGGCAGCCAGGATGGCGTCGGCCCCAACACCAGTTTCAACGGGCCTTTGGGCATCGCCGTCGACAGCACCGGCAATATCTATGTTGCCGACAGCGGCAACAACACCATCCGCCGCATCACCCCGTCGGACGCCGTCAGCACTGTCGCCGGCACAGCCGGCGTCAGCGGCTCTGCGAACGGCAAAGGCAGCGGCGCGCTGTTCAACACGCCCATAGGATTGGCTATCGACGCCAGCAACAACCTCTACATCGCCGACGCCGTCAATGGCCTGGTGCGCGAAATGACGCCGACAGGCGTCGTGACCACCGTGGTCAACTACTCGCAATCGATCAACAGTTCCGGCACCGCCGTACCCAATCTGCCCTACGGCGTCGCCATCGACGCCAACGGCTACCTGTACGTGAGCTATTACTCCCAGAACATCATCAACAAGATATCTTCGACTGGAAGCCTCACCACGCTGACCAACCTGGCCATCGCCAACAGCGCCAACAGCCAGAGCAGCATCAGCAACTTCGCCTATGGCGTCGCCCTCGACGTCGCCGGCAATCTGTTTGTAGCCGACTCGGCCAACAACCTAGTGCGCAAGATCTCGCTGGCAGGCGCGGCCACCACCGTGGCGGGCAACGCGCCCGTCATCGGCAGCGCAGACGGCCTGGGAAGCATGGCCGCCTTCAGTCGCCCGCAAGGCGTAGCCGCCGACAGTGCCGGCAACGTCTACGTCGCCGACACCTACAACAACACCATCCGCAAGATCTCCTCCAGCGGCGCCGTCACCACCCTGGCAGGGATGGCCGGCGTCAGCGGCCACGCGGACGGCACCGGAGCCGCCGCCAGCTTCAACCTTCCGCGCGCCCTGACCGTCGATGCAGCCGGCAATGTCTACGTTTCCGACTCCGGCAACAACACCATCCGCAAGATCACGCCCGCTGGCGCCGTCACCACGCTTGCCGGCTTTGCAGGCTATGCCGGCTCGGTCGACGGCACCGGTGTGACGGCGCGCTTTTCGCAACCGCTGGGCATTGCGGTCGACACTGCCGGCAACGTCTACGTCGCCGATTCCAGCAGCAATATCATCCGCAAGATCACCTCGACCGGAACCGTTTCCACCCTTGCCGGCAACAAATCGTCTTCCGGCAGCGCCGACGGGACCGGCCCGCTTGCCTCCTTCAACGTGCCCACCGGCCTTGCGATCGACAGCAACGGCAACCTCTACGTAGCCGACACCAACAACAACACCATCCGCGAAATCTCCCCGGCCGGTGTCGTCGTCACCTTGGCAGGCAAGGCAGGGAAATCCGGCTTTGCCGACCGCACCGGGTCCGCCGCGCAATTCAATCAACCCTATAGCATTGCAATCGACAGCGCGGGCAACGTCTATGTTGCGGATCTGCAAAATTACCGCATTCGCCAGATCGCCGGCGGCGGTGTCGTCACCACCCTGGCAGGAACCCAGACTCCCGGCTTCGTCGCCGGCGCCCTGCCCGGCGGATTGATCGACTTCCCCGGCATTGCGGTCGGCAACTCCACCCTCTACATCATCGTCGAACAAGGGATAGCGGCACTGACCGATCTGCCCTGATCCGAAACCGAAATCGGACAGTGCGGCCAAGGGGCAAGGGGCAAAGTAATCTCTGGTAACGGGTGCGCACCGCGCCCTTCACTTAGGCATGGAGCGCCCGTGGACAAAAAACAGAATTCCCAAAACGCCGAAGGCATCTTCGAACCCTTCCCTATCGCCGAAGTGCCCTGGGAAGACCACGCCCACGGCGCACGCTTCGGTATGCGCTTCCAGCACATCAGCAGCTACGGCGGCGCGACCCAGATCGGCATTTCCAACGAAGTGCTCATGCCGGGCAAGCAAGCCAACCCGGCGCACTACCACTTTGTGGAAGAGGAACACGTCTTCATCCTCGAAGGCGCGCTGACGCTGAAACTGGGCGACAAGTCCTACATCATGGAGCCCGGCCACTACGTCTGCTTCCCGGCCGGCCAGAAGGCCGGGCATGCGCTCTACAACCATACCGACGAGCCGTGCCGCTACCTCGTTCTGGGCAACCCCAGCCCGCAAGACGTCTTCGTCAACACCGAGAATGGCCGCGTCGGCGTCAAGCTGATGGGAGCCGGCTACCGCGCCTCGGCGGAAATGGAGTATTGGGAAGGAATAGACGAGGCCGCAGACTGATTCAGCCTATTAGCGCCTCGTTGCCATGAGCACGAGGTCGTGCGTGACCTTGGTCGCATTGTCCGGGCTGGCGATGCGTTCCACAAACGTAATGCAAAACCCCTGCCTTTCCAGCATGGCCGCGATCTGTTGCGGCGTGCGGTAAACCGTCAGCAGCCTGTCGCCGGAACTCGAGGTCTCCACCTTTTCCATGGGCTCCGCGCTCGCGATCGTCAGGAGCAAAAGCGGCGCACCCTCTTCCAAAATTGCGCGGATCGAAGATAAGCATTGCGCCGCCGCATCGTCCGTCAAATAACTCAATCCAAAGGCAAAAGCGGCAGCATCAAAAGCGCGACCGAGAGATTCAAGTCTGGTGCAGTCACACACTTCGAATACCACGCCCGGCACGCGGGCGCGCGCCTCTTCTACCATACTCGGCGCCAGATCCACGCCGACAACTTCCAGGTCGGGGCGATGCCTGCTCGCGTAAGCACTGACGTTCCCGGGACCGCAGGCCACGTCAATAAGAGAACCTGCAGGCGCGACCGAGGCCAGCAGGCGTTGATAGAACTCGTCGTAATCGCTCAGGGCGAAATACTTCTCCGCATAGCGGCGAGCGTTCTTATTGAAGGTCTCGACCGGATTCCCGTCCAGGTTTTCTGCCTCCATTTAGTCGTCCAATCCCAGTCCGTCGAGTATGCGCTCCACGCACTTCTCCACCCTGGCCTCGCGCGTCCTGGATTGCTTCGCAGAGGAGAAATACAGCAGATAACCACGCTGCCGCCCGGGCGTGAGCGCCTCGAAAGCCTCGCGCAAGGCCGGCAGTTCGTCCATTCGCATCTGGAATTCCGCAGCCACGGCAAACTCCGTGGTTTTCTTGTGCTCAACCTTGAGGCCGGCCTTTTCCACGGCAATGGCGTCGCGCACATAAGCCTTCAAGACGGTCTTCAGCTTGACGATTTCACGCACGCCGGAGAACCTGATCTGCCGCCCGGCCTGCACGTTCTCGGTCTGCTGGATCAGCAGGCCCTTCTCGTCCTTCATCAGCGCGCCCTTGAAGAACAGCAGCGCACAGTATTCCTTGAAGCCGTGAATCAGCACGACATTCTTGTTTTCCAGCGTGTAGCAGGGCTGCCCCCATTTCATGTCCTCGTCCAAGCCGCAATCGAGAGCGATCTCCCGCAACAGCATGGATTCCTCGCGCCAGGCTTTCAGCTTGCTGAAATAGGCGTCGAGCTTGGGATTCGTTTCGCTCATGCACTCTCCAAGGGGTAATGCGGTCGTCCGCTAGTGTAGCGTGAAATGCTGCACCAACATATCCGCACCGACGTGGCTGCGGCAGGCCGGCGGCATTTGCGCGACAATAGGCAACGCCACTTCGGACCGATAGCGAGAAGATCATGAAACCAAGCGCACTCACTGCAATGCTGGGCACCGAAATCCCTCTCATCCAGGCCCCCATGGCCGGCGTGCAAGGCAGCGCGCTCGCCATCGCCGTGTCACAGGCCGGCGCACTCGGCTCGCTGCCCTGCGCCATGCTCACGCCCGAAACACTGCGCGGCGAACTGGCCGCCATCGAAGCCGCCACCGGCAAGCCCTACAACGTCAATTTCTTCAGCCATACGCCGCCCGTGCCCGACCCGGCGCGTGAAGCGATCTGGCGCTCCCAGCTCGCGCCCTACTATGCCCAATACGGCATCGATGCCGCCCAAGTTCCCGCCGGCCCCGGGCGCGCGCCGTTCAGCGCCGCGATGCTGGAAGTGTTGAAGGAATTCAGGCCCGCCGTCGTCAGCTTTCATTTCGGCTTGCCGGAGCCCGACCTGTTGAGCGCCGTACGCGCCCTCGGCGTCAAGATTCTGTCGTCGGCCACCACGGTTGAAGAAGCGCGCTGGCTGGAGGCGCGCGGCGTCGACGCCATCATCGCCCAAGGCCTGGAAGCCGGCGGCCATCGCGGCATCTTCCTGTCGGAAGACCTCACCACCCAGACCGGCACCTTCGCCTTGCTGCCGCAAATGGTCCAAGCCGTGAAGCTGCCGGTGATCGCAGCCGGCGGAATCGCCACCGCGCAAGGCGTGGCTGCTGCCATGGCGCTCGGCGCCGCGGGCGTGCAGATCGGCACCGCCTACCTGCTGTGCCCGGAAGCCACCACCAGCGCCGTGCATCGCGCCGCGCTCAAGAGTCCCGCCGCGCAGCACACCGCGCTCACCAACGTATTCAGCGGCCGTCCGGCGCGCGGCATCGTCAACCGCATCATGACCGAGCTGGGGCCGATCAGTCCGGCCGCGCCTGCATTCCCCCTGGCGGCAGCCGCAGTGGCGCCCCTACGTGCAGCCGCCGAAAAAGCCGGCAGCAGCGAACTCTCGCAACTGTGGGCCGGGCAAAACGTCAGCGGCTGCAAGGAAATCGGCGCAGCCGAATTGACGCGCGAACTGGCGCAGGGGTTTGTGTCCTCACACTAAAAAAGGAAGCCTTCATGGAGATTTCGACCCCACGCGCCGCCCTCATCGTCGGCGCCAGCGGCATGCAGATGCGCAGCGAAGCGGAATTCCAGCGTTATCTGGCCATCGTGTTCCGCGCCATGTTCGAGCAGCCGCGCAATCTGGGTGACGCAGAGGAACTCGCCACCGTGTTGCGCGAAGGCGGCATCGCCCCGGAATTGTTCGGCGCCATGATCGCGGAAGACGCCGTCAAGGAAAAACTCAAGCGCGACACCAAAGACGCCGTCGCGCGGCGTATTCGGCGCCCCCACCTTCTTCGTCGGCAAAGACATGTATTGGGGCCAGGACCGCCTGCGCTTCGTGGAACAGGCGCTAGCCTGAGGTATTGCGCCTGCCTGATGGCACGAAAACAAATCTGTCCGAATATGTCAAAGAATGTTTGTCATTTTTTGCCACCTTTCGATTTCCGTATTCGGCAATTCGAGTCGCGCGTAAAAAAATCAAACTACTTATCAATATGACGATTGACTTTGTCCGCTATTCCCCTAAGATTGTCCGAAATCATTTTTCGTAAATGATCTGTATCAATAGTGTCCCAAGTTCAACGAACCAAGACACTCGCAGCAACATCAACGCTCTCATTGATGCATCGCACCATCGCGGCGGATATCCGCGCCGTACGTGGTGACACATAACAATTCCACTGAGGGAGACTCCTGCATGAGCATCAAACACCGCATGTATGTGCTGATTTTTGCCGCATTCATGGGAATGGCCGGGCTTGCCGGCCTGAGCGTCATACAAATCAATCGCGTCTTTACCGCCGCCAATTTCGCGTCGGTCAACGTTGTACCCAGCCTGATCGCGCTCGATGAAGCCAACATCGCTACCGCGCGCCTGCGCATCGTGCTGTGGAAATACGTGGTGACCAAGGACCCGGTAAAAAAGAACCAGTACGCCTCCGAGATGAAGCAGCTGCACGACGAGGCCATCGCTTCCATCGACAAATACGAAAAAGAATATATCGCCGACGACAAAGACCGCGCCATGCTCAAGACCGACCGCGAGGCGATCGAAATCTACGAGCCGCTGCGTGCGCAAGCAATGGCACTGTCCGACGACGGCAAGGTGGACGAAGCTTCCGACCTGTTGATCACGTCGCAACTTGGCAGCCACATGACCACTGCCATCAAGGCGCACAACGATTACAACATCGAACTCTCCAACCAGGGCGAAGCCGAAGCCAAGACCATACTCGGCCGCGCCGACTGGCAAGCCGCGCTGATCGCCCTGCTCGTCATCGGTGTCGTCGCCAGCATGGGCATATGGATGACCCGCCTGCTGTCGCGCTCGCTGGGCGAGGCGATCGGCATCGCGCAAACCGTTGCCGCCGGCGACCTCACCCAAGACGTCGTGGTCAGCTCCGACGATGAATTCGGCCAACTGCAGGCCGCCCTGAAGAAAATGCACGACAGCCTGGCCGACATCGTCGGCCAGGTGCGCACCAGCACCGACACCATCGCCACCGCGTCGGCCGAGATTGCCAGCGGCAACATGGACCTTTCGGCGCGCACCGAATCGCAAGCCAGTTCGCTCGAAGAGACCGCGGCCTCGATGGAAGAACTGACTTCCACCGTGCGCCAGAATTCCGACAACGCCCAGCAGGCCAACCAGCTCGCGCAGGCCGCCTCTGAAGTCGCCGTCAAGGGCGGCGCCGTCGTGTCGGACGTGGTCGACACCATGGGCGCCATCAACGACGCCTCGCGCAAGATCGTCGACATCATCGCCGTCATCGACAGCATCGCCTTCCAGACCAACATCCTCGCCTTGAACGCCGCAGTGGAGGCGGCGCGCGCCGGCGAACAGGGGCGCGGCTTTGCCGTAGTGGCCGCCGAAGTGCGCAACTTGGCGCAGCGTTCGGCTGCCGCCGCCCACGAAATCAAGGAATTGATCAACACCTCGGTGGAAAAAGTCGATACCGGCAGCAAGCTGGTCGATCAGGCCGGCATGACCATGAGCGAAGTGGTCGACAGCATCCGCCGCGTCGCCGACATCATGTCCGAAATCACCGCCGCCGGCGCCGAGCAGTCGCAAGGCATAGGCCAGATCAACGAAGCCATCACCCAGATGGACGACGCCACCCAGCAAAACGCCGCGCTGGTGGAAGAAGCGGCCGCGGCAGCCAAGTCCCTGCAAGACCAGGCCGCCAATCTGAGCGACGTGGTCGGCATCTTCAAGATGAAGCGTCAACCGCAGCGCGGCAAACCCGCCCTGGCGGCGGTACCGGCGTCTACGCGCTCCGTGCCGCTCGCCCCCGCCTCTTCGGCGCCGGCACGTGTCCGTTCACATCAATCGGCGACAATGCAAGTATTGCCACGAGAAAAGGCGGAAGCCTGGGAAGAGTTTTGAGGTGAAATCCTTCACGCTGGTTGTGCCCCGCACAGCACCGGCCAGAGAAAAACCGGCCTCAGTCTGAAAAGACTACGGCCGGCCGCCCTTCCTGGAAATACAGGAAAATCCGTCGCCTTTACTTAACCGTCCGCAGCGTCGGATAAAACTGCACAAAGGTGGTGTCCACCGCCCCGTGCTCGCGATGGCAGGTATAGCAGCTCATGGGCGAAGGAGACGGCTGCAGCGGAGCCTGCGCTTGCTTGCCGTTCCCGAATTCGAAAAACGCCCATCCACCAAAGCGCTTGTCGTCCCTCCCATGCACCTCGACGATCATGTGGTCCCCTTTCTGGAAAACCCCGCCGCTATTGATCGACCCCTTACTCTGCGCTTCGCGCGCCTCCTTGCCCAGAAAAGACAATGTTTATCCCTCTCGAAACATCGTGACAACGGCGTTGACGATATCGCGCAATCGCAGTGCGGCCAATTCGCGGCCTCATCATAGTCAAATTAAAAAGAAACAGAAAATCTGCTGAATTACCTGTGGAACGAATTTCATCCGAACATTCAAACGCATCAACGGCTTTCGCTATTTTCGGACACTTGACGTTTAATTTGCACAACACGCACAAAAATAGTACCTGCCCCGCGGCGCGATGATGCAAATCAGGTAAATTACGAGAACACACCCATACACCACATGCATCTCGATCAGTTCACAGAAGTCGTCTCCTCCATGGCCAGCCTGTTCGTCATGGCCATGGGCATGCTGTTGTTGTGGTCGCGCGACAAGTCGCCCAGCCTGCGCGACTGGACCTTCGGCATCAGCTGCGCCGCAACAGGCAATGTCGTCTCCGGCTTTTTCAGCCAGACCAATCTGCCCATCCTGCACAGCCTGCGCGTGGATGACTGGGCTATCGCCGGCGGCTTTACTGCCATTACCGCGGGCTACATTCTGATCCTGCGCGGCTTGCACAAACACTTTCAGCTACCCTGGCCGCGCGCCTACTGGCTGCTTGTGTACGGCTCCATCGTGCTTTACCTCGCCTTCATGTGGCCCACCCGCAGCGTGGTCGCATGGTCGCTGATCACCTTGTGGAGCCGCGCCATCCTGTGCATCATCGGCTTCAACCTGCTGATCCGGCAACGCCACCGCCTGTCCGCACGTGCCGCCGTGATGACCTTCGGGCCGCTGCTGATCCAGGGGCCGTACGTATTCATCCGCGGCTTTTGGCTGCTGCTGCCGCCCGACTTCCCCTTGCAGAACGTGTTCACGTCCCCCGTCACCTACCTGGTGGCGACGCTGGCGACATTGGGGCTGATGCTGGGCCTTCTGATCCTGCACTTTGAATCCCTGCTAGACCAGTTGCAGGAAGCCGCCAATACCGATGCCCTCACCGGCCTGCACAACCGACGCAGCTTTACGCTATTGGCCGGGCATGAAATCGACAAGGCCCTGCGCACACGCGCCCCGCTGTGGCTGCTGCTGATCGACATCGACCACTTCAAGTCCATCAACGACCAATACGGCCACGCGGTCGGCGACTGGGTTCTGCAAGAGATCTCTCTCCTGTTCAAAAATGTGGTCCGCAAGAGCGACATCGTCGCCCGCTACGGCGGCGAGGAATTCTGCGTCGTGCTGCCGGAAACCGACGAGCATCAAGCGCATGCCTTGACCCAGCGCCTGTTCGAATCGATAGCCCTGCTCAAACGCTCGCGCGAGCCGGACTCCGGCGCCATCACCGTTTCCATCGGCGCCGCCGGCCTGCGCGCCGAAGATGCCAATGTCGACGGCCTGGTCAAACGCGCCGACGTCGCCTTGTACCAGGCCAAGAACGCCGGCAGAAACCGTATCGTCGGCTTGGGTGACGCTCCGACCATCATTTCAGCATGTGACGAAATGGGTATAAAAAGCAACTATTGATTCGGCTGTTGTGAACTTGAAATTTACTCATTCTTTCCTATAGTTGATCCATGACATTTGAAGGAGGAAATGCATGGAACCAACCGATATGAGATCGCTGTCGCGCGAAGCGCGGCATGAAAGGCGTGTGCAGGTGATTCGACTGCGCGCGGCCGGATACCGTTACGACGATATCGCGGCACAAACCGGGCTGAGTCGCACTGGCGTGTTTGATATTTGCAAGCGCTTCGCGGAAGGCGGTGCCGGCAAATTGCGTGATCGGATTGGCGGTCGTCGGACAGGCGAAGGAAGGTTGCTGAGCGCCGAACAAGAACGGGAAATTCGAAAACTGATTTGCGACAAGACGCCGGATCAGCTCAAAATGGCTTACGCACTGTGGACGCGCGGTGCGGTCGCTGATTTGATAGAACGCCAATTCGGGATTCGAGTGCCGGTACGCACCATGGGCACCTACTTGGCACGTTGGGGTTTCAGCCCCCAAAAGCCATTGCGTCGTGCGTATGAACAATCGCCGGCAGCGGTCAAAAAATGGCTGGAAAAAGATTATCCGGTCATTGCGGCACGCGCCAGGTTCGAGGGAGCCGAAATGCACTGGGGCGACGAGACCGGATTGCGCAGCGACGACGTGCGAGGCCGCAGCTATGCGCCTATTGGCGAGACGCCGGTGATACGAGTCAACAGCAAGCGCGAGGGGCTGTCGGTGATTTCTACGGTGACCAACAAAGGTGAAATGCGTTGGAAGATATTTGAAGGAGCGATGAACGCCGACATCCTGATCGACTTCATAGGGCGCTTGATCAAAAACGCAGCCAAAAAAATCTTCCTGATTCTGGACAACTTGCGGGTTCACCACTGCAAACCGGTCAAGGCATGGTTGGCGAAACATACCGACCAGATCGAAGTGTTTTACCTGCCCAGTTACAGCCCGGAACTGAACCCCGACGAAATGGCCAACGCGGATATCAAACAGGCGGTCACGACGCGGGCTCCGGCCCGCACCAAACTTCAGCTGGTGAAGGCGACTGCACACCATTTGCGGAGTGTGCAGAAAACCCCTGAGCGAGTCCGTAAATACTTTGAGCATGGTCCTGTTCGCTATGCAGCTTGATTCAAGTTCATGGAAGCCGGATCAATA
>JAFANH010000080.1 GCA_019232795.1 Burkholderiaceae bacterium
GACCTGCGACCAGACCTGCGACCTGACCTGCGACCAGACCTGCGACCTGACCTGCGACCCGACCTGCGACCAGACCTGCGACCCGACCTGCGACCAGACCTGCGACTCGACCTGCGACTCGACCTGCGACTCGACCTGCGACCAGACGCCTTCGGCGTTCATGGCCTTCAGCATTTCGAATGCGATGGCACCGCCAACGGTTGCGCCGTATGGCGACTCCATGCGGAGAATGATCATCGGCTTATTGAGGTTGCATGCCTTGTAGGCGCGCAGTGCAGCATCGGTCGCCAGGTCGAAATCGGCATGCTCTGTAGACAGGCCAATCTCGACCCACTTCTTCGTCCAATCGCTGAATTTAGCAATCTGCTCTTTGCTGATAGAGGTGATTTTTTTCATTTGCCTCGAACCATTGGTTTTGTAATTGGCCCCGGTTACGCCATCCGGGAATTGACGCGCTACGTCAATCGTTTCAGCGACGGCTTCCACGTCGCCAGCCCACCAGGAACCTCCCAATAAGCTGTTGCGCCTAACGACCTACTCGCACGCATGGCTTTCAGAGCAGTGACGCGAAATCTGAGGCTTTGCCGTGGCCTCTACCCGCTTTGTCGCGCCGCTGGGTCGTGCTTGCGGGGCTTGGGCGGTCGGTTTTTCTCTTAAACAGTTACAAGACAGCCGTTCAACATGCGAACCTTGCTGCTCAAGCCGAGGTCATTCACCACGCGCTCGACTTCAGCTTGATCACGCTTACCAAGCATCCGATGCAGCGCTGCGAGCGTTGAGGCGGCATAGCCAGGCGCACTTGCGGCGGTTGCTTTGGCCTTGGCGATTTCCTTGCGGTCTGCTGCGTTCATGGCTTGCTCCTGTTGGGCGGTCGGTTTTGCTGCTGATAAAAACCATCATATACTATAAAAACTAGTAAGACAAGAAAAACTAGCAAAGAATTTCGAATCTCGGCAAAACCTGTATTTCGACTCGTGGAAAAAAGAAAGCCGGCTCAAGGCCGGCTATTGAAGATCAAATGAAAGCGCTCAGAAAGTGAATGTAAGCGTTTTGAATATCTGATTGAGATAAAGCTGGGAGGATATGATGGAGACTAGGGAAACGTTGCCCGCCGTATCGATTCTGTAGACTGTCTGGCCTTGCGAGCCGATTCCAGCGACAGGATTATTGTATTGCTGGATGACAGTGAATAATACGGTTGTGGAGCTGCTACCGTCTGCCTTGACGGTATAGGACTGCGTTAAATATCCGTTGCTAGATGCCCCAAATTGGCCGGTTGCGCCAGTGGTCACAGTGGCGGGGACTGTGAAGGCGGATATGTCGATTCCAATAGATGTCAGATAGGCGGGCGCATAGTTGGATGTGTCATAGTAGACGGTACTCAGTGATGAAAGAGGGGCCGTCGATCCGCCTTCATTGAGGGTGCCAGTGATGACTTCCGCAGCCCCAATTACTGGCCTGCCATCCGAACTTGTGGCTTTAGTTGTTGCGACGCCGACCGAGATCGTTCCGGTGCCGGTGATCGTCGTATTGGGCTGCGGACTGCTCGGTGTGCTGTTGTTGATCCAGCCGGTAATCGTAAAGCTGCCACTTAAGCCCAGCGTGGCGATATTTTTCATGGCGGTTTCTAACGGAACCGTTACGACTGCTGGTGGTGCCGCATTTTGTGCTGGCGGATCGCTTGCGCCGCCACCCCCACCACCACATGCTACCAACAAAGATGCCAAAACAAGAGTTGCAATCTTAAAGGTTTTCATCTCTCCTCCAGGTTAATGCTTCCCCATTGACGGATTGCGGCTACTCCAGCGCAGCTTCAATTACCTGCGTCTTGTAAAGGAGTGCCATGCACCAAAAATCTCGGGTGCTATATAGCAAAAAATAGAATAGACGCGACTTAGTGGCGTTTTTCTTCAATTTGGTGATCAATAAAAAACGATACTTTGCAAATGTAGATGCTTTTTTGTTAATAAAATTAATATTCGGAGGGCCGCATAAATCCAAAATCTTGGATATACTGTGTTTTCATCCAGTGCTTTTGTTCCCCGACGACTACGATGTCTGAACCACATGAGCGCCCATAAAATGGAGGGGGACAATGACTCGGCCACAGGAAGCGCAGCTCCTACTTGACTTGTTTGAGCGCATTGAAAAACAATCTGACCGAGATTTCATCGTGCGCGTAGCGCAGCACTACGCCGCATTAAAAGTCCGATCCGAGCCATCACTTAGACTGGTTTTTAATCGCTCTGACAATACGGAAGCCCGGTAGCTTTGGCACTATATTGGCGATTTCCATAATTCTCGCTCTGCCATCCAAGTCAGACCAGCGGTATAAATTGATTAATTTTGCGATTTCATCGTAAGCCGCCTCTGCGACTGGATCATCGTTTCTCGGATCGCTAGGATGGCCGCTCGATTCCTCATCCCCCTTTCCGTATAGCAGCCATTCAGACGTCGTTCTAAGCACCTCGGCAACCTTTTTAATGCGGTTGCGATTTGGTGCCGTCTTGCCATTTTCCCATTGCTGAATAGTTTGCCAAGCAACGCCAACAGCACTGGCTAAAGCCTGCTGGCTTTCGTAGCTGCATTTAAGCCTGCGCCTCAACAGTCGGTGTCGAAATTCTTCCATGGGCGAACTATGCGCACAAGAAATTCTAGCGTCCATACATTTTTATCTTGTCTTTGCTAGTTTTTCTAGTATGATGAGCGAATGGACAAACCAAATTCAACCGAAGCACTAAACCGAGCAATTTCGCAATTCCCAACCTTGCGGGCATTTGCCGAAGCCATGCACGTTCATTACCAGGTGGTGCAGCAGTGGCGACTGAATGGCGTCCCCGCCGAATATTGTCCTGAAGTTGAAAAATTGACCGGCGTGACGTGCGAGGAACTGAACGAAAAGGTTGATTGGGCGTATGTCCGCTCGACCTCGCCTCAAGCAGATCACCCACACCAAAACCGCTCCCACCCCGACGAAGAAAAGATAAGGGAAACGGAAAAGCCCGGATTCCGACAAGACCCAAAGAAGCCGACCGCAAGCGGTGGCGATCACACCAAGGAGGCGGCATGAGCGTGACTGTTGAGGATGTTATTTCGCAGGCAATTATCACCGCAATAGCTCGCGGTGATTTTGCAGGAAACATTAAGCCTATCGCAAGAGCTGCGGCCGAAGCCTTCGCTGAGGCCCAAGCCGCATATAGGGATTGGAAGCCTACTGTCCAAGTTTCTCCAGCCCAGCAGTCAAGTCGGTCAAAAGGGAAGCCAAGTAAGTAGCGTCTGCCGAACCCAGTATTGCGTGGTCTTGTGCTGGTGTATCTGGGCCGAGCAGTTTGATTGAGTTGTTTTAAAGCGCGGCATTCACGATTGAGATAGCGCTTCTTATTGCGTCCCCGTTGTTCATGGGAGTCCTTTCTGGAAAGTGATGGTTGAGGAACTGCCACTGTACCAGACTGCGACTCCCACCAAATAAGCAGGAGAAGAACGATGCAGCACCAAGAAGAAACCACCTGTTCGCACTGCAACGCGCCAGTTGGCGATGTACACGAATTGAAATCCAGCCGCGCGATTTGTGATGCCTGCGCCGCAGCTGTGCAAGTCATGCCACGAGCTTCTAGCAGCACCACTGCAGCAACACCCAAACGTTGATTTTTTGAGGGGCACTTTTCCATGTGCCCATTTTGTCGGATTGAAACGATAAGCAGCGATAACGAGGGATACAACATGTTATCAAGAGTTATCAGGCAAGCAGCCCTAACGATGCCAAACGAGCAGTTGACCTTGGATTTCGAGCCTGGATTGGTGGAGCGCTACGGCAGCTTGCGTGAGTGTATTGCGACTGGCGTATATCGTCGTGGCCTTGGGAACGTGGCGCTCGATCTCGATAAAGCTCCAGGCAATTTGTCGGTGGAGTTGAGCGGCGATGCCTCGCGCCATTTTTCCGTGGATAGCTTGGAGCGCTACCTGGAGAAATCCAAAGATTTCACCGCTGTCTACTACTTGGTGGAGAAATTCCTCTCCGATAAAAAAGTAAAGAACGACGCGGCCATGTCCGATGTGGTGGACCGATTTGCCGAACTTAAGCGTGCGCTGAATGCTGCGGGGATCGTATGAAAACCATCGCAAACCAAAGCAACGACCGCAGAAAAGCCAGCTCCGTTACCTACAACTACGGCATTGCCATGGGTGCTATTGAGCGCCGTGTTCGTGATCGTCGCGCTACGCCGCGCACATCGGCCGCGCCTGCAGCATGAAAACCCTCGCCACCAGCACGAGTATCGAGGCTTACCACTCGCACGTCGCCTGCGGTAAGGCTTCGGCGCAGTGTCAGTGCATCGTTGCATTCATTACTGAGCGCGGCGGCGACTGGTCAATTGGTGAGATTGCGCATGCGCTTGGGTTGGAAAAATCAACTGCTTCAGCACGGATTTTCGAATTGCTGGAAACCGGCAATTTGGTTGCATGCAAGCACCGCAAAGACAAGCGTTCAGGTATCACCGTTCGCCCAGTCGGACTGCCAGCAGTAGGACAACAACAACTCTTTCAATAGGGAGACAACGTGACCGCCCAACTTCGCCAGCCTAACCGCATCATCATCTGCGAACACATCCGCAAGAGCGGCACGTCGCTCTCGTTCGATGAAATCTACCAGCTCTACCCCGTAGGAAGTCGACAAGGCTATGCGCTGCGCCAGGCACTGGCATCGATGCTCAGTGAAGGCAAGTTGATCGAACGGGATGGCAAATACAGCCTGGCGCCAGAGATCGCCGCATGGCTGGAAGACCGCGCAGAGACCGAAGCGAAGAAGGTCCGGCCGGATGTCGTACCGCCGCGCACGCCTCCCGTGTTCCGCCCCTTGTCGGCAAAACACATTCCGTCAACGCAAGGTACGCGCCCTGGTTGCGATGCGCGCGAGGTCCATTTCAAGACGGTAGGCGTCGATGACCAGTACCGGAGGCTGGAGGCGTGACTGCCCTGACCATCAACAGCGCCGAGTCGCGCGGCAAGTTCCAAACACGCAAGTTTCTGCTTTCCGGCAGCGATGTTCTCAAGCGCGCCTTGGCTGCGCTGCAAAACGTCCCGCTCGATCCAGACAAGCCACTCGAACTGGTGGTGCGCGAGGAACAGAAGCAGCGCGGCCTAGACGCGAATGGATTGTATTGGATGCGCCTCGGTGAGATTGCTGAGCAGGCTGTGGTTTTAGGGAAAAAATATTCCAAAGAGGTTTGGCATGAATATGCTCGCCAAAATCTCATGCCTGAAGTTATCACGACCAAAGAGGGCGAACTGCGCTCAAAGTGGATTGAATCTCCATCCGGTCAGCCTGTGACTATTTCCACGACTTTTCTTGAGCGACGTTGTTTTTCAGAATACATCCAAGCCGTTGAGGCTTATGGCGCTGGGATTGGCGTTCGCTTTAGTGCAAATCCAAAAAACTTACAGGAGTTTGCATGAAGCCTACGGACCCTCTAATTCGATTTTGGCGGCACGTCAAGAAAGAGCCTTCGGGTTGCTGGCAATGGGTTGGCGCAAAAAAGCCTACTGGTTACGGAAATTTCTACATGAACAGTAGATACATGGGCGCGCATTGCGCCTCTTACTTACTTTTCAGCGGGGAAATTCAGGAGGGAAAATTTGTATGCCATAAATGCGACAACCCTTCTTGCGTAAATCCTGAGCATTTATTTCTCGGATCTCCCAAAGAAAATATGCGAGACATGATGAGTAAGGGGCGTGCCATTGGAATTGCTCAAGGTGAGGAGGCACATCCAGAATCAAAGCTAACCGCAAAAAATGTTGTCGAAATAAGGCAATTGCGCGCAGGCGGCGAAACACTAAAGAACATTGGTGCTCGTTTTGGCATTACCGAATCGAACGTCCATTACATCGTTACCGGTAAAACATGGTGTCATGTAGATCAGTTCTCGGCATCGCCCAGCGAAATTGCGAGGGCCGCATGACACGCCGCTCAACGACGAAGCTAACGTCAAAGCAATTGGCGGTGCTGAATTTCGTAAATCAGCATGTCCAAGCCGAGGGGTTTCCCCCGTCTCTAGTTGAGATTTGCAATTTTTTCAAATGGACTTCGCAGAATAGCGCCGCTTGTCATTTGCGGCTTTTGAGGGAAAAAGGCTACATCACTATAGCGTACGGAATTTCCCGTGGCATTAAGATTTTGAAGATGCCGGAGGCTGCGTGAAACGTTCCTCACTCGCACCTTCAACGAAACCCATGAAGCGCACACCACTACGCGCAACACGGCCGGCGAAGACCTCAGCCCCGATCATGGGCAAATGCCGCCACTGCAAAGCGCCATTTGAGCGCAAGTCGGCACGGCATATTGCTTGTTCGCCGGCCTGCATCATTGCGCTGACTGAAAAGAGCGCTGCTAAAAAGCTTGCGGCAGAAGCCAAGCGCGACCGCATCGCGACCAAACAAAAGTTGATCGAAATAAAACCTTTGAAATGGTTCAAGGCGAAGGCGAAGAAAGCTCTTCACTTATTTGTTCGCACTCGCGACGAGGGCAAGCCATGCGCAAGCTGCGACACGATCTTGCGGAATACGGGTAAGCCAGGCGGTGATTATGACGCAGGCCACTTCAGGTCTGTTGGCAGCGCCAAGCATCTGGAAATGGATCTGAGGAATATCTGGGGTCAATGCAAGCACTGTAATCACCAGTTAAGCGGGAACTCACAGGAATACGAAAGACGTCTGCGCATTTCTCAGGGCGACGCTTTCGTGGATGAACTGCTGTCCGATAACGAGACACGCCGGTATCGCAGGGAAGACTACCTGGTGATCGAGGCTTGGGCGAAAAAGGAAATGAAGGAGTTGAAGAGTGGCAAGAATAAGAACAATCAAGCCTGACTTCTTTAGGCACGTTGGCTTGTACGAGGCAGAAATAGAAACTGAGTTGCCTTTACGCGTCGCCTTCGCTGGGCTTTGGACTTCGGCAGATAGGGAAGGCCGCTTTATATGGGAGCCGCGCACGTTGAAACTTGATGCGCTTCCTTATGACGAGGTTGATTTTTCACGCGTGCTTGACGCGTTGTTGACGCGTGGTTTTGTTGTTAGATACGAGATAAATGGCAAGGTTTATGGGTGCATTCCGAGCTGGGATAAGCACCAAAGCATCAACAACAAAGAATTGGCATCGGTTTTGCCTGAAATGACGCCAGAGTCAATACTGGAGCCACTTTCCACGCGAGAGGCACGCGTGAATGACGCGTCCATCACGCCACTTTTTCCAGATCAAGGGGAAGGGAAGGGAAGGGAAGGGAATATGCACGCGTCGATGACGCGAGCGTTTGAAAACTTTTGGGAAGCCTATCCCAAAAAAAAATCCAAGGGCGATGCAGAAAAAGCCTGGAAGACCCTCAAACCGAACGAGCACCTTGCAGACACGATTTTGCAAGCCGTACAGCGTGCCAAGACTTCGAGAGAATGGGCGGAAAGTGGCGGGAAATTCATCCCGTACCCTGCAAGCTGGCTGCGTGACAAGGGCTGGCTGGATGGTGATGCACCCTCTGCAAAACCGGTCTGGGAGCAGTGATGGAGGGCCATCGCCAAATCCTGCAAGCCCGGAAAAGTGGCCACAAGCCCTCAACAATTTTCTTCGACATTGGCTTCGAGAAAATACCGGCGAGGTTCGAGTTTGAAAAACCTGAGAGAGCGCTCGATTACCAGCTTTTCCCGACTGTTTTTGTCGAGCAAAGCGAAGTGAGCATGCGCCACGACCTCCGGTTCATCGTCGGTGTGAACACGGTTGTTTGCAGTCCGTCCTGGTCCGATGGATTGCTGGATTTTCTGGAGAAAATGACCGAGGCAAGACCGTTACGGATTACGGCCTGCTGTATCCGGGAAGGGCGGGAAATCATGATTTGGGAACGCGGAAACTGGAGGTCACATGCTTGAGATTTTAGCCCCGGACGACATAGATTTTTCGCATTACCTTGCCGAAACCGATCCTGGCGAGAAAGTGCGTCCGGCGATTGAATATCTGGACGAGGTGATGCATGTCCTCTCTCCTATCGAGGAGACGCCGGAACACCCAAAGATGCCGTTTGCGAATTTCTGGCTGTATTTCGCGCCGGCAGAGGTGACGATTTGGGGTGGCTTTAACGGTTCTGGTAAATCCATGCTGCAGGGCCAGGTACTTGCGGATTTTGCCGAGCAGGGGAAAAACGTCTGCATCGCTAGCTTCGAGATGAAACCTGCCAAAACGATTGCGCGGATTACCCGGCAGATTTTCGGGCACCGGACGCCGACGAAAGAGCAGGTAGCGGCATTCCTGGGCCGGAACAATGGGCGCTTGTGGCTCTATGACCAGCAAGGGACGGTGAGGCCGGAGCGCATGATTGCTGTCATCAAGCACTGCGCGGAGAAGCTGGGATGCCAGCATATTGCGATCGACAGCCTCATGAAGTGCGTACGCGGAACCGACGACTACAACGCGCAGAAGGATTTCGTCGACCAATTGACCGCTGCGGCGCGGGACTACAACACGCATATCCACCTGGTAGCCCATCTCAAAAAAGGCGACTCGGATGACCGCATGCCGACACGGCTAGACATCAGCGGAACCGGAGCTATTTCCGATCTGGTCGATAACGTCCTGCTGGTGTGGCGCAACAAGAAAAAAGAGCGCAACCGCGACGCCGGCGAGGCAGTCAATGACGCCGACCCGGACTCTGTATTGATTTGCGATAAGTCCCGCAACGGGGAATGGGAAGGGCGCATCAAACTTTGGTACGACCGAAGTTCTTTGAAATTTACCGACTACCCGCGCCGGTCTGGGATGCTCGACAAATGAAGATCCTCCTTGACCCGAAGTTTTTCAACTACCTGATTATGACGCTCTACTTTTTGAACGCCAGTCGCTGGGCGATCAATTGCAAATGGGTTGATGTCTGTTATTGGCTTTCTGCTCTGGCGATTACAGCGACGGTGACATGGGGATATAAGCATTGAGTTTTTCAACGCAGTACAACTAGGAGAAAGAAATGATTAAGCCTTCAATCGGCCGTGTCGTATGGTTCCACCCTTCGCTCAGCGATCTATCCTTAGCCAAAGGCGATGGGCAACCTTTGGCCGCAATCGTGGCGCATGTCTGGTCTGACACTTGTGTGAATCTCGCCGTGTTCGACGCGAACGGTGTTTCGACTTCGCGCACCTCGGTGCTCTTGGTTCAAGACGACAATCCTGTTCCGGATGGCGGCTATTACTGCGAGTGGATGCCGTATCAAAAGCAGCAAGCCGAAAAACTCGCTGCGTAAGCATCGCCATGGCCACCAACCGCAAGCACAAGAAATACCGGCCGCGCGCCGTTTCTGCGGTTGGCGGCCTATTCGCCATCCAGGCCAAGCACGACGCAGCCTCTGACGCTCTGCCAATGACCGACGACCAGATTGCCGACCTGTCGATAGCCTTTCGTCTCGCATTCCAAGCCATGCTTACTGGCGCGGCGGATGAGCAACAGTGGAGCACGTGTGTCGCCAGCCTAAACATCGCCATGGTGCTGGCAGAGCGCGGCATCGGCCCGGAATACCTTCCTCAGTTCACTGCCGCACTTGATGGCGCATTCAGGGCGCGCATACGGGCTACGCGCACCGGGAAATGGGGATTCGACGGCGATGCAATCCAGGCGATCAAAGAGGCGTTTTCGGCGCATGAGTTGCAAATCGAACACGCCACCAAGCAGGAAATCCGGGAAGCATTGATCGAAGTGCGCCTGCGCGTGGATGCGGGCCAAGTTTATCAGGAGGCGGCATGACGGTGGACATTCAAGAAATCCGCGCATTGTGCAATTTTATTTTGGCACATTGCGGCGAAACAAAATTTGCAAGAGAAATGCTTGAGATTATCGGAATGATCGAATCCCGCAACACCGAAATCGCCGACCTCAAAGCGCAGCTTGCAACAGCACAAGAGCAAGAGGAAATTCTGCTCAGTATGCAGGCTGATCTGAAGGTGAAACTTGAAGCGGCGCGGAATGCGGAGAAACTGGTAACCGGATACGTTTCAAGCACGCTTGTTTCCGATGGACCGGATGACGTGGTCATCCATATGCATTACGAATCAAGAATCGCGGGAGATGCAGCGCATGACTGGCTATGCCGCACCATCGACGCCGCTATACGGGAGGAGGAAGCATGACTTGGCTCGTGATTGGGATTGCTGTGGCACTCGTGCTTGGCGCGGCATGGTGCGCCGACTACGACGACTTTAATCGGTACGACAAGCCGGACTGGGATCGCGACGATGACTGAAGTCGACCTGCTCGAAATCCACACGGTAGGCGCGCGCCTGAAACCTGAGCCGAGCCGCGCACTGCCGTCCAATCACTACGGCGACCCGTCCAAGGTCGTCAAGCTGCAATCGGAAGCGGCCTGTGGGCGGTGCTTGTACAGCAGGCCAGGTAAGCGTGGCGAGTTCTGCGGGAAGGGGAAGGATTACGGCAAGCGGTGCGAGTTTTTCAGAATCAAGAAGGATTAGGGGAGGGATATGGGAATTATCGGGAAATACGCACGCGCCACGCAGTCCAGCAATTTAATGGACGACGAGCTGCACCACAACACCGAGCCGCTCGCCGCCGTCGCATTGTCCGGTGGTGCCGACATCAATGCTATCGGCAATCTGCTGTTCCGCGTCAAATACGCCAATGACGCCACCAGCTATAACCACTTGTTGGAAAGCTGGATAAAGATTGTCGCAGGCAAAGCGGTCACCAGAAAATGGCCCAGCCATATCCTCGCTCCTATTGTGGCGAAGGTATCGCTCGATCATTTTCTGAACGACGTTTGCCCGGCTTGTTCCGGAAAGGGGCACTTGCCGATCTTCGGTGCCCCGATCCTTTCAGACGATCCCTGCAGGGTTTGCGACGGACGCGGGACGCTCAAAGTATCTGCTGACCGCCGATGCATTAAGCAGGTAGAGGATATGGTCGAGACCTTGAATGATTTTGTACGCATGGCGGCTGGTAACGCTATGCGGAAACTGGCTGATGATATGGAGTTGTAAAAATCGCTTGCAATAGTGAATGTGGCATGCTAGCATGCCGTCAGTGCTGGACTCTGACGCAAGTCGGCCTGCTGGCATAATTTGGGCGAAAGCCGGGCGCGGAATCCTTAATCCGAGAAGCTTGATACCCAAGTTGCCTCTAGCGTTTTGACAGGAGAACCCTGTCGCCTTTTGAGGGCAGACGTAACGATCACCGTCTGCTTGGCCTGCGCAGCCTCTCTCAAAAGGCGAGAGGGCTTTTCTACCTCTTCTATATAGAACCCACCCATTGCGGTGGGTTTTGCATTTCAGAAGCCGATCGCACGGTCAGACGTCAAGCTGCTCAGGCGTGATGCCGAGTGCCTCCGCGATTTTCGCGCGGGTCGCCTTCCGGATATTCGGAGATGCCTCCTGCTGAGAATACGCCGGTTGGCTGATGCCGAGCCGTTCCGAAATGTCGGCCTGGGTAATTCCCAGATGCTCCCGCCAGGCACGCGTGATAGTCCAGTCGTTGTCGACCATTAGCGAAACGACTTCATGCGGTACGTATGTATCGCCGAGCTTTTCTTGCGATTTTGCGTAATCAGCGTAGGGAATCACGACAAAGGCCGGCTTGCCGTCTTGGTCGTTGATGACTTGGATATTAGTAGGTGCGTTCATCGCGCTTCCTCACTTCCTCTATATAGACGATGTTAATTGCACCGTCAAAATTGAAAAACACTCGATAGTTACCGACGCGCAGGCGATATTGGAATTTGTGGTTGGTCAGTGCTTTGACGTTGCGAGTTTCCGGCATCGTTGCCAGTTCTTCGGCGGCATTCTTGATCTTCACCTGCTCGGACTTATTGATCTTGAGCAGTTGCTTGATTGCCTTGGTTGACCATTTAATCGAGTTCATGTGAGTAATTATAAGTCAAAATATAAGTAAAAGCAAGATTTATTTCGCAAAAACTTATATTATTTCAGTGAATAATCTCACCCTGGCCCCGCGAGGTGCGCGATGGACAAGCCGAAGCAGCCGACCAAGGAAGCGGTCAAGCACTGGCTAGACGACCGCGCAGCGCACCGCAAGCCATTGCCGGACACGAAAACCATCCGCCGCGAGCTGGGAATGGATTTAATCGACGCCGAGCGTGACGCCAAGTTGCGCACCGACTTGGCGAAGTAGGCTTCTCCCGCCGTGATGGCGGTAAATCCCCATGAGCGCAGCAGGCTCCTTGCTGGGACCGAATTTTCAGCGTCTCCCTCCGTGATACTCAATCATGGATTTTGCCCGCCATCCTTTACGCGAGGTGGCGGGGTTTTTTTTACAAATTGGAGTAAATGATGGCGAAAGACCAAGGCTATAACACCAAAGTCCCCGTTCCACCCGGCAAATCCACGATGGGCCGCGACATCCCGAAGGATGACGGCAAGGGAATCGGCAAACAAGGCTCCCCGGTGAAAACCGTCCCCGATTCCGGCCTAGTCGCCAAAGACAGTCCGTTCGGCTCTGGTACTGGCGTCATCGACGGGAAGGTCTGACATGAGCGGCCAAATCATTCATTCCGAAGCCGTGCAATCTGACGCTCCCGACGCATCGCCTGGCATCGCCATGGCCAGCATCACCCTGTACCAACGTCCGAACGGCCAAATGGCAATCGAGGCTCTGACCTTGGGCGATCCAGACGAAACCAACGCCTGCCATCGGCTGATGGGCACTATCTGCAACAACCTTCCGGTGCTCGCCAACATGGCCCAAGTGCCGATTCAAGACAACTACGCCACCGACCCGCTTCCTGAAGTCACCCACCAGTCCACCGAGGTAACCCAATGAGCCAATCCAGCGCTTCTCCTTTGAGCCAAGGTGACCCGACGCAGGGCGATCCAACCCAAGGAGCGACTACCGGCGACCCGGCCAGCGACCAAACCGGCCTGGTGGTCTGCATCGCAGCATTGCCTGATGGTACGTATCAAATCTACCAGCAGGGCGACGAAGACGATCAAGACCAATCCGCCGATGGTTCCGCTGGCGGCGCGCAAGGCGCGACCGGCGATCAATCGGGCCAAGACGGCCAATCCAGCAGTCAAACCGCCGACAACGTGGAAGACGCCCTCGCCATTGCCGGCCAAATGCTGCAGCAAGGTTCCGGCGACGACAGCGATGATCAAGACGACAACGCTATGCTATCTCCGACTGATGCCCGCAGTGCCTGGAATCAAATGGCGAAGTCCCGCGACAAAAAGCGTCAAGCTGGCATGTGATGGGCAAGCTCACCGCTAAGGCGCGTGACGCCCTCCCCAAGTCCGATTTCGGGCTGCCGGGCAGTAAGGGCTTCCCCATGCAGGACGCGAATCACGCCAAGAATGCCAAAGCTCGAGCAACTCAGTCTGTCAACTCCGGACGCATGGGTAAATCCGCTGCCCAGAAGATCGACGCCAAGGCCAACGGCATCATCAACGGTCAGATCAAGCGGCCGATGCGTAAGAGTGGGCGTGGTCGGTAATCTGCATGGTCGCAAAGAAAGTCAAAAACTTGGCTGAGAACAGCGAAAAAGCAGCCAAGAAACCACGCGGAGCAGGCAAGCCATTCCCCAAGGGGCAAAGCGGCAACCCTGGCGGAAGGCCACCGAGAACGCAGGCGGAACTCGACTTGGTTGCTGCGTGTAAGGAGCGCTCGCCAGCCGCCCTTGCTGTAATCGAGTCAATCATGATGGAAGGCCAGAGCGAGAAGGCGCGCTTGGCTGCGGCGCAAGCCATCATCGATCGCGGCTACGGCAAGCCGACGCAGGTCATTGACGCAACGATTTCGACGCACGAAGCGTGCTTAGACGATCTGAAATAGTCAGCTGGTATTAGAAAAGTGCCAGAAATCGCGGGTTTATATCAAAGCAAGCAATACCACTTAGCGAAATGGATGAAAGCGAGCGGGTAATCCGGCAGAGGCTGAAGGACGACTTCATCCACTATGCTGACAAGTGTCTAAAAATCCGCACCAAGGCCGGCAGCATCGTTCCCTTGGAACTGAACGAAGCCCAGCTCTACATCCATAAGCGGGTAGAAGAGCAAAGGGCGAAGACCGGCAAAGTCCGGGCCATTGTTTTAAAAGGCCGGCAGCAGGGATGCTCTACTTATATAGAGGGCAGATTTTATTGGCGCGTGACGCATACGCGCGGAGTCCGTGCCTTCATCCTGACTCACGAAGATGATGCCACGGCCAATCTGTTCGAGATCGCCAATCGGTATCACGAGAATTGCCATCCTTTAGTCAAGCCCAGCACCAACGCGGCGAATGCCAAGGAACTGCATTTCGATAAGCTCGACTCTGGCTACAAGGTTGGCACGGCTGGTAACAAAGCAGTCGGGCGCAGTTCTACAGTTCAGTTCTTCCATGGTTCGGAAGTCGGGTTCTGGCCGAACGCACAACAACACGCTGCAGGGATTATCCAGGCTATTCCTGATGAAGACGGCACTGAGATTTTCAAGGAATCGACGGCCAATGGCGTAGGTAACTACTTTCATCAGGAATGGCAAGACGCTGAAGCAGGATTGTCGGAATACATTGCGATCTTCGTTCCTTGGTATTGGCAGCCAGAATACCGGAAAGAAGTGCCTCACAATTTCAGGTTGGACACTGAAGAATCTGCCTATCGCGAGGCCTACGACCTAGACCTATCTCAAATGGTCTGGCGCCGGGCCAAGATCGTGGAACTGAAAGACCCTTTGCTGTTCAAGCAGGAATATCCGGCGACTGCAGCGGAAGCCTTTCAAGTATCAGGCGTTGATCCTTACATCCCCGCTGGCTTAGTAATGGAAGCCAGGAAAGCCGAAAAGCCGGAAGTCTACGGCGAGAAGCGCCTTGGAGTAGACCCCGCCAGATTCGGTACTGACAGAACATCGATCACCTTCCGGCAAGGCCGCATCGTCCATTGGATACGCAGCTATACCAAAAAAAACACGATGGAGGTTGCCGGCATTGTGCGGATGGCCATCAAGGAAGTCGGCGCCGATCAATGCGCAATTGACGTTGGCGGCTTGGGAGCTGGCGTCTACGACCGCTTGCTCGAACTTGTCCCTGAAGGTGAATGCGAGATAGTGCAGGTCAATAGCGGCGAATCCCCGATAGACGCCTTGAAGTACGTCAACAAGCGGGCCGAGATGTGGGGAGAAATGAAGGAATGGCTGGAGGCCCAACCTGCATCAATTCCTGACTCTGACGAATTGCAAGCGGACTTGACCCAGATTCGCTATTCCTACGACAGCAACAACGCCCTGAAGATGGAAAAGAAGGAGGACATGAAAAAACGTGGATTCCGTTCTCCCGACATGGCAGACAGCTTGGGCTTGACCTTCGCCAAGCCTTTGAAGCGAAAACGCGTCATCCCAAAACAGATTCATGCAGCGCCGCTCTACAGCGACGTCGGCTACTAATTCCCCTCATCCGAGGGTTTTCGTGCTGGGGCCATGTGGCCCTATTTTTTTTGGAGAAATGAAATGGCACTTACTACCAGTGGCAACCAAGTCGTCAAACGTAAATACTTCATCGACGCCATTTTCGACATTGCCGGCAATCTGATCGGCTTCGAAGGACAGAACGCCAAGCCGACTTATACGTCAAATGATGCGGCGGGATCGTCGTCTACCGTGGTTCCAGGCTCCGGCATGCTGGCACTCGCGTTGCCAGCCGCACCGGCCACACCCACTCAGCCAGCGGCCACTGGCTCGGATTATGTGCTGGCGGTGATGACCATTCCGGCGAATGCGTTTGACGGCCTCAGTATTCCGTCCGCCACCAACCGCATGGCGACGATTCTTGCGACCGGCACGTTAGGCGCGACCGCCAACAACAAGACCATCAAGATCGTACTGAACGCAACCAATCCGGTTGTCGGCTCGGCTTTGGTTGGCGGCACGACGATTGCCTCGTCTGGCGTCACCGCCAGTAACGGCACGGTCTGGATCATGGAAGCGCAGATCGTCAAATACGGCGCTCAAAACTCCAACACCCAGATGGCGTTCCATACCGGCACGCAACTTGGGGCGACGGTGGCAGCCCCAACCGCCCCGACCACGTTGACGTTGACCGAGAACGCGCCGATCACCGTTGCGATTACCGGCAATGCAGCTACTGCAACAACCGACATCAATTTCAACCTCGCGCAAATCGAGTGGAATAACTGATGACGAGTGCCTACGATCAGGCGGGAGCAGACGATGCCGGGGAGCCGTTAGCGAACGACCCCATGACCGCCGAGGAAATGAACGCGATCGATGATGATCGCCTTGAACTCCTTGGCGCATCGTTAGCAATCCGCCGTGATCAGTGGGTAGAAGCACGTAAAGCCTCAAAAGTAGAGAAACGCTGGCTGGAAGACCTCGACCAATACAACGGTCGAGACCGGCCTGCTGAAGAAGCCGCTTCTATGATGGAAAGTGTGGAGGCCGGTTTTCCGGTCACGAAGCAGCAGGCCAAGCCGCAACGCTCAACCGTATTTGTCAACATCACGCGACCAAAGACCAATGCTGCCGAGGCGCGCGTCGCCAACATGGTGCTGCCGTCTGACGACCGGAATTGGGGCTTGAAGCCGACGCCTGATCCAAAGCTGACGCAACAGGCGTTGCAGGAAGCGCAGGCGCTGAATCAATTGAATCAGCAGCAAGGACAGCCGCCATCATCCGGGCAGCAACCTGCAACGCCAGGACAGCAACCGCAGGCCGCGCCGCAACCCAGCGCCATGCAAAGCGCGCTGCAGTGGGCCTACCCAACGCAACAAGCGCAGGCACAACTGGAAATCGCCTCGAAAACCTCGCAGGCGATGCAAGACGAACTCGACCAGCAATTGATCGAGTGCGACTACAACGGCGAACTGCGCAAGATGCTGCACGACGCGGCGATGTTGGGAACTGGCGTTGTCAAAGGCCCGATTGTCGTCAACCGCGTCAAGAAGGCCTACAAGAAGATCGACGGCACGAACGTCTGGAAACTGGAGATCGAGGAAGAAAAATCTCCCGCCAGCGAACGGGTTGACCCGTGGGACGTGTACCCAGACCCAGGATGTGGCGAGGATGTGCATGATGGCATAGGCATCTTCGAAAAACGCATGGTCACTTCCCGTCAACTGCGGGAATTGACGAAGCAACCAGGCTATCTGAAAGAGCAGATCAGCCTTGTTCTTGAACAGGGGCCGACCGCAGTTCCGGATGTATCTGAGCGTAACGTCAAGGAACAATCAGAAGGAAAAGTCCCGCTAGGTAAAGACCATTTCCAGCTATGGGAATACTGGGGTGAGTTCCTGCCGGAAGATTTACGCGCCTGTGGCGTGAATGTTCCTGACGGCCTGACAGAATCCATTTCCGGCTGCGTCATTATTGTCAATGAAACGGTCATCAAGGGTTATCTCAATCCGATTGAGACCGGCGACTTGCCCTACGACTTCATGGTCTGGGAAAAGGTCGAAGGAACGCCGTGGGGATACGGTGTTCCGCGTCTGTGCCGTGCTGCGCAGCGGGTATTGAATGCTGCTTGGCGCCAAGTGATGGATAACGCCTCCGTGTGTGTCGGCCCGCAAGTGGTGTTGGATACACAGGCCATCGTGCCGATGGACGGCCGGTGGGAAATCAGCGCCCGCAAGTTGTGGGCTAAGATTTCTCCGGACGCAAATGTTAGAGACGTGTTTTCCACGTTCAACATTGACTCTCACATCGAAGAACTGCAAACCATCATCAAGATGGCACAGGAATTCATCGATGCCGAGACGATGGTGCCGGAATTAGCCCAGGGGGAGAAGGGCACCGCTCCCGATACGGTCGGCGGCATGACGCTCCTGATGAACTCTTCCAATGTCGTGCTAGGCCGCATGGTCAAACAGTTCGACGACATGGTGACGCGTCCGCATATCCGTCGTTATTACGACTGGTACATGGCCTACGGCGCGAAGGATGAATGCAAGGGCGACTTCCAAGTCGATGCACGGGGAACATCGGTCTTGCTGGTCAGGGACTCTGCCACGCAGGCTCTGTTGCAGCAGCTTCAGTACGCAGGAAATCCGGTCATCGGCCCATTGGTCAACTGGCCTGATTTGTATAAGGCTGTGCTGAAACAGCAGCATATCGACCCGACCGACATCCTCAAGACGGACGCCGAGATTGCGAAACAGGCGGCGCAGCCACCCGCACCTTCGCCTGAGCAGCTCCGTGCACAAACCGCACTGCAAGTAGCGCAAATCAAGACTGCGTCAGATCAAAAGCTGGCGCAAGACAAAGCGCAGCGTGAACAGCAGACCGAGCAAGACATCGCAACCCGCGACCAACAGTTGGATCAAGCAAAAATGCAGCAGGACGCATTGATTGCGTCAGAAAACTCGCGCCAGAAAAATATGGACCGCGCCCATGAAGCATTGGAAGCAGCTAAGGGCCGTGATCACGACGCCCATATGGCAGTGATCAATCAGTCTCTCTCTCAACCTACTATGCCGACTGGCACAAACGTGCCCACCGCACAACCGCAGATAGGGATGTAAATGGCGATCATCAATCCGACAGTGAACCGAACACCGCAGGGTGCTAATTCCGTTTTCACCGCGCAATGGGCGCTTGGTAATGCCGATACCGGCGTCGCGGTCACCATGACCGATTTTTCAGACAAGTCCATCCAGATTGAGGGCACGTTTGGCGGCGCTACTGTCACGATTCAAGGCTCAAACGATGGCGTGAACTGGGAAACCTTGCGCGACCCCGGCAGTGTGGCACTGACTTTCACCAGTGCCGGCTTGAAGCAGGTATTGGAGATGACCTATTACCTGCGCGCCATCACTGCTGGCGGTTCAGGTACGGCTGTCACAGTCACGCTATGCGGCCGCGCCTTGTCCCCGAAATCCTGGAGCTAACCATGAGCGTTTTTACCAATGGCAAAGAAGCTATCGCGCGCTTCCAGGTGATGTTCCAAGGATTGGCCGATGCTGCTGACATGTTGAGCCAATTCGACAGCCTGCAAACGCATTTCGATGAACTTTCCGCTCAGAAGGAAATCCTGAAAGAGGAAACCATCGCGGCGAAAGCTGAATTGAGCAAGATCAAACAAGACACCGCAGCAATCAAGAAAAGTTGCGACGAGTTGGAGCAACAAGCGCAGCGCAATTTCGATGAAAAAACCAAGGAAGCCAGCATGACAGCAGAGAAAATGCTGGCCGAGATGCGGGCGCAGGCCGATGCGCATCGGGCCAAGGCTGCAAGTGATGTTGCGGACATTGAACGTCAACATGCGGAACACCACGCAAAGGCCGTTGTGACCGCCCAAGCTGAAATCGACGATCTGAACGCGAAAGCAAAATCGCTGCTAGGCCAATGCGAGACCGCGCAATCAACGCTCGATTCACTCAATGCAAAGATCGACGCCGCCCGCGCCACGGTACAGAAAATGATGGGCGCATGATGAAGTGGGGCCAAGTAAAAGAATGGTGCCTCGCCAACATCATCCATCGCGGCAAGATTTACACCACCAAAGGTATGGTCAAGCGCGACAGACTGACAGATAAGGTCTTCGTGCAGGACCATCCGCAGGGAATTATCACTGCTACCGAATATTACCTAGATGGTGAACTGGTGCGCCGCGATGTGGACATCAAGCTAAAACCTAACATCGTAGGTGCTGCACAAGGGGGAATGAATGGCTAACTCGCAAGCCATCTCGGTGCAGTTCAAGTCGGACATTCTGACCAAGACTTGCAACCTGAACAGCGACACGATCAAGGCCGCGCTGTATGTGACGACCGCATCGATCAGCGGTTCGACTACCGCCTACTCTGCGACCAACGAAGTTAGCGGGCCAAACTATTCTGCTGGTGGAGTTGCAACTACGGCTGGGACGGTTGCAACTTCCGGTACGACCGCCTATTGGCAACCAGGCGCGAACATCGTCTACACCAACGTGACCCTAACCACCGCTTTCGATACGGTCTTGCTGTACGACACAACCAACAGCAACCATGCTATCGGCTCTTGGACATTCGGCGCGCAGACGATTACTGCTGGCACGTTGACGTTGACGATGCCGACAAATGGTAGTACCACTGCGCTGATTCAGCTTAATTAATGACGATTTGCGTAAATGGATGCCCGAAGTCAGGGACCCATGCACTGTTGAAGGCTGTGCAGCTACTTGGACAACCTGTACCAGATGTTAGCCATATACCATATGGACAAACGCTCCCCAACGGAACCACGAAGCACGTCTTTATCAAACGGGACCCGCGAAATACGCTGATAAGCTGGATGCGTTACAACTGGATGTCGGTAACAGAGGGCACGATCATGGCCGCAATCGGCATTCCTACTCCCGATGGAACATTGCTCCAGGTAGCGGATAGTTATCTCGGCTGGCTTACAGATCCGAGTACCTATGTAGTGAAATTCGAAGACTTGATCTCGAACGAAGCTACCCTTGAAGGGGTTGCAACGTTCTTGGGGGTTCCCTACATTGCCGGGTCGTTCGCCAATCTCCCTGGTTACACCACGACATGGACTGGGACTGGCACAACGCCAGCTTACTCTGACTATACACAAGTATGGACTTCCAACCTCGCCTCGTTCTGGACAGCCAACGGTGGCGACACATTGGTATCTGCATACGGGTATTGAAATGGAACTGCTGGTCGCCATCGTAGACAACGGCACCGCCATAGACGCAATCAAGGCTGGAGAAGTTATCACCGTCCAGCCAGACGGGTGGGGATGGGGTTCTGAAGAACTCGCAAACGCAAACTGGCGCATCATTAGCGCTCCTATCTTGGGAACGCACGCCGAGATACTGCAGATGGGATACATACTCGGAGAACTGATGGTGCATGGAAAAACTTATCCACGTAAAGCATACCTTCTGAACTTGTCGGCGCTCCCGAATTCCTCACAGTTTTCTGGAGCACGAACCGCGCCGATTATTTCTATGCAGTCCACTGACGTGATTGGCGCGACAACCAAGGTGGCGTAATGGGCACTGTCACTAAGACGGTTGGTACGTCGAGTCGACAGTATTCCACCCTGTCGGCGGCAATTGCTTCGATTCCATCTAACCTTGTAACGGATGGTAATAACTACGTTATTCAACTATATAACGATAGTGAGTTCACAGGCACTCCACCTCTTGGGAATGTTTCTGGTTTCACGACGGACGCCAGCCACACGATCACGATCAATTGCGGAAGCGGGCAGTCGTTTTACGATAACGCCAACAAGACCACTAACAAGCTTCAATACAACCAATCGTATGGCGTGGGGTTGCGCGCCACGAGTACCGGGTCAGGAAGTGCAGTCATTGCGGTATCCACCGATTATGTCACGGTGCAGGGGCTACAAATTTCTGATGGCGGTCAGACGCAGGCAGCCATTTCCCAGACCGGAACGGCTACGCATTCTGTCTTTGAGAACCTGGTCTGCGAGAGTAGCTTTACGAGCAGCGGTAGTGGGGCGATAAGCCTCACTGGCGCAACCGCAGTCAACTGCCTTGCGCTGAATAATGCTGGTGGTACAGGTTGTATTTCGCAAGGGTCGAACTCGATCTTTGTGGCGATCACCAGCGTTCAGGTAGGGTCTGCAAACAACTACGGATTCCGCGGTAACTATGATTCCCCGCTCTATCTTGATTGCGTCTCGATGGGGTTTGGGACAGCATTCAAGTCGGGTACATCGGGTTCCAGCGACTATAACTGTTCAGGCGACACAACAGCGCCAGGTTCGCATTCGTTAAAAAGCAAGACCTACGCAAACCAGTTCGTCAATAACTCAAACTCCTCATCGCGTGATTTTAGAGTCAAGTCAGGCGCCGACTTGATCAATGCTGGTACGCCTGAGTCGAGCTATACGGGCGGTCTGGACATTATTAACCAGACACGTAGTTCAAGTACGCCAACGATAGGCGCTTGGGAATATATCTCAGGAGGGGGTGTCACCGTTAACCTAAGCGGCCAAGGCTTCACCTTCACACAAGCGAACGTTTCAGAAGGAACCGCTCTGACATTAAGCGGCTCGACGCCGACCTTCACGCAGGGCACAGTCGCGCCGAATTTCGGAATGAATCTGACTGGTACTGCGTCAAATTTCACGCAGGCATCTGTTGCCATGGGATTGGTAATCAATCCGAGTGCGCAAAACCTAAGTTTCACGCAAGGTTCGGTAATGCCGTCTTGGACAGTCGGACTAAGTGGAATAAATATTGCGATGACGCCAGCGAACATCGTGCCAAATCTTGGCCTCATGCTGAACGATCAGGCTATGAATTTCACGGCGGCCAATCTTGGGCCCTTTGCCGCTTCTGCATTTCTGAATAGTCAGCCGCTCAATTTCACGACTGGCTTTCTCAACGGCGGCGCACCGACGCTGCCAGAGGAATACATCACCTTCGCGCGACGAAAAACGCGAATGTGAATTTTAGACTAACCAAAACCAATTTCACAAAGACCGCCCTCGAGGCGGTTTTTTATTGCCCATGAATTTCAATTTTCAGTCTGAGTTTTGGAAAGAGTTTTCTCGCCACCTAGAAAAGCTGCGCGAGATCGAAAGAACGCGCCTGGAAGCGCCATCCAAAGATCACGACGAAACCCAATACATGCGGGGAAAGATCGCCGCATACAAAGAATTGTTAGCACTGCCGCAGCAAGCGGCGGCCCTAGCAAGTAACGACAGGCCGGAGTAGTCCCACTTGTCACTGTTTAATTTGCCAGCGAGGTTTTATGAGCGAAGAGGTTTTGACGCCTGAACAAATACTTGAGCAAAACACCGCTCTATGGAACGAAGTCCAAGCAGAAGGAAATGGGGAAACGCCGGCCGCTAAAAAGCCACTGGCAGAACCGAAACCGGAAGCCAAGACCGAAGTCAAAGGCGATCAACAAGACGACCCTCAAGCAGCGTTTCAAAAAGATGTTATGGCAAGGCTCGAAAAATTCGAGGCAGGCTATAACACCTTGGCCGGTCACGTAGGCGGATTACGTAGGAATGAGCAAGAGCTTAAACAATTGCTGGCCGCAGCCAAGGCTGCCACTGGCGATGTTAAAAATGCTCCGACTCAGGCCCAGGTAGCCCAAGCCATACAAGACCCTGCTGAATGGGCAGCACTCAAACGCCAACACCCTGATTGGGCGGAGGCGACTGAGAAAGGCATGGATGCACGCATTCAAATGCATCTGGCTCAACAAGTACAACAGTTCGACCAAGCGGCGATCGACAAGATCGTCGAAGAACGAACTGGGCAAGTCAGGACCGAATTGATCGGTGCCCATCTCGACTCCATTGTTGGAAGTGGGGATTGGATACAGGAGATCAATTCACCAGCCTACGCGGAATGGATCAAGAATCAGGCCCCTGAAGTTCAGGCACTCGGTTCCTCCGACAACCCGCGTGACGCCGCCAAACTGCTGCGCGCCTTCGAATCCTCCAAGACTCAAACCAACCAAGCAACCAATCTGGCGCAACAGCGTCAACAAACTCTGCAAGCTGCAACGGGAGCGCCGAAGCGTGGCGCCAAACCTCCTCCAGTCAAAGCCGAAAGCGACATGACTGAGAAAGAGTTTTGGGAACACGAAGCGAGAAAGCGCGAACAAAAACGTGCGCGGGGCTACTAACCATTTCTTTATGAGGTCATAAAATGTCTGCACAAGGCTATACCACAGTCGCGTCACGGAACCTAATCCGTGCTGCGCAGGGCATGTTGGAACATGCTCAACCCATCATCGTATTGGGCGACTTCGGCGAGCAACGCGAGATGCCGAAGAACAATACCGATACCCTCGTGTTTCGCCGCATCTTGCCGTTCGGCGCAGTCAGCACAGGGTCGGGGATTGGCTCTAACCAATACGTTGGCACGCCGCAAATCACGGCTAACAGCTTCGTCCTGTCGGAAGGTGTGACGCCGAACGCCAATACCGTTGGCGCTCAAGACGTCTCCGTCACGCTGCAAAACTTCGGCATTCTGTTCAAAATCACCAGCAAGACTGAGCTGCTGTACGAAGACAATCTCTCCGAGGAAATGGTGACCATTACCGGCGAGACAATGGGTGAAATTCTCGAACTGGTTCGTTATGGTCAACTCAAGGCTGGCACCCAAGTGGTGTATTCCAACGGTTCTAGCCGCTCCAGTGTGAACACTCCTCTCGGCATTGGCAAACTCCGCTTGGCGGCGCGCATTCTCGAATCGAACCGAGGCAAGCGCATCACCGAAAAGCTATCGCCGTCGGTGAATTTCGCTACCATCCCAGTGGAACCTGGCTTCCTCGTATTCCACCACACGGATTGCAATGCAGATGTCCGTAATCTGCCTGATTTCACGCCTGTGGCGAAATACGGCCAAGCGAAACCAGTGCATGCGCGTGAATTGGGCACATGTGAAGAATTCCGGTTCATTCCTTCGCCATTGTTTGTGCCTTTCCTCGCGGCTGGTTCGGCCACTTTGAACGGCATGGTCTCGGTCGGCGGTTCCAACGTGGACGTTTATCCCTACCTCGTAGTTGCCGCTAAGGCATGGGGTCAGGTCGCACTGAAAGGAATGAGCGCAATCACGCCAACCGTCCTCAAGGCCAACAACATCAACCACGCCAACCCACTCGGCATGTTCGGCTATGTCGGTGCCTCGACCTGGTTCAACGCCGTCCGTCTCAACGATGCCTGGATGTTGCGCATCGAGTGCGGCGCGACCAACTACTAATCAAGGAGTGCGACAATGAGCTACGATCTTCAAGCGGCGAACGCCGTATTCTCGCGTGCTGGTGGCGCGACTGCCAATCTGACTGGTGTGGCGGCAACTGCGGCCAAGACCTACACCACCCAAAACTTGACTTACTGCAATCAAGGCAAGCAATACTATGTAGCAGGTGCGGCTGGTGCAACTACTCCGACCACTGATGCCGTTACGGGTAAGGCGTTCAAGGCGCTGCAGATCAGTCAAGGCTGCTGCTACGTCTGGACTGTGAACGCAGCCGGCACAGTTGGCCTTGCACAGGGTCCGCTGCCGCCGTCGCTGCCATCGGGTGCTATTGGCACCAACATTGACTCGAACGGCAACTTCACAGCACCGCCGCAATTCCCGAGTCTGCCGGACTCGCTGACGCCGTTCGCTTATACCGTCGTCACGATCGGTTCCACCTACGCCGGCACCGGCTTCATCCCCGGCTCGTCGGATAACTGGAATGCGACCGGCGTGACCTCGACGCAGCAGGACGTTGGCCTTGGGTTGCCGCAAGTACCGCAGACCTCCTAATCGCAATTATCTTCCAACCAACGGGCGCTTCGGCGCCCTTTTTTTATTCTCAAGGAGAAATCATGCCGCGCGGAGTTCCGAAACCGAAAAACGCCAAGCCCAATGACATTGTGATTGGGAATCAAATCGTCGACCAGGGCCAGAATCTCGACCCGGTCGTCACGCAGGAAAAAGACTTCGATGCCATCATCGGCGAAGAAGCCTTCATGAACCAAATCCTGACCGTCGAAATTCCCAGTACCGGCGATGACAGCGCCCCTCCAGATGGCATATTGTCGGTCAACGGAATTTCCCAAGGTTGGTTGCGTGATACGCCGATCAAGATGCGCAGGATGTTCGTTGAAGTTCTGGCGCGCTGCAAGGAAACCAAGTTCACGCCGCAAACGCCGAACATGGAAAATCCGGAAAGCACCAATATCCCCAAGGGACGCACAGCCTTTGCGCTCCCTTTTTCGGTATTGGAAGACCCACATCCGAAAGGTCGCGCTTGGCTGGCCGCGATCAAGGCTGAACCGGCCTAACGCCGCCTGATGTCAACGTTCCTGCAATTGGTGAACCAGCTGCGGCAAGAGGCTGGCGTAAGCGGGTCTGATCTGACCACAACGGTTGGCGTGACCGGCGAGCAACTGCGCCTGGTCAACTGGATCAATGCCGCATGGATGGATGTGCAGCAGATTCACACGGACTGGAATTGGCTGCGTTTTCCGTTCTCTTTCCAGACCAATACCGTCACCAATCAGCAGAGCTACAACCCAATCACAGACGTAGGGCTGACCTTGTTCGGCGACTGGAAAAAAGACTCGCTGCGGATTTACACCACGTCGATCGGTTATTCGAACGAGATGATTTTGCCGTTTGCGACTTACGACGAGTTCCGCAACCTGTACATGTACGGCTCGGCCCGTACCAATTACATGCGGCCCTCTCTGTATTCCATCGATCCGCAGAAAAACATCGTATTGGGCGGTCCTCCTGATCTGTTCGGCTACACCATCGATGGCGAGTATTACAAGGTAGCCACGCAACTGGTCAACGACACCGACGTTCCCACCCTTCCGGTTCAGTACCACAAGATGATTGTGTGGAAAGCGCTTGAGCATTATGGGCTGTATGAAGGCGCACAGGAGTGCATCGCTCGGGCCAAACAGGAATACAAGACCATGCTGTACCGGCTCGATTTGAACCAATTGCCGACACCCAGCTACGGGCCGCAATTGGCATGAGCGACATAAAGACCGAGTTCTTCCCATTCAAGGGCGGTTTGGATTTGATGACGCCGCCGATTGCCTTAGACCCTGGCAAGTGCTTCGATGCGCAGAACTACGAGCCGGTCATTACCGGTGGCTATGCGCGCATCTACGGGTTCGAGCGCTTCGACGGCCATCAATCGCCAAGCACGGCTAGCTATTGGATTTTGCCGGCGACGATAAGCGGCACGATCAACATCGGCGATACGGTTACCGGAGCAACTTCAGGCGCAACCGCCAAGGTGCTGGCGATATATGTTGGCGTGGTTGGTGAAGTTGCACAGAATTACCTAGTAGTAGGGCGTTTATCCGGGGTATTCGTATCTGGCGAGAACTTGACTGATAGCGGGGTGCAGGCTGTCACTACCGGCACCGCGCAGCAGAATGGCGCATTGCTTCCGCTGGATGACGCCAATTACACGCTCCTGGCGGCGAACGATCTGCGCACTAGCATATCGGCGGTTCCCGGTTCGGGCTCGGTGCGTGGCGTCAAGTATTACAACGGCAACGTGTACGCCTTTCGCGATAACATCGGGGCGACGGCGGCCTTGATGTACAAGGCCACCTCGACCGGATGGTCACAAGTCAATTTCGGCTTGGAAATCAAGCTCACCACGCTGGTCAAGTCGGCCACAGTGACCATGACCACGGCGTCACCAACGGTCGTGACGGACACCGCGCATGGCATGGCAGCGGGACAGCCGGTGCAATTCTCTATCTCTGCTGGCGGTACGCTGCCGACCGGGATTGCCGCGAACTTCACGTATTACCTCGTTCCGACGATTACCGCCAACACGTTCGAGATCGCCGCAACACTTGGCGGCACGCCGATCAACGTGACGGGTGCCGGTTCCGGCACGATCACTTGTACCGCGATGGGTAACAACATCTACGCGGGCAATACGATTACCGGCGTGACTTCGGGCGCGACTGCGACGGTAGCGGCATCGTTGCTGATGACTGGATCGTGGACGACAAACCTAGTCGGCACGCTGGTGATCGCCTCGCAGACAGGCACATTCCAGAGTGGCGAGATTCTGAGCGTCGGCAACCTGTTGTTGGCGACGACAGCTTCGGCAGCGGTGCAGATTACCCGCTTGCCAGGTGGTCAGATGGAGTTCTGTAACATCAATTTCAGCGGTTCGGCCACCGGTTACAAGATGTATGGCGTGGATGGCGTCAATCCAGCCTTCGAGTTCGACGGCGCGAATTATGTGCCGATTCATACCGGAGCAACGGTAGACACGCCTGCACATGTCATCAATTTCAAGGAGATGCTGTTTCTGGCCCAAGGCGGAAACCTGAATGTCAGCAGTATTGCCAACCCCTACAACTATGATGCGAACCAGAGCGCGGGGGTGATCGGCGTCGGCGACCTGATTACAGGTTTTGTTCCGCAAGGCGGCACTTACGTGACCGGCTCAACCATGGCGATCTTCTCCACGGGCCACATGTTCACGCTGTATGGCTCATCGGTGGCGAATTTCAATCTCATTACCTCGATCTGGGATATGGGATTTTCGCCTTTCACCATGCAGACGGTCAGCAATGACACCTATGGATGGACCTCGCGCGGCATTCAGACCGTCATCTCGACACTGACGTTCGGCGACTTCGATTACAACTCGGTGAGCCACGAAATCCAGACGCTGATTAACAAGAAGCAGGGCTTGGCGATTTCCTCGACCTCGCTGCATCAGAAAAACCAGTACCGCGTGTATTTTTCCGATGGCACTGGGTTAGCTGTTGGGCTGACCGGACAGACACCGAACGGCATCATGCCGCTCAATTACGGCTTGAACGTGCGCTGTATCTGCACGGATACAAATGCTGCGGGACAGGAAGTAACTTACTTCGGCTCTGACAATGGCTTTGTGTATCAGGACAACGTGGGAACCAGCCTTGACGGCAATCCGATCGAGGCATGGCTCAGACTGCCATTCAACCATAGCAAATCGCCGCGTGTGCGCAAGCGTTACCGGCGTGCCGTGTTCGAGGGCTATGTCAACGCCTACGCGCAGGTGAATTTTTCCTACGACCTAGGGTATGGCGATCCAAATGTACAGCCATCCGCGCCGGTGCCGGACACTTCGCTTGGCGGCGCATCCGGCTATTGGGATCAGTTCACCTGGGACCAATTTACCTGGGATTCGCAGGTCGTTGGCACGCCGCAGATTTCCCTGCAAGGGACTGAGAAGAACATTTCCTTCCTCTTGTATAGCAACTATGCCCAGTTTCAGCCCCATACGTTCCAAGGGCTGACCTTGATCTATTCGCCTCAACGACTCGAAAGATAAGGCATGACCAATCCGTTTTATACGGTTACCGGCAATCCTCTTGCGCAGACCAGGGGAACGTCAGCGGCCATACGCAGTGAATTTTCGCTGATTCAAGCGGCATTCGGACTGCTCCCAGTATCGGCGTATGCAGTGGATACCGGCACCGTGAATTCAATTGTGGTGTCGATCAATTCTGCCATCACGTCCTATACCGATGGATTGGTGCTGATTGCCAAGATCGCCAACACAACGACCTCGACGACGCCGACCATCAACGCAAATGGACTTGGTGCGGTCACCATCACGCACGCCGATGGAACGGCCTTGAACCCTGGCGACTTGATCGCCGGGAAGGTTGCCGCATTCATCTACAACGCGACGACGGCTACCTGGCAATGCATGACGACGCTGTCGTGCGCGACTCAAGCTGTTTCGGACAATTCAACTAAACTGGCGAATACCGCATTTGTCCAACAACTCGCAGCTTTCTTCGCGGCCCAAGGGGCAGCGGGCCAGTTACCAAACCAAGCAGGGAATGGCGGTAAAAATTTAACCACAAATGGCACGACCTCTTCATGGGGTTTCTCGGCAACACCAGAACCGCAGGGAAGGTTGACGCTAACCAGCAACACGCCAGTAATGCCTTCCGACATCACGGCAGCAACCAGCATTTACTATGCGCCTTATCGTGGCAACGGAATTCCGATTTATAACGGCACATACCTAAGTTCAAATTTGTTCAGCCAACTAACGTTGGCACTTGATAGTAACAGCGGACATACTGGCTATCAGCAATCCGGAAACCTCTACGACCTGTTCGTATTCCTAAACAGCGGAACACCGACACTTTGCACTGGCCCGGCTTGGTCAAGCACGACATCGCGCGGCACTGGTGCTGGAACCACGCAACTGCAATTGTTGAATGGCGTATGGACCAATGCCGTTCAGATCACCGCCAAGATCGACGCAACCTCGACCACAGTAACAGTAGCAGCAAACCAGGCTACCTACGTCGGCACGATGTACGCGACTGCAAATGGGCAGACAGCCATGCAGTTCGCGCCGACCGCTGCAACGGGTGGGACTAACAACATGCTGGCCCTATACAACGCCTACAACCGCGTGCGCGTCGACACATCATGCCAAGACAGCACGACCAGCTGGACCTACGCAACACCAACTTGGCGCTCGGCAGATAACAGCAACAGCAACAGAATAAGTTTTGTCGATGGATTGCAGCAGTCCTTCGTAAATTGCTCATACACGGAAACTTGCACAGGATATTCGTCTGGCCCGCATATCGGTGTGAACTTGGACAGCACGTCGGCAACGCCGAACTTCAGTGCAGCCATGAATAACACCGGCGCTGGTGCGCAATTCATGTCTATATCGACCGGCATGATGTCGTTCAACCCACAGCTTGGGTTCCATTATTTGCAGGCCATGGAATATTCGAAAACGACCACATCAACGTTCTACGGAAAGAACTATGATGATAGCTCCCCAGCGATGTTCTTAACCGCTTCGTTGGAGATGTAATCTATGCAAGACCCAACACAATACGTTCACGATCAGATCGCTGCTCTGTGCCCCATAGTTGGCGTATCGCTTGGCTCATTCTCCGACACGACAACCTGGGCATTCACGCCAACTCCAGCGGCGACCTTGGCGCAAGAGCAAGCTGCTCAGGCATGGATTGCTGGATTCAATATTGGACAATGGCAATCTCAGCAAAGCGCAATTCAATCTGCTCAAGCAACATATCTTGCGGCTATTTCTGCTGGACTATCCATCACATCGACCAGCACGCCCGCATTGAATTCAATTTATGGCGTCGATACAAACTCGGAGAACAAACTCGCTGCCATTGTTACCAAGATCAGCGCAGGACTCGGCCTTCCAGGCGGTGGGGCGACGATGCAGTACCCAAGCATATCCGGAAATTTTGTCGCCGTGAATCCAGCGCAGATTACCGCCATTGCAGCAGCGGTCGGCAATTACATCTATGCGCTTGACGTGACACTTCAAACCATTCAAAACGGTGGCTCGGCTACGTGGCCTACCGCCACGGCAACCATTCCTTAAGGCGCATTCATGGTAGCGACTACCGGCATCATCAACAGCGCGATCAATCAAAACGATCCGAACGCTGCGCAGTCGAGTCAGCAAGCATCGAGTGCGACGGTCAATCCTGCCACTCCTACGCCCGCGCCCAGCACGATTTCGAATGCGCCGACCGCATTGCAGGATGCGACGGCTAACCCGACTTCCAGCGCCGCCTATTACCTGAACCAGTTGAACTCTGGCGCTACGCCGCAGCCGAGTGTGAATAATGCTGCAGGCTCTCAGACTCAATCAAGCAATTCCACGTCGACAAGTGCGCCTGCGTCTTCGGCTGGCATTGTCAATAGCAAGAGGCAACTCAGGCAAGTCGATACCGGCAACACGGATGGCACAACCACGCCACCAGCTAACACCACAACGCCGCCGCCTGCGACTCCACCTACTACGCCTCCGGCCACGCCGCCAGCGACACAACCCACCACGCCACCCGCCACTACCCCACCAGCAACGACGCCGCCAGGCGGTAATATGACGCCAGTGTCAGCCGTAAATGCTGCGAATCAAATCGCAGTGAACTATGAGGAAGACTTTGGCAGAATGCCGGATCAGGCTGGACTCCAGTATTGGGAAAACGTCGCCGCGCAAAATCCAAACATGACGTTAACGGAACTGAACAACGCCATTATGGGCGGTGCACAGGGTTCCGACATGGCAGCAGAAGGTGCGATGCTGGCGAAGGGCGGCACGCCAAGCGGTATTCCCGCTTCGATCCCGACCAATGCCGCGCAATTAGGGAATCCGACTCAGCTCAATGTCGGTCCTTACCAAACCGTACAGGGTCAATTGGCAAATATCGATGACCCAAACTCGCCGTTGATGCAACAGGCTAGGGCGCATGCGCTGGAACAAGCCAACGCAAGTGGATTGGCTAATTCGAGCATGGCGATCACCGCTGGCGATGCTGCTGCTTACAACGCCGCATTGCCGATTGCCGAGCAGGACGCCAATACCTACGAAAACGCAGCGGCGACGAATGCCAACACAGCGAATCAGTTTGCAATAGCGAACCAGACCGCGCAAAACACGCTGACCGGCCAGCAACTGAACGCGGAAACCTCGATCCAGGACGCCCTTACTGCCGCGAACACCAGCATTGCCACGAACGCCGCCAGCAACCAGACGCAACAAGCGATTGCAACACTGCAGGCACAGACCAATGCGATGATTCAATCGTCTAGCAGTGTAGCGAATGCGGGGGCAAATTATCAGTCTGCATTGAATACGATTGCGCAATTGAATACCGATGCGCAAGGAAAATATAATCTTGAATTGTCCGCTTATAACGCCTACGTGCAAGCGGTTCAGACGATTACCGCATCGTCCCATGTTCCGGATGTTTCCAACCTGCTGCAGTTCAATCAGACTGATCCATCGGCTGGCACAGTCGCTGGCACAGGAACCGACACTGGAACTGGCACAACACGCCTAATCCGCCGATGATTTCCTTCCAGCGTGAAATCGTCTACGACTTCATGGGCGATTGCCAGGAACTGCTGAAGCTGCATTATCAGGAATTGACCAGAAACAAGGAAGTTGTCTCGTTAAATCCGATTTGGGAAAAATACGCCGCGCTGGAAAAAGCCGGATTGATCGCCCTGTTCACGGCACGCGACGACGGTCAACTAGTCGGCTACAGTGCCTTTATCGTGCAGCCGCACTTGCACTATGCTGAAACGCTGATCGCGCAAAACGATGTGCTGTTCCTGCATCCCGATTACCGCAAAGGCATGACTGGCATAAAACTCATCAAGTATTCGGAACGCGAACTGAAGACGCAAGGCGTCCGCAAGATCGTCTGGCACGCCAAGATGGACACGGTTTTCCGCAAGATATTGAATCGACTCGGCTATGTCGAAGAAGAAGTCATGGCCGCAAAATTATTGTGAGGGGTAATCATGGGTTTTAGTGCGATAGCGGCAGTCGTAGAAGGTACAGCAACTGCTGCCGAGGTAGCAACCGCTGTAGCGACAGTCGGCACCATTACCAGTGTGGTAGGAGCAGTGACTGGCAATCAGACCATGGTTAAGGTCGGTGCCGTGATGGGATTGGCCGGTGGTGTTGGTTCGCTTGCAGAAAGTGGGGTCAATGCGGCGACAGACGCAGCGAATACAGCGGGAGATTATCAGGATTTGCAAAATTTCGACAATTCAGTCAATGCCAATGGCGGACTTGACCAAGCATTTAATAGTGTGGCAGCAGATAACGCTGCTTACGGCGCCACAGCAGCCAACAATGGTTTTGAAGCGGCCAATGCCAGTGCTCTTACTGCCGATGGCGTCACAAATCCCGTTCCAACACCGCCAGCAGGCGATGTTACTCAGTTGCCTCCAGCGAATGGAACGGGAAATGGCTTGGTCAATTCGCAAATTGCGCAGGGCGCCAATCCAGCAGCCACGGGTGCAATTACAGGACAAACAGGAACCGTCGCGCAAACCGTTCCCAGTTCAGATGCGGCCAGCAACATTGCCAACGCTGGCGGCACGCAAACTGCGGCGAGTGCGGCGGCACCAGTTCCAGCAGCGACGGCCGCCCAAACAGCCATCAATCCCACTGCAGCAAATGCGGCAGCCAATCCCAATCTGAACATTACGACCGCCCAAGGCGCGGGTGACAGTGCCAATTTGGCGACCCAAACTACACTTCCTCCCGTTCAACCTGCCGGTGGCGTGACAGACAATCTATCGCATATGAATCTGCCTAGCGGGCTACCGCCCGCGAACAGCGGCAGCGGCGGATTCTTCTCCGGCCTGACGAACTGGGCTAATAACAATGCTGGTGCTGCTCATTTATTTGGTCAGGTCGGCATGGGCGCATTGGGTGGACTCGGACAAGCCTATCAAGCCTCGCAACAGAAACAATTGGGCGAAGAGCAGCTTGCACAAAACCAGCAAAAGCTGAATTACCAGAACCAGCAAGTCAAGCCGGCCGGCATCATCAACTCGAAACGCACGGGAACCTAACATGCTCGGCAAAACCACCAATCCGCAACTCGAACAGATCGAGAACGCCATTCAGCAGAAGGTGCCTCCGCAACTGGCGCAAGCCTTCCAGCGCACGGTGACCGCTGGCCTGTCCATCATGTATTCGCCGCAATCGCACCAGTTAATGGTGACGCAACTGACTAAGCCGGGCAATCCCGCCAACAACGTGGCCGAAGGTGCGGCCAAACTTGTCGGAGAACTGTACAAGCAATCGCGCGGCACAATGCCAGTGCAAGTCATGGTGCCAGCGGCCACCGTATTCATGTGCGAAGGTCTGGATTATTTGTCCAAGCTGAATGGCCTGCAGATTAACCCGCAACTGATCGCGCAGGCTACGCAAGACGTAGGCATGTACGTACTGCAACTAATGGGTATCAGCCAGCAGCAGATGCATACCGTCATTGCCCACGGCATGGCGCAGGCCGACCAGCAGCAGGGGAGTCAAGGTGCGCAAAGCGGCGCGGCAGCAGCACCAGCAACACCGCCAACATCGCCCACGCAGGGCATCATCAACTCTGCAAGGGGCATGCAATGAGCTTGTTTGGCTATCTCGCGACCGGTGCCTTGGGTGGCGCTGGGCAGGCCGGCGAGCAGGCATTGACTCAGCAATACGGCTATCAGCAGCAGCTTGCTAATGCGGAAGACCTTGCCAAGATCAATTCCGATTTGGAGTTGCACAAAAATATGGCGATTGCACAGTTCCAAGCTGACCGTGCGCAAGGCATGATGAATAACGTGTTGGGAGCGAATCAGCCACAAAATCCGCCTTCGCAAGGGGTATCTTACAGCCTGCCGTCTGCAGTTACGGTACCAACTTCCCCCGCACCTGCGCCGACTTTGTCTGCGGCTGTCACGCCATCAGCTTCTGCGTCCCCAACGCAAAGCGCACCTATCACAGGCACCCAAGTTCCGACCGCATCCGCAAATGGTGGGATGCCACAAAATGCAACCATATCTCCAGAACATCAGGCAGAGAGGGATTATGGAAGGCTTCAAATTCTACAGAACGAGCTACAGGGCGAGAAAGACCCGGAAAATATAGCGGCATTGCAGCGCGAGATTGCGCGTACGCAGGCAACATTGAAAAGCAATCCCGCAGTCAATGGTGCACAACCACCTATCGCTCCGGCATCGTCCAATACTACGACCCAATATGGCTCGACGCAGCCACCAGCAGGAACGGGCGTTTCCCCGCGCCAAATGCTGGCATTAGGTTTGGGATTCTCTATGATCGGAAATCCGGCAGGAAAGGATTTCATCGAGAACGCGCTGAAATACGATCCGACCTTGGCAGGACAGATGCCCACGGATTTCGTCAAGGATTTGATTCAACGCGGTTACAAGCCAGGTTCGCCAGAGTTCAATGATCTGATGGACAAACACTTTGCCAAGGAAAACTACATCGCGCCGACCTCGTTGCGCGGCACCATTTTCGCCGATCAAAATGGCATTCATACATTACCTGGCGCAGCTCCAGATGGCTTTATGAACAAAATGGATGTCAACGGTAATTGGCACGTTGTTCCAGTAGATAATGGTTTGCCAGCGATCTCCGCTTCGGAATCTGCGAAAGTCGGACCGGCGACAGCTGCCAAAGCGTCGCAAGATGAACTATCTCAGAAATGGACTGCGCTAAACGTCGCCAACAACAACGCTCAGTCCACTATCTCCAACCTGCAAAACATTAAAATGTATGCAGATAAAGCTGCTACTGGTGGTGGCGCAGATAGATTGAATTACATCAATCATATTTTGGCAACAGCAGGTTTCCAAGGGGCGAACGACGAGGCGACGGCAAATGACCTGTTGAGTAAGAATGCAAATCAAATTGTGGCGAAATTAGGCTCCGTCACGGGTTCTACCGATGCGGCAAGATCTATCATTGAATCCGCCAATCCAAATGCGCATATGACGACGCAAGCAATTCACGAGGCGGCAGATAACCTGATTGGTGCGCAACAGATGATGCAGGCAAAGGCAAAATTGCTTGGACCAATTCTGGCCACTCGCGACCCTGTTGCCTATCAGCAGAAAGAAACTCAATTCGACCAAAATGCTGACCCGCGTTTATGGCAATATAAAAATTACACTCCTGGCTCAATTCAGGCCAAAACGTTTCTGCAAAAATCATTGGCGCAAGATTCGACTTTGCTACAAAAGGCTGCGGCTTTGCATGATCTCGGAGCGTACTGATGAGCGATATTCTTGCTCAGATGATGGCAGATGCCGGTCACCAGCAAGCACCACAGTCGGCATCATCTCTGTCAATCGTCGATCAAATGACGCATGATTCGCAGGCGCCAATTGCAGCACCTCAGTTGTCGGAAGGCGCCGCAGCAAAACAACGCATCATCGATGCTGCGCAAGATTTCCTACATAAGCCTCTTGTGGATCAAGTCGGAGATGTTGCCACCGGCCCAGCTAAACTAGCCTTGAATTGGGCTAGCGGAATTGGGTCCACGATTGCTGGCGGTTTTCATGGTGCTGGCACACTTCTCACTGGCGGCAGCCTTGAAGACGCCGCCAACGCCGTACAAGACACACAGAATAAATATACCTATCAACCCACTTCCGATACCGCCAAGATCGCCAATGAAGGGATAGGTGGCATCTTAGGCGGCGCTAAGCAAGCAATGTCAACGTTGGGCGGCGGAATTGGACATGTTGCCGATATGGCGGTCGGGAATAAAGTAGCGAATGTTCCAGGCGCTGTAGGTCCATTGGAAAATATCGGCAGCAGTGCCGGTGGTGTCGCGCCTGACCTTTACATGACACTCGCGCCAGCAGTAAAAATTCTGCGCGCGCCGACTGATTTTTCGCTAAATCCACCAAATGGTTCGAATGTCGTTGCGCAAAAAGTAGAGCCGACACTACAACCTTCTGATGCTCCAGTGTCGCCTTCTGTTCCGGATGCTGTCACTAGCATGGCAAACAAACCAAGGCTGAAATTGAACACCGACGGGACGGTAGGTATGGCGGCTAAATTTGACCAGCCATCCAATCCGCTTCCGCCCATGGAAGCGCCGGTCACCATTGCGCAAACCGGCGCATTGCCGATGAATGAGCAAGCCGTAAGATTTGCAACCCTGAACAAAATAGGGTTGGATACCAACCGCCCCAGCAACATCACGGGCGACAAGTTCCAATCCGGGCAAGACTATCAAACTAGCCTACTGCAAAATGATAGTGGTAAAGTCATGCGCGAACAGATTGCCAAAGAACAGGCGGCATTGAATAATTATGGCGACCAGATTGTTCAAAGTACAGGAGGCAAGTTAAATTCCACGCCTACTGATCGCGGCCAAGCAATACTGCAGCCGCTTAATGGCCTGTCTAACTGGTTCGACCAGAATATCAATAACCTGTATTCTGAAGCCAAGCAGCGCGCCGCTACTGTTGGCACTGCTGGCGCGGTCAATCCACAAAATCTCATGAGCTTGTTGGGCAACCCTGAGTTCAGAGAAACGCTTTTAAGTTCGACCGATGGAACCGCATTATTAGGTTCAGTGGATAGGCAAGTTGCGCGTTTTCAAGGAAATTCACCTGATGCCATGGTTGCACCCAGCACGGTGCAATCAGCGGAAAACCTGCGAAAGTATTTCAATAGTGTATGGAAGCCGCAAAATTCGGGAACTATAGGCGCATTGAAACAGGCGCTTGATATGGATGTGGCGCAAAGCGCCGGTCAGGATGTATTCAAGCAAGCGCGCCAGTTATATGCTCTGCGGGCAAACACGCTGGACAACCCGAATGGCATGGCATCAATTCTGAATGAATCAGGGCCGGATGGTGTAAATCGGAAAGTCCCGATAGAAAATATCGCCACAAAAATAACATCCCTCCCAGATGCGCAATTCGGCCAGATCGTCAACACCCTGCGCGGCAATATGCCGAAGGAAATCTATCCGCAAGCGCAAAACGCTATCAACGAAATTCGGGCGCAATTGGCCGATCAACTGGTCAAGGCAGGCAGAGGAAGTGGCGGTACCCAGTGGAACGCAAACGCCTTTCACCAAGAACTGGGAAGATTGCAAGGCAAGTTAGGACAGGTTTTCAACGAGCCAGAATTGGAAAACATCAAGACCTTGCATGACGCCGGATACATCATCAATACGCCAAAGGCTTATCCAGGGGCAGCAGCGCAAGGATATAACTTCATTCAAAATGGGGTTCTTACGGGCTTGCCATCAATTGGTGGCATGGTGGGCTCCGCTATTGGAGGCCCGGTTGGAACTGGCCTTGGTATTGCGGCTGGCGGCGGCGCGGCCAATATATTCAAGGGCAGAGTCGAGGCTGGACAAGCAACTGATCTTGCCAACACACTCAGCGCTCCGCTGTCCCTCCCAAAACCAACGATGGCGGCCAAGATAAAAAACAACGTCGGCGTCATCAATGGCGGGATAAGGAAATCAGCCCCTTATGTGGGGGCTGCTACTGCTGCAAATCCGGAAAGTCGCTGATTACCGTTTGCGCGCCAAAATCCATGCCGCGATGATGATTCCTAGACCTGGTGAAATAGAGAATATGCCAGGGAATGCTACCCACGCGATGATGGCAATAAATCCGGCAAACAATACCACTGGAGTCCATAGCGCGGCTCTGACAAAAAACCGCGTAGGTCCATCAAGCCGGTTATACCAAGCGCGGATTGGGCTTTCTTCGTAGGAAAAGTCATTATTCATGTTCTGTCTCCCATTGAGGAGATTTAAGTATAGCACCCGCCTCAGAGCGGGTTTTTTTACGCCTAAAGAAAGGAAAGCCATGCAGCAGCATACCGCCGATACGTGGGGAACGATTGCGGCTAAAACGTCACCTCCGGTAATCACGCTAGGCGCAACGTTGTTCGGGATACCCGTCCCGAATATCGCGCAATGGCTGACAGCTATTTATCTGGCCTTGATGATCGCCCACAAAATCTGGCACATGGTGAAGGAATACCGCAGCGGTCGCCAGTTTCCGGTGAGTGAGGACACGTTGCCATGAATCCTCCCATGCAATACAGCGGCACCGGCCTGGCGCTGACCAAGATCGCCGAAGGTTGCCGACTGCTGGCCTACCAGGATGGTGGTGGCGTCTGGACCAACGGCTACGGCAATACCCATGGCGTGGTGCCAGGTTCGACCATCACGCAAGAACAGGCCGAGGCCGACTTGCTCGCCAACATCCAGAACAGCGTCAACGACGTCAATCGCCTGGTGACGGTGCCGCTGACCCAAGGTGAGTTCGATGCTCTGGTCGACTTCGATTACAACCTTGGTCGGGGAAACTTGGCCAGCTCTACGTTGCTTAAGGACCTAAACGCCGGGAACTATGCCGCCGCAGCCGAGCAATTCGAGGCCTGGGACAAGTGCGGCGGCCATGTCGTCGCCGGGCTGTTGCGCCGTCGGCAGGCCGAGGAAGCCGAGTTCAGCGCCACCTGAAACACATAAATTAATGTGTTCAACGAACCGCCTTCTGGCGGTTTTTCTTTTTGAGGCCGACAAATGCCCATCATCCAACATCTGATCGGGGTGGCGCAAGGCAAGCATCCGCTGAGTTCGAAACGTTCTAATGCTTGGCCAGCGGCGCGCAAAAGCCATCTTGCACAACATCCGACCTGCGCCGTATGTGGTGGCAAAGCCAATCTTGAAGTCCATCACATCAAACCCTTCCACTTGCATCCAGACCTTGAATTAGACCCGAGCAATTTCGTGACGCTGTGCGAGGCCAAGAAGGGCGGCGTCAATTGCCACTTGTTCGTCGGCCATCTTGGAAATTTCCGCAGTTTCAATGTGAACGTCATCGCCGATTCTGCCGCATGGCTGGCGAAGCTGTTTAACCGTCCTAAATCGGAGTAAGCATGAACCAATCGTCAAGCAAGCAAACGATGGTAGCGACTTCCGCCGTAACCGGCGCAGTCGTTGTCGTCGAATTCATTATCAACGAGAAGTTGAAATGGGGTCTTTCCTCGGTCGGCATCGTCGCGATCACTGGCTGGCTGACTACCGTGGCGCATTTCCTGACCAACGTCATCAGCGAGCTTTGGGCGAAATATGCCAAGGATCACGGCTTGGAGGTTCCTGCGTCGAGCGTCGAGCCTGCAAATCCGGTGCCGGCAGCGCAGGCCGGCTTCGCCCGCATCGGCATGCTGCTGGCGCTTGCGGCCATCGCCGGGGCGTGCCTGACGCTCACCGGCTGCGGCGCTCTCAATACCTACGTTGCGGCCAAGGACGCGAATCTCAAACAGGACTACGCGGGCGCGAAAAAGAACGTGCAAGACGTCGACGACCAGGAACTGACCGTCTGGAAGGACACGGCGTGCGCCATCAAGGTTGGTGCCCTACAGCGCAATCCTGGCGATGTCTCTGCCGTCATGGCAGCCTGCCCACTGACGAATGTTGCCAAGGTGACCGTAGCCAACGGCGCGGTGACGCTTGAGGCACCAGGCGTAGTGCCGCTGGCGCAGGGACCGCTTGCCGCCTTGTCACAGCCGAGCGCGTCTGAACAATTGATGTCGCAGATATTGCAAAGCTTACAAGCCATCCAAGCGCAGACTGCGCCAAAGCCAGTTGCACCGGCAGCGAAAGCAGTACAGCGGCAAATTCCGGCGCCAGTGAAGCCAGTAGCGCCACCAGCGATCGCGCCTTCACCGCAGCCGATACTGCCAACATCTTCAGCGCCCGTCCCGGTACCAGCGCCAATCCCATCCGCTCCGACCGCTGGCCTGAAATCCTTCCTCACGCCGCCGAGCAAGCCGTGAATCCCGTTCCGGTCGCCATCATCAAGCAGGCCGCGCAACTGGCGTGCAAGGATATTTACGACCCCGTAGACGATGGCGTGTTCGACAAGGTCTATCGTGTTGGCGAGACGACGTGCGGCACGAAGCGGGTGGGCAATCTGGTCTACGTGGTCAACCAGGGCACCGAGAATCGCGCTGGCTGGATCGCTGACTTCGACCTGTATCCCTACGACCACCCGATCCTGGGCGATCTGCATACTGGCTTCTATAAGAACCTGCCCGAATTGGCCAAGCAATTGCTGGCCGACCTGCCGGTCGGCGCACAAGTCGTCGTTACCGGGCACAGCAAGGGCGCGGGGGAGGCATCAATATTCGGGCCACTCCTGAAACTGTCCGGCGTCAACGTTTCGGCCATGGTGCTGTTCGCATGCCCGCACGCCGGCTGTCAGATGCTGGCCGACTGGATCGCCAAAAACATCCCAGCCGCAGTTTCGTATCGCAACGCACCGACCGGCGACGAATTTTTCGGCGATCCGGTTCCCATGGTGCCGAGCCTGCCATACGTGGCACCAGTTCCGCTGACTTACGTCGATCAGCCGCCAGGAGGCTTGCTGGATGCGGTCGACGTCGAGTGGCACTTGGGGAAATTGTATTTGGCTGCTGCGCCGGCCATGATTGGAGATTGATATGGTAGCAAAGGTAAAAGGGCTGGCCAAGGTCGCCGCACCGGTACCGTCAGGCTATTTCCCAATTGACTATTCGGTCAATCTGCCGGCAACCGTCGACCTTCGGCCCGATGACAACCCAATCGACAACCAGGGTGACATTGGCGACTGTACCGCTCAAGCCTTCCGAGGAAACGCCGAGGAATTCATGCGCGTGAGTGGCAAGCCTGTCAACTTCTCTGCGGCGTTCAACTACTGGACATCGCGCTTCATCCTGAACGGACGGCGCGACCCGACGCAGGATACCGGATCATCTTCCGGGCTGGCGATCATGGCTGCGCAGGAGTTCGGCATCTGTACCGAAGCGACCTGGCCGACCGTGGACAGCAACATCGAGGTCAAGCCGTCCGATGCCGCCTTCGCCGAGGCACTGCAGTACAAGGCCGGAACGATGGTGCAGCTGTACCGCCAGCCGTTCGACGCGACCAACCCGAGCGCTTTCTGGTTCACGTCCGACTACTTCCAGTTCGCCATCCAGTACGTGCTGGCAAAAGGCTACCCGATCCAGATCGACATCGAGGCTTATCCGCAGATCGAGACTTTGCAGGCCGGGCAGATTTATGGCGGTAGCTTGGCAGCGCCAAACGTGCAGCCGATTGGAGGCCATGCCGTCCTCATCGTCGGCTATACCCAGATCAACGGTGAGCTGGTCTTCATCTGCCGCAATAGCTGGGGAACCAACTGGGGCATCTCAGGCTACTTCTACATGGGCGCTGGCGTGCCGCTGACGGACTGCTACTCGTTTTGCATCATGACGGAATTTGCCGGCGTGACGGCGATTGGCCACGACCTCACCACGCCTCAGCCGCCAGTCTCCGGCTCGATGACCGTGCTGCAAGCCTTTGACCGCATCTATAAGACGCGTTTCGGACGCTACTCCGAAGCCGCTGGTGACGCCTACTGGGAGAATGTCGCGCGCGCCTACTGGGCGTCGGCCATACGCGCGGCGGCTCAGGGCTCAGACGCAGAGTACGTCACGACGCACGCCGTGTCCTATCCACCAGGTCCTGCACCGGACCTGACGTGGACCATGGACGCCATGTTCGCCTACGAGTATGAGGGGCTGCTGGGTCGCGCCCCGGATCAGGCTGGCTCCGACTACTGGCGCAGTCAGTTCTATGCCTACCTCGACGCTCAGATATGCGCAGGCGCGCGCGGCGCTGACCTGGCATTCATGCGAGCCAATGGCATCACGTAGCCATGACCACCCGCAAGAAGGTCATTCCCATCGCGTCAGATTGCATGCCGATGTGTAAGACGTGTGCCTTCTATTCTAGCGAACCCAAAGACGAACACGGCTTCTGCAAGCGATTTCCGCCAATACTGGTTATAGAGGGAGATCAATATTCATTTTCACAATCCGTTGTGAATAGCGATGACTGGTGCGGAGAATTTCGCAGGAGGTCACATTGAAGCTTGGGCCGGGGTTGGCGTTATACGCTACCGAGAAGCAAAAAACCTATCTTGCATTGATTGAAGAACGCGGCACGATTGCCAATGCCGCAAAAGAACTCGGAGTTACCAAGCAGGCAGTACACGATTCCATGATGCGGCTGGTGAAATTCGCCGCAAGCAAGGGATATGCGCCAGAACACGATCTTACTCGTCCAGTACCGGATGGCTATATCGTCAAAGGTGTTTCCACCTATTACGACGCACATGGAAGGCCGACCGGCCAATGGGTAAAGTCTGCGGTCGATCCTGATCGCCTGCGCGACATGATGAGCGAGATCATCGCCGGCATGCTTGAGGATTTGCCGGCTATCCAGGTGAAACCGGCTCAGCTAGACTGGCAATCCGATGTGATACCGTGGATTCAGATAGGAGATGCTCACCTTGGCATGTTGGCCCATTCTTCCGAGATCGGAGAAAATTTCGACCTCAAGATAGCGGAAAGAGAGATTTGTTCTGCGATCGCGCAATTAATAGACGAACTACCATCCTGCGAGCGCATCGTCATCAATGATCTTGGCGATTTCACGCATTATGAAAATTTCGCTGGCGAAACCGAAGCCAGCAAACACCGCCTGGACTTCGATACGCGCTTCCCGAAGATGATTCGCGTTGCCTCTCGCGTGATGCGCTTCATTATCGATCGAGCGCTCGGCAAGGCTCAGCATGTCGATGTTATCGTCAACCAAGGCAACCACTCCAGAACCAATGACATCTGGATGGCGGAACTATTGCGGGTGGCATATGGCGATTCCGGCCGCGTCCATGTCCTGAACAATGAATCGGCATTCATCGCCTACAGGATGGGCAAAACGCTGGTTATGACGCATCACTCAGACCTGTGCAAGCCGAAGCAACTTTGTCACGTCATGACCAACGATTTCCGCAAGGACTATGGTGAGACTGAGTACCACTACATAGACATAGGCCACGTTCATCATGCGATGGTCCTGAAGGAACATCCAGGCATCTTCGTGGAATCGTTCAATCACTTGGCCGCGCTCGATAAATGGGCGCATGACTCAGGCTATCGCAATCGCAAGTCAATCACCGTCATCCTACGTTCCAAGACCTACGGCGAGCAAGGGCGCAGGGTATTGGGAATACAGGAAATTCAAGACCGGCTTTCATCCGCAAAACAGGCAACACCAAGTATCCGGGAGGCATACACCGTATGAAGCCATGCTCATGTGGTTTGTTGCCGGTAATGGTCACCCGCGTTCAAGGGGTAATGCGGTCTGTCGTGGTTGAGTGCGCCTGCGGAAAGCGGACCGCATTAATGGCATTTCGCCGCCCAGATCAAACCCTCACAATGAAAGAAACTGCCGAGAGGGCGTGGAATATTCTGGTCGCTGAGCCAGTGGATTGAAATGCGCTCTAACTGCCTTTTCTTCGCGCTAGCGCAGCGACATCATATCCTGTGTAATTCCAGTGTAAAAAGTAACCAAAACGGCCTATTTTTGTCTATTGCTGTCTGAACAAACTTCAATGTTTACAGTAACTTAGCCATTTCCATTTGATTTTACTTGCCTTCACACGGCATAGTCAAGTATAGGTTTTATGCGGGTTTCAAGACATCCTGTGTAAAGTGCAGTGTAAAATCTTGGAAATGGTCGGTTATTTCAGCGGTAGAATACTTCCTTCACACGGAAGAGGTCGCTGGTTCGAACCCAGCACCGACCACCATTCTCACTCCCCAAAAACCTTGCTCAAGGCGTCTTTCTGCTGGTCTGCCTGGATGTGGGCATAGCGTTCCGACATCCGCGTAGTGCTGTGCCCCAGAACCTTGCTAATCGTGTGCAGGGAAATCCCCGCCGAAGCCATCAAAGACGCCGTGGAGTGCCGCAAGTCGTGGAAGTTGACATGCGTCATGCCAGCCTTTTCCCTGGCCCTTTGCCATCCCGATTTAAGTCCTTCCTCGTTGATCTTCAGCGGCACATATTCAAGCCATCGCTTCAGCGGCCCGATGACCGGAACCGAGCGCAGCTTTAGCGTCTTGGTATTGCCGGCTGGGATCGTGATCAATTCCTTGCCGATGTGGTCTTTCCTCAGCTTCAGTATTTCGCCTCGGCGCATGCCAGTGTAAAGCGCAATCCAGATAGCAGCCCGCACTTGAGCGCTGGCGCAATCGGCGATCTTGCGCACTTCCTCAACGGATAGGAACACCTCACGGGTATTGTTTTCCTTTAAGCGCCGAATCTGCGCACCGTGGTTGTCCTTCGTTATCTCGTGGTCGTAGGCCAGCGTCAAAGCCTTTTTTAAAGTACCGAGACTGCGGTTTATCGTCGCCGGCTTAAAGCCATTGGCCTGGAGTTTGGTGCATATCTTGGCCGCTACCGTTTTCGCTTCCGATGCGCGCCGTCCCTCGATGTGTTCGCTGATTCGTTCAGCATGGTAAAGAGCGGTTTCTGGGCTGCGCAAATGTTCGGCATGCTTGACGTAGAGCGCCATGACTTCAGTAAGCAAGGGATCTTCCGTATATTCCCGAATGGTCAGCGACTTCCTGAGTTCGTCTTCCTTGCTCTCTGCATCCTTCTTTCCTGCGCCTGGCGGCAGTATTCTGTGTAGGCGTTGTCCGTGGATGCAAACTTCAGCGTGCCAGCGGCCTTTGTCGTCTTTTCTGACAGGCATGATTCCCTCGATTTCAACCACTTCAAAACAGATTCAAGACTGAATCTTACCGCCCTCGGCCCGAACGGGATAAAGGGCAATCCTTCCTTTACCCTGCGCTCTATATGCTTGGTGCTGCACTGAAGCTGTTGAGCCAGTTGCTGCTTGGTCAGGATGGTTTCGCTCATACGTCGCTCCTCGGCATTGCATCCAGCAAGTCAGCCTTGACCATTTCAAGTATTCCAACTAGCGTAGATAAGCTAAGTTCTTCATCGTCGTTAATCAACTTAATTAGCTTGGTGTGGAAGGCATCTGCTGCAACTGATTCACGGCGGTCGGGGAAAGTTAGTATGTCGCTCACGCCTTCACCTCAACAGGTTCTTCTGACAGGCCGCGCCAGAAAATATTCATATCGCTCGATGGGATAGTGCGGCAATATGCTTTCCGTGTCTCATCCTCACAGTCATAGTAAGAGCAAGAGAAGCAAACACCATTCCAAAAACGCTTGGCGTCAGGGTCTTTCAAAATGCTGGCGTTGTATTCACCAATGCGAGATGGAAATATGTCTTGACCACCATCAAACCGCTCCGTGCGTGGAATCGCATCGTTGATTTGCTCGGCGACTTCGGAGAAGGAATGGCAAAGTTCGCCATTCAGATCGTCTTTGTTCGGAATGCCTTCAAAAAATATCAAGGCTGGTTTGTAAGAAAACCCGCGATAGAATCGAATGTCACTGCTCTCTTTGTGCTTTAACCGGAGCATTTTCTCGGCCTTAAAATGCCTCGCAATCCTCTCCGCATAGCGTTCCATGTCGCAGTCGGGGGAACCGTAAATGATGATGGAGGGGGTCATAGTTGAGCTTTCGACAGAAGGCGGTATTTAGTATCTATGTCACCACGGGCCCAAACCGTCCAGTGAACTTCCATCGTCGGGGCACCTTTTGCGCCATTTTTTCTCTGGTCGAAAAGAAAATCTGGTCGCCACGTTAACGGCAGCACATACGCTGGCGGATATTCATTAAACAAAGACACGCGCTTTGCAGCGTGCCAGTATTGGCTTTTCAGCAGCATCGCAACGACGGGCGCTTGCTGAAACCCGTGGCGAATAAATTCTTCCGACAGATTGAAAGGAGGATTAGTAATTACCGCGTCACACGGCAATATGGTGGCTAAGAAGTCAATACCTGCTTGTCCGTACCCCGTATCCCGTATATCAGAACTAATAATATCGGGTGAATACTTTTCAATAACAGTCGCCATATGACCCGCTCCACAAGCAGGTTCCCATATTATAGATTCCGCTTGCAGAATCGTTTTTTCAAACAGGAACTTCATTAGAGCGTGTGTTACTTCAGGAGGCGTTGGATAAAAGTCCAGTTCTCTGCGGTTTTCTTTAATACCACCATTTGCAAGTATTGCGCTCACATCGCTCTCCCGATAGCTGCGGCTTGCCCTCTCGCTTCAGCAATTTGCCGACGCATATCGCGAGCGAGCTCTACCATGTATTTTGCTTGCTCCCACATATTCCTATGTAGGTCTCGAAGCAATTCCCTGTCTGTGAGTTGTTGGGTCATTTTGATCTCGCGTAGTAGAGCTTGAGCGCCTTGCGTCGGCACACCTCGTCGAATTTCGCCGAAAGCCTATTCCATCCTGCGTCGAGCATCTGTCGTGCGATGACCTTCCGACAGGCTTCCATCTTTCCTTGGTCGGGTTCCCATTGGCTAGGCATCTTTATTCTCCAATTTCTGCACGATCGGCATTACGCCAAGATCAATCCAGCGCGGGTCGTGAGCGCCAGGAAATCGAAGCGTCCAAACTTTTCTGCCGTGTGCGTGTTCTTTAGGATCGCCGTCATGCAACTGCATATCAGTGCGCAAGGCGATAATTTTTACAAGTTCGTGCGCCGGTTTTATTGCTCTATCGGTCCACGGGACCAGCAAAACATCAAGGTCTCGTGTGTAAGAGCCGTGCAGGCATGTCGCATAGTTGTACATATGTGCGGTGCATCTAATGATGCTAAACGCTCGCGCATAGTCCGGGTCGAGAATCATTCCCCGCTCTCCTTCTGCATGGCGGCGATAACCGCATCAGTTATGTAGTCCAGCTTGTCGCCGTCGTTCGCAACATTGAAGAAATCATCTGGCCCCATAGTTCCGTAACTCCACGCGCTCTCTGTACGCGTGCAATAAACAGCCTCTATATCCGCCAGCGCGATTGCGATTGTTTCCCGGAGCAAGTCTCTATTGATTTCCATCGCTCTTCTCCAGTTGTATAGCGGCATCAACCCAAACATCAAGTTCTTCGCCACGAGGCAAGCGGTTGACATAATCAAGAAATTCATCATCACCGTTGCGCAGAAAACGATAGCGATCCGCATCCTTCCGCGCCGCTTCAAGCTGCTCGACTACAAATTTGTACGATTGCTCAAAGTGGTTAAGCTGCGCCTCCAACACTCTAATTCGTGCCACATAAAATTCTCTCTTCTCTGCTGAGTTGCGGGCCTCGCTATCTGTACAAGCAAGCTGCGCCTTGAGGTCGGCGATTTCGGCTTCGCGCTTTACTTCACCTTCCATATAAGCCTGGTTCAAGGCATGCATAAGAGAAGAACTATTAGGCATCCCAACTTGAGCCATCAACTCTTTCAATCTTTTATCGTTCATCCCTCCGCCTTTCCTTTCTGGCTACGTCGATAGCCCTATGCTTGACACAAATAAACCCCTCTTTAAGCATGTCACTGTGAGGAGCGCAACGCTGGCATGCAAAATCGGGCAAAAAAGTATCCGAGCGCCTTTCAATCCATTTTGCAAATTCCATGTTTTCAGCCTTCAGCGCATCAAGCATGTCGAGCATTTCGAGAATCGCAGTAGGCGTTGCGATTTCTCGAAATGCTCTTGAGTCTTCAAAATAAATTGTGGCATCCCATGGCATAGGTGATGCGTTGTCTGCCGCCTTGCGCAGCGCTTGAATGTCGATGTTCATTTCAATCAGCCTCCACTTCAATGCGGATGTACTCCTGCACCACTGCAATAATTTCGTCGTCGGTCATCATGCTGTTATCTCCAAGACCTTAAATTCAATTACCCAAACGAATGGATTTAAATCCCAAGAACCGGCACCATTGATGGTTTCCCAAAGGTCGGCGTAAGCCATAATCGGCGCGGAAGGGCCGTTCTGCGCATATTCCGCTTCCGGCACGAACACGCCTTCCGCACATGCGTCTTTCACGCTGATGTCTTGCAAGTGCTCGACGCGCACGTCGGTTATTTCAAGATCAATGCGAGATAAGTTGCGCGGCATGTGAATGCTCGGCTTCCATGGCATTGTCGCGTTGTAGCTTTCGCAGTTCGCGAAGTCGGCGCGATACCACGTCTCAGCTGGTATCAATGGAATTGATGTGGAAGCAGACCATTCATATTCTGCTGGCTGATGGGCAAAAGTCTCGCGCACCCAAAGACGGTCGCCAGGCTGTCCATATGGAGATGCCTTTATCGCGTCATGATCGCCAAGGTGCCAGCGGCGATTTCCGCCGACCTCCTTCGCATAACCGTTAGCCGTGAGTTTCGCTACACGCCGAGTCTGCGTCTTCCTGCCATCTAGGAGGGCGCGTATCATGGGAGCAGAAAAGAGAATTGGACGTTCTTTCATGCTGCGCTCCTAGTTGAATATTCCGGCTCGCCGAGCAAGCAAAGTGAATGCTGTTGCTGCCACTGCTGGAATCTGCCCATTTCCAATGGAGCGAGTTCTGTCCATCCGATGGGCCAACCCATTACCGCTTCCGAACAGGATGGGTTGGGGTAGGTCGTGTAATGATCGTGGGAAACCGCGTGGTGCAAATAAGTTGTCCAGCGTGAGTAGTCCAGCTTCTGTCCATTGCTCGCGCCCTTCCAATCTCGCGCGGTCGGCGTTGGATGCCAAAATCCAGATGCGGTTTGGTTGATGAGAGGCACCAACGAAGTCACCTCCAAGCACTCCCCATCGCGCATCAAACCCCATTTCGGCCAAATCGCCAAGGACGTATCCAAGTCCTCGAATAGTGAGTGCTGGGCTGTTTTCCACATACGCATATCCTGGCTACACTTCGCGAATGATGCGTGCTTGCTCCGCCCATAATCGGCTTCTGGTTCCATTGGATAGTCCTGCGCCTTTTCCTGCGACGGAAATATCTTGGCAAGGAAATCCTCCCGATACCACGTCAACAAATCCATTCCACGGTCTTCCGTCAAAAGTTTCAATGTCAGACCAAATAGGGAAAGGTTGGAGAATTCCATCATTTTGTCGTTGCGCCAAAACTTGTGCTGCGTAGGCATCACGTTCAACTGCGCAGACGGTTCTCCATCCGAGCAATTTCCCGCCGAGTATGCCTCCACCAGCGCCCGCGAAAAGAGCCAGCTCATTCAATTGGCTTTCCTATAAATGGTTGATCCAGTGTGACTAAACATTGCGGCGCTTATCATTTCCGGTCTTTCCAAGTAACTCCGCGCAATACTGCATGCACACATGATTGAGACACGCCGAACTCCCTAGCTAGAGCAGATGACCCATTTGCACGGTCATAAGGTATGTATCTGGCTCGTATGCTGTTTGCCAAATCTGCATTGATTCTTGCTTTGTGGTGGGAGATCCCGCTGATCTGAGCATTGCGCCCTTTGATATTCATATCAACTGCATTATCTTTACTTGTGCCAATAATGAGATGTTCAGGATTTATGCAAAGACGGTTATCACAGGTATGCATCACCACCATGCCATCAGGAATTTCGCCTTTGTGCAGCATGTAGGAAACACGATGTGTACTTTGAGTCTTGCCGCCAAAATGGAATGTTCCGTACCCACTTCTTGCGAAGCCGCCGCGCCAAACTAAACATGAATCTTTCCATGTAGCTTTTTCCAGCAAACGAGTAATTACATCCTTATTCATGGCGACCTAAATCTCAATCCTGCGGACGGCGCGGGCACGCAACTCGTGGCCCTTGCTGTCGTAGTCCTGGTAGCCGTTGCTGAAGTCCTGGTCCCAGGCGCCGCTGGAGTACTCGGCGTGCTGCTCTCCGGACCAATAGGCGCGGGGCTTGAACAAGCCTTTGAGATTGGCGTAAAGCAGAGATTGCTCGCGGCGCGTGGGAAGATCACCACC
>JAFANH010000086.1 GCA_019232795.1 Burkholderiaceae bacterium
GCTCGTTTTGGCGGCATGCAGCGGTAGTAAATTATCGATCCAAGTCGGGACGACCGACAGCGCCCGTTCGTTGCCAATCGAGACGCCAGATGTTGATTTGCAGCGATTGGAAATGACTGCTGCGGGTTACATAGTGGTTACATGGACCCGGAAAACAAAAAGCCCAGTCCAACAGGACTGGGCTAAGTGCTTGATATTTCTGGTAGGCCGTGCGGGACTCGAACCTGCGACCAACGGATTAAAAGTCCGCTGCTCTACCAACTGAGCTAACGACCCGAAAGACCGCGATTATATATGGAAATTTTTATTGCTGTCAAATAATCCGGCGTATTTTTGCAGGACTGGCAGGACTTATTTAAGTGAGCGCAATCTTTCCTTGGCCGTTTGCGCCGATGGCGAATCCGGATACTGTTTGAGTAACATATCCAGTGCACGCTTGGCGCCTGGCTTGTCCTTCAACTCGACGTAGCAGCTGGCGATGCTCAACAAGGCTTCTGGCGCCTTCGGGCTGTCCGGGTAGTTCTTGATGACGGCTTGTTGCGCGCTCAGCGCACCTTTGTAGTCGCTTTGCACGTAGTAGCTGTTGCCGAGTGCGTACTGGGCGCTGGCGGCGAAGGCCGAGCCGGGGTAGCGGCGCAGGAAGTCGTTGAGCGCGGCGCCGGCGCCCTTGTAGTCGCCGTCCTTGAATAAGGCCATGGCACTGTCGTAGGCTTTTTGTTCGTCGGGAGCCATATCGACGTCGTGGCCATCCACGCTGACCTTTTTCGGCTCGAGGTTGCGCAGCCGATTGTCGAGGTCGACGTAGAAGTCCTTTTGCCGTTGCTGGGCGTTGGCCAGGTCGTTGGTCAGTACTTCGATCTGACCACGCAGCTTGGCAACTTCCTGCTTCAGTTCTTCATTCTGGTTGAGCAGGTCGATGGTGCTGCTCTTGTCTGCCTTGTCGGCCAGCTTGGTGTCGGTCTCTTGCCGCAGGGTGTCGATTTTGCTGCGCAAGTCCAGAATGGCCTTGCGCGCTTCGTCGTCGTCAAACAGTCCCGCGTGGGCCGGCGCAAACGATGCCAGCGATGCTGCGGCCAGGCAGGCCGCAGCAAGGTTCGACCTGGTAACCCGCATCATTATTGATAGACGAGGTCAGCGCGGCGGTTCTCGGCCCAGGAGGCTTCGTCGTGGCCGGTTGCTTTCGGCTTTTCCTTGCCGAAGGAAACGGCTTCCATCTGGCTGTCAGCCACGCCCATGACGGACAGGGACTTGCGCACGGCTTCGGCGCGCTTCTGGCCCAGGGCCAGGTTGTATTCGCTGCCGCCGCGTTCGTCGGTGTTGCCTTGGATCAGAACCTTACGGTCTTTCTTGTTGCCGAGGTACTTGCCGTGGGCTTCGACGGTCGGCTTGTATTCGTCCTTGATGTCGTACTTGTCGAAATCGAAATAGACGCTGCGCTTGGCCAGGGCCGGGTTGGTGTTCAGCTCGTCCGGCTGGGCCACCACGGTTTCGACCTTGCGAGTGTCGACCGGTGCAGGTTCGCTGACAACCGGCTTTTCTTCGACCTTCGGCTTCTCTTCCAGCTTGGTGGTATGGCAGCCGGCGAACAGAACGGTGCTTGCCAGGGCAAGGCTGAGGGCGGAAATCTTGCGCATTTTTTATTCTCCTGATGAAAAGTCGAAAAACATATTATTTCATAATTGGCCCCCAGGTGGGCTCACGGATATCGTCGCCTGCCTGAGTAGTCAACTGGTACTTGACGCTGCCGTCGATGGAGACCACGCCCAGGGTGCCGTGGCCGCCCGCGGAAGTGGCATACATGACGTAACGCCCATTTGCTGCAAAACTGGGTGATTCATCCTTGGCGGTGTCGGTCATGCGCAGTTCCTGCGCACCGGCCAGGTCGAGCGTATAGAGCTGGAACTGGTTGTCCCGGCGCGAGATATAGGCCAGGGTCTTGCCGTCCGGCGAAATACGCGGACTGATGTTGTAATCTCCCCTGAAGGTAACGCGCTGGGCCGGGCCGCCGTTGACACTCATGCGATAAATTTGCGGGCCGCCGCTGCGGTCGCTCGTAAAGTAGATAAATTGACCATCCGGAGAAAAGCGCGGTTCGGTATCGATGCCGCTGCTGTTGGTCAGGCGCTGCGCGCTGCCGCCGTTGGCATTGACCATATAGATCTGGGTATTGCCGGACAGACTCAATGCAATGGCCAGCCGGGAACCGTCGGGCGACCAGGCCGGAGCCGAGTTGTTGCCCTTGAAATTCGCCACCTGGGTGCTGGTTCCGGTAGGCAAATCTTGCACATATATCATCGGCTTCTGATGCTCGAAGGTCACATAGGCGACCTTGCGGCCATCGGGCGACCATGACGGCGAAATGATCGGTTCGCGCGAGCGGCGCGCGGGAATCGCGTTATAGCCGTCGGCATCGGCAATGTCGAGCCGGTACTCGCGGCCGGATTTTGTCACGTAGGCAATACGTGTCGAAAACACGCCCGGCGCACCGGTCAGCTTTTCATAGATATCGTCTGCAAGGTTGTGCGCCAGCAAACGCGCCCGATCCGGCGGCATGGCCAGCGAAAGGCCGGAAAGCTGCGCAGCCTTGACCGTGTCGAACAGACGGTAGCGCACATCGATGCGGCCATCGGCCAGGCGCTGCACGCTGCCGACCACCACGGCCACCGCGCCGCGCGCTTTCCAGTCGCTGTAGTTGACGCTGGTGTTTTCCGGCATGACGCTGCCGGTGTCGATCACCTTGAAATAGCCGCTGCGCGTGAGGTCAGCCTTGATAATGGCGCTGATCTGTTCGGGCGCCTGCGCCTCATCGGCAAAATTGGCGATAGCGATCGGGATCTGGGTCGAGCCGACGCCGGAAATTTCAATGCGCAACTGCGCTTGGGCCAGCGGTGCGGACAGCAAGCCAAAAACGGCAAACGTCGCGGTCGCTGCTGTGAGGAAAAAGCGCTTGAGTGTAAGCATGGGCTATTGTTCTCTCGGTCTTTGGCTGATCAGGACTTGTTGCGGTACTCTACCAGAACTGTCCGCCGGGAAAGGCTGGGACAGGTTGATGGCGGCAGCCACCGCGTCGTCGAAGGTCGGGTTGCCCGAAGGCTTGGTCTTGCGCATGCCGGCTACCGAACCGTCGGGCAGCAGGCGCACGTCGTATTCAACCGGGTCGTTGGCGTCGCTGGTGACCAGGAAATGGGTGTTGGACTTGATCTTGGCGGCGACCCGTCCGGCCCAGCCGGCATCCTTGCTGCCGCTGGCCCTGACGGCGGTGCCGGAAGTGCCGGTCGCCGTCACCTCGCCGGCAATGCGTTTCAGCTCGGCCTTGCGCTGCTGGTCGGCCAGCTTCTTGCTGATCTCGTCCTGCTTGCGTTTCTTTTCTTCGGCCAGCTTCTTGTCTTTCTCGGCCTGTTTTTCAGCCTGTTTTTTCTCGGCGAGCTCCTTGGCCTTTTTCTCTTCCTCGAGTTTTTTCTTTTTCTTGTCCAGTTCGAGCGCGATGTCAGGCTTCACCACCGGCGGTTCCTTCACTTCCGGTTGCGGCTCCGGTTGTTTTACTTCCGGTGTCGGCTCCGGCGGGGGAGGAGGGGGCGGCGCCACCTCTTGCGGTTGCGGGCTCCATACCTCGGCTTCTATGGTTTGCGGTGTGTCGCTCTGCCAGCGTATGCCGACCCACAGGAAGGTAAACAGCAGCGCGTGCACGAACACCGCCAGCGCAATGGCGCGCCAGCGGCCCGGTTCTTGCGGAACGTAATAAGGAACAGCGCTACTGGTCATGGCTGCATGGATCACTGCTTGGTTGCCAATCCCACCCGGTTGATGCCGAACTTCTTCGCTTCCGAAATAAGCTGGATCACTTCGTCGTACTTGATGTCCTTGTCGGCCGAGATCATCACCGGCATGTCGGCATTCTGCTCATGCAGGGAACGCAGCTTGGCCAGCAGGGCCAGGCGGTCGCCATAGGTCTCGACGATGCCGCTCGAACTCTTGCCGGCGATGCTGACCGTGGCGGCGCTGTCGGGCTTGAGCGTGATCTGGATGTATTCGGGCGGCGGCAATGCCGACTTTTCCGCCTTCGGCAGGTTGATCACGCCGGGGTTGGTGAGCGGCGCCGCCACCATGAAGATGATCAGCAGCACCAGCATCACGTCGATATACGGCACGACGTTGATCTCGGATTTGAACTGGCGGCCACGGCCGCCGCGCATGGTAGAGGTTCTGGCCATGTTCGCCTCTTAGCGCACCTGGCGCTGCAGGATGTTGGAAAACTCTTCGATGAAGGTCTCGAAGCGGATCGCCAGGCGGTCGATGTCGTGCGTGTAGCGGTTGTAGGCAACCACGGCCGGAATCGCGGCGAACAGACCGATGGCGGTGGCCACCAGCGCTTCGGCGATGCCGGGGGCGACCGCCGCCAGTGTGGCTTGCTGTACGTTGGCCAGGCCGCGGAAGGCGTTCATGATGCCCCATACCGTGCCGAACAGGCCGACGTAAGGCGAGACCGAGCCGACCGAAGCCAGGAAGGCCAGGTGTGATTCCAGCGCGTCCATCTCGCGCTGATAGGCAGCGCGCATGGCGCGGCGGGCGCCGTCGATGACGATGCCGGAATCGATGTTGCCGCCCTTGGCCAGCGAGTTGCGCGTCTTGTGGAATTCGCTCATGCCGGACTCGAAGATGCGCTCGAGCGCACCGGTCTTGTTGCGCCCCTTGCGATTGCTGGTGGCATCCTGGTACAGCGCGTTCAGGTTGCCGCCCGCCCAGAAGGTGCGCTCGAATTCCTCGGTCTGGCGGCGCGCGCTGCCGATTGCGTACATCTTGCGGAAGATGTAGGTCCAGCTGACGACGGATACGAACAGCAGCAGGGCCAGGACCAACTGTACGAGCAGGGAAGCGTCGGTGACGAGGGTGATGAAGGAGAGATCGGGGGAGACGTTCATGGACGGGATGGAATGGATGTTGTTCTGTATGGCCTGATCGTGCGATTTTAACTTCGCATGCTCGCGCCAGCGGCGCATGCGATCCTATGCTTTCAATTTCATGGAAACGGTCTCGGGTATCTCACAGGGGCGCAGGGTTTGCGCATCCACGCAGCCGACCTTGATTTCTCCGCTGACCAGCAGCGTTTCCTGTTGTCCATTCGTACGCCAGGCTTCCTGTACGAATTGCACCGATGCGCGCCCTAAACGTCGGACTACAACCGTCACCCTAAGTTCATCGTCGAGTTGCGCCGGGACATGGTAATCCATGGTCGTGTTCTTGACCACGAAGATCACGCCATGGTTTTCTCTCAGGGTCTGTTGATTGACGCCGGCGGCACGCAGCCATTCGGTGCGTGCCCGTTCGAGGAACTTGAGGTAATTGGCATAAAAAACGATGCCGCCGGCATCGGTGTCCTCGTAATATACCCGGATATTCCAGTTGAAATTTGAATGCATTGTAAAACGATTGCCTAGGCTGGGCGCAAAAATAAATCTATTTTAATAAGCGAACATTGTCAGCGGATGCCGGGGTATCCACTGCAAGAATTTAGCCGCGCTTGATGTTGAACGGCGAAAAGCCCTGGCAGGTCGGCATCATCTCGATGCAATTGATGTTGACATGCGCGGGCAAGGTGGCGACCCAGTAGGCGCTCTCGGCCACATCGTCGGCACTGAGCGGCACGGTGCCTTCGTATACTTTTGCCGCAGCCGCATCGTCGCCCTTGAAGCGCACGTTGGAAAACTCGGTGCCGCCGCACAGGCCGGGCGCGATATTGGTGGCGCGCACGCCGGTGCCGACCAGGTCGGCGCGCAGGTTGAGCGTGAATTGGTCGACGAAAGCCTTGGTGGCGCCATAGACGTTGCCGCCCGGGTAGGGGTAAGCGCCGGCTACGGAGCCGAGGTTGATGATGGTGCCGCGTCCGCGCGCCACCATGCCCGGCACGACCATGTGCGTCATGGTGACCAGGCCCTGGCAATTGGTGGCGATCATGGTCTCCCAGTCTTCCAGCGAAGCTTGATGCGCGGGCGCCGTGCCCAGCGCGAGGCCGGCGTTATTGATCAGCACGTCAATTTCTTGCCAGCCTGCCGGCAAGCCTGCCAGCGCGGCGCTGATCGAAGGCTTGCTGGTCACGTCCATCGTCACAGGCAGCAGCTTGGCGCCGAGTTCGGCGGCCAAGGCCTGCAGACGGTCGGCGCGGCGGCCGGCGGCAATCACTTGATGGCCGTGGCCGACGAATTTGCGGGCCATAGCGGCGCCGAAACCCGAAGTGGCGCCGGTTATGAGGACGATCATGGTGTTAATCCTTTTTTAATGTTTCAATAACGGCAACGGCGCTTGGCGAAACACGCTCTGCATGAGCAGGATGAAGGGTTTCGCAAAACTTGCCGGTTTGCTGCCATTTTACCTGCAACGCAACATGGCTTTAAGAGGGCCTACCGTTCCTGCGGCAAAAATGGCCACTCGTCGGAAACGAAGTGTTTCATTGGGGCAATGGTGCTATAACGTTCCCACAGAGTGGTGCGGCAGGTGTTTCCATATGGCTGATCTGCTCGGATTGCTCCCATTAGGGGCCGAACCAGAACAGCTATTCATTTGACAGGGAATACAGGGATGTCCATCAATTTTGAAGTCAGGCAGGCTGGAAGGGGCGGCGTGCAACTGCGGTGCCGACAGGCCGGCTTTACGCTGATCGAATTGATGATCACCATCACCATCGCATCGGTGCTGATGGCACTGGCAATTTCCAAATTGCAGACCCCGAAAACTTCGTCAGAATCCAATTCGCTGCTCAATATGCTGCAGCTGGCGCGCGCCGCTGCCGTCAAACAGGGGCAGGTGGTGATTGTCTGTCCCTCGGCCAATCCGACTGCGGCGGCACCCACCTGTTCCACCAGTGCGAACTGGGCGACAGGCTGGATCGTGCTGGCCCCGGCCAGCCCGCCGGCTTCGCCGTGCACGGCAACCGGCGGTGCGGCAGGCGATTTGGTCTTGCAGACCCAGCAAGCCCTCACCAGCGGCGATACCGCCAACTTCACCACCACCGGCGCAAATACCGCATTTTGCTTTACCCGCTACGGGCTGGCCTATGCCGCGTACACGGGGATCGTGCAATTCGATACCAGCCCCGCCAACCTGGCGCGGCGGCGCTGTCTCGCCGTGTCCGGCGTCGGCCACATGCAGGTGCTGACACACGGACAGAGCGATGCCTTGGGAGTGGCCTGCCCATGAGGACCTTTTTCCCGTCCGGACTGTCCGGCGTGCATGCCCGGCGTATCCGGCACGCGCGCGGCTTCAGCCTGCTCGAAGTGCTGGTGGCGCTGCTCGTGATTTCCTTCGGTCTGCTTGGAGTGGCCGGCATGCAGGCGCTGTCGATCAACAATACCAGCGTGGCCGGTTACCGCAGCATTGCCGCGATGGAGGCCGCCAGTCTGGCTTCGGCCATGTCGGCCAATGAAAAGTACTGGACCAAAGGCTCGGTGGCGCCTACCGTGACGGTGGTCGGTTCTACCCTTGGCGGCGGCACTTTGACCACCACGGGCAGCAATTGCGCCACCAGCACCTGCGGTTCGACCACCATGGCCGAATATGACCTGCAGCAGTGGGGCACAGCGCTGGCCAACGTCTTGCCGAACGGTACCGGCACCGTGAACTGCAACTACACGGTCGGCTATCCGGTAACTTGCCAGATCATCGTCAACTGGACTGAAAAGAGCCTGGCGCAAAACCAGGTCTCCGGCGTGTCGGCCACGGCCGGCAATACCTACGACTTCGAGATGGTGACGCAGCCATGAACGTGCTACGTACATATCGGAGCGCCGGCACGATCCGATCGGCGCAGGCCGTGTCGGCACAAGGCGGTTTTGGCTTGATCGAACTGATGATCTCGCTGGCGGTCGCATCCTTCCTCGTGCTCGGCCTGGTGGTTATGGCCGGCAATACCCAGCGCACCTATTCGACCCAGACCGATCTGGCCGGTGTGGGGGACAAGGAGCGCTTTGCCATGGAAGTATTCGGCAATGCCATCGAAACGGCAGGCTATTTCACGATTGCCGCGCCGATCACGGCCGTGCCTTCGGTGAATAATGCGCTGGTAGCCTCGGCCACCGGCGGCGCCACCTACGTCGCCGGCCAGTCCATGGCCGGCACCAGCGGTCCGCCCGATACGTTCAATGTACGTTTTCAGTCTGCCAACGATCCCAACAGCCCCTCCAACTGCCAGGGAGGCACTGTGGCGGCCACCGCCACCCACACCTATGAAAGTGTGTTTTCGATCGTCAACGGCAACCTCGTTTGCGCCGTCGGCATCGACAATGGCGCGCCGGGTGCGGCCGTGGTGCTGATCGACGGCGTATCGAACATGTCCATCCTGTACGGCGTCGATACCTTGGGTGACGTGGCTTCAACGAACGAGTACGTACCGGCCAGCACGGTCAATGCCAATAACTGGTGGGGCAAGGTGCGCGTCGTCAAGATCACGCTGACTTTCGCTTCTACGGCCAATCTGCCGCCGGTCAGCTTCACGCAATCGATCCAGGTGATGCATGGCTACTCGCACTGATTATCGTACGGCGCGTCCGGTGCGCCTGCCGCGCTTGGTGCAGCGGCGCCAGCGCGGCTACATCATGGTGGTCAGCATGATGATCCTGCTGCTGATCACCATCATGTCAATCTCGATGGCGCGCAGCTTCTTCCTCGAAGAAGACATGGCCGGCAATATCCGTGAAAAAACACGCTCCTTCAACGCCGCCCAAACAGCCGTTTCCTACGCCGAATGGTTTGTCACCAACGGCGGCAGCAGCGGCGGCACCAATTGCCCGTCCACCACGCCGGTGCTGACGGCGCCGACCGTGTGCACCAATGCCGCGGTCGTCAACGCCACGCCCAACGCCACCACGATGCCGTTGCAGGTCTATTACCCGGTTCCGTTCAATTCGACGACATCGACCTTCCTGCAAGTGCAGACCACGGGCGGCGTCGACAAGTTCTACGGAACGCCGGGCGTGTACATCCAGTTTCTCGGCTTTGCCGGCAGCGATTACGTGTTCCAGATTACCGGCTATGGCTACGGCGGCAGTCTGAATTCGGTGTCGGTGATCCAAACCGTGTATCTGGCCTCGCCGGCCGCGACGCCTTTGTAGGATCAAGGCCGACTCAGGAAAGTTGAAGCGCGTTCCCCGCGCGGAGTAAGGAGTGGAAGCATGAATACCCAATTGAAAGTGTTGACCCGTTCGATTCTGGCAGGCCTGGTGTGCGCGGCCGGTACCGGCCAGGCGCAGATCACGGTGTCGGACGACTTCACCCAAGCCACCAGCAAGGCGATCTGGACCACCTTCGGGACCGCCTGCCTGACTGCAGGTACTACGGCCAACAATTCCGGCGGCCAGATCCCGAAGTGCACTGCTTCGACCAGCCAGGCCGGCGGCTACGGCGATACCATCCACCCGGGCGGCTATATGGCCGCAGGCGTGCTCGACCCGGTCGGCAACGGCGCCCTCCGCTTGACCAATGCCGATGGCAACGACGCCGGCGCCATCGTCTACAACAGCGTATTCCCGTCCACCTCGGGCATTGCGGTGACGTTCACCTCGGTCTCTTATGACGGCAATAGCGGTTCGGGCGGCGGCAACTATCCGATCAGCGACGGCGCCGACGGCATGAGTTTCTTCCTGGTCGACTCCAGCGTGACGCCGACCAATTACGGTTCCTACGGCGGTAGTCTCGGCTATTCTTGCGCGCAAGGCAAAAACCCCGGCAACGGCGCCACCGGCGGCTACATCGGCCTGGGCATAGACGAATACGGCAACTTTCTCAATAGCGGCGACAATACCGCGACCGGCGTGCTGTCGTACAACACCTCGACGGGTACCTACAACACTTCTTCGTCTTCGCAGTTCCAGGGCAACCGCATCGGCGTGCGCGGCATCGGCATGGTCAACTGGCTGCAGCTGAATGCGAATTTCCCCAGCTACTATCCGAGCAGTCTCAGTTCCTCCCAGCAGGTGACTGCGGTGCAAAACACTTGCGGCTCCGGCACGGTCTGGAATTACAGCGGCTCCACCATAGGCGGCGTTTCCAGCGGCAACAACATGAACTGCGCCGTGATGGTGAATTCGTTGCCGGTCACATGGACGCAGCTCCATGCGGCCAATTCCACCTACTACCCGAGTTCGCTGACCACGGCGCAACAGACTTCCGCCGTCAGCAACACCTGCAAGACCGGGACGATGTGGAATTACAGCAGCGTCACCGGCACCAGCACCGGCGCCGTCAATACCGGCATCCTGGTGTCGAGCAAGAGCGGTTCTCTCGGGTACGTGGCAAGTTCGCAAACGCTCTACGATTACGCGCCTATCCAGAATACCGTCGGCGGGGTGACTTCCTACGCCAGCCTGGCCATGCCGCCGACACTGGTGACCACCAACGACAACCTGATCGCCAACGAAAGCGCAGGCGCGCGCGGCAACGCCTCGCTGTACACCTACAACCTGAAGATTACGTCGGGTGGCTTGCTGTCGCTCAGCTACTACAAGAACGGCGCTTCCGGCAACACCACCAATGTCCTGACCAACTGGCCGATCTTCTCCACCAACGGACCCCTGCCGGCCAATTTCAAGTTCGGCTTCGCGGCATCGACCGGCGGCAGTAACAACGTGCATGAAATTTTGTGCTTCCAGGCGGCGCCGGCCGACGATTCCGACACTTCGGTCGGCATCAACGTGATTCAGACCGGCCAGGTCAAGACCAATACCCAGGTGTACCTGGCCTACTACCACAGCAACGACTGGTGGGGCCAGCTCACCTCGCAAAACCTGGTCTACAACTCGACCACCAATACCGTGACGGTGGCGACCACCGCCAATTGGGATGCTTCGTGCGTGCTGACCGGGGATACCAGCGGAACCACGCTGCCGGGCGGTAATTGCAAGGCGACCGGTTCGACTTCCGACACGGCCGAGGGGCCGACTGCCCGCACCATCATGACCTGGGATGCGACGGCGGGTAGCGGTATTCCCTTTGAATGGAGCGGCAGCAGCGGCCATATCAACACGACGCAGCAGGGTTGGCTCAATGCCGGCGACAGCTATGGGCAAACGCGCCTGGCCTACCTGCGCGGCGACCGCACCAACGAAGTCAGCCCCGACGGCAGCACCGGCTATTTCCGCGACCGCATCGGCGTGCTGGGCGACATTGTCGATTCCAGCCCGACCTGGGTGGGCGCGCCGCTGGCGCCCTATCCATCGGGTGCAGGGGCAGCATCGACAACCTGGCAAGACCTGCTCTACCCTTCCACCACCATGCCGGAGAACGCCAACACCTACGGCGCTTACCAGACCGCCAACGCCAGCCGCCTGAACGTGGTATTCGCCGGCGCCAACGACGGCATGATGCACGGTTTCGAATCGGGTAGTTTCAACAGCTCGGGCGGTTTCGTCAGCACCAATAACGACGGCAAGGAAGTCATCGCCTATATGCCTAACGCGGTGGTGCAGTCCATTCACAACAGCAGCAACTCCGCGCTCGATTACTCGTCGCCCAATTACGTCCACAATTACTATGTCGACGCGACTCCAGGAACTGGCGACCTGTACTACAACAATAGCTGGCATACCTGGCTGGTGGGCGGACTGGGCGCCGGCGGCAATGCCATTTACGCGCTCGACCTGACCAATCCGTCCAATTACTCGGAGGCCAACGCTTCTTCCGTGGTGATAGGCGAATGGAATTCCTCCACCAGCACGCTCGGCACCAACCTGGGCCAGACTTTCGGCACGCCGGTTATCAAGCGCTTCCACAGCAACACCTCGGCGGGAAGCTGGGGCTTCGTGTTCGGCAATGGCTACAACGCACCTTCGCACAACGGCGGCGTATTCATCGGCCTTGTCAGTTCCGGCGGCTCGGTTTCTTTCGTATTCCTGCCGCTGCCGGCCTCGGCCAACGGCACCGCCAGCAGTCCGAACGGCGTCTTCAGCGCCTATGCGGCCGATTACGACGGCGACGGCATCGCCGACTTCATCTATGCCGGCGACATGCAGGGTAACGTCTGGCGCTGGGACGTCACCAGCCAGAGCCCTTCTACCTGGGCGTCGACGACACCGGTGCAGATCTTTGCGGCGGGTTCCGGCCAGCCGATTTCGACCCAGGTGCAGGTGCTGTCGGTGCCGAATCCGGGTGGTCCGCGCCGCATCATGGTCGACTTCGGCACCGGCTCGCAGATTCCATCGACGTCCGGCACAAGCTATGCGACCGGTCAGCAGGCGCTCTACGGGATCTGGGACGGCAATGTCAGTGCATGGAATGCACTGACCACGACCAGTGCGCACCAGTACGACGCCTACCCGGCAGCGCACACTGTGGTGACGGGCGACCTGCAGTCGCAGAGCGTGACCGGCACTGGCGTCGACAGCAGCGGCATTCCCTATCGCAAGATGTCCAACAAGGGCGTGTGCTGGGCCGACCTGACCAGCTGCTCCGCGCCGGCGCTGAACAACCAGTATGGCTGGATCTATCAGTTTGCCGCGCCAAGCTCGTCGACCGTGGCCGGCGAGCAGGTGGTGTTCAATCCCGTGGTGGAGGAGGGCGCCTTCGTCGTCAATACTTATGTGCCGGCGCTTTCGCAAACCTGTACTGTGTATGCGCCTTCGGGCTGGACCATGGCGATCAATCCGGCCACGGGCGGCGCCTTCCAGACTTCCTTCTTCGTCAACTCGTCCAACATCATCGAGAGTCAGGTGCAGTTGGGCGCCACCGGCAGCCCCTCGTTCGTGGTGGCCAATTCCGTGGCCTACCTGGTGTCGCAGACTTTGGCCAATGGTGCTACGGTTAACGCTACCCAACCGCCCGCCGGTGCCGGTTACCGGTTAAACTGGACGGAGCTGCGTTGAATTGGCTGAGATATAAGCTTAGACGTGGAAGCTAAGACACGGAAGCTGAACACGGGGAGGGGAGGATTCCATGCAGAAGCAAGGGTTGAACAGAGCGGACCGCCGCGGTTTCACCATGATCGAGCTGATGATCGTGCTGGTCGTGATCGGTGTGCTGACCGCGATTGCCTTGCCGTCCTACAAGAGGTCGGTGATGAAATCGAATCGCGGTGCGGCCAAGACTGCGCTGCTGGATTTGGCGGCGCGCGAGGAGAAATTCTTTTCGCTTAACAATACGTATTCGAGCGCCATCACCGATTTGTACGGCGCAGCCACCACGCTCACCTTCCCGCTCAATGCACCGCTCTCGGGTACGGCGCAATACACGATCGCCGCGCCGACCGTCACTGCGGCAACCGGCACCACGCCCGCCACCTTCAGCATCACGGCCACGCCGACCGGCAGCCAGGTTGGCGATACCTGCGGCAGCTATACCATCAATAGTGTCGGCCAGCAGACGGTTTCCGGAACCGCTACCGGCTGCTGGTAGTTCTCTCAAACTGTTTAGGATCGCGCAGTAAGATCATAAGCAGGTTTCAGGGGCGGGGCGCGTCGTAAGGCGTAGGTGAAACCACGTATTTCATGTCGCACTCGACGGCAGCCGCGCCGATTTGCCCGGGACGGTAAAACGAACGGTAGGCCCAGGCGATCACTTGGTCTTCCATGGCCTTGCTCATGGTCGAATCTTCCACCCGCACCGCAATCACGCGGCCCTCGCGGTTGATGGTCTCGTGCAGGACCATGCGCCCGGGCGGGCTGTGGTCATGCATGGTTTGCACATAATCGTCGCCGAAAAGGATGCGTTGCGGCTTTCTCTCCAGCGCATCGCAGGAAAGCAGGCCGGCTTTGCTGGCTGTTTCCTTGGGCGCGCTGTCGGCGTGCTGGTCCACCGTGTCGCGCGCGATCTGCTGCTTGAACTCGATCTGCTTCTCCGCTTCCTGCACCATACCGCCGGCCGACGCCGCGTCGGACTGTTGAGGCACAGTTTGCAGCTTCACTTCGACCGTTTGCGTCTGAGCTTGCCGCGGGCCGGGGCTGCCGAGACCGCTGCTGTTCCTGCCGGTGAACAGCACCATCGACAGGAAAAACAGCGCAGCGCCATGCAGCCACAGCGACAACAGTGAAAAGACGATGCGCCGGCCCGCTTTCCTCAGCCTGGTCTTGGCGCTCTCATTGTTCATCCATGCTGGCAATTGCATCATCAGGCGGTTGCTGGGTTCGCGGATCGTCGTCACTCTGCCGCAATTTTATCCGAGGCCGGCGTCGCCACGATAGCGTACCGGCCGAAGGGGGCGCACTTGCCCAAACCAGCCCTCAAATCGGCCCCATGAATAAACTTGGAAACCGTAGCGGACCGCTTATCGATACTGGAGCGGTTTCTAGGTTAAAATCCACCCACCATTTCGTCTCACGTGACTGGCGAATTGCAGAACGTTGTCAGTACTGCAATAAGGTGGGCAACCACTGGGGAGCGTGAGACTTCATCGAGTTGTGTTTTTCTCGACTCGTCGCCGTGCGCCTGGGTAGCCAAAATGGTTGAACCACAGATCGTTTGGGCTGCCGTCATGCTGTGACCTTCCCCTACGCTCTGCCCTCTGCCGCACACGCATAACTTTCTTTTGGAGCCTCAGATGTTCAGCAAAGACCTCACCTTGGCCAAAGTCGACCCCGAATTGTGGTCCGCCATCCAGCAGGAAAACGCGCGCCAGCAAGACCATATCGAGCTGATCGCCTCGGAAAACTACGCGTCGCCGGCCGTGATGGAAGCGCAAGGCTCGCAACTGACGAACAAGTATGCGGAAGGCTATCCGGGCAAGCGCTACTACGGCGGCTGCGAATTCGTCGACGTCGCCGAAACGCTGGCGATCGAACGCCTCAAGCAATTGTTCGGCGCCGAGGCCGCCAACGTGCAGCCTAACTCGGGTTCGCAGGCGAACCAGGGCGTGTACTTTGCCATGCTCAAGCCGGGCGACACCATCATGGGCATGTCGCTTGCCGAAGGCGGCCACCTGACGCATGGCATGGCGCTGAACATGTCGGGCAAATGGTTCAACGTCGTTTCCTACGGCCTGAACGAGAAAGAAGAGATCGATTACGAAGCGATGGAACGCCTGGCGCGCGAGAAGAAGCCCAAGCTGATCATCGCCGGCGCTTCCGCTTACGCCTTGCGCATCGACTTCGAGCGCTTCGCGCGCATCGCCAAGGAAGTCGGCGCCTATTTCATGGTCGACATGGCGCACTACGCCGGCCTGATCGCCGCCGGCGTCTACCCGAACCCGGTGCCGCATGCCGACTTCGTCACTTCGACCACGCACAAGTCGCTGCGCGGCCCGCGCGGCGGCATCATCCTGATGAAGGAAGAGTTCGCCAAGCAGATCAATTCCTCGATTTTCCCGGGCATCCAGGGCGGCCCCCTGATGCACGTGATCGCCGCCAAGGCTGTGGCCTTCAAGGAAGCGCTGACGCCGGAATTCAAGGCTTACCAGGAACAAGTGGTCAAGAACGCCGACGCGCTGGCCAAGGCGTTGATCGCACGCGGCTTGCGCATCGTCTCCGGCCGCACCGAATCGCACGTGATGCTGGTCGACCTGCGCGCCAAGAAAATCACCGGCAAGGAAGCCGAAGCAGTGCTGGGCCAGGCCCACATCACTTGCAACAAGAACGCCATTCCGAACGATCCGGAAAAACCATTTGTGACTTCTGGCATTCGCCTGGGCAGCCCGGCCATGACCACACGCGGCTTCAAGGAAGCGCAAGCGGCCAAGGTCGGCGACCTGATTGCCGACGTGCTCGACAATCCGCATGACGCCGCCACCATCGAACGCGTCAAGGCCGAAGTGAAGAAGTTGACCGAAGCGTTTCCTGTTTACGGCTAATTTCGTAGCTAGAGCTTGTCGTTCCCGCGCAGGCGGGAACGACGGGAAACGGGTTTAGTTGCTCGGTGGCATTTGCCCGCATTAAGCATCCCAAAAAAGCGGGAAATTTATTGCCTGTTGTTCACGCGCAAGTCATGTTGATGCGATAATAGACAATTCATTAATGTCTGACAAAGCTCCGGCAACTTGTTCGAACAGACAGCAACGCCATGAAATGCCCCTATTGCCATCACGAAGACACGCAAGTCCTCGATACGCGCGTATCGGAGGAAGGGGACACCATACGCCGCCGCCGCCGCTGCAACGACTGCGACAAGCGTTTCACCACGTATGAGCGCATCGAGCTGGCCATGCCGGCCGTGGTCAAGAAAAACGGCAGCCGCACCGAATACGATACCGCCAAGCTGCGCGCCAGCCTGACGCTGGCACTACGCAAGCGCCCGGTGGCGGCCGAAGCGGTCGACGCTGCGATCCAGCGCATCGAGGAAAAGCTGCTGTCCTCCGGCCAGCGTGAAGTCATTTCCGGCCATATCGGCGAACTCGTGATGCGCGAGTTGAAGCGGCTCGACAAGATTGCCTACATCCGCTTCGCCTCGGTCTACAAGAGCTTCGAAGACGTCGCCGAATTCCAGGATGCGATTGCCGAAGTCGGGCACGAACGCAAGTCGAAATAAGACTGCTCCGCCTGTGGGCGGGGAACACTTTTTACCTTATCGTGAAAATTGCCACCGACCTCGAAGGCATGTCCCTGGCACTGCAATGGGCTGCCAAGGGCATGTATATCACCGCGCCGAATCCGCGCGTGGGCTGTGTGATCGTCAAGGATGGCATGGTGATCGGCGCCGGCCACACCCAGCCGGCAGGCCAAGCGCATGCCGAAGTGCAAGCCTTGCGCACCGCCGCCGAGTGCGGTGCCGATGTGCGCGGCGCCACGGTCTACGTCACGCTGGAGCCGTGCAGCCATTTCGGCCGCACGCCGCCTTGTGCCGACGCCTTGGTGCAAGCCGGTGTGGCACGCGTAGTGGCGGCTGTGGGCGACCCCAATCCGCTGGTGGCCGGACAAGGCTTGGCCAGATTGCGCGCCGCCGGCATCGCGGCGGAATGCGGCGTGCTGGAAAGCGAGGCGCGCGAATTGAATATAGGCTTTTTCTCGCGCATGCAGCGCGGGCGGCCCTGGGTGCGGCTCAAGGCTGCCGCCAGCCTGGACGGTAAAACCGCCTTGCACAATGGCCTCAGCCAATGGATCACCGGCGAGGCGGCGCGCGCCGACGGCCATGCCTGGCGCGCGCGCGCCAGTGCGGTCCTGACCGGCATAGGCACGGTCAAGTCCGACGACCCCCAGATGACGGTGCGTGCTCTCGATATTCCGCGCCAGCCGCAGCGCATCGTGGTCGACCGCAACCTGGAACTGGCCCCGCAAGCGCGCATTCTGCACGGCGGTGGCGCGCTGGTGGTGACGGCACGCTCCGATGCGAACAAGGAAGCCATGCTGCGCGAGCAGGGAGCGGAAATCCTGCTGCTGCCGAACGCGGACGGCAAGGTGGATTTGCCGGCCCTGATGCAGGAACTGGGTAAACGCGAAGTCAACGAATTGCATGTCGAAGCAGGTTCCCGTTTGAACGGCGCCCTGATCGAGGCCGGTTGCGTTGATGAGCTATTGCTCTACCTTGCGCCAAACCTGCTCGGCGACGCGCAAGGCCTGTTCGATTTGCCCGCGCTGGAAGACTTGGAGGGCAGGAAGAAATTGGCCTTCCATGAATTCAGCCGGATAGGCGCCGATTTGCGCATCCTGGCACGGTTTGTTTAGCCGAATTTCCCCTCTCCCGTTTGCGGGAGAGGGTGTAGCAGGGAATTCAGGTAGCATGCTGCCTGCCTGCGGAACGAAGTTCGCTTGTAAGCGGACTTTCCCTCCCTATTGGGACACAGGGGAGGGGAGAGGGTCGTCGTCAAGTCCTGTTGTCTTGCTGGCACCCTCTCCCCCGGCCCCTCTCCCACTTCGTGGGCGAGGGGAGTGGTACTGCAGATTGCAACGAATTTTATTCACCCATTTCTTTGACCTATCATGTTTACTGGAATCGTTGCCGCAGTCGGCAAAATTACCGCTATCACTCCTCTGGGAAAAGACACCGACGCCGGTGTGCGTCTGATGATTGACGCCGGCGGCTTGCCCATGGCCGACGTCGCGCTCGGTGATTCGATTGCGCTCAACGGTGCCTGCATGACCGTGGTCGAAAAGACCGGCAACGGTTTCGTGGTCGACGTCTCGCGCGAAAGCCTTAACCGTACGGCCGGCTTGGACGGCTTGAATGAAGTTAACCTGGAAAAGGCCTTGACCCTGGCCGACCGTTTAGGCGGGCACCTGGTGTCGGGTCACGTCGATGGGCTGGGCACGGTGCGCAAGTTCGAACCGGTCGGCGAATCCTACGAGCTGGTGGTGGAAGCGCCATCGGCGCTCGGCAAGTATTTGGCGTACAAGGGTTCGATCGTCGTCAACGGCGTGTCGCTGACCGTCAACCGTGTGACCGACACCGCATCGGGCTGCGAATTCTCGATCAACCTGATTCCGCACACGATTGCCGTGACCACGCTCAAGCATTTGAAAGTGGGGACCAAGGTCAATCTCGAAGTCGATTTGATCGCGCGTTATGTGGAACGCATGCTGTCGGCCGGTTCCGGGATGCCAAATCCTTTAAAATAACGGCTGCAAAGGATTTGAGTATGACAATTTCAACAACGCAAGAAATCGTCGCGGAATTGCGCGCCGGCCGGATGGTGATCCTGGTCGACGAGGAAGACCGCGAAAACGAAGGCGACCTGGTGCTGGCGGCCGAGTTCGTCACGCCTGAAGCCATCAACTTCATGGCCAAGTTCGGCCGCGGCCTGATTTGCCTGACCCTGACCGAAGCCCATTGTGACCAATTGCGCCTGCCCATGATGGCGACGCGCAACGGCACCTCCTTCGGCACCAATTTCACGGTTTCGATCGAAGCGGCCGAGGGCGTCACCACCGGTATTTCCGCCGCCGATCGCGCCAAGACGGTGCAGGTGGCGGTGGCCAAGAATGCCAAGGCCAGCGACATCGTACAGCCCGGCCACATCTTCCCGCTCAAGGCGCAAAAGGGTGGCGTGCTGATGCGCGCCGGCCATACGGAAGCCGGCTGCGACTTCGCCGAACTGGCGGGCCTGACGCCTGCCGCCGTGATCTGCGAGATCATGAAGGACGACGGCAGCATGGCGCGCCTGCCCGACCTGATCGAATTCGCCAAGGAACACGGCTTGAAGATTGGCACCATCGCCGACCTGATCCACTACCGCAGCCAGCACGAAAGCATCGTCGAGCGCATGGCCGAGCGTGTCATGCAGACCGTTCACGGCCCGTTCCGCGCGATCGCCTACCGCGACAAGCCCAGCAGCGGCGCCCACCTGGCGCTGGTGCATGGCGACGTCACACCCGATAGCGAAACCCTGGTGCGCGTGCACCAGCCGGTCTCGGTGCTGGATTTGCTGGAAACGCAGGCAACGACACACTCGTGGAACATGGCTGCTGCCATGGCGGCCATCAAGGCATCCGAGCGCGGTGTGGTGGTGCTGCTCAATTGCGAAGAATCGGCCGAGCAGATGTTCGGGCAATTCACTGCATTGAACGATCCGGAAAGCCGTCCGCAGCCGCGCGGCGGCCGCATGGACTTGCGCACCTACGGCATAGGCGCGCAAATCCTCAAGGATCTTGGCGTCGGCAAGATGAAGCTCCTGGCCAGCCCGCGCAAGATGCCGTCGATGACGGGTTTCGATCTGGAAGTCACAGGCTACCAGCCTAAACCTTAGAGGACGATTAAAGATGAACTTGGCGTTGTTGCTGGGGGCGGCCATCCGCCTAGCCCTGCTCATTTTTGAAACGTCCTCTTAATCAAGAACAGCAACAACAAAGAGTGAAGGAAATGCCATGACCATCGGACAATACGAATCGAACCTGAGCGGGCAAGGCCTGCGTATCGGCATCGTGCAGGCGCGCTTCAATGAAGACGTGTGCCACGGTCTGCTGGCATCCTGCCTGGCGGAATTGAAGCATCTCGGCGTCGAAGACGAAGACGTGCTGCACGTCACGGTGCCTGGTGCGCTGGAAATCCCCTTGGCCCTTCAAAAGATGGCCGAGACCCAGCAATTCGATGCGCTGGTGGCGATCGGCGCCGTGATTCGCGGCGAGACCTATCACTTTGAGCTGGTATCGAACGAATCGGGCGCAGGCATTACGCGCGTCGGACTCGATTTCGGCATCCCCATCGCCAATGCCGTGCTGACCACCGACAACGACGAGCAGGCCGAAGTACGCATGGCCGAGAAGGGCGCCGACGCCGCCCGCGTCGCCGTTGAAATGGCTAACCTCGCGATGGCGCTGGAAGACTTGGCAGACGCCGTCGAAGACGAATAAAGAGTAAAGCAAGAGCAAACCATGAGCGAAAAATCCGTCCACGCCAATCCCAACAAGAACCGCACGCCGCGTCACCGCGCGCGCGAGTTCGCCTTGCAAGGCATTTACCAGTGGCTGCTGAACAACGAGGATTCGGGCGCCATCGACGCCCATATCCGCGAAGCGCACGGCTTCGACAAGGCCGATGCGGAGCACTTCGATTCGCTCCTGCACGGCAGTATCAAGAGCGCGGCGGAACTTCGCGCCGGTCTTGCGCCGCTGATCGACCGGCCTATCGAATTGCTGTCGCCGGTTGAACACGCGGCCCTGCTGATCGGCGCCTTCGAGCTGAAGAACCATCTCGAAATTCCGTACAAGGTCGTCATCAACGAGGCGGTGGAATTGACCAAGTCCTTCGGCGGTATCGACGGCCATAAATACGTCAACGGTGTGCTCGACAAGCTGGCTGCCCAGGTGCGCGGCGCTGAGGTTGGCGCAGGACAGTAAAGTAAATCACTTCAAAAGCGCGCCGCAAGCGCGCTTTTTTTTCGCGGACTTTATTTCCCCTCTCCCGCAAGCGGGAGAGGGGTAGGGGAGAGGGAGATTATCAAGACAGTCTGCTTTGCAAACACCCTCTCCCCCGACCCCTCTCCCGCAAGCGGGAGAGGGGAGATGCGCGTGAGGACCTACTGATCCGTAAAAGGTCTGATAATCCCTTTTTGAATTCCACGATGAACCTGAACCTGCTCGCTTCGCGCCTCGACAACATCGCCCCCTTCCATGTAATGGAATTGATGAAGATGGCGCATGCGCTGGAGCGTCAAGGCCGCCACATCATCCACATGGGCATAGGCGAGCCGGATTTCACGGCGCCGCCGACCGTGGTGGCCGCGGCAGCCAAGGCCATGGCCGACGGCAAGCTGCAATACACCTCGGCGCTCGGCATTCATCCCCTGCGCGAAGCGATCGCGGCGCATTACCGGCGTGTATATGGCCTGAAAATCTCGCCGTCACGGATCGTGGTCACGGCCGGTGCGTCGGCTGCCTTGCTGCTGGCTTGCGCGGCACTGGTGGAAGCGGGTACAGAAGTGTTGATGCCGGACCCGTCCTATCCCTGCAATCGCCATTTCGTCGCTGCTTTCGACGGTCGTGCCGCCATGGTTCCCTGCGGCCCCGAACAGCGCTTTCAATTGTCCGACGCCCAGGTGCGCGAGCACTGGACGGCGCAGACGCGCGGCGTACTGCTGGCATCGCCGTCCAACCCCACCGGCACCTCGATCACGCACGGCGAATTGGGCAAGATCATTGCGACGGTGCGCGCCAAGGGCGGCTTCACCATCGTTGACGAGATCTACCAGGGCTTGAGTTACGACAGCGAGCCGTTCTCGGCCCTGTCCTTGAGTGACGACGTGGTCGTCATCAACAGTTTCTCCAAGTATTTCAATATGACGGGGTGGCGCCTGGGCTGGCTGGTGGTGCCTGAGGCGCTGGTGCCGGCCATCGAAAAACTCTCGCAAAATCTGTTCATCTGCCCATCCAGCGTGGCGCAATATGCGGCGCTGGCCTGTTTCGAGCCGGAGGCTTTGGCCGTTTACGAAGAACGCAAAGCCGAATTCCGGCGTCGGCGCGACTACATCGTGCCGGCCTTGCAGGAATTGGGTTTCAAGGTGCCGGTGGTGCCGGACGGCGCCTTCTACGTGTATGCCGACTGTACTGCCTTGAGCAATGATGCCGACCAGCTGACGCTGGCCATGCTCAATCAGGCAGGGGTGGTGCTGGTGCCGGGGATGGATTTCGGACCGCACACGGCGCACAGCCATATACGGCTGTCGTATGCGACTTCGATGGAGAACTTGCGGGAAGCGGTGGCGCGCCTGCGGGCATTTCTGCCCACCATTACCGCTAGGCGCTAGCCTCCGATTACCCCTCGCCCGCTTGCGGGAGAGGGGTAGGGGAGAGGGGGCGCACTTACCCTCTCCCCCAGCCCCTCTCCCCCAAGGGGCGAGGGGAGGAGTCGGAAGCTAAAGCTTAGTAATTACAACGAGGCCAATTCGCCCTTGGCCAGTTCGCCCGGCTTGCCGGCGTCTGCGCTTTCGATCGGGCGCTTGACCGGTGCCGCCGCCATCGGCGGGGTGAAGGTAGGCACGTTCTTGCCGTTCGACACTTCTTTCAGGCGTTGGTATTCAGCCATCACCTTGGTGCCGTAGCCGGCGTCGTTGTCGAAAGCCGCGGCGCCGACATACAGCTTCAGCCCGGCTTCGACCGAACCGCCGCGGTTCACGTAATCCTTCAGGATCAAGGCACCGACGCGGATGTTGGCAACCGGATTCAAGGCTGCCTTGACGCCGCCCATGTCCTCGAACTTGTCGTGGTGCACTTTGGACATGACTTGCATCAAGCCTTGCGCGCCCATGGCGCTTTCGGCGAAAGGATTCAAACCCGACTCGATCGACATCACGGCCAGGATCAGCAGCGGATCGAGCTGGGTTTCCTTGCCGGTGTTATAAGAAGCGGAAACCAGTACTTTGGTGGCGTCGCCGGCGATATGGTAGCGCTTGGACAGCCAGTTCGTGACCCAGCGTTGCTGGCGCGAGGTATCGGCGCCGGCTGTGGGAGCTGCGTCGGACGCAGTGGCTACGGCAGCCACCACATTGGTTTGCGGTGCAATCGCGTGCGGGGCCTGCAGCAGTTCGGTCAGCGGCGGTACGGCGACGGCCGGCTTGGCGGCGTCGGTAAAGGGCGACATGGCCTTCAAACGGTCGGCCAGGGCCGGGTTGAAGTACATCATGCACAACATGGTGATGGCGGTGACGCCCAGCACCAGTAGCGTGTGGTGGACCGTGGCGAGAAAGCCTTTGGTCACTTTGCGGACAACGGCGGTAACTTCAGCCCAGTCGGCCGACTGTTTCGTGTGGTGGGCGAAATGTGTATTCGCCCTAGGTAATCGACTTAACATTCTTACTCCTGAATAGTCGCGGCGCAAAACCTCTCCCTGGCGCAATACTCCGCCTGGTTGCAGCTATGCAGACCCGTTATCAGTAAATCCAGAAACTTCTACCGGCGCATGGCGCGCGCGGTGAACCTATTTGTTTGCGACCAGCTCAGTTGGCTGGCTTCTGTTGTCGGTCGCATCCGAGCGGGCGCGTTATCGACAGCAAACAACTTTTTCGGGGATAAGGCTGACGCCTTTTGAAAACACTCCTTAAAATGTCATGTGGGGCCCCGACCCCGTGAAAGATTGAAAAGTACCGCGGTGCATCTGGTCTTGAATGCGATGTTTCCTTTTCAAGTTGAGGGCATTGTAGGAGCCGTTTTATACGCAGTCAATACTATTAAAATTGATTTCTATAACTTTTGAATCTCATATTTTTCGCTGCACCGCAGCAAAAATCAATAAAATCAATCACTTGGCGAAAACTGTTCAGTAATAGAATCGACACTCAAAAAAACGTAAAAATATGAGATATTCCGATTTGCGTGACTTTATTTCTCAATTGCAACAACTTGGGGAGCTTAAACACGTTTCAACCCCTGTGTCACCCGTCCTCGAAATGACGGAAATCTGCGACCGTACCCTGCGCGCCGGAGGTCCGGCGTTATTATTCGACCAACCTCAGGGCCATAAGATTCCGGTGCTCGGCAATTTATTCGGGACGCCGCGGCGCGTGGCGCTCGGCATGGGTGCCGATGACGTCAGTGAATTGCGCCGCATCGGCCAGGTGCTGGCCATGCTCAAGGAGCCGCAGGCCCCGGCCGGTTTCAAGGACGTGTTGGGACTGGGCTCGCTGCTCAAATCGCTATGGGACATGGCGCCGCGCGAACAGCGCTCCGCACCCTGCCAGGACATCGTTTGGGAAGGGCAGGATGTCGATCTGGCAAAACTACCCATCCAGCACTGCTGGCCCGGCGATATTGCGCCCCTCATCACATGGGGGCTGGTAATTACAAAAGGGCCGCACAAGAAGCGCCAGAATCTCGGTATCTACCGCCAGCAAGTGATTGCTCCTAATAAAGTGATCATGCGCTGGCTGGCGCACCGCGGCGGCGCTCAGGATTTCCGTGAGCACGGCCTTGTCAACCGCGGCCAGCCTTACCCGGTGGCCGTGGCGCTCGGCGCCGACCCCGCTACTATATTAGGAGCAGTGACGCCGGTGCCGGATAGTTTGTCGGAATACCAATTCGCCGGCTTGCTGCGCGGCAGCCGCACTGAGCTGGTCAAGGCCATGGGCAGCGAGCTGCGCGTGCCGGCTTCGGCCGAAATCGTGCTTGAAGGCCACATCTACCCGGACGAAAGCCACCCGACCGGCTACGAGCACGCGCTCGAAGGGCCCTACGGCGACCATACCGGCTATTACAATGAGCAAGACTGGTTCCCGGTCTTCACCATCGACCGCATCACCATGCGGCGCGACCCGATCTACCACTCCACGTATACCGGCAAGCCGCCCGACGAGCCGGCCGTGCTGGGCGTGGCCCTGAATGAAGTGTTCGTGCCCTTGCTGCAAAAGCAATTCGCCGAAATTACCGACTTCTACCTGCCGCCAGAGGGCTGCAGCTACCGCATGGCCGTGGTGCAGATGAAAAAAGCCTATGCCGGCCACGCCAAGCGCGTGATGTTCGGCGTGTGGAGCTTCCTGCGCCAGTTCATGTATACCAAGTTCATCGTGGTGGTCGATGAAGACGTCGACATCCGCGACTGGAAGGAAGTCATCTGGGCCATCACCACGCGCGTCGACCCGACTCGCGACACGGTGCTGGTCGACAATACGCCTATCGACTACCTGGACTTCGCTTCCCCAGTCAGCGGCCTGGGCAGCAAGATGGGCATAGACGCCACCAACAAGTGGCCGGGCGAAACCAGCCGCGAGTGGGGCAGGACCATTGCCATGAGCGACGACGTGAAGACGCGGGTCGACACGATTTGGCAACAGCTAGGGATTTGATATCTCTTTAGTGCAGATAGCCAAAGCCGACCACGAGAGCATAGAGTCCAAATGGAATCGCCAAGCCGGTGAGGCGAATCTGTTTCGTCAGTGTAAGGACGCGCGCGTCGTCGCTGGCCTTAACGCGCAGCCGTACCAGCACGATGCAGATGACGTTGACGATCACGCCCACCATGCCGGCGGCTACTTTTGTCAGTAACAGCGGCGAAGCAGGCCAGGTACGGGCCAGCAGCATAGCGCCGGTGATCAACACCAGCGCCACCAGAGGACCTTCGAACAGGATGTCGATCCAGCCGTGAACGGCGGCAATGAAGCGGCGCGAAGCCGGGTCGCGCTGCATTAATTCAAGTACGGTTTCGGCCGAAATGACGCCCATCCAGGTGCATACTGCGGCGGCGTGAAGTTGCAACAAAGTCATCCGTGTCTCCAATTTTTGATCTACGGACGATTGTGCGCAATCGGGTGACGCTCGCGCTTGTCCATACAGCGGAACGATTGGTCTTTGGAACGATTTCTAATGATTAACCGGTCGCGATGCACTGCTGCGGACAGCCTTGGGCTCAGCGTTGCCGGTACTCAGTCGGCGAACAGCCGGTCCAGCGTTTGAAGGCGCGCGTGAAGTTGCTGCTGTCGGAAAAGCCGAGCAGGAAGGCGATTTCGGTAAACGAACGCATCGGCTGCTGCACGTAGCTGCAAGCCAGCTCTTTGCGCGTTTCGTCGAAAATCGCAATAAAGGTGGTTTCACGCTGCAGCAATTTCGCCTGCAGCGTGGTTGGACTCATGTGCAGCGCTTCGGATACGCGCTCGCGCGTGCAGTCTCCAGTCGGCAGGAATTCCACAATTTTTTGCCGCGCGCGCGCGATCACGTCGTGCTTCTCCAGGCGCGCCAGGTAATCGGTGGCGATGTTGTCGTTGTACTGTGCCAGTTCGGGGCAGGCTCCTGCCAGCGGTACTTGCAATTCCGCACGCGGCAGCACGAGTTCGGGTTGCGAGGCGCCGAAACTGACCGGCGAACGAAACAGCTGTTCGTAGGGCTCGGCTCCTTCGCGCGGCATGGCGTGATGCAGCGCCACGCTCAAGGGGTTTAGGCTGGACTTGTGAAGCTGGCGCATCGACAGGACGAGAAAGCCAATGAAGGCGTCTTCCGTCTCGCTGCAAACGTCCGTCAATAACCGGGTGCGCAAGATTACACTATCGCCGCTTTCTTCCAGACTCATTTCCGCAGTCTGCGATACCAGCCGGAAGTAGCGCACTACGCGCTTGAGAAAGTCCATCAGCGTGCCGCTGGCCGCCATTGCATATCCCAGGGCATGCAGGTTCGAGATATGGATGAAGCGCGCCACCGCAAGGCCGAAGTACGGGTCGTGTGTGACGTCCACACTGACTTGGTACAGCCTGGTCAAGGCATCCACCGGCAGCCGCGAAAACGGATCGTTGCCGATGGCGATCGGCACGCCGGCGGCCTTGAACACGCGCTCGGCGTCGACGCCGCTATGGCTCAGCGCCTTGGCGATGGCGAGCGAGTATCCGCCGATGGTGGTAGGCGGCACGTTCCGCTCTTGCGATAAGGAGGTGGTTTGCGCAGAAGAGGGCGCTGAAGTATCGGGGCTAGGCATGGTGATCGTCCAAGTCGCGGACGAAGTCGAATATAAAAATTGTAGGGACAAGTTTCCGTGGTGTCAACGCGGTGTCCACTCAGTGTCCATTGTGACAACGGCAAATCGGCACAGACCAACAGATTGACGCTAATGACCAGCGCCGCCGTATATGCGGGCATACCATCGGCGCCAATCAAACCATTCGAGCCGGACCGTTCAGCTCTAGCGGCGCGGTACCCAGCGAATCGCAAAAGCATCCATAAGTGAATCAGCAGTCTGGAGTCTAGTCATGTCCATTCCCGTAGCGCTGGGCAAGAATTTGAAGTTGCCCGTCATCACCGCGCCGATGTTCCTGGTGTCGGGGCCCGAAATAGTCGTAGCCGCCTGCAAGGCCGGCGTGATCGGCACCTTTCCTGCGCTGAACCAGCGCAGCTCCGAAGGTTACGAAGAATGGCTGAAAGCCATCAAGGGCCAGTTGGGGCCGGAAGATGCCGCCTACGGTGTCAACCTGATCGTCCACAAGACCAATCCGCGCCTGCAAGCCGATCTGGAGATTACCGTGCGCCACAAGGTGCCGCTGGTGATCACTTCGCTCGGCGCCGTGCGCGATGTCGTCGATGCCGTGCACAGCTACGGCGGGCTGGTGTTCCACGACGTGACCACGCTGGCGCATGCCAAAAAAGCGGCAGAGAAGGGCGTGGACGGCTTGATCCTGGTCTGTGCCGGCGCCGGCGGCCATGCGGGCACGCGCAATCCGTTTGCATTGTTGCACGAGGTGCGGCAATTCTTTGGCGGCACCGTCGTGCTGTCCGGGTGTTTGTCGACCGGACGCGACATTGCCGGTGCCATGCAGATGGGGGCCGACTTTGCCTACATGGGCACGCGCTTCATCAACGTCACCGAAAGCCGTGCCGCCGATGCCTATAAGAAAATGATCATCGACAGCCGCGCCGACGACATCACCTATACGCCGGCCATCTCCGGCATCCCGGCCAACTTCCTCAACGCCTCGTTGGTTGCGTGCGGGTTGGACCCGAAAAATCTGCCTGAAAAGAATGACATCGACGTCGGCGAAGAACTCAGCCATGAAGCCAAGGCCTGGAAAGACATCTGGTCGGCCGGGCAAGGCAGCGGCGCGATCGATGACGTGCCCACCACGTCTGCGCTGGTTGCGCGCCTGCGGCGCGAAATGCATGCCGCGTACGCCGACGCACAGGCGAAACAGCAAGCATTTGCCTGATTTATTTGCCTGATTTGCAACGCCTTGCCTGCACTGCGCGACGTCTTGCCGGGACCACAGCATTGATCGCAAAGACCAGCGTAAGGCTTTCCACCTTCCTACCATTCAAACATCACCACTTTGTGAAGCGAGACATAGCATGAACGAAGAAGCACTGCTGTCCGAAACCGTCGAGTCCGTTGCGCGCTTGACGCTCAATCGCCCCAAGGCGATGAATGCGATGAATATGGCTTTGCTGGCCGAACTGGGCCGCAAGTTGAAAGAAATCACCGCCGACGACGCCATCCGCGCCGTGGTGATCACCGGCAGCGGCGCAGCCTTTTGCGCCGGCGCTGATTTGAAGGAAGTGCTGACCAGCCAGAAGGTCGCGCCTGGCGAAGCCGATTTTCTTGATCTCGCCGAAAGCATTTTCAATTGCCTGCGCAATTTCCCCAAGCCCGTCATCGCTGCGCTCAACGGCGTGACCATGGCTGGTGGTCTTGAACTGGCCATGTGCGCCGACATCGTGGTCGCAGCCGAAAGCGCCACCATTGGCGATGCCCATGCCAACTTTGGCGTTTATCCCGGCGCCGGCGGCGCGGCCGTGCTGCCGCGCCTGGTGCCGCTGAACGTGGCCATGTATTTGCTCATGACCGGTAAATCCTTGTCGGCTGCGGAGATGAAGACTTACGGCTTCATCGCCGAAGTGCACCCCGATGCGGCCCTGGGCGAAGCAGCCATGAAGCTGGCCGGACAGATCGCCAAGAAGAGCCCTATCGTCCTGCGCCGCATGAAGGAAGTTGCGCGCGCTTCGGCTGACAAGAGCCGCGACGAAGCGCTGCTTCACGAGCAGGTCATGCTGCGACGCCATTTGCGCAGCTTCGACCTGCAAGAAGGTTTGCAAGCTTTCGCCGAGAAGCGCGCGCCGCAATTCCAGGGCCGTTGATTCCCTGCTTGTTCCCCCATTACTCCGACAGGAAAGACATGAACGACATTTATATCGCCGGCATTGGCATGACGCCATTCGGACGCCTGCTTGAGCGCAGCGTCTACGACTTGGTTAACGAAGCCGTGGGCCATGCCTTGACCGATGCCGGCTGCGCCGCCGGCGACATCGGCGCCGCCTATTATTCGACGGCGACCAACGGTTCGCTGCAGGGGCAGACCGCTATTCCCGGCCCGATCGCCATGCGACGTGCAGGCATCGAAGGCATTCCGGTGTTCTCGGTGGAAAACGCTTGCGCTTCCGGTTCCTCGGCCTTCACGTTGGCCGTGCAAGCTTTGCGTGCCGGCAGCTGCGACATTGCGCTGGCGGTCGGTGCAGAAAAGATGAACGTGGCCGAAAAGGCCAAGATGTTCGCGGTGTTCGACGGCGGCTGGGATGTCTCCACCGTTGAGGAAAACAAGAAGACCTTGATGGCCATGGGCAAAGACATCGTACCGCCACCCGGTTCCCAGTCGGATCGACCCTACAGCGTGTTCATGGACGTGTATGCGGCGATCTGCCGCCAGCACATGCAGCGCTATGGCACGACGCAGCGCCAACTGGCTGCCGTGGCCGCCAAGAACCACCAGCATTCGGTGCACAACCCTCTGGCGCAATTCCAGCAACCGTTCACCATCGAACAAGTGCTGGCCTCGGCGCCGATCACTTACCCGTTGACCATGGCGATGTGCTCGGCCATCAGCGACGGCGCCGCCGCCATCGTGCTGTGCAATGCTGCCGGTCTCAAGCGCCTGAACGGTGCCGCCAGTCGCGCCGTTCGTGTGCTGGCTTCCGTAATCCAGACCGGTGTCACGCGCAGCGTGGACGAGCCGCACAAGATCATTTCCCATCTCGCCGCCAAGAAAGCTTATGAGCTGGCAGGTGTATCGCCGCAAGACGTCAATGTGGCCGAAGTGCATGACGCTTCCGCCATGGGCGAAATCCTCAATGCCGAATCGCTGATGCTGGTGCCGTTCGGCGAAGCCGGCCCTGCGGCGGAGCGCGGAGACTTTACGGTCGGCGGCCGCATTCCCATCAACCCGTCCGGCGGTCTCGAATCGAAGGGGCACCCCATCGGCGCCACCGGTCTCGGCCAATTGCATGAGCTCGTCACGCAGTTGCGGGGCGAGGCAGGCGGGCGGCAAGTCGCGGGTGCACGCATCGCCATCCAGGAAAACGGTGGCGGCTTGTTCGGCATTGAAGAAGCCGTGGTCGGTGTCAACATCCTGGCCAAACAGTAGGGAGGCAATATGGGACACGTATTCCGTACCGAAGAGCAGCAGGGTGCAGTCGATGGCTTGAAGCGCTTCCTCGACGCCGAGATCGATCCGATATTCAGCAAGCAATACCGCGACCAGTTTGTTCCCAAGGACAAGATGAGCGCGATCATGCGCAAGCTGAGCGAGTTTGGCCTGGTGTCGGGTGTCGCAGGCGAAGCCGTCGGCGGCATGGGCCTCGACTGGCTGACCTCGCTGATGCTGTTCGAGGAGGTGGCCACCACCTCGTCCGACCTGTCGGTGCCGGTGCTGATCAATTCCTTCGGCGCAGTGTTGCTGGAAAAAGTGGCGCCGCCGCACTTGCGCGAGCGTTACTTGCCGGGCTTGCTGAGCGGTGACAGCTTCGTTTCCATGGGCATCTCGGAACCCGATGTCGGCTCCAATGTGATGGAAATCAAGACGCGCGCCAAGCGCGACGGCGACCATTTCATCATCAATGGTGAAAAGACCTGGATCAGCAACGGCGAATATTCCGACTTCCTGATCTGCACCTGCCGCACCAGCGACGACCCGCGCCGCGGCCTGACGCACTTCCTGCTCGACCGCAAGGAACATCCGTATGAAGTGCGTGGCATTCATAAGATCGGCCTGAACAGCCAGTCGACCGCACAGATTTTCCTGTCCGACGTGCGCGTGCCGGCTTCCAACATGATCGGCAACGAAGGCGAAGGCTTACGCAATACCTTGTCGCTGTTCGAGCGCTCGCGCGTGTTCGTGGCGGCGCAAGGCCTCGGCATCGCCCGTCGCGCCCTGGAAGAAGCGGTGCGCTATGCCAAGGAGCGCAAGCAGCACGGCAAGGTGATCGCCGGCCATCAATTGATCGCCGCCATGCTGGCCGAAATGGCAACCGGCGTTGATGCCGCCCGTCTCCTCACTTACCGTGCCGCTTCGATGATCGAAGCCGGCGTGCCAGCCGAGATGGAAGCGGCGATGGCGAAATACTTCGCCTGCGAAGCGGCCGTCAAGATTGCACGCCAAGCCGTGCAGATCCACGGCGGCAACGGCGTTACGACTGAATTCCTGGTCGAGAAGCTGGCGCGCGAAGCCATCATCGTGCCGATTCCCGAGGGAACAACCCAGATGCAGCAATTGATCATCGGTCGCGCCCTGACCGGCGTCAACGCTTTTTAATTACCAAGGAAACATCATGCGTATTCAAGACAAAGTCATCGTCATCACCGGCGGCGCTTCCGGCCTCGGCCTCGCTACAGCACGCTACATGGTGCAAGAAAAAGGCGCACGCGTCGCCATTTTCGACATGAACACGGAAGCCGGTGAAAAAGCCGTCAAGGAAATTGGCGCCGAGCACACCCTGTTCGTGCAGACCGACGTCAGCAACGAAGAGTCGGTGCAGAACGCAGTGAACGCGGTCACGGCACGTTTCGGCGCCATCCACGTCTGCATCAATTGCGCCGCGCTGCCGACACCATGCAAGATACTGGGCAAGGAAGGCAAGGCCACGCCGCTGGCCAAGTTCGCACAGGTCACCGCAGTCAACGTCAATGGCGTGTTCAACGTCATGTCCAAGTGCGCCGAGCAGATGGCGAAGAACGAGCCGGAAGCCGGCGAAGAGCGCGGCGTGGTCATCAATATTTCTTCTGGCGCAGCCTACGAGGCGCAGATTGGCCAAGTCGCCTATGCCGCCTCCAAGGCCGCCTTGCTGGGCATGAACATGCCGGCCGCGCGCGAACTTGGCGACGTCGGCATCCGCGTCAACGCCATCGCTCCCGGCCTGTTCCTGACACCCATGGTGCAAACGCTGGATGAAAAGATCGTTGCCGCACTCAAGGGCCAGATCGAAGCACCGAAACGCCTGGGCGACATGCGCGAATTCGCGCACTGCTGCGCCTTCATCGTCGAAAACGCCTACCTGAACGCGGAGACGATACGCTTGGACGCAGCTTCGCGCCTGCGCGCACGCTAAAAGGTCCTGGATAACAACAATATCCCTTGTATCGAAGGGAAGCCTGCAACCTCTCTCCCACAAGGAGAGAGGTATTGCACATAAAGGAGACATGCTGTGAAAATGAATTTCAGCCGCATCATGCGCTTGATGACCCTGCGCTTCCGCCAGCATCAGGCAATCGTCAACGTCGAGCGCAAGCGGTCTTATACCTTCGAGCAATACCACCTGCTCACCAACCGCATTGCCGATGCGTTGCGTTCCCAGCTTGGGGTAGGCTGCGGCGACAAGTTCCTGTTAATCTTGGAAAACGACAATCTCAGCCTGATGATGTTCCCGACCGTGTTCAAGCAAGAGGGTACGGTTGTGTTCAGCAATCTGCGTGACGCGCCCGAGGAGCACATTCGGCAGATCGAGATGATCAAGCCGAAGGTGGTGTTCATCGAAACGCGCCTGCTGGACGGCTATTACGGCGCGTTGCGCGCTGCAGGTTGCGAAATCGTGGTCATGGACCCGCCGACTCAAGAGCAGGCGGCGCTGCCCGGCGTGCACGCCTTCTGGAGCCTGGTCGATGCGGCTTCCGAGGCCGACAACGACGTGGAGCTCGATACCGACGAACATATCTTCATGTTGCGCTTCACTGGCGGCACTACCGGCAAGGGTAAGTGCGCCATGTACACCATCGACAACATGATGGCTTGCCGCGATGGCGGCTTCGTTCATCCCGAACTGGGCTTCGACTGCGACACGCGCATGCTGCACGTGGCGCCGCTGTCGCACGGAACCATGATTGCGTTCTTTCCGACTTTTTATGGCGGCGGCACCAACGTCACCATGAACCAGCTCGATCTCGAGCAATGGCGACAGATCGTCGAAGACCAGTGCGTCACTCACTCCTTCCTGGTGCCGACCGTGCTGTACCGTCTGCTGGAATTGCAGCGCGCCAATCCGCGCGACTTTTCTTCGTTGACTAATCTGATTTACGGCGCCGCCCCCATGAGTCCGTCCAAGCTGGGTGATCTGATCGCCTGCTTCGGCCCGATCTTCTCGCAAGGCTATGCGGCTACCGAAGTGCCGATGTTCGTGTCGGTGCTCGACAAAGAGGATCACGCGCTCGATCAATCGAATGGCGACGCCGTCAAACGCTTGTCTTCCGCCGGCCGTCCGACGCCGGGCGTGGAAATCTACGTGACCGACGAGCACGGCAAGGTACTGCCGCCGGGACAGACCGGCGAAATCCGCATCCGCTGCAAGGCCGTGATCAAGGGTTATTACAACAATCCGGAATATACGGCAGCCGAGTTCCAGGACGGCGCCTGGCGCTCGGGTGACCTCGGCTATATCGATGAGCAAGGCTATCTGTACATCGTCGACCGCCTCAAGGACATGATCATCACCGGCGGCTTCAACGTCTACGCAGTCGAAGTCGAAGCAGCGCTCGCGTCGCACCCGGCCGTGATGCTGTCGGCCGTGGTCGGCATACCACACGCCGATTGGGGTGAAGCCGTGCATGCCGAGGTCGTGCTGCGTCCGGGGCAGACTGTGGATGAAGCCGAACTGATCGCTCACGTCAAGGAAATGCTGGGCAGCCACAAGGCGCCCAAGTCGCTGCGTTTCGTGGAGGCCCTGCCGACCTCGGTGGTGGGCAAGGTGCTGCGCCGCAATGTCAAGGAGAAGTACTGGCAGGACCAGGAACGCAAGGTCAGCTAAGCCGGCATAACAATCAGGAGACATCATGAATCATATTGCCAAGCTTCTCGTGTGTCTGCTTGCCGCCTGTGGAGCGGCGGCCCAGGCGCAAACTACGCCCAAGGACGCCACACCGGCGACCATCGCCGCCAATGCAGCGGCAGCGCAGCGCATGCCGGCCTACGACGCGCGCATCGAGGAAGACATCCAGCACGGCTTCGTCGGCAGCATTCCCGATGCCGAAACGCTCAATGCCGAGGGCAAGACCGTCTACACGCTCAAGGGTTACGAATTCCTGCAAAAGGAAGCGGCGCCGCAGACTGTCAATCCCAGCCTTTGGCTACAGGCTAGAAGGAGCATGGCAGCTGGACTGTACAAGGTAGCGGACGGCTTCTACCAGGTGCGCGGCATCGACCTGACCAATATGACCATCGTCGAGGGCCAGCATGGCTTGATCGTGGTCGATGCCATGCTCAGCGCCGAGACCGCGCGCACCGCGCTCGACCTGTATTACCGCTACCGGCCGCATCAGCCACGCCTGCCGGTGCTGGCGGTCATCTATAACCACAGCCACGTCGACCACTTCGGCGGCATCAAGGGCATTGTCAGCGAAGCCGACGTCGCTGCCAGCAAGGTGCAGATCATTGCACCAGCCGGTTTCATGGAACACGCTATCAGCGAAAACGTCCTGGCCGGCAATGCCATGAGCCGGCGCACGGTCTACCAGTTCGGCACCAGCCTGCCGCGTAGCGATCGCGGCCAGCTCGACATCGGCGGCGCCAAGGCCTTGTCCAAGGGCAGCATCACCTTGGTCGCGCCTACTCGCACAATCAGCCGGCCGATCGAGAAGCTGAATATCGACGGCATCGAAATCGTCAACATGTTGACACCCGGCACCGAAGCGCCAGCCGAGATGATCCATTTCTTCCCGCAATTCAAGGTGCTCGATACCGGCGAGTTGGCGGTGCAGACGCAGCACCAATTGCTGACCTTGCGCGGCGCCGAAGTGCGTGACGGCCAGGCCTGGGCCAATTACCTGAATGCGGCGCTGGTGCAGTTCGGCGACGGCACCGACGTTCTGGTCGGCCAGCACACCTGGCCGGTGTTTGGGCACGAGCGCGTGGTCAGCTATTTGAGCAAGCAGCGCGACATGTACAAGTGGCTGCACGATCAGACCCTGCGGCTGGTCAATCACGGCTACAAGCCGGTCGAGATTGCCGACTACTTGCGCAAAACCGTGCCGGCCAGCCTGGCCGCGGAATGGTCAGTGCAGGGTCACTACGGCTCGGTACAGCGTAATGCCAAGTCCGTCTATCAGGAATACATAGGCTGGTACGACGGCAATCCTGCCAATCTCGATGCCTTAAGCGACACCGATTACGGCCGCAAGTTCGTCGCTTACGGCGGCGGCGCCAACGCCGTGATCGAACATGCGCGCGCCGATTATGCCAAGGGCGATTACCGCTGGGTGGCGCAGGCCATGAGCCACGTGGTGTTTGCCGAGCCGGATAACCGCGAAGCGCGCGAGCTTGGCGCCGACGCGCTCGAGCAGCTTGGCTACCAGGCCGAATCGGCGGTCGAGCGCAATGCCTATCTGACCGGCGCCATGGAGCTGCGCGCCGATCATGCCAACCAGAAGGGCGGCGGTATCAATACCGTCAGCGCCGACATGGCCAAGGCGCTCACCATCGAGGATATTTTCGATTACCTCGGCGTGCGTCTGAATGCGCCCAAGGCCGAAGGCAAGCATATCGTGCTGAACTGGAATTTCAGCGACAGCGGCAAGCGTTATACGCTGAACCTGGAGAATTCCGCGCTGACCTATCTGGAGGGCCGCAATGCTGCCAATGCCGACGCCACGCTGACGCTGACGCGTGCCGCACTCAACGCCGTCCTGGCGCAAAAAGTCAGCTTGAAACAGGCGCTCGAATCGGGACAGATCCAATGCCAGGGCGACTCACGCGCGGTCGGTGCCTTGCTCGGCCTGATGGACAACTTCACGCTCGATTTCGAGGTGATCGCACCCAATCCGGAACTTGCGCCACCCCAATCAAGATAAAACAAGAGGGATAAAAATGGAGACACTAGCGTTCGACTATATCGTGGTGGGCGGCGGCTCGGCCGGCTGCGTGCTCGCGGCGCGCCTGAGCGAAGACGCTGAAATCCGGGTGTGCCTGGTCGAGGCCGGCGGACCGGACCGGAGCCCGCTGATCCAGTGTCCGGCCGGTCTGGCGGCGCTGATACCGCTGCCCATCCATAACTGGGCGTTCGACACGCTGCCCAACAAGGCAATGAACGGGCGGATCGGCTACCAGCCGCGCGGCAAGGTGCTGGGCGGGTCGAGCTCGATCAACGGTCTCATGTATATGCGCGGCGACAAGAGCGACTACGACCGCTGGGCTGCCGAGGGCAATGCCGGGTGGGGCTTTGACGACGTTCTGCCCTACTTCAAGAAATCGGAAAACAACGAGACCTGGGGCAACAGCCATTATCATGGCGCCGGCGGGCCGCTCAACGTGACCGACGTTCCTGAGCCGAGCATGTATAGCCGCGCGTTCGTTCAAGCGGGCATGCAGGCCGGCTATCCGCTAAACCCCGACTTCAACGGCGGCCGGCTGGAAGGCGTGGGTTTGACCCAGGTGACACAGAAAGACGGCGAGCGCTGCAGCGCGGCCAAGGCCTTCATCACGCCTAACCTCGGCCGCCCGAACCTGCAGGTCATTACCAAGGCGCATGTCACGCGCATCCTGATGGACGGCAAGCGCGCCACAGGCATCGAATACCGCGACGGCGACGGCACCTTGCATCAATTGCGTGCTGCGCGTGAAGTCATCGTGTCGGCCGGCACGTTGCAGTCGCCGCAGCTGTTGATGTTGTCGGGTATCGGCCCGAAGGACGAATTGCAGAAGCATGGCATTGCCGTCGTACACGAATCGCCCGGTGTGGGCCGCAATCTGCAAGACCATATCGACATCGTGCATAGCTATGAGGCAGGCGCCTCACGCGGCCTGTTCGGCTTGTCGCTTTCAAGCGCCTGGACCGCGCTCAAGGGAATGTTTACCTGGAGCAGATACCGGCGCGGCCCGCTGACGACCAATTATGCCGAAGGCAACGGCTATATCAAGACCAATCCCGAAGAAGCGTTGCCGGACGTGCAGCTGGTTTTCCTGATCGCGAAGATCATGAATCACGGGCGCGACATCCTGTTCGGCAACGGCTATTCGGTCCACGTCGGCCTCATGCGGCCAAAATCGCGCGGCAGCGTGTCGCTTGCCAGTAGCGACCCTATGGCTGCGCCACAGATCGATACGAATTTCCTGGCGGAACAGGACGACGTCGATCGCCTGGTGCGCGGTTTCAAGCTGGTACGCCACATCATGCGCCAGCCGGCGCTGACGCGTTTCGGCGGCAAGGAGTCGTCTCGTTCCGCGCGCGTGCAAAGCGATACGGAGATCGAGCAATTCATCCGCGCCCACGCCGATTGCGCCTATCACCCGGTCGGCACCTGCAAGATGGGCAACGACCCGATGGCGGTGGTCGATGCGCAATTGTGCGTCAGGGGTGTAGAAGGCTTGCGTGTGGTCGATGCGTCCGTCATGCCCACCATCGTCTCTGGCAATACCAACGCACCCACCATCATGATTGCCGAAAAGGCGGCCGACATGATCAAGGCAGCACGCAAAGCGTAAAAGTGACATAGCGCCTGACATGGCAACTCACGCAAAAGAGATAGTGAAATGACGGTAGATAAAGTTCCTCCTCCGGCGGTGCCGGCCCGGTATTTCGCGCTATTGTGCGACCTGCTCGATGAAGTTGGTATAGGCAGTGACGCCTTGTTGAACGCCGCCTGTCTCGATGGTGAAGACCTGGCCCTGGCCGGCCGGATCATTACGCTGGAGCAGCTGGAAACCTTGCTGGCGGAATTGCGCAAGACCAGTGCGCGCAGCGATCTGGCCTACGAATTGGGCGGACGCATCAAGCTGCACTCGCATGACGTGCTGAGCTTTGCTTTGATGAGCAGCCCCACGCTCGATCACATGCTGGGTTTGTTTGCGCGCTTTGACCGCCTGATTTCGCCGATTCTGTCCATGAGTTACCTGCGCGTGGGTAACGATGCCGAGCTGACGTTCCGGCCGGTGCTGCCGATGACGCCGCAGGCGCGGGAATTCTGGGTGGAAGCGACGGCGGTAGCCATGGTTGAACAGATCAAGGCGGCACTGCCGGCCCATCCGCTGAGCTTCGACGTTTTCATGCCGATTGCGCCGCCGCCGCATGTGGCACGTTATGCCGAGTTGGCCGGATTGGCAGAATCGGGTGCGGTGAAATTCCATTTTGCCCGCAACCCCGGTACTGAGTTGCGTATCCACGTGCGCGGCGCCCAGCTCGACCTGCCGCTGCCGACAGGAAATGCCGACTTGGCTGGCATGGCCGAGCGGCGCTGTCAGGCGTTGCTGAGCGAGACCGGCGCACATGGCAGTTGGGGAGAATGGGTCGGCGCTATGCTCAGGCAAAACAAGGAAAGCCAGTTGACGCTCAATCAATTGGCGGCGCTCTTGAACGTCACGGCGCGTACCTTGCATCGCTACCTGAACAAGGAAGGCACGAGCTTCCGGGAAATTGCTACGCGCGTGCGTGCAGAACGTGCACGCGTCTTATTGGGCGAGGGAAGAATGGCGATTTCAGAAATCGCCTATTCGCTCGGCTATACCGATGTTGCCAATTTCAGCCGCTCTTTCAAGCGGATCAACGGCATATGTCCTACGCACTTCCGAAGCCGCCAGCGGAGCCGCGCGTTGTACCGTCCTCAATAAAATTTTGATTATGAACGACACCATAGACAGCCTGACCGCGGTATTGGACAAGCAGCGCGCTGCTTGCCTGGCGGCGCCGTTCCCCGAACTCGCGCAAAGGCGAACCGACCTGAAAGCCTTGCGCGCCGCCATGCAGCGCTACCAGGACCAGCTGACCGAGGCGATGAGTGGCGATTTCGGCCGCCGTTCCACCTTCGAGTGCAAGATGCTCGACGTGCTGGGGCCGGTGCTGCAGATCGATCATGCGCTATCCAATTTGAAGCGCTGGATGAAGCCGCAACGGCGCAAGACCGACCTGCTGTTTCTCGGCAACAGCGCCAAGGTGGTGTACCAGCCCAAGGGCGTGGTCGGTGTGATCGCGGCCTGGAATTTCCCGATTATCGAGGCGGTCGGTCCGCTGGTCACGGCGCTGGCCGCCGGCAACCGCGTCATGATCAAGATGTCGGAGTTCTCGCCGCGTAGCACGGAAGTGCTACGCCGCATGCTGGCCGAGGTTTTCCGGGAAGACCAGGTCGCCGTGTTCGGCGGCGGCGTCGAAGTTGCCCAAGCGTTTGCAGCGCTGCAGTTCGACCATATCGTATTTACCGGTTCGCCCGCGATCGGCCGCGAAATCATGCGTGCCGCTTCCGCCAATCTGACGCCGGTGACACTGGAGCTGGGCGGCAAGTCACCGGCCATCATTTCGCATTCGGCCTCGATCGAAGCGGTGGCGCGTTCGATCGCGCACGGCAAGGCCTTCAACAGCGGCCAAGCATGCGTTGCGCCCGATTACGTGTTGATGCCGGCCGAGAAGATCGATGAATTCGCTGCCGCCGCGCAGCGAGCGTTTCAGGCGATGTATCCGAATCCGGTTGAGGACCGCGAATACACCAGCATGGCTTCCGACCGGCACGCGAACCGAGTGCGCGAATTGCTCGAAGACGCCACCACAAAGGGGGCTACTGTGATTTCCCGCGGGGAGGGTGACGGCAAGCGCATCGTGCCGCTGCACATCGTCACGGGCGTCACGCCGGACATGCGCATCATGCGGGAAGAACTGTTCAATCCCATCCTGCCGGTGCTGGCTTGCGAATCGATTGATCAAGCCATTGGTCACGTTACAGCGCGTCCGCGGCCACTGGCGCTGTACTACTACGGCTCCGACTCGGGTGAATTGAAACGCCTGACGCGCGACGTGCATGCCGGCGGCATGACGGTCAACGACTGGGCGTGGCACGTCTTCCAATGCGACCTGCCTTTCGGCGGCAGCGGCAACTCCGGCATCGGCAGCTGGCGCGGACCGGAAGGGTTTCGGGCGTTGTCGCATGCCAAGTCGGTGTTCACCAAGCGGCCCTGGTTCCCGATTGGGCTGTTCAGGCCGCCATATGGCAACCCCATTCAGCGTTTGACCATGAAAATTTTTCTGGGAGATATCGAATAATGAAAATGCGGACCCTACCTGTCTTCGCCGAAACCGGCGTATTGTTGAGTTTGGGCTGGCTGGCTATGACCGGCGCCGCCGCCAGCGCCGATGCGGCTTCGGCCGATCCGGTGAAACATCCCGGTGCCAAGACTACCGATAAGCAGAATGCGCCATCGTCGCAACAGAAAAATGCGTCCGCAGATCCCAATATCCTGATCATCCTGCTCGACGACGCCGGTTATGCCCAGTCCGACACGGTCGGCGGCGAGATCCATACGCCAACCTTTTCGCGCATCGCCGATTCCGGCATCCGCTACAACGCCTTTCATACCACGGCGATCAGTTCGGCCACGCGCGCGGCGCTGCTGACCGGCCGTAATCACCACCACGTCGGCAACGGCACCATTACCGAACTGGCGTCGCCCGATTATCCCGGCTACAACGGCATCATTCCCGACAGCACGGCGACCATCCCGCAGGTCTTGCATACGCATGGCTATAGCACGGCTGCCTTCGGCAAGTGGCACAACACGCCGACCGAGGAGGTCACCCCCACCGGGCCATTCAAGCACTGGCCGACCGGCTACGGCTTTGATCACTTCTACGGCTTCAACGGCGGCGAAACCGATCAATACCAGCCAAGCCTGTACAACGACACCACGCCGATCGAGCCGCCGCGCGACCCGAAATACCACCTGACCGAAGATCTGGCGAACAAGGCCGTCGCCTGGCTCGACCAGCACGAGAAGGCCGAGCCGAACAAACCCTTCTTCCTGTACTGGGCGCCGGGCGGTGTGCATGCGCCGCACCAGGTATTCAAGGAGTGGAGCGACAAATACAAGGGCAAGTTCGACAGCGGCTGGGATGCCTACCGCAACCGCGTCTTTGCGCGCCAGAAGGCCGTTGGCTGGATTCCTGCCGATACTGTCAATACGCCGCGCCCCGCAGACATGCCAGCCTGGGATTCCATGACGCCGGAAGAAAAGAAATTCCATGCGCGCGAAATGGAAGTTTTTGCAGGCTTCCTCGAACACACCGACGCCCAAGCCGGCAAGGTGGTCGACGAAATCGAAAAACTTGGTCTGCGCGACAATACGCTGATCTTCTATGTTTTTTCCGACAATGGCGCTTCGTCCGAAGGCATGCAGGGAGCAATCAACGACGTCGTTGGGCTCAATGGTGTCGTCACTACCTTGCCGCAGCACATCAAAGCGCTCAATGACACCTATGGCGGCCTCGATGCGCTCGGCGGCCCCAAGCTTGAAGAGCACTATGCGGCGGCCTGGGCCTGGGCCGGCGAAAGCCCGTTCCAGGGCACCAAGCTGGTGGCCGGCTACTTCGGCGGCACGCGCACGCCCTTGGCCATCTCATGGCCCAAGCGCATCGCCCCGGACAAAACCATCCGCACCCAGTTCCACCACGTCAACGACATCGCCCCGACCATCTATGACGTGCTCGGCATTACGCCGCCGGCGACGCTCAACGGTGTCAAGCAGGAAAAAATGGACGGCGTCAGCATGGCCTACAACTTCGCCGATCCGCAAGCGCCGACGCAAAAGAAGCGGCAATACTTCGAACTCATGGGCAGCCGCGCCGAGTATGCAGACGGCTGGATCGCCTCGGTGTTCGGCCCGCGCAAGCCGTGGTTGGCCGACCAATCCTTCCTGCTGAGCTGGCCAGGAAAAATCAGTTTCCTGACGCACATGCGCTGGTTCGGCGATACCTTCGGCTGGTTGAGCTGGAAACCGGAAAACGACAAATGGGGTCTGTACGACCTGCACAAGGACTTTAGCCAAGCCAACGATATATCCGCGATGAACCCGGCCAAACTGGCCGAACTGAAACGGGAATTTGACGAAGACGCCGCAGCCAATCATGTCAATCCCTTGGGCGCCAGCTTCGACGTCATGATCAACTCCGGCATGAACCTGAAAAAGGACAAGCAGACTGACTGGCATTTCAACGCCGGCTCGCCGCGCATCCCTGAATTTGCCGCGCCGAATATTAAGTCGCGCAGCAATCTCGTGACGATCGATGCCGACGTGCCGGACCATGCCAACGGCGTGCTGTTCTCGGTCGGCGACGTCGGCGCCGGCATCAGTCTGTACGTGATGAATGGCGTATTGACTTACGAATACAACGGCTTCTCGCTGGCCCACACCAAGATCCGTGCACCGCTGCCGGCTGGGCACGACGTGATCGAGGTGAAGTTTGACAAAAGCAATTCCAAACGAGCCGGCCCGGCTACAGTCACCTTGCGCATCAATGGCAAGGACGTGGCGCAGGGCGACATTCCATTGACCGCACCGTTGGCGCTTTCGGCGACCGGCACCTTCAACGTCGGCCTCAATCGGGGGTCACCCGTGTCGCTCGACTATTTCGACCGCGCGCCGTTCGCCTTCAATGGCAAGATACGCGACGTGCACGTGCAATACCAATGATGAAGCATGAATCCACCTAAAGCCGGGGAACGCAGATTGGAGGCGGAGACTCTAAGGTTACAGGAGATCATCCGCGACATCGTCGAACGGCGCATCAGCTTCAACGCTCTGCTCGGCATCGAGGTGACCTCCTTCGACACGCAGTGCCCGCGACTGGCCTTCGACATGCGTTCGGACCTGGTCGGGCACTACGGCATGGGGCGTTTGCATGGTGGTGTCATCGCCGCGGTGCTCGACGCCGTGGCAGGTTTCGCCGTTACCATGGCGATCACCGAAAAATACGCAAGCGAGTCGGTGGAGCAGATCATGGCCCGCATTGCGCGGCTAGGCACGATCGATCTCAGGGTCGATTATCTCAACCCCGGTTTGGGGAAAGGCTTTACCGCCGATGCTACCGTGACGAGACTTGGCGGCCGCCTTGCATCGGCACAGATGAGCCTGCATAACGATGCTGGTGTATTGATCGCCACGGGCGCGGCTGCCTATGTGGTGAGTTGACCGGCCTCGTTTGCGGCCCGCATGATGCGCGCCGCAAAGCCGAGTCGATTCAAGCGCGGAAGGTCAGGAAAATCTCGAGAAGTCCGGCTTGCGTTTCTGCGCGAAGGCGAAAAGCGCTTCCTTGGCTTCCGGCGCCAGCAGCATTTCGCAGAGCTGCCTGCCTTCCTCGGCGATGGCCGCCTGCAGCGCCTGGGTATGCCTACCCTTCATCAAACGCTTGCTGGCGCGAATCGATGCGGCCGGCAAGGCCGCCAGCTTGGCCGCTTGCGCCCAGGCGTAAGCCTGCACCTCGGCCGCCGGTAGCACCTTGTTGACCAGACCCATTTCGTACGCCTCCTCGGCCAGGAAGATCTCGCCGAGCAGCAATTTCTCGGCGGCGCGCTGGTAGCCAGCGATCTGCGGCAGTAGCAGGCTGGACGCGAACTCTGGACAGGCGCCGAGCTGACTGAATGGTAGCGAGAATTTTGCGTTGTCAGACGCATACACCAGGTCGCAATGCAGCAGCAGCGTGGTGCCGATGCCGATCGCAGCGCCGATCACGGCCGCCACCACCGGTTTGTTCACACTGCTCAAGGCTGCCATGAACCGGAACACGGGGCTATCCATGCCCGAGGGCGGATTCTTGAAGAAATCTTCCAGGTCGTTGCCGGCGGTGAATATCTCCGGCGTGCCGCAAATCAGGATGGTGCGCACGTCAGCATCGGCGTCGGCCCGCTTCAAAGCATCGGCCATGGTCTGGTACATGGTCGCGGAAATCGCATTCTTCTTGTCGGGACGGTTGAACGCTATCGTGAAAATGCCGTTGGCATTGCTGGTGGAAATGTCCATGTATTCTGTGGGGGCGCTTGTTGTACGGCACGGTGGGCAGCCGCGTGGTGAAAGCCTAGCGGTCCATGATCTGGCATGGTAGATGAGCTTATTGCGCCAGGCCGGTCATTTGCATCAAAGGCTTGGTCTATGCCGGAATTGGAATGTTGCGATTGGCAGCACCAATGCGAGCCGGAATCAGGGGTATTTACGGCACATGAGGGGTATTACTGGTAGAATGCCGGTCGGCGGGCCCCTGCGCATTGTGGCGTGGTCAACCTGGTCAGGTCGGGAACGAAGCAGCCATAGCCATTTCCCGCAAGTGCCGCAGATCAGGCTCGCCTTCTCTTTATTGTCGCTTCGGCATTGCTGTCGCTTGACAAGACGGCAACACCAATTTTCTGTCCCCTGATTCGAATTACTGCAGCGGCCATGCCCGCTTCAGGATAGCTTGCTGCGCCGATGCATCCGCCGCCAGCGTGCCGTAGACACGGCCGTTTTCGGCATCGAGGCGGCTGGCGATGAAGGCTTCGGCCGAGGCGGACGGCGCGTGTTGCAGCATCAGCGATGCTTGCGCTGCCAGCGCCAGGCGTTGCGTGAAGCGGCGTGCCAGGCTTTCGCGCTGCTCGGGCGGCGTGGACAGGCTTTGGCGCAGGCCGTCCAGCAACTGCTTCAGGGCGGCATGGTCGCTGCTGGCCTGACCCAGTTCGTCCAACAGCAGGGCCAGGCTTTCCGGGCTGCGTTCCATGGCGCGCAGCACGTCCAGGCACATGACGTTGCCCGAGCCTTCCCAGATCGAATTGACCGGCGCTTCGCGGTACAAACGCGACATCGGTCCGGTTTCGACGTAGCCGTTGCCGCCCCAGACTTCCATACATTCGCCGGTGAATTCGAGCGCGCGCTTGCAGATCCAGAACTTGGCGGCCGGGGTGACCATGCGGCGCCAGGCGCGCGACAGCGGGTCGTCGGACTCGAAAGCGCGCGCCAGGCGCAGCATCAGCAGTGTGGCCGCTTCGCTTTCCAGTGCCAGGTCGGCCAGCACATTGGTCATCATCGGCTGCTCGATCAGTTTCTTGCCGAAGGCGCTGCGGTGGCGCGCGTGGTGCGCGGCTTGCACGAAAGCCTGACGCATCAGGGCCGAACTGCCGATCACGCAGTCCAGACGTGTGTGGTTGGCCATTTCGATGATGGTCGGAATGCCGCGGCCTTCTTCGCCGACCATGATGCCGTAGGCGTCCTGGAATTCGACTTCGCTGCTCGAATTCGAGCAATTGCCGAGCTTGTCTTTCAGGCGCTGGATCAGCACCGTGTTCTTCGTGCCGTCCGGCCGCCAGCGCGGTACGAAGAAGCACGATACGCCGGTTCCATTGTTGGCGTCGGTGCGCGCCAGCACCAGGTGGGCGTCGCACATTGGCGCCGAGAAAAACCACTTGTGGCCGGTCAGCGCATAGGCTGCGCCGCGCCCCTGGCCGGTGAGCGGCTTCGCTTGCGTGGTGTTGGTACGCACGTCGGAGCCGCCTTGTTTCTCGGTCATGCCCATGCCGATCATGATCGAATGCTTTTGTTCGATCGGCAGGTCGCGCGGGTCGTGGCGGTCCGAGTACAGCTTGTCCTTCAATTGCGCGAACAGGGCCGGTTCATTTTGCAGCACTGGAATCGACGCGAAGGTCATGGTGGTCGGGCACAGTGTGCCCGATTCGACCTGGGTCTGCATGAAATAGGCGGCGGCGCGCGCCACTTGTGCGCCCGGTTTTTCTTCCATCCACGGCAGCGATTGCAGGCGCTCGCGCCGCACCAGGTCGAGCAGGGCATGCCAGCTCGGGTGGAATTCGACCTGGTCGACGCGGCGGCCTTGGCGGTCATGAGTCGCCAGTTCCGGCAAATGGCGGTTGGCGAGCTCGCCCAGGCGTATCACCTCGGGCGTGCCGAGTTCGGCGCCGACTTTGGTCAGCCGTTCGGCATGCCAGCCGGCTTGTCCCTTCTGTACGCCTTCCACCAAGGCCGTGTCGGACGTGAAAATATTGTAATCTTGCAGCTCGGGAACCTGGTTGGTCACTTCATGGGTGGGCCATTGCATGGTGGACATCCTTGGTTTGGGGAATATGGAAACAGTCTATAGCTTGCGGCAGGCGAGGGTGTTCGTCTTTCGGAGAAGGAACCTGGCATGACGCAAAGCCCCTTGCAGCGACGGCGCAAGCCGGTGCAGGAACGCTCCAAACTGACCCAGGACGCCATTCTGGAAGCCTTTGTTCGGCTTTTGCTGGAAAAGGACTACACGCGCCTGACCATACGCGAGATCGCCGCCGTGGCCGGTGTCGGCCTCGGCACCGTGTACGAGCATTTCCCCGGCAAGGGTGCGATTGCCGCGAATTGCATCCACCAACGCTTCAAGAACGTAGGTACGCACAGCCTGGCCTGCATCGAAGCCATGCGCGGCCAGCCGCTGGCGGCCATAGCCGATGCCTTGCTCGATACCATGGTGGAGTTGCATGCCGAGCAGCCGCAGCAGTGGACGGCGCTGATCTACCTGGAACGGCGCATTTCGGACGCCGAGGCCTATCGCTCGCTGTACCAGTATTTTGTCGATATCTGGGCGCAGGCCATCATGGCCTCGGCTGAACAGGTGGCCGAATCTGTGGCCGAATCGGTGGCAGAAGCGACCGCACGGGAAGTCGCCTGGGTGCTGCACACAGCCGTGTACGGCATGATCTACCAGACCCTGATGAACCGCCCGGAGCGCATAGCCACGCCACAATTCCGGGCCGAGTTGGGTGCGCTGGTGCACGGTTATCTGGCAAACCGCGATGCCGTCCCCCGCCTCGGGTAAAATGACAGCTTATTCGACCCCCATTCGACTATTCCGTAACCTTTATGTCCTACCAGGTACTGGCCCGTAAATACCGTCCCAAGAGCTTCGAGACGCTGGTTGGACAAGAACACGTCGTGCGGGCCCTGACGCACGCGCTGGAACAGCAGCGCCTGCACCACGCCTACCTGTTTACCGGTACGCGCGGGGTCGGCAAGACCACGCTGTCGCGCATCCTGGCCAAGTCCTTCAATTGCGTTACCGGCATCACCGCCCATGCCTGCGGCCAGTGCGAAGCCTGTACCGCGATCGATGCCGGCCGCTTCGTCGACTACATCGAGATGGACGCGGCCTCGAACCGCGGCGTCGACGAAATGGCGCAACTGCTCGAACAGGCCGTGTATGCGCCCTCGAACGCGCGCTTCAAGGTCTATATGATCGACGAAGTGCACATGCTGACCAACCACGCCTTCAACGCCATGCTGAAGACGCTGGAAGAGCCGCCCGAGCACGTCAAGTTCATCCTGGCCACTACCGACCCGCAAAAGATTCCGGTCACGGTGCTGTCGCGCTGCCTGCAGTTCAACCTCAAGCAGATGCCGGCCGGCCACATCGTCGGCCACCTGGAAAACATCCTCGGCCAGGAAAATATCGCATTTGAAGCGCTGGCTCTGCGCCTGCTCGCACAGGGCGCGCACGGCTCCATGCGCGATGCGCTCTCGCTGACCGATCAGGCGATTGCCTACGCCGCCGGCAAGGTTTCGCTGGAAGCCGTGCAAGGCATGCTGGGTGCGCTCGATCAGAGCTATCTGATCCGCGCGCTCGATGCGCTGGCCGCCAAGGACGGCGCCGGTCTGCTGGCCGTGGCCGACGAAATGGCGGCGCGCAGCCTGTCTTATCCTGCCGCGCTGCAAGACTTGGGCGTGCTGCTGCACCGTATCGCATTGGCGCAAACTGTGCCTGCGGCCGTTCCGGAAGATTTGCCCGAGCGCGCCGACATCGTGCGCCTGGCCGGCCTGTTCGATGCCGAAGAGATTCAATTGTTTTACCAGATCGCCGTGCACGGCCGCAATGAACTGGGCCTGGCGCCCGACGAATACGCCGGCTTCTCGATGACGCTGCTGCGCATGCTGGCCTTTCGTCCTGGGGTAGGTGGGGCCGAGGCACGCGCGTCGTCAGCGGGTACGTCGGCTACACCTGCCGCCCGTCCGCCCGTGGCGCGCTTGAGTGCGGCGCCGCAAGCGGCTGTTGCCAGCGCGCCGGTGATGCCACCGACTCAGCCTGCGCCGGTACCGGCACCGCAAGCGCCCGCGCAAGTCGTACAAGTTGCGCCACCCACGTCACGCGCGGGCATGAGCCCGGCTCGTGCGGCGCTGGAAGCAGCGCGCGGACTGAAGAGCCCGGGGACGCCTGCGCCCAAGGCCATGCCGACGGCAACGCCTGCACCCGCATCTCCACCCGCATCCGCTCCGACGCAGCCGCCTGCATCGGTACAGGCGCAAGCGCCTGTACAAGCGCGCCAGGAAGCTCCGGTCTCCGAATCGGTGCCGCCCTGGCTCGACTCTGCGCCGGACATGCCGCCGCCCTATGAATTTGCCGATGGCGCCATGCCGGCAGCGCCGGCCGAAGCAGCCGTTATTGCACCCGCCGCACCCGCCGCCCCTGCCAAGGCCGTGCGCCCCTTCGTGCCGCAAGCAGTATCGGAACTCGGCTGGGACGGCCACTGGCCGAAACTCGCGGCCGGCTTGCCGGTGCGTGGCGTGGCGCAGCAGCTTGCCCAGCAAAGCGAGCTGGTCAGCTGTGAGATCAGCGGCAACGTGGCCGTGTTCAACCTGCGCATCAGCGTGGAGACTTTGCGCGCGGCCGGCAGTGTAGACAAGCTGTCTGCCGCCTTGGGCGAGCACTTCAGCCGCACCGTGCGCGTGGAGACGGTGATTGGCGGGGCCGAACACACCGCCAATGCGGCGGCGGTCGAGGCGCGCGAGGAATTACAGCGCGAGACCGAACAGAAATTTCACAACGATCCCTTCGTGCAAAACCTGATGCGCGAATTCGGCGCGACCATCGTGCCGGGATCGATACGGCCGGCCTGATGCCACCGTAACTCATTCAACACCTAACCATACACAGGAGTTCACCATGATGAAGGGCCAGATCGCCGGGCTGATGAAGCAAGCCCAGGCCATGCAAGACAACATGAAGAAGATGCAGGACCAGTTGGCATTGATCGAAGTCGAAGGCCAGTCCGGCGCCGGCCTGGTCAAGGTCGTGATGACCTGCAAGAACGACGTCAAGCGCGTCGCTATCGATCCTTCTTTGCTGGCTGACGACAAGGACATGCTGGAAGACCTGGTGGCCGCCGCCTTCAACGACGCCGTGCGCAAGGCCGAAGCCACCTCGGCGGAAAAGCTGGGCGGCCTGACCGCCGGCCTGAATCTGCCAGCCGGCTTCAAGATGCCTTTCTAAGATTCAGCGGCTGCCATGTTCATCATCACGCTCACGTATCTCAAGCCGGCGGAGGAGATTGACGCGCTGCTGGCGGCGCATCGTGCGTATTTGCATGAGCAGTATGAGAATGGCATGTTCCTGATCTCCGGCCGCATGGTGCCGCGCACCGGCGGCGTGATCCTGGCGGTGGCCGACAGCCGCGCCGATATCGAGGCGGTGATCGAGCTCGATCCCTTCAAGGAAGCGGGCGCGGCCAGTTACCAGATCACCGAATTCGTGCCCACCATGGCGGCCGAAATCTTCAGCCAGTTCAAGCAGGGCTGACCCATGTCCAAGTCGCTTGAGTTTCTGACGGAAGCGCTGCGCCGTCTGCCCGGCGTCGGCCCCAAGTCGGCCCAGCGCATGGCCTTCCACCTGCTGCAGCATGACCGCGAGGGCGCCGACATGCTGTCGCGCGCGCTGCATCAGGCGGTGCAGGCGGTGCACCACTGCGCGCTGTGCAATACCTTCACGGAAGAAGAGGTGTGCGACACCTGCGCCGACGAGCAGCGCGACCGCCGCCTGCTCTGTGTGGTCGAAACCCCGGCCGATCAGCTGATGATCGAGCAGACCCTGACCTACAAGGGCCTGTACTTCGTGCTGATGGGGCGCTTGTCGCCGCTGGACGGCATCGGCCCGCGCGACATCCACCTGGAAAAGCTGGTGAACCGCGCCAGCGACGGGCTGGTGACGGAAGTCGTGCTGGCCACCAATTTCACCAACGAGGGCGAGGCCACCGCCCACTACATCAGCGAGATGCTGAAGGCGCGCGGCCTGCAAGTGAGCCGCCTGGCACGTGGCGTGCCCGTGGGCGGCGAGCTCGAATACGTCGACGCCGGCACCATCGCCCGCGCCATGCTGGACCGCCGCGCTACCTGAGTGCCTCGCCGTCCGGCTCGACAGCCGCGCATTGGTTGCCGAGCATGAGGCTGATGGACTCTGCCGGGGAGGGATGGCCGAGGTAGTAGCCCTGCACCACGTCGCAGCCGTATTGTTCCAGCATGGAGAGCTGGGAGTCGGTCTCCACGCCTTCGGCCACCACGGCCATCTTGAGGCCGTGCGCCATGGCGATGATGGCGCGGGTGATGGCGGCG
>JAFANH010000105.1 GCA_019232795.1 Burkholderiaceae bacterium
TCTCACCGCCTCCGCCAGTATCCAAATGCCCGCGCAAGCGGGCATTTCCTTTTGCGGAGGCGAGAAAGCAGCCTGCGCGGCTTTCGGGTGAGATTCAAAGGGACGGCGGGGCGGCCATCCGCTTGTAAGCACGGCAGCGGCCTGCAGCACGTAGGCGAATCTCACCGCCTCCGCCAGTTATGCAAATGCCCACGTAATGGAGCCGAAGGTCAGAAGCGCAGCGTCGACGTCAGCCCCACCACGCGCGGATGCACGGTATAGCCTTCGGTCACGGTATTGATTTCCGGCGACTGGATGATGGTCTGGTTGTTCAGCGCATTCTTTGCGTACAGCGTCACCTCGTAGGATTTCGCGCTATAGGTCGCGCTCATGTTGAGCACGCCGTAGCCGGGGTTGCTGTAGTCCGGATTGCTGACCTGATAGCTGCCGTAGGAATGGCCGGTCCAGGCATAGTTGCCACGCCAGGTCAGCTTGGCGCCGTCGTCGAACCAGCTGGTGTAACTGGCGCCGAGCGTGGCCGTGAGGCCGGGCACGTCGATCAGATGGGCGCCCACCGGCACGGTCGAAGTATTGGTGCTGCTGACGATGGTGGCGTTTTCCGCGCTCAGCGTCACGCTCAGGCTCAGTGCGCGCGAGACCTTGGCCGTCGCTTCCACTTCACCGCCGTAGATGCCGGCGTTGCCGACGTTGGCGGTGAAGTAGTAGCCGCAAGTCGGCAGGTAGATCTGCTGCTGGATGTTTTTCCAGCTCGTGTAGAACGCTGCCGAATTGAGCGAGACGGTGCTGTCGGCCAGCAGGCTCTTGGAGCCGATTTCATAGGTCCACAGCTTGTCCGACTGGAAGGTGGTCGGCTGCTCGGTCTGGCCGATGGCGGCGAAGTCGCCCGCGCACACGGTGCCGGGACCGAACACGATGGGGCCGGTCGGACCGCCCAGGCGGAAGCCTTCGCCGGCCGAAGCGTAGACCTGGTCGCCGGCATCCAGGTCATGGCTCACGGTGAGCTTGGGCGTGAACGAAGTGAACGTGGCGTTCTGGTTATACGGGCTGATGTTGCCGATCTGGTAGAAGCCGATCTCGTTCGACAGGAAATCTTCCTTGGCCTTCACGAAGCGCCCACCCAAGCCCACGTGCCAGTCGGCGCTGGGGTCGTAATCGACCTGTCCGAACACCGCGGTCTGGCGCTCGCGGTAAGTGCGGTCGTCGGACTCGTCGATGTCGTTGGGGAACAGCAGCAGACCGGGCGCGCCGTAGGCCGCCTGCACCAGCGACTGCTCCATCGGTATGCCGTACAGGCTCTGGAACACCGTGTTGATGCCGGGGATGCGCTGGAAGTCGGTGTTGTGGATGGTCTGGTTGGCGAAATACAGGCCTGCCACCCACTTGAGCGGGCTCTTGGAATCTTCCGGCGACGAGATGCGGAATTCCTGGCTGAACTGATGGTAGTCGGTCTTCATCTTCACCGGCGAGGGCAGGTTGCCGATGGTGGAATCGTTCAGGGCCTGGTTCTGCGGATAGAGTGGGTCGAGGAAGGCTTCGGAGAACAGCGTGGCGTTATAGAAGGAGCCGTCTTCTTGGCGCGACACGTTGCGGTGGAAGGCACCGGTCACCGAAGCGAACTCGAAGCTGTGGAAATCGTTAGTGATCGACAGGCTGCCCAGCGTCATCAAGTCTTGGCCGTATTCGCGCACCTGCTTGTCTTGCTCGTACAGGCCGGGCACGAAAGTGGAGCCGATGCCGCCCGAATTGGCGTTCGGGTTGTTGAGGTAGAAGGCCGAATTGTCGTGGCTGTTGTCGATCTGGCGGAAGAAGGCCGGCTTGATAGTCAGGTCTTCGTTGGGCGTGATCTTGCCCAGGATGTGCACCACGCTGGCGTCGCTGCTGTTGACGCCGCTATTTGCCAGCACGCCTTGTTGGGTGTAGTTGTCGATCCAGCCGCTGTCCCAGGTCGAATACACGCTGCCGCGCAGGGCGAACACGCCGGGATTGACCGGCACGTTCAGCATCACGTTGCCGGCGTCGTTGAAGCCGCCGTGCGCGGTTTGGGAAATGTCGCCCGTGACTTCACCGCTGAATTTCTCCATGTTCGGTTCGACCGGAATGAAGCGCACCGTGCCGCCCTCCGAACTCGCGCCCCACAGCGAACCCTGCGGCCCGCGCAGTACTTCTATGCTTTGCAGATCGGTGAATTTCGGCTGCGAGGCGTAATCGTAGAAATTCTTGGTGGTGATGGACACATCGTCGAGATACAGACCAACCGTGGCCGATCCCGAAGTCGAGCTGACGCCGCGTATGGTGATATTGGTTTCGCCTTCGCTGGCGCTGACGGAATTGAAGGACACGCCCGGCACGGCGCGCGCCAGGTCGTCGAAGTCGGCAATCTGCTGCGACTTCAGCTGTTCCTTGCTCATTACGGAAATACTGAGCGGCACTTCCTGCACGTCTTGCGAACGCTTCTGAGCCGTCACCACGATCATTTCTATCTTGCCCGAGCCGGAAGCTTCCGGCGTCGCGCTGTCAGGGGCGGCGGCCGGCATATCGGGTTCGGCGGCCCAGGCGGTGAGCACGGCCAGCGTGAGCGGAAGAATGGCGAGGCGAGGTGAGAGGCGGGACAGGCGGCGGGACAGGCGCGGCTTCATGGCAAACTCCTGATAAAAGACAAAAGGGAATTCGGGAGACGGAAGCGGGAGCTTGTCGCGGTGGTAGCGACGGCGGCGGGTTGCACACGTTCCGGAGAACGTTGCGCCGGCTGGGGTTGATGCAAAGGCAAAACTAAAACAGACCACATGACAGGCTCCAGGTTTCGGTGGGATGGCAACGGGACGTCACCTCGAACGCGAAGTGCATCTCCCGGGCTTTTGTCCCGCCGTGGAGCCTGAGCATCGTCACGGATGCTTGAGGCCGGTTGCTCTTGGACCAGGCATCGCAGGCATTTCACCTGTGACCGGAACCCTAGCAACCCTTCGGTCGGCGATTTTTTATCGCTTCCCGACTTCCTATATTGCAATGACCGTGCCAGCGGTTTTTGTGTCTGTATGATGAAAAAACGCGTCGTATTCAGGCGCTGTGCCCCAATACCATGCGCGTGCGATTTTGCGATGCACAATTTGAATGCAGGATGCTACGCAAAGGGGCGAACCGTTTTGATGCAGAAGCGTTTGAGGAGGGAGAAAAAAACGGCGCTGCCTGGGCACGAGGCCCGGGCAACGCCGTGGGGCAAGGGATATCCCGAAAAGTCACAACCAAGTGTCAAGCTTGGTGTGGCAACTCTGCGCTAGTGATTAAGCAATTACCGTGCAAGCTAGGAGGTTGAAGAGAGGCGGATGGTAGTGGTTGATTGCGGGGAGAATATCGTCGCTACAACGATAACTTATCCCCGTCGTCCTCGCGTAGGCGGGGACCCAGGTAGTTTTTGCTTTTTTTTTTGCGCGAATTTACTTCAACCTGGATTCCCGCCTGCGCGGGAATGACGGGGAAGGGGTGGCGCAATACGCAAGAAGTCTCCCGCATTCAAACAGAAGGTGTGCTGGGATTTCATTCCTGCCTACAACGGGGATAGCTAAGCCGCGCCTCTAAGCGACCGCCGTACGCGCCAAATAAGCCCGCCACCCTCCATACTGCGTAATATCGGTCGCACTTTGCAGCGCCAGCGGTTCGCACAGGAAACCTTTCACGCTGCTGCCGTCGGCCAGCTCCACGGTACCTATGCCCAGCGGCGGCGGCACTTGCGCCACGAAGTTGCCGAAGTGGCGCAGTGGCATCTCCCACACTTCGACGGCAATGGCCTTGCCGTCCGTGGCCACACGCGCCAGACCGGGCTTGGGCGGCACGGTGCCGCTCAGGGCGTACAGGCGGTAGTGCGCGGCGGTGTGCGTCGCTTGCAGCTGGCGCGCGCCGGCTTCCTGCAATTGCCAGTTGAGCGGCTGGCCGCTCAGGTGGGCGCCGACCACGGCAACTTGTATGCAGGGCTCCGCGCCGGGCAAAGGCTGTTCCGCCACCGCCTGCACGCCGATCGCCTGCGCTTGCAGCGTACCGAGCAGGGTCTGCGCCGCATGCGCCAGCATATGGTCGGAACCGCAGCGACCGATCAGCGTGATGCCGAAGGGCAGGCCGTCGCCGCGCGGCGCGGCCGGGATCGCCAGTGCCGCCATATCGAAGAAGTTGACGAAGTTCGTGTAGCAGCCGAGTTCGCTATTGCGCGCCACCGGGTGCGCGGCTACTTCGGCCTGGGTAGGGAAGGTGGGCGCGGTCGGCACGATCAGGAAATCGAATTCCCGCAGGGCTTGCTCGGCCTGGCGCTTCAATTCCGCCAGCCGGTATTGGCCGTGGAAGGCGTCGACCGCAGAGTAATCCTTGCCTTGCGCGATGATGCCGGCCACTACCGGGTTGAGCGTGGCGTCACCGGAATCGATGAAATCGCCTACGGCGGCGAGGCGTTCCGCCACCCACGGCCCCTGGTAGAGCAGGGCGGCGGCATCGCGAAACGGCGTGTAGTCTATTTCGCCGAATTGCAGCTTGTCGACGCTGTGCAAGCTATGCATTGCGACGGCGAAGGCTTGCTGGGCTTGCGTGTCGCCGTAGAACTCGGGCTGGGCCGGCACGGCAGCGCGCCAGCCGCGCGTCTTCAGAGGCAGCTGCGCGATGTGGCGCGAATAGGAATCGCCGGCGTCGAAGCCCGAGGCGACGCGCGTCACGCGCCAGGCGTCGGCCACGTCCTGCGCGAATACCGAAACGCAATCGAGCGTGCGGCAGGCCGGAAACACGCCGTGCGTGCTGAGCAGGCCGCGCGTGGGCTTGAGGCCGACAATGCCGTTCAAGCCGGCCGGCACGCGGCCGGAACCGGCCGTGTCGGTGCCCAGCGCAAAGCTCACCAGGCCCAGCGCCACAGCCACTGCCGAGCCGGAACTGGAACCGCCCGAGATGCGTTCCGGGTGGTGCGCGTTGCGCACTGCGCCGTAGGGCGAGCGCGTACCGACCAGGCCGGTGGCGAACTGGTCGAGGTTGGTCTTGCCCACCAGGATGGCGCCGGCCGCCAGCAGCTTGCTCACCACGGTAGCGGTGTGCTCGGGCACCTTGGTAAAGCCGGGGCAAGCCACGGTGGTGGGCATGCCCGCCACGTCGATATTGTCCTTGACCGCGAACGGCACGCCGAACAGCGGCATGGTCGCGAACACGGCGGCGCCGTGCTGGGCCAGCAGGCTGTCCAGTTCCTGCGTGCGCTGGGTCAGGGCGCTGGGCGTGACGCGGTTGATCCAGACTTCGGGGCGGCTTGCTTGTTCGATGCGGGATAGGACAGCGGTGATGCAGGCGCTGGGGGTGAGGGTGGCTTGGGCGTAGCGTTGTTGCAAAGAGGCGATAGTCAGGTCGAGATTATCGGGCAGGTTCATGTTGCGCTTTCCGTATTGGCTATTGTCTCTTTTTGAGATTTCAGTAAATGAGTTATATCGAACTCGACGCTCAAACGCGGGACATGCCCCAATCATTGCGCAGTTAGTTCCCCGTCGTCCTCGCGAAGGCGGGGACCCATAGAGACGCTCTCGTGCAGACTCCCTATGGATTCCCGCTTGCAGCGCGCACGCTCCCTTGCAAGGGAGCGTCGTTTCGCAGGCGTGCAGCATGCTGCACGAAGTCCCTGCTGCACCCTTCGCGGGAATGACGGGGACAGTTGTCGCCGTGACGACGGCCGGTGCCCGCAATAAACCGTCTTCGGCTGTTTCGTAGGGCGGTCATCCGCCCAGCGATCTGTTTTCAATCACTGCCATCGGTACGCAAAATCGCAATATGCTGCCCCGCCGCCACCAGCGTACCCTCGCTGACCAGCATCTCCACCACTTCGCCGTCCTGCGGCGCCGACAGCGGAAACTCCATCTTCATCGCTTCCAGGATCGCCACCGTGCCGCCCTTGGCTATCCGTTCGCCGGCTTGCGCCGCAATCTTCCACACGCTGCCCGGTACCGTGGCCGACAGGTATTGGCAGCCGGGCGGCAGTTCGCGCAGTTGCGGCTCTTCGGCGCCGACATCGTCGCCCACGTATTCGGCCTGGCCGGCGTTGCGCCACCGTTCACGCTCTTCTTCGAAGGACGCTTGCTGGCGCTGCTTGAAAGCGGAGATCGACGCCTGCTCCTGCGCCAGAAAGCGGTTGTACTCAGCCAATGAAAAACTGGTCTCTTCGATGCGCACGTCGAAACGGCCTAGCGGGAAGTCGCGCCGGTGTTCCAGTAATCGCGCTTCGCTCACTTCGTAGAAGCGGATCTGGTCGAAGAAGCGCAGCAGCCAGGGTTTGCCGTCGCGGAAGCTGGCGGTCTGGCGGTAGCGGTTCCACATCTGCACGGTGCGGCCGACGAACTGGTAGCCGCCCGGGCCTTCCATGCCGTACACGCACAGGTAGGCGCCGCCTATGCCCACCGCGTTTTCCGGAGTCCAGGTGCGAGCCGGGTTGTACTTGGTCGTTACCAGCCGGTGGCGCGGGTCGACCGGCGTGGCGACCGGCGCGCCCAGATAGACGTCGCCCAGGCCCAGCACCATGTAGCTGGCGTCGAACACCACGCGGTATACATCGTCGATGGAATCCAGGCCGTTGATGCGGCGGATGAACTCGATATTGCTCGGGCACCAGGGCGCATCGGGGCGCACCGTGGTCTGGTACTTCTGGATCGCCAGCCGCGTTTGCGCATCGTTCCAGGCTAGCGGCAGGTGCACGATGCGCGAGGGCACCACCATGTCGTCCACCGCCGGCAGGTCGGCCAGCAGGCGGTCCAGCAGGCTTTCCAGCCGGCGCGAGGGCAGCACGCGATGGTCGAAATGCACTTGCAGCGAGCGTATGCCGGGCGTCAGGTCGACGATGCCGCGAACTTGTTCACGCTCGATGGCCTGCATCAGTGCATGCACGCGGAAGCGCAGGTTGAGGTCGAGCGCCAGTTCGCCGAATTCGACCAGCAGGTAGTCGTCGCCGGCACGGCGGTAGGTGACGCGGGTTTCGTTGTCGTGGCCGCGCTCGCAGGCGGTTCGGCCGACGATGGGCGAAGTGCCGAGCGCGGCGGGCGGCAGGATGAAAGGTGTTTGTGTTGCGGCCTTTTCCTCGAACACGCTTTCCATGCGCGCACGCATGGCGGCTGCCTGCTCGCTATCCACGCGCACGAAACGCACCGTGTCGCCCGGCTTCAACTGGCCCATCTTCCATAGCTCGGCCGAGACGATCACGGCCGGGCAGACGAAGCCGCCCAGGCTGGGGCCGTCCGGGCCGAGGATGACGGGCATGTCGCCGGTGAAGTCGATCGAGCCTATCGCATAGGCGTTGTCGTGGATGTTGGACGGATGCAGGCCCGCTTCGCCGCCGTCGCTGCGCGCCCAGGTGGGCTTGGGTCCGATCAGGCGCACGCCGGTGCGGCTGGAATTGAAGTGCACCTGCCAGTCGGTGCCGAAGAAGATATCGATATCGGCATCGGTAAAAAAGTCGGGCGCGCCATGCGGGCCGTAGTGTACGGCGATCTGCCAGGCGTGGCTGTATTGCGGAATATCTTGCGCATGCGTCGCGCGCGGCTGGCACTGCCTGACATGATTGGCGTCCGCGGTATGCAGCTTGAGCACGTCGCCGGTGCGAATCGCCCGCCCGCCGTGCCCGCCGAAATTGCCGAGCGTGAAAGTGGCTCGGCTGTTCAGGTAGTGCGGCACATCGATGCCACCGGCCACGGCCAGGTAGGCGCGCACGCCGGCGCCGGCAATCGCGCCGCAGCGCAGGGTTTCGCCGGCGCGCACCAGGTGGGCTTGCCAGTTCTGCAGGGGACGGCTGCCTTCGGCGTTGGACAGTGTGGCCTGCATGTCGGCCCCGGCCAGCGCGATGCAAGTGTTGCAATTGAATTGCAGCGTTGCGCCCTGCAGCGTCATTTCCAGCGTGGCGGCTTCCGGCGCGTTGCCGGCCAGGTGGTTGGCGTAGCGGTGCGCGTAAGAATCCATCGGCCCTGAAGGCGGAATGCCGACTGCCCACAGGCCGAGCCGGCCCGGGTAGTCTTGCACCGTGCTTTGCAAGCCGCCTTCGAGCACGTCGATGGTGCTGGGGCGGTAGGGCATGGCGGCCAGCATCTGCGTGGTCTGGCGGCCAGCCAGGAATTCTGGCCACGCCAGTATCGTCGCCAGATAAGCTAGGTTGGTCTCGATGCCGTCCAGGCGCGTGTGCGGCAGCGCTGCGCTCAAGGCGGCAATGGAAGCGGCGCGGTCCTCGCGCTTGACAATCAGCTTGACCAGCAACGGGTCGTAATAGGGGCTGATGGTGATGCCGCGCTCGACCCAGGTGTCGACGCGCACGCCATCGGCAAACTCGGCCGCAGTCAGGATGCCGGAAGAGGGCTGGAAGTTCTTGGCCGCGTCTTCGGCATACACGCGCAACTGCATGGCGTGGCCGGACGGCACCAGCGTGTTTTGCGCGGGCAGCGTCAGCTCGCCGGCGGCGGCGCGTATCATCCATTCCACCAGGTCGACGCCGAACACTTCTTCGGTCACGCCGTGCTCCACTTGCAGGCGGGTGTTCACCTCCAGAAAATAGAAACGTCCGCTATCGGCATCGAGCACGTATTCCACCGTGCCGGCCGACAGGTAGCCTATCGACTTGGCCAGCCGCACGGCGGTGTCTGCCAGAGACGCGCGGGTGATGGCCCCCAGGCCCGGCGCCGGGGTTTCCTCGATCACCTTCTGGTTGCGACGCTGCACCGAGCAGTCGCGCTCACCGAGCGCCACCACGTTGCCTCGGCCGTCGCCGAAGATCTGCACTTCGACGTGGCGCGCCTTGGCGACGAATTTTTCCAGGTAGATGCCGCTGTTCTTGAAATTGGTTTCCGACAGGTGCTTGACCGAAGAATAGGCCGCATCGAGTTCGGCCGCATCGCGGCACAGCCGCATGCCGATGCCGCCGCCGCCGGCCGTGCTCTTCAGCATCACCGGGTAGCCGATGCGTGCCGCTTCGCGCAGCGCCTGCGCGGCATCGTCCAGCAAGCCGGTGCCGGGCAAGAGCGGCACATCGGCCTGCAGCGCCAGTTCACGCGCCGTGTGCTTGAGGCCGAAGGCGCGCATCTGTTCCGGCGTCGGGCCGATGAAGGCGATGCCGGCATCGGCGCAGCTTTGCGCAAAGGCAGCGTTTTCGCTGAGGAAGCCGTAGCCGGGGTGGATGGCCTGGGCGCCGGTGGCGCGTGCCGCGGCCAGCACCTTGTCCACCGCGAGATAGCTTTCCGCCGCCGGTGCCGGGCCCACGCACACGGCTTCGTCGGCGTAGCGCACGTGCAGCGATTCGACGTCGGCTTCCGAATAAATGGCCACGGTTTTGATGCCGAGCCGGCGCGCGGTGCGCATGACGCGGCAGGCGATCTCGCCGCGATTGGCGATCAGAATCTTGTCGAACATGCCTACTCCGCGTCCCAGACCAGGAAGCGCACCGGCGTCGGGTTATAGGCGTTGCAGGGGTTGTTCAGCTGCGGGCAATTCGACACCAGCACCAGCACGTCCATTTCGGCGCGCATTTCCACGTATTTTCCGGGCGCCGAGACGCCGTCGGCGAATTCCAGTCCGCCTTCGGGCGTGACCGGCACGTTCATGAAGAAATTAATGTTGGGCACCAGGTCGCGCTTGTCCATGCCGAGGTCGGCGTGCGCCAGCGCGTGCAGGAAATTGTCGCGGCAGCTGTGCATGAATTTTTTCTGGATGGCGTAGCGCACGCTGTTGCTCTCGGCCGCGCAGGCGCCGCCCAAGGTGTCGTGGCGGCCGCAGGTGTCGGCAACGATGGTCAGCATGGGGTTGCCGAGGTTGGACGTGATCACGGAGCCGGTGGTCAGGTAAATGCCGCCTTGCTGCTGCAAGGTGTCGGTAGCGCTATAGCTTTCCGACTTGTCGGCGGCGTTGTAGAAAATCGTATCGACTGCCTGGTTGCCTTCAAGGTCGACGATGCGCAGCACCTGGCCGCGCTTGAGCGTGTGTACCCAGGGTTCGCCGGCTGGCTGGACGTAGTCGAACACTGCGGTAGCGGGATCCAGTGCGCTGGTTTGCAAAGAGGTCATGCTCGGCTTCCTATCGGTAAACGAGTTCGGTATTGAAATAGCCGCGCCGGTTTTCGGCGCAGGACAGGCGGCAGACGTCGTCTTCGGCCGCAGTGCCGGATTCCCAGGCCACGATGCCGACTTTTTTCGGTGCGTATTCGGGCGAGGGGTCGAGCGGATGCAGGGCGGTGGACACGGCCACCAGCACGTCCATTTCGCAACGCAGTTCGACGTGGCTGTGCGGCTGGGAATTGCCGGAGGCGAAGCTGAAGTTGCCGGCCTGGTCCACCACTACCTTGGAAAACAGGTTCACGCAAGGAACCAGGTCGCGCAGGCCCAGACCCCATTTGCCGAGTTCGATCAGCATGTTGTCCTTGCCGTTGCGATGCATGGCGTTGCGGTGTTCCTGGTAGCGCCGCTGGCCGTAGCGGCGCAGCAGACCGGCTGCGTTCGACAGCCCGCACAGCGGATCGTGCCAGCCCACCGTGTCCTTGGACACCGCCGCCAGCACGCGCCCCATGTCGGAATACAGCACGTGGCCGGTGCTCAGGTGGGCCGTGTGCTGGGCCTTGAGTGTGTCCGGGATGTTGAGCCTTTCGTGGCGCTCGTCGGCGCGGTACAGCAAGACCGAGGCATTGGCGCCGCCTTCCAGGTCGATGAAGCGCAGCGTGGTGCCGCGCCGCACGCGGTAAGACCAATGGCCGCCGCCCGGGATCAGCTCGCTCCACAGTACTTTTTCTTGCGGCAGGTCGGCCGCGTGGTCGCGGGCGAAGGCCGGCATGTCGGGCAGGCCGTGGCTGGTTTCTGGTTGCATCAGAGTTCCTTCAAATTTTAATTACCGAGAATTCAGTTAATGCATGCCGTTTGATCAAGAAATGTCAGAAGACGCCGAATGCGGGTAAATACGCCCGGGCTGCTGTAACCTTTCCCCGTCATTCCCGCGAAGGCGGGAATCCAGGTAGATTTTGTTTTTAGGTATCAACAAGTTCTACCTGGGACCCCGCTTACGCGGGGACGACGGCTTACTGATGTAATCATGTACCGAAGCTCCAATAGTCAAACTGCGCGTGCTGCGAGATGAGATGCCTCACCATACTGATTTGTGCTGCCGTCAGCCGAAATAATCGGCGGCATCACCGCAGCCATCAGTTGCAGACGGCAAGTGATCACGCCCTTCATGATGGACATCGAATCGGCAATTGCCTGCAGCTTGCGCGCCGGTCCCTGCACCAGCAGCACTTCCATGATCTTGTCTTCGGCCAGGTGCACGTGCAGTGAGCTGATCACGGCGTCGATGTGCCGGTACTGCAAGTCGGCCAGGCGCTGCTGCAGGCCGCGCGTGTGGCGTTCGTAGAACAGGGCGATGGTGCCGGCCATGACGCTGTTGCCGAGCTGCTGCTTGTGGTCGATCAGCTGGTGGTTGACCATGTCGCCGATGGCTTGCGAACGGCTTTCGTAGCCGCGCTGCTGCACCATGGAATCGAGTTCGGCGAGCAAGTCCTGGTCCAGCGAAATGCTGATGCGGCCTACCAACTTCGATACTTTGTCTGCGGATTGGCTCATAGTGCTCTTCCAAAAAACTGTTGACTCTTCCCTCGCCCGCTTGCGGGAGAGGGGTAGGGGAGAGGGTGACCGTCAAGACCTGCTGCTTTGCAAACACCCTCTCCCCCGGCCCCTCTCCCGCAAGCGGGCGAGGGGAGACGAGTGCCTGATTGCCCGCGGCAACAGTCCTTTAACGCAAGGTTTGCGTAGCTACAAAAAGTCTCATCGACGCTAAATTTGTTCATTCGACGTTGTCCTCCACCGTGGTGAAGCGGATCACGTTGGGTTTCACGTCTTCGCCTTCTTCCGGGTCTTGCGGCTCGGCGGGCGGATGGATCAATTCTTCCAGCCGGGCGCGCACGGCGCGGAATTCCGGCGTGGCGAACTGCTGCGGGCTGCGCGGGCGCGGCACCGGCACTTCGATGAATTCGCTCACTTCGCCCGGGTGGGCTTTCAGCACCAGGATGCGGTCGGCCAGGTAGATCGCTTCGTCGAGGTCGTGGGTGATGAACACCACGGTAATGTCGATGTTGCGCCAGATGTCGATCAGGTGGGCCTGCATGCGTGCCCGGGTTTGCGCGTCTAGCGCGCCGAAGGGTTCGTCCATCAGCAAAATACGCGGCCGGTTGGCCAGCGCGCGGGCAATGGCGACGCGCTGCTTCATGCCGCCCGAAAGCTGGTGCGGGTAGGAATCGGCAAACTTGGACAAGCCCACCAGTTCCAGCCAGAGCAGGGCGTCGCGTTCGGCTTCCAGCTTGCCCTTGTCATTCATCTCCAGGCCGAACATCACGTTCTTTTTCACCGTCAGCCAGGGGAACAGCGTGTAGCCCTGGAATACCATGCCGCGGTCCGGGCCGGGACCGCTGGCCGGCTTGCCGTCCACCAGCACTTCGCCGGCGCTGTGCGCCTCCAGCCCCGCCAGAATGCGCGCCAGCGTCGACTTGCCGCAGCCGGAAGGGCCGATCACGCACACGAATTCGCGCCGGTGGATTTTGACGTTGATGTCGCGCAGCGCCGTCACTTCGCCGTCGGGAGAGTTTTGCGACTTGAAGCGCTTGTGCAAGTTGCGCACTTCCAGCACCACGTCGCGTTCGCGGATGCGGCCAAAGCGCTCGCGCACCGCGTCCGACTGCTGCAGGTAGCTCAGGTGGGCGTCGTCGGTTTTCATAATCTCTGTGTCTGCTCGCTTCAGGATTTGTCGTGGGCGTCCCAGGGGAACAGACGCTTCCCCAGGCGCGCCAGCAGCCAGTCGGTGCCGAAGCCGATGATGCCGATCAGCGTGATGGCCGCGTAGACGTTGGCGAAATGCTGATAGCGCGCTTGCTGCGTGATGTACCAGGTGATGCCGGAACTGGTGCCGATCAGCTCGGCCACGATCAGGTAAGTCCAGGCCCAGCCGAGCAGAATGCGCTGGTCGCGGTAGAGGTCGGGCAGAATGCCCGGTATCACCACGCGCGTCAGCAGCCGCACCGACTTGGTGCCCAGCGTCATGGCCGCTTCCACCAGGCTGTGGTCGAGCTTGCGCGCCGTGTTGGCGATGATGAGTATCTGCTGGAACAGCGTGCCGATCACGATGATGGCGATCTTGGGCCCGTCGTAAATACCGAGGATGGCGACCGCGAGCGCCCCGAAAGCCGGCGCCGGCAAGTAGCGGAAGAATTCGATGAAAGGCTCGGACAGCCGCGCCAGCGCCGGGTAAGTGCCGCACAAAATGCCGAGCGGCACACCGAACAGCGAAGAGATAAAGAAGCCCCAAAAGATCACTTGCACGCTCTGCCACAGGCTCTGGTGCAGCCATAGCCCATCCTTCTGGTCGGGCGCAGTCTTGAAAGCGGTATAGAAAGCCTTGGCCACATCGAGCGGCGCAGGCAGGTAGATAGGGTTGGCCGGTTTCCCCTGCGGCAGCTGCCCGCCGCTCTGGCGCAGCGTTTCGCTCTCGTCGGCAAACACCGCCTTGTCCACCAGCATGCCAATCTGGAAGTAGTCGACCCCGCCCGGTTCGGTGATCTGCACCTTGGGATGCCAGATGAAAGGTACATAACTCACCACGCACCACAGCAGCAGCGGCAGCAAAAACGAAGCGATCGCCAACAGCGTGCGCTTGCGCGGAGGCAGACCCGACAAATTCATCTACAGTGCACCTTTCAATATCACTATTCGTAAAAATCGTAATACCGACGATGAAATAGCAATAAGAGTGCCAGGGCCTTGCTGGATCTGCGGCGATGTTTTAGTGCATTGTTTTTAAAGGGGATATTGTTGGTGGAGGTGTGTTATGTTCAAAATGGTGCGAATAATACGGAGCACCGATTTTGTGCATGCTGATCACTTTGCGCAGCAGAGTACGTGTCGCGATGGTGCGTGTGTTTCGAGCGGTAGGGTCGCGGGCGGTAATAAAACTCGACCGTGCTGATTCCGGCACAAGTGCCAAATCAGCAGTTTGCCGGAGGCGCACCGAACCTCCGGCTTTATTCCTGTTCGTCGTTTTTCTAATTCATTTCGCATTCTCAAACGAAGCGTCGATATAACTCCCCACGTTCTGACTGGCGTCATATACCTTGTTGCTAACGTTGAAGGTGTTGACCAGTTCAGTCGAACCATACAGCGACTGATAACCTGTGGCCTTGACGTAAACCTTGCGGCCTTCTTCGAGTGAAAGAAGTTTTGTGCCTTTCAGCAGCGGCAGGTATTCGGCCGGGGTGACGCCGGAGCGCGCTGCCATGACCTTGATGGCGTCGGGTTGGGTCTTGGGGTCGGCGATGTAGGCCACCACCTTGTCCCACAGCTTCACCAGCTTTTGCCAATCGGCGCGGTGGGCCTTGGCGCTAGCGGGATTGACGGCCAGCACGTCGTAGATCAGGCCGGGCACGTCGGCCGAGGTGTAGATGGGCTTGGCGCCGGGTAAGGCCTTGCGCGCTTGGCCGGCGATCGGTTCCCAGGCGCCGACGGCGGCGACGTCGCCCGAGGCCAGCACTTGCGGCACTTCGTTTGTCTTGGTGTTGATGATGCTGACGTCGTCGGCCTTCATGGCCATCTTTTGTAAACCGGCGCCCAGCAGCAGGTGCTCCACCAGGCCGACTTCCACCGCGACCTTCTTGCCCTTGAGATCGGCCAGCTTCTTGACGCCGGGCCTAGCGATGATCATGTCGTTGCCGTTGGAGTAGTCGGTGACCAGGATCATGGCGCTCTTGGCGCCGCCGGCGCCTGTGACCAGCGTGTCGCCGTTGGTCATGAATACGGCGTCGATTTTGCCGGCGGCGAAGGCATCCATCGATGCTGAGTAATCGAACCATTCGAACTTGGCGTCGATGCCGGCTTCCTTGAGCCAACCCTTGTCGATCGCCACTTGCCACGCCACCCAGCCTGGCCAGTCGCTGTAGCCGATTTTGAGCGGCTCGGCGGCATGAACTACTTGAGTCGAGAGCGACAAAGCGGCCGCCGAAACGGATGCGGCAAGCTTGCACAGCAGACGCCGGACATAGTGGCGGGGGCGGCGGTTCATGAAGATTCCTTTCAGGTCGCTTGTGTGATGGACTAGTGAGTATTACCAAGTCCGAAAAAAATAATACCGATCACGTGGCCTTCGCAGGATTTATGCCACCTTGAATAGGGTCATTTGATGATGAATTCGGAGGCAGAGACGAGAAGGGCGTCCAAGTTTTGCTTCTGCTTGCCCCGTTTTCGTGCCTGAGCGGTCTCTGTTGCACCGAATTTGCACGTCACGTTGGAGGTCCATTGTATGGACTCGAATGAAACTATTGCTCTCTAATACCAAGCGCTTGCTTGAAAATCGTTTCCGCATTGGTTTCAGAGACCACAGAGATATGTAACTTTTCGGGCGTCAAAAGAAAGATATGCTCGGAAATGATTTTCCAGTAACGCGCCGAGGGCAGCGGCACCGACGGCGCGCCCCCAGTGTCATTGCCGATTTCCTGGATTGCAATGGCAATGAAGTCTTCAAGGAGCATCAGCGCGGATTTCCGGGTGTCTCAGATCGCGCATTCATGGTCGTTAAGCGTTTTCCCGGTGGCTAGTGCTGAGGTGGCGCCAGGCTAATTCCGCGCCGACGCAATCATTGCCGCCCGATGTTCAGTGGGCGCGGCATCTGCTTTGAGCCCGATGTACCCGGCCTTCAATCGTTCGTATCGCGAATAGTCAGGTGCAAACGACAACATTTTGCAACTGAGCCATTCTGCTACGCCTTTTTTCCGTCGATCTGAGTCTTCCAATGACGCTTCGATAGTTTCATCATCCTCGCGGCACCTTACTGGACTAGGCAGGGATATGCCTTCGTATTGATCTCTAAAAGGAATCGAGATGTTGCAACTGACAGTGCAGCGGGAACAGGTCTCCACGTTGGTGGAAACGGCGGAATTCTTGGCGTTCATGCTTGGCGGCGAGGAATATGGCGTCGATATTCAAAAGGTACAGGAACTGCGCGGCTACGAAGCCGTGACCCGCATCGCCAACTCGCCCGAATACATCAAGGGCGTGGTCAACCTGCGCGGTGTGATCGTTCCCATCATCGATATGCGCATCAAGTTCAACATCGGCACGCCAACCTACGACCAATTTACTGTCGTCATTGTTTTGAATATCGGTAAGCGCGTCATTGGCATGGTAGTGGATAGCGTGTCGGACGTCATTGCGCTCAATGTTGATCAAATCAAGCCGGCGCCGCCCATGGGTGGTCTCGTTGAAACAAATTATTTGACCGGGATCGCCACGTTGGATGAACGGATGGTCATCTTGCTGGAAATTGAAAGGCTGATTTTAAGCAGTGAACTGGGACTGATTGAAGCCGCCGCGGCTGCTTGATGCAGCGGGCTTCGATTTTCTGAATTTCAATTTCATTTATCACCTTTGGAAGAATCATGACTATTTCGCAAAGACTATATGCACTCATATTTATCGCATTTATCGGTCTGGCAAGCTTGGCCGGAATGGCGCTGTTTCAAATTGAGAAAGTGTTCACGGCCGCGAATTTCACGACGGTCACTGTAGTGCCGAGCCTGATCAATCTGGACATCACTGGACGTGCCTTTAATCGCGCGCGAGCCGACGCCTTCATGTACATGGCCGCACCGACGGCAGAGGCGAAGCAACAAATATTGGAAAAGCGCAACGCTGAACTGATAAGGATCAGAACCCAGCTTGATGACTACGAAAAGAACAACATTGCAGACGACAAAGATCGTGCCATGTTGAAAGAAGATCGAGATGCAGTGGATGCCTATATTGCAATGAGCGAGGAAGCGCTATCCCTGGTAAAGAACGGGAAATACGATGAAGGGCGTGACTTGATCTTTTCCAAACAAAATATCATTCAACGTACCGGCGCAGCGCTCGACGCCCACAACCAGTACAACGTCGATCTCAGCAAGAGAGCGGCTGAGGAAGCGCTCGCCGCAAAGAACAATGCCCGTACACAGGCCAGTGTCATTGCTCTCCTGGTCGTGATCGTGGTGGCGACAATGGGTATCATGATCGCCCGCAAGATTACCAGCGCGCTCAGCGAAGCCGTCCAAATCGCCGAGACGGTTGCCGCCGGCGACCTCACCGGTCGCATCGAAGTCACCTCGAACGACGAAATCGGCAAGCTGCTGCAGGCGCTCAAGAACATGAACGAAAGCCTGGTCAATATTGTCGGCCAGGTGCGCACCGGCACCGACGCCATCGCCAGCGCCTCCTCCGAAATCGCTACCGGCAACCTGGA
>JAFANH010000041.1 GCA_019232795.1 Burkholderiaceae bacterium
GCGAGAGGAGAAAAGCGTGGCGCAGCCTGTGCGCGGCTGGCGTCGACGAAGGTGTTTCGTGCTGCATTGTGCGAATGCCGGCGCGCTTCTTCGACACTGAGGACCGGCGCAAAACAGACGTCGGTGCCTTCGAGCAGATCGCACCAGTGCTGGCGCGGCTGCGACAGAAACAGCTTTTCGATGCGCGCTTTCAGTTCCGGCCAAAGCTTGACGTTGTATTGCTGCTTGGGATCGACGTCGCTCAGCTCGAGCTTTTGCAGCAGCAGGGCGTAGAACTGCGGTTCGAGCGCACCGATAGTGATGAAGCCGCCGTCCTGGCAGCGATAGGTGTCGTAGAACGGCGAGTCATGGAAGGCGCTCGGTCGTTCGCCGGCCAGGCCGCCGGTGGCGACCAGCCAGTTGGCGATGCCGCCCAGCATGGCCATGACGTCGACGATAGCGGCGTCGACCACGCTGCCTTGCCCTGTCCGGCGCGCATGCAATATGCCGCTGGCGATACCGAAAGCCAGGCCGAGCGCGCCGCCGGCGTCGCCCAGAACGGTGGGCGGCGGCACAGGTTTTTGCCCCTGCACTCCGGCCAGCGACAGCATGCCGCTCAGGGCCACGTAGTTGAGGTCATGACCGGCCGCTTGCGCCAAGGGGCCGTCCTGACCCCAGCCGGTCATGCGGCCATATACCAGGCGCGGATTGTGACTTGCGCATACGGATGGACCGAGGCCGAGGCGTTCCATCACACCGGGGCGGTTGCCTTCTATCAGTGCATCGGCCTTGGTAATCAGTTCGAGCGCTTTGACGATGTCGGCCGGGTCTTTCAGGTTCAAGGGCACTTGCTGTTTGCCGACGAAGAAAGGGTTCGCCGCGCCGTTGCCGAGCGTGTCGGCCAGACCATTGCCGCCGGGGCGCGCGATCACGGTCACGCTGGCGCCGAACTCGGCCAGGATGCGGCCGCATAGCGGGCCGGGGCCGATGCCCTCGAATTCGATAATATTGACGCCTGTCAGCGGTTTGATGGTGGGCTTCGCTGTCATGATTTGGTCCTGTGAATATCGTTATGAGTAATGTTGTTGGCTGTTAGCTGACGTTGCGCTTTTGTCCTTCCCAATACGGCTTGCGCAATTCCACTTTCAATATCTTGCCGGCACCGGACAAGGGCAGAGTATCGCGGAACTCGACGCTGCGCGGACATTTGTAACCTGCGATCAATTGTTTGCAGTGCTTGATCAACTCCTGGTCCGCCACTGTAACACCCGGCTTCTTGACTACGACCGCATGCACGCGCTCGCCCCAGTCGGCATCGGGCACACCGATCACCGCGCTGGCGGCCACGGCCGGGTGGGTGGACAAGGCGCTCTCGACCTCGGCCGAATAGATGTTCTCGCCACCGCTGATGATCATGTCCTTGATGCGGTCGACGATGAAGACATAGCCGTCTTCGTCCATGTAGCCGCCGTCGCCGGTATGCATCCAGCCATCGCGGATCGCGGCCACGGTCTGGTCGGGTTTGCCCCAGTAGCCCTGCATCACGTTCGGCCCGCGCGCAACGACCTCGCCAACGGTGCCGCGCGGCACTTCCTTGCCGGCTTCGTCGACAATGCGGACCTCTACGCAAAAGCCGGCGCGTCCGGCCGCACGCTGTTTGGCGCGGCGGAATGCTTCGGAAGGGTGGCGGCAGGATACGTTGAGCGTCGCCAGCGGCGCCAGTTCGGTCATGCCGTAGGCTTGCACGAATTCGACATTCGGCAATACCTGCGCCGCGCGGTTGATCAGGGCCTCCGGCATTGGCGAGGCGCCGTAGAAAATGGTTTTCATTGAACCGAGATTGCATTCCTTTTGCATCAAGGGATGGTCGAGGAACATCTGGATCATGGTCGGCACCAGCAGCGTCTCGCTGACGCCATCGCGTTCGATTGCGACAAGGATGGCTTCGGGGTCGAATTTTGGGATGATCACATGGGTCGCGCCGGCCAGCCAGTAGGCCACACCAATGCCGAAATCGGCCAGGTGGAACATCGGCGCGGCATGCAGGTAGACACTGGAGGCACTACCGAAACCATCAGCCAGCAAGGCCAGGCCCGAGCTGCATAAGTTGGTATGGCTTAGCATCACGCCCTTGGGGAAGCCGGTGGTGCCGCCGGTATAGAACACACCGGCTAGATCGTCGCCGCGCCGCACGGCGTCTTCTATCGGGTAGGAGCGTGCGACCAGTTCTTCATATCCGTACATGCCGGCAGGTGTTTCGCCTTCGCCGGCATAGATATAGTGAACTATGGTCTTGGATTCGGCGCGGATGCGCTCGATCATGGGCTTGAAGGCGTCGTCGATGATCAGGATGGTCGAGGCCGAGTCGTCGAGTGAATAAATGATCTCTGCCGCGCTCCAGCGAATGTTGCAGGGATTGAGCACACCGCCGCCCCAAGGTACAGCCATTTGGTATTCGAGGTAGCGATCGGAATTGAGCGCCAGCATGGCAACGCGGTCGCCGGTCTTCATGCCTAGCGATTGCAAGCCGGAAGCCAGACGCGCTACGCGTTCGCCCAATTCGCGGAAGGTGCGTTTGCGGTCGCCGTAGCTGGTGGCGATGGCATCGGGTTTCTGCTGTATCGAACGATGCAAGCCTTGGGTCAAATACATCTCTGGGTCTCCTGTTTGTTTATTTTGGCATTCGCCGTCTTGGCGGCTTTCGATGAACGCCTTCTTCCGCGATGGAAGAGGGCGTATCAGTAATTCGAACGCTTAGTCAAAAACCTTGCGCGCAATCAAATCCTTCATGATCTCGTTGGCGCCGCCGTAGATGCGCTGCACGCGCGAATCGGCATACAAGCGCGCGATCGGGTACTCGATCATGTAGCCGTAACCGCCGAACAATTGCAGGCACTCGTCCACCACTTTGCATTGCTGCTCGGTGCACCACCACTTGGCCATGTAGGCGGCTTCCGGGTCCAGCTTGCCGTCCAGAAGGCGTTGAGTGCAGTCGTTGACGAAGGTGCGCACCACATGGGCGACGGTCGCGCATTCGGCCACCTTGAAGCGCGTGTTCTGGAAGTCGGCGATGGTCTGGCCGAAGGCCTTGCGCGACTGCGTGTATTCGGTGGTCAATTCGACGGCGCGCTCGATCACGGCGGCAGCCGGCACGGCCAGCAGCATGCGTTCATAGCAAAGCTGACTCATCAGCTGGCCGAAGCCCTTGCCTTCCACGCCGCCCAGCAGGTTGGCGGCCGGAATGCGCATGTCGTTAAAGGCCAGTTCGGCCGTATCGGAGGCATGCTGGCCGATCTTTTCCAGACGGCGGCCGACCGTGAAGCCGGGCAGGTTTTCGGTCTCGATCACCAAAAGCGATACGCCCTTGGTCGCTTCGTCGCCGGTGCGCACCGCCAGCACCAGCAGGTTGGCGGTGTAGCCGTTGGTGATGAAGGTCTTGGCGCCGTTGACCACGTAATGATCGCTGTCGAGTTTGGCGCGTGTGCGCATGGCCTTGAGGTCGGAACCACAGCCCGGCTCCGTCATGGCAATGCCGGCCAGCATTTCACCGCTGGTCAGCTTGGGCAGCCACTTCTGCTTTTGTTCTTCGGTACCGTAGTCGAGAATGTAGTGGGCGGCGATGGTGTGCACGGCCGAGTTGGCAGGCACTTCTGCTTTTGCCAGCTCGTCTTGCACCACCAGTTGGTAAGCCAGACTGGCGCCTGGGCCGCCGTATTGTTCATCCATCTCGGGCAGCAAAAAGCCCATTTCACCGAACGGGTGCCATACTTCACGCGGGATGTAACCCTGACGGCGCCAGCCGTCCAGGTGTGGCACGAGCTCGGCGTTGATATAGCGGCGAACCTGGTCGCGAAAGGCTTCGATGTCGGCATCCATCCAGGGATGCTGGTGCAGGCGGGGTAGCATGGTCGCTCCTGATTTATTTATTAGTTATAGCCGAGAACGGCAATGCCTTCGCCGGCATCGCCCTCGGGATCGATACGGTTGGCGCCAAGCGGCAGCCTGCCTTTTGGCGGCTGCCGCAAGACGAAATGTGGTGAAGGAGGCTGAGCGAGCTGTTGAGCCGCCGCCTCCTCGTGCCTTTGCAGGATCTTTTCTGCTTCGTTCTCGCTCATGGCAATGCTCTTGCTGTTACAGCAGGCGTCCCACCAGTTCGCGCTGGATTTCATTGGTGCCCCCGTAAATACGCTGCACGCGTGCATCGGCATACATGCGCGCAATCGGATATTCGCGCATATAGCCATAGCCGCCGAACAGTTGCAGGCATTTGTCGACCACTTCGCATTGGCGGTCGGTGAGCCAGAACTTTCCCATCGAGGCGGTGGATGCGTCGAGCGTGCCGTCGGCCCATTTCTGGATGATCAGGTCGGCGAAAGTGCGCGAAGCGGTCACGGTAGCCTTGACTTCCGCCAGCACGAAACGTGTGTTCTGGAATTCGATCAACGCCTTGCCGAAAGCCTTGCGCTCCTTGGCGTACTCGACCGTCAATTCGAAGGCGCGCTGCTGTGCCGCCGCTGCCCAGATGGCGATTTGTGCGCGTTCATAGGCAAGCTGCTCGGTCAACTGGTAAAAGCCCATGCCTTCCTTGCCGCCCAGCAGGCAGTCGGCCGGCACAGTGCAGTCGTCGAAAAACATTTCCGAGGTGTCCTGGCCTTCCAGACCGATCTTGTCGAGCGCTTTGCCGCGGCGGAAGCCGGGCGTGTTGCAGTCGACGATGATCAGCGAAATGCCCTTGGCGCCTTGCGTGGCGTCGGTCTTGGCGACCACCAGAACCATATCGCACATCTGGCCGTTGGAAATGAAGATTTTCGAGCCGTTGATGACGTACTTGCCATCCACCTTGTCAGCTTTGGTGCGCACGCCTTGCAGATCGGAGCCGGTGCCCGGCTCGGTCATGGCGACGGCGGCGATGATCTCGCCGCTGGCCATGCCAGGCAGCCAGCGCTTCTTTTGTTCTTCGGTACCGAAGCGCGCGATGTAATGGCCGACGATGTGGTTCATGCCGATACCGAGACCGGTGTTGCCGGTATACGCCACTTCATGGATGACGACGGCAGCATAGGCAGCCGATACGCCGGCACCGCCGTACTCTTCCGGCAGGTCTGGCAGGATCAGGCCGAGTTCGCCGGCCTTGAGCCAGGCCTCACGCGAGGCTTGCTTGTTCTCGCGCCATTCGACGTCGGTCGGTTCCAGGTAATCCTTGGTGTAGCGACGCACCGCTTCACGGAACTGAGCGAGATCTTCGTCCATCCACGAAGGTGTGTAATTATCCAGCATGGCAATTCCCTTCGTTTTCTCTTACAGCGAACCGAAACCGCCGCCGCAGACGTATACCTGACCCGATACGTAGTTCGATTCGGGCAGGCACAGCATGACGATGGAGCCGGCGGCTTCGTCCGGCGTGCCGGGGCGGCCGACCGGGATCATACGCTTCGACATTTCGACCAGTTGTTCGCCGATACCGACCTTGATGTCGCGGCCTTCGATTTTCACGGTCTTGCTTTCGTCGCCGGCCAGCGGCACGGTCAGACGGGTTTCGATATGGCCGAAGGCGACGCAGTTGACGTTCACTTTCAGGCGGCCCCATTCCTTCGACAGGGTCTTGGTCAAGCCGATGATGCCGGCCTTGGCGGCCGAGTAGTTCGACTGGCCGGCATTGCCGCCGGCTGCTACGGACGACACGTTGACCACCTTGCGGAATACTTCCTTGCCTTCGGCTGCGTCGGCCTTGGCTTGTGCCGACAGCACAGGGTAGGCGGCGCGCAGGATGCGGAACGGCGCGGTCAGGTGGCAGTCGATGATGGCGTACCATTGTTCGTCGGTCATCTTCTGGATTACGTTGTCCCAGGTATAGCCGGCGTTGTTGACGATGATGTCGATGCCCTTGTAGTTGTCCACGGCGGTCTTTACGAAGCGTTCGGCGAAATCGGTAGCCGTCACGCTGCCGGCGCAAGCAACGGCTTCGCCGCCGGCTGCCTTGATCTCGGCCACGACTTCATTGGCCGGCTCGGCGTCGAGGTCGTTTACCACGATGCGCGCGCCTTGCGCTGCCAATTGCAGCGCGACGCTGCGGCCGATACCGCGGCCCGAACCGGTAACCAATGCTACTTTGCCGTCTAACTTGCCCATCTTTATCTCCCTAAATTCAATATATAAAAAACCGATTGCCGCAGGCTGGGGAACAATCCCAACAATTGCCCACCAATTGCTCGCCAGATGGCCGGGAATGCTCCCCAGCCTGCAGCCTCAATCATTTCATAGCCCCTCTCCTGCGAGCGGAAGAGGGGTTGGGGAGAGGGTTTATGCCAAGACAGCTACTCTTGCTAGCTCCCTCTCCCCCGGCCCCTCTCCCACTTCATGGGAGAGGGGAGAGTAACGCGCCGCTTACGCGGTAAGAATCACTATGCGGTCAGGGCCACCACGGCCTCACCCACCAGCTTGTCTTCGTCGTATTGATTGCTGCATTTGATCGAAATCTTCACGCGCTGCTCGCCCGCTTCTTCGAACTTCTCGGTCACGAGGCCGATGACGGTCGGCTTGTTGCCGAGGTGGGTGATGCCGGCAAAGCGCATGGACAGCCTGCGATGCTGCTGTTGCGGAACCCAGTTGGATACCAGGCGGCCCAGGTAGGCGGCCGACAGCATGCCGTGCGCGAACACGTCGGGCATGCGCGACTTGCGCGCGAAATCCTGGTCGATGTGGATGGGATTGTGGTCGCCCGAAGCGCCGCAATACAGTGCCAGCGTGGTGCGGTTGATGGCCGGCAGCTTCAGTTCAGGCAGCGTATCGCCGACTTTGATTTCTGCAAATTTCGGTGTGCTCATATTTTTCTCCATTAGCGCTGTACTAACGAGCAACGCAGGTCGGCGATATGTTCGCCATGCTGATTCGTCACCTTGGTTTCGTTGACCACGAATTGCAGGGCGCCGCCTTTCTTCTCGTAGACATCGGCTACCTTGGTGTCGAAGGTCAGCGTGTCGCCGGCATAGGCCATCTTGTGATAGACGAACTCCTGTTCGGCATGCAAGATGCGGCCGAGATCGAACTGCAGCGTCTTCACCAGATCCATGATGTCGCGGCCTTCACCTTCCAGGCAAAACAGGAAGGTCGGCGGCACCGGCAGCGAACGGTGGCCGGCATCCTTGGCGGCCGACTCGTCGAAATACACCGGGTTGGTTTCGCCGATCGCTTTTGCGAAGAAACGCAGGCGCCCCTTTTCCACGTCGGCGGTGGTCACGCCCAAGGCGCGGCCGATCAAGCTTTTGTCTGCCATGTCAGATTGCTCCTGATTGAATTAATTTTTTCCGTACAGCGTGACGACGCAAGCGCCGCCCAAGCCGAGGTTGTGCTGCAGCGCCAGGCGCGCGCCTTCTACCTGGGTCTTTTCAGCCGTGCCGCGCAATTGACGCGTCAGTTCGTAGCACTGCGCCAGGCCGGTGGCGCCGAGCGGGTGGCCCTTGGACAGCAAGCCGCCCGAGGGATTGGTGACGACCTTGCCGCCATAGGTGTTGTCGCCGTCGTCGGCGAACTTCTGGGCGCCGCCACGCGGGCACAGGCCGAGCGATTCGTAGGTGATCAATTCGTTGTGGGCGAAGCAGTCGTGCAGTTCTACTACGTTCAAGTCTTGCGGGCCGATGCCGGCGGCTTCATACACTTGTTTGGCGGCGTTTTTCGCCATGCTGAAGCCGACCACTTCGCGCATGTCGCGGCCTTCGAATACGACAGGCGTATCGGTGGTCATGGACTGCGCCAGGATGCGCACGTCGGTCTTCAAACTATGCTTTTTCGCAAACGCTTCCGAGCAGATGATGGCGGCGGCAGCGCCGCAGGTCGGCGGGCAAGCCATCAGGCGCGTCATGACGCCGGGCCACATCATGGGTGCGTTCATTACTTCCTCTTCGGTCACCACGGTCTTGAACAGGGCGAGCGGATTGTTGGAAGCATGGCGGCTGGCCTTGGCGCGGATCTGGGCGAAGGTATTGAGCGGTGTGCCGAACTCTTTCATATGCGCCAAGCCGGCGCCGCCGAAGTAGCGCAGCGCCAACGGCACTTCGCTATTACCGACCAATTCATCGGTGGCGGCGTCGAAACGCTCGAACGGGCTGGGACGGTCGTTGAACACCGAACCTAGCGCACCCGGGCTCATCTGTTCGAAGCCCAAGGCCAGCACGCATTCGGCTGCGCCCGATTGCACGGCTTGGCGCGCCAGGTACAGTGCGGTGGAACCGGTGGAGCAGTTGTTGTTGACATTGACGACAGGGATGCCGGTCATGCCGACTTCATAGACGGCACGCTGGCCGGCGGTGGAGTCGCCGTAGACGTAGCCGACATAGGCTTGCTGCACCTTGTCGTAGGCAATACCTGCATCGGCCAGGGCTTGCTTGGCAGCCTTGGAAGCCATGATAGGGTAGGGCTCGTTGGCACCTGGTTTGGTAAATGGCACCATGCCGACGCCGGCCACGATTACGTTCTGACTCATGCTGCTCTCCTGTGCTGCGGCCCGTTTGCGGTACGTAAAAGCTACGTAAGGGCCATCGGTTGAAAGTGATTGCAGTGTAGGAATCGGCGCGAAACGGCGCAATGACCAAGCACATCAAGGGAATGGCATTTCGCCTCATTTTTGACTTAAAATATCAAACTTCCCCAGTGCAAGACTGTAAAATTCTCAACAAAACGCCTCGTTGCGCTGCAACAAAATGCTCCATAACGACACCGCCAAAGCAAGTGCCAAATCTTCAAGCGAGCCGATCATCAAGGCGGAGCTTGTACGTGGCTTGCTCTCGGGAGTGCTGGCCCATGGGCTTGATGTCATGCCTTACCTGGAGCGCGCGGAGATTGATCCGGCAGTCCTTTCGCAGGCCGGCCATCCGGGCGTAACAACCGCTCAATATATCGACCTGTTCTATGCGATCAGGCAGGGTCTCGGGGACGAAAGCCTGGGCGGCTTTTCGCGGCCATACAAGCTGGGCAGTTTCGCGCTGACCGCGCGCGTGGGCATGACCGCGCCCGATTTGCGCGAGGCGTTGCGGCGCATGGCATCCACGGTGAACCTGCTGCAGGACGATTTGCGCTTTTCGCTGGTGGAGAACGGCAAGGAAGCCGGCATAGAAATGCGCCAGTGCAATCCCGACTGGCAATGGCAGCCTTTCATCCTGTATACCATGGTACGCGTGTACTGGCGCTTGGGAGCGTGGTTGATCGGTGGTTCATTGCGCATCAGGCATTTCGATTTCGCGACGCCGGCACCCGCCGAAGCCCCCGAATATGCAGCCGCCTTTCCGGCCGAGCGCCGCTACGACCAGGATGCCAGCGGCTTCTGGTTCGATTCCGCGCAATTGCACGCGCCGGTGATCCACGACGAACAAGCCATGCGCGCTTTCCTTTCAGACTCGTTCGGCCAGATCATTTCTCCGCCGCGTACCCACGGTCCGATCAGCCACGCTGCGCGCAATGTGTTGTTGCGCGCCTACCCGCAGTGGCCGGACGTGCATGCCGTGGCGGAACACTTGCACGTCTCGCGCGCCACGCTGCAAAGACAATTGGCCGCGGAAGGCACGACGCTGCAGCAGGTCAAAGACAATTTGCGGCGCGACCTGGCGATTTCGCGCCTCTCCACATCGGACATAGGGTTGGCCGACATCGCCGCCGAACTCGGCTTCAGCGACAGCGGCTCGTTTCAGCGTGCCTTCAAGCAGTGGTCAGGAAAAGCCTGCGGCGAGTACCGGCAAGCTCGATAAGGCGCATGCGATGATGGCAGTTGTTGCTGGCGTGCCGTCGGCGCGCACATCTTTAAGAAAAAAGCCTCTTGCTCCCTGTAGGAACAAGAGGCTTTGCTTTGCGTCAGATTACACTTATTGCTTGTACTCGACGTGCACGTCGCCGATGTGGCCGTTGAACTTGAACGGTGCACGGTCGAAGTAGTCGAGCGAAACCGGTGAGCCGAGGTCCATGCCGACGTCGAAGGTGTCGCTGAAGCTGAACGCTAGCGTCTCGGTCATCGGCACTGTGCCTTTTGCAACATCCTTGCCGTCGACGCGCAGGGTAATGTCGGCAGGAGCGGCCACCTTGGGCGCCGTGATCCTGGTTTCAACTTCGATCTTGTGGTGGCCCGGCTTGATCACCGCTACCGAAGCCAGCTTGGTGCGCATTACGGCAGCCGTATTGTATTCGTAGTGCAGGCGGCCTTGATCGAAATACACCGAGATGCCGCCGGCCATGCCGCCATCCGCATACAGTACGCCGCTGGCCTTTGCCGGTACGTCGACGTCGATGCTGACGAGATTGTTGCGCGAGCCGATGCGCGGTGCGGCGAAGTCGGGCAGGCGCTGGTTGCTCTGGTCGAAATGCCACTCGGTGCGGCGCACCGCGATGCGTTCTTCCGGATGGAGAATCACGTACAGACCGGCGCCCACCGGATAGACATTGTTTTCCTTGGCCGCCTTATCGAATGCCGCTTTCAATTCCTCCACTTTCTCCGGATATTTGTCCGACAGGTCAGTCGACTGCGAATAGTCGTGGCTGAGGTCGTACAAGGCCCAGTGATCCTTGTTCGGATCCCAGTTGCGGAAGTAACTCCAGTCGGGAATCCAGGGGATGCGCGGACCGAAGACAGAAGCGATCCAGCCGTCCTGGTACATGGCGCGGCTGCCGAAGGTCTCGAAATACTGCTCATGCTTTTGCGGCGCGGCGTGCGCGTCGGCAAAGGTATAGCGCAGGCTCATGCCGTCCAGCGGAATCTGCTCGACGCCGTTGACCGACTTTGGCGGCGTGATGTGCAGCACGTCGTAGATGGTCGGCACGATATCGTCCACATCCTGCAGTTGGGTACGGATGGTCGGATCGGCTTTGATGCCCTTGGGCCACGACACCGCCAGCGGCGTGCGCGTGCCGCCGAAATAGCCGGCCACCAGCTTGGTGCCCTGGAACGGACTCTCGGCTGCCCAGGCCCAGGCTGCACTGTAATGCTCTTCGAGCTTCGGGCCGCCCAAGGCGGACAGGCCGCCGTAGTCCTTGTTGAGCACGTCGATCTGTTTGCTCACCGGCATGGGGATGCCGTTGACGGTCAACATTTCATTGATCGAACCCTGGATGCCCTCGGCCGAGGCGCCGTTGTCGGACAGCACGTAGAAGATCAGCGTGTTGTCGCGCAGGCCTTCGTGTTCGAGTTCGTCGACGATGCGGCCGGCCTGTGTATCGGCGTGTTCAAGGAAGCCTGCCACGACCTCCATTTCGCGTGCGTGGAATTTCTTCTCGTCTGCGGACAGGCTGTCCCAAGCCGGCAGCGTTGCCGGCCGCGGATTCTGCACAGTGTCCTGCGGTATCCAGCCCAAGGCTTTCTGGCGTTCGAAATTCTGCGCGCGCAGCTGATCCCAGCCGCCGTCGAACTTACCCTTGTACTTGTCGGCCCATTCCTTGAAGATCTGGTGCGGCGCGTGAATCGCGCCCGGTGCCCAATACATGAAGAAGGGCTTGTTGGAATAAGTATGGTGCTGCTTGAGCCAGCCCACTGCCTTGTCTGCCAAGTCCTCGCTCAGATGGTATTTCGGATCGTGCGGCGGTTCGATCGGCGTAACGTCGTTGAACAGGCGAGGCTCGTACTGCGAGCTCTCGGCCGCCATGAAGCCGTAGAAATGGTCGAAGCCTTCGTGAGTAGGCCAGTCGTCGTAGGGGCCGCCCGGCAGCACTTCGTTGGGAGGGGTGTTATGCCACTTGCCCCAGGCCGAGGTGCTGTAGCCGTATTGCTGCAGCACTTCGGCGACGGTCACCGCCGACTTGGGAATCTTGCCGACATAGCCATCGAAGTCGCTGGCGGTTTCGGTAATGCCGCCGAAGCCGACGTGGTGCGGATTACGCCCGGTCAGCAATGCCGCACGTGTAGCCGAACTGATCGCCGAAGTATGGAAGGCGTTATAGCGGATGCCGGAATCCATGATGCGCTGCAGGGTCGGCGTGTGCACCGGGCCACCGACTGTATCCGAGTGCGCGAAGCCGACGTCGTCGAGCATGATCACCAGGATGTTCGGTGCATCGGCCGGTAAATGCGACTCCGGCGTGCGCCATTGATGCTTGGAATCAGCCAGGGTCTTGCCGGTAGTGCTGGCGGTTGGAGTCGGCGGAAAGGGCAGGCTCTCTTGTGCTTGGGCATTGGCCAAAAGCAGGCCGCCTAGGCTGGTCAGGCCGCTCAAGCCGAGCAGCGGCAGGCGGGATAGATGGGTCGGCATGGCGTCTCCTTATATTTTGTCTAAGGTCCGGAAATGGTGATTGTGCACGCCGCGCAGCTTTGCATCCAATGCAAAAAACGACTTGGCTTGATGCGGAAAAGCAGCCCGGTACGAAGCGAATCGAACAGTCTAGGGAGCGCAAAAGGCGTCAGCAATTGCAATCTGCATCTGGCAGGTGGCATTCCGCCTCAAATTGCAATTTCTTCCATCGAGTCAAAACGCGCTTGATTCGATTTGCAACACAAATCATTGAATGCCAAACAATTGTCTGAAAAAGGCAAGCGTATTTTTCGACGCGTACCGACAATCATTCGAGCGGATGTTAATCACTCGCTTTTGTAATTCATTTTATAAGAGGGGACAGGATGGAGAAGGCAACACAACAGCAGAACCATGTTCTGCGACCGCGCTTGATGGCGCAAGCTTGCGGATTGGCCTTGGCGGCGATGAGCATGGCTTATGCGCCGCAGGCAGCGGCGGAAAACTTCACGCTCGACAACGGCGATCAGGTCCAGTGGTCGGCCGGCATTTCGCTCGGCGACGCTTGGCACACCACCAATCCCGACCCTGCCTTGTACAGCCGTCTATACAATAACGGCGGGCGCTTCGGCACGGGCGGCGACGGCAACCAGAACGGCGAGCTGAATTTTGGCAAGGGCGACTCCATTTCCGCGCCATTGACCATCAACGGCGAAGTACAGCTCAAGCACGACAATCTCGGTTTTGTGCTCGGCGCGCGCGCATGGTATGACGAAACGCTGGAGCACAACCCCGTGCCGGTCGGCAGCGCCAACAATGGCTATGTCGCCAATACCAAGCTGAGCGACCGGGGATTTTATTCTGGCACCGGCTTCGAAGGCGCTGCATTGACCAACGCCTACGTGTTCGGCAACTTTGAACCGGTAGAAGGCAAGCCGCTGACCATCAAGCTCGGCGACCAAGTAGTGAACTGGGGTGAGAGCTTGTTTATACCAGGCATCAATCAGTTCGGCGCCTTCAATTATCAAGCACTGGTGACACCGGGCACCACCATCAAGGATGCCTTGCTGCCGATTCCGCAGATCGACGCAAACTGGGGTCTGGGCGACGGCCTGAGCCTGGAGGGCTTCTATCAACTCAGTTGGGTCAAGAGCGTGCTGCCCGGTTGCGGAACTTTCTGGTCGATCAGCGACGTGTACAACTGCGGCAATTCGAATGCAGTGCTGTTCGGCGATTCCACAGGCGTTAACCAGTATGCGCAGCTGACCGGACAGACGCCGCTGAACGCGCTGATGACCGGCATCGGCATGCCGAACTACCATCCTAATTTCAGCGTCCCGGTCTTGCCTGACATGAAGGCGAAGAATAGCGGGCAGGGAGGCTTGTCGCTGCACTATTACGCGGATTCGATCGAGACCGATTTCGGTTTCTATGCGGCTGCGTACAACCAGCGCACCCCTATGCTCGACGTGATGCGGCAGGGAAGTCCCGATCCGCAATCGTTTTTCTCAGGTACCTTCAACGGCGGCAGCCTTTTGGCGACCTTGCAGGGTCTAGGGAAGTTGGCCGCAGCCAATCCGGCAATGGCGCCCGCGCTTGGCGTGGCGATACAGCATTTGAGCGGCTTGGTACCGCTGGTGACGCCGGTGTCGGCAGTCTGGGATTACTCGGGCTCGACCATCAAGGAAGTCGGCATGAGCGCCTCCACCACGCTAAACGGCTGGGCGGTCGGCGGCGAAGCCAGCATTTCCAAGGATATTCCGGTGCAGTTCAATCCGGGTGACATGCTGGTTGGTATCCTGATGGGCAACCCAATTCTGGGATTGGTGGGCGGCGCCCAAGGCCAATTTCTGAATGCAAACGCCGGTCCTCTCTCTAGCTGGGGTGCTTCGACGGCTGGAACCCTGTTGAAAGGTTACGACCTGCATAACAAGGCGCAGATTCAGGCCAATACCACCAAAGTGTTCTCGCAAGTGGCTGGCGCCGAATCGCTGACCCTGGTCGGCGAAATCGGTGTGCAGAAGTGGAGCGGCATCGGCGACCCGAATACCCCGGGTAATCTGCGCTATGGACGTGGCTTCACCTTCGGTTATGCAACCAACAATCCCGCCGCTTGTGCCGCCCTCAACAACCCTGGTGGTCAAAATGGCTATTGCAACGCCGCCGGCTTCGATACACCGTCGGCTTGGGGTTACCGCGTCCTGGGCGAACTGAGCTACCCCGACGTGATCGCCGGCTGGAATCTCAAGCCGCGCGTGTTCTGGTCGCAGGACGTGCATGGCTATTCCGCCGACGGCCTGTTCAGCCAGAACCGCGAAGTGCTGGGCTTGTCCATGCGCGCCGATTACAACAACAAGTATTACGCGCAAGTCACCTACACCACCTTCAACCACGATGCGACCTACGACGTCTGGCATGACCACGACAACATCGCGGTGGTGGCTGGAGTGAATTTCTAAATATCAGAATGCGAGAAGCAGGAGACGAAGCAATGAAACTAACGAAATTGTTGTACAAACCGTTGGCAGTGTTGATGGGATGGGCGTTTGCCGTGGCATCGGTTGCGGCTGCCGACCTTACACCGATGGGGGCGGAAAAGGCTGGCAGTTCCGACGGTCTGGTTCCGGCCTGGGATGGCGGCCTCTCCAAGGCCCCGGCTGGCTTTGACTCCAAGAAGGGCTATGCCGATCCGTTCGCCGGCGAAAAACCTTCGTTCACGATCACGGCCGCCAACATGGCCCAGTACAAGGACAAGCTCTCTGCCGGTCAGATGGAAATGCTGAAACGCTTTCCGGACTACAAGATGAATGTGTATGCCAGCCACCGCACAGCGGCCTACCCGCAGAGTCTGTACGACGCGGTCAAGTCCGAAGCGGGCAAGGTGACGCTTGGTGACGGTGGCAACAGCGTCAAGGGCCTGGTGCACTCGACTGTACCGTTTCCTGAACCCAAGAGCGGCGTCGAAGTGATCTGGAACCACGTGATGCGCTACCGCGGCAACAGTCTCGAGCGCTACTCGGCGACGTTCCCGGTTCAGGCCAATGGCAACTTCACGCCGGTGACTATCACGGAAAACCTGCTGTTGGCATCGAGTACGTCCAATCCCGAGCCTAACCGGCTGTTCTCTTACATGGGTTTGATTACCGGTCCGTCCAGCGTGGCGGGTGAAGACTTGCTCGTGATCGAACCGATTGACCAAGTCAAGGAGTCGCGTCAAGCCTGGCTGTACAACCCTGGGCAACGCCGTGTGATGCGGGCGCCGGACATCGCCTACGATTCGCCGGGGCAGGGAGCGGACGGTTTGCGCACCACGGACGACTACGACGGCTTCAACGGCGCGCCGGATCGCTATGACTGGAAGCTGGTGGGCAAGAAGGAAATGTTCATTGCCTATAACAACTACAGGTTGACCAGCAAGAGCGAGAAGTATGCCGAAATCATCAAGCCGGGCCACATGAACCAGGATATGGTGCGCTACGAGCCGCACCGCGTGTGGGTGGTGGAAGCAACGCTGAAGCCAGGTAAGCGTCACGTCTATTCCAGGCGTACCTTCTATGTGGACGAGGATAGCTGGCAAGTTGCCCACACTGACGCCTACGATGGCCGCGGTGAACTGTGGCGTGTGCATGAAGTCGACGCGGTGCAGTACTACGACGTGCCGACTCTTTGGTTGGCCTGCGAAGTGGAATACGACCTGCAGTCGCGCCGTTACGTAGTCGGCGGTCTCACCAGCCAGGAAAAACCCATGCGTTTCAACATCAAACTCGAATCAGGCTTCTTTACGGCCGACAATCTGCGCCGACTGAGCAACTGAATCAGGTCGCTGTTCGTCTAAAAGCAACTAGCAGTTTGGTCCTTTGCCCCTGTCCCCAGGGGCTTTTTTTTGTCCGGAGAAAAGTCCGCGGGCGGTAGAAGGCCCTAATCCGGCGTACACTTAGGCCACACTGAAACCCGCTGCACCTTTCTGGAGGAGTGCCATGTTGTCTGCGAGTGTAAAGAAGCTGGTTCCGGGCTTAATGGCAGCGGTATTGGCGTCGTCGCCGGCGTGTGCACAAAACCAGGCCGATATCGCCACCCGCGGCGTGTTGGTGGTGATCCCTGCTTATGGCGAAGTGACACATGCGAACGACGAGGGGCATGCCACTTTCCAGGTGGAAGAGCAGGACAGGGACAAGACCGCCGCCGCATCGCGCGCCAATCTCAAGATGAAGCAGGGCTTGGAAATCCTGAAGCGGGAAGATCCGGGCGCGATGCTGAAGACGCGCGGCTACTATACCTATCCGGTGTATGACAACAGCGTGTCGCTGTCTGCTGGGAAGCCAAGGCCCGTGGTGGGATGGCGCGTAGGGCAGTACGTGGATCTGACCACCGGCAATCTCGATGGTTTGCCCAAAACCGTGGCGGCGGCGCAAAAAATCCTGTCGCTCAACGGCTTGCAGTTCGGCCTGGCGCCGGCGACGGTGAGAAAACTCGACCGCGAACGCATCGATGCCGCTTACCACGACCTGACCGAGCGGATAGGCGCGATAGCGCACGCCATGGGGCGCAGTAGCGCCGATGCGATACTCGATACCGTGGACTTCGAGGGCAGCGGCAATTATGTGCAAAAGCAGCCGATGGCCGCTCCTGCGGCAATGTCTTTCAGGGCGAACGCGCCCGATGTTTCGGTGGAGGAGCCAAGCTTCGAACCTGGCGAAACCACCTTGCAAATGGGCTTGGTCGGGAAAGTCAAATTCAAATGAATTATGTGAGGTGAAGCGATGAGGCCGGCATATCCTTGGCAAAAAATCATTATTTGTGCCGCGGTACTGGGCATAACCGGCTGCAAGCCCTCCGGGCCGCCGCCCGACATCGTCAAGACCCAGCGAGAAGACCTGCAAAAGGCCAAGGCTGTGGGTGCAGTGGAGCAAAAAGCGGCTGACGACCAGAAAAAGGCGGCCGACGAAGCCACCAAGTGATGGTCGCTTGCATGGCCGAAGAGGGCAAAAGCAGGCAAAAGCGGGCAAAACCGGCTTTGCCGGGGTTGGCTGTGGTTTTGCCGGTCAGGCGCGTTAAAATAGCGGCGCTCTAGCTTCGTCGTACATATCGTTTGCAAAGGGCCGCGGTTCTGTGCGCCGAAGCGCCCACTTCACTATTCGGAGTCAGTTTGAACAATTATCCCCACCCCATCATTGCCCGCGAAGGCTGGCCTTTCCTGGGCATCGCCGTTGTGGTCGCCGCTGCCGTGACCTATTTCGCCGGTGGCGCATGGTCGATTCCGTTCTGGATCATTGCCTTGTTCGTGTTGCAATTCTTCCGCGATCCGGCCCGTACGATTCCGCAAAACCCGAATGCCGTGTTGTCGCCTGCCGATGGTCGCATTGTCGTGGTGGGCAAGGCCATGGACCCGTACGCCAATCGCGAAGCGCTCAAGATCAGTGTGTTCATGAACGTATTCAACGTTCATTCGAACCGCGCCCCGGTAGATGGCAAGATCGACAAGGTGGAATATTTTCCCGGCAAATTCGTCAATGCCGATCTCGACAAGGCTTCGAGCGAAAACGAGCGCAATGCGCTGGTCGTGACTGCCGATAACGGTCAGCAAGTGACCTTCGTCCAGGTGGCCGGTCTGATCGCCCGCCGCATCCTGTGTTACGTGCAGGCGGGCGAGAAACTGAGCCGCGGCCAACGTTACGGCTTCATTCGCTTCGGTTCGCGTGTCGACGTCTATCTGCCCCTGACGGCGCAGCCCAAGGTCGTGGTCGGCGACAAAGTATCGGCTACAGAAACCGTGCTCGCCGAATTTTAGACGGGTTTGGTTTTACGCATGAAGAATACGCATAAAGAATACGAATAAGCAGGGGAGACCGCATGGCAGGTTTTACTCGACGTAAGGGTAGCAAGGGCAAGAACAGGCTGGGATTTACCAAATTTGGGCGAGCCAAGCTGACTGTGCAGACGCGTAGCGAAGGTTTGGCTGCCTCGACAGGTACGGTATCGGCACGGCACAAAGGTATTTACCTGTTGCCGAATGCGTTTACTACGGCGGCCCTGTTTTGCGGGTTTTACGCCATCGTCATGGCCATGAACCTCAAGTTCGAGCACGCTGCCATTGCGATCTTCGCAGCCATGATCCTCGATGCCACCGATGGTCGTGTGGCACGTCTGACGAATACACAAAGCGAGTTCGGTGCCCAATACGATAGCCTGTCCGACATGGTGTCGTTCGGCGCGGCTCCGGCTCTGGTGATGTACGAATGGTCGTTGCGCGGCCTGGGCAAGATGGGGTGGCTGGCGGCCTTTGTGTACTGCGCCGGTGCAGCGTTGCGCTTGGCGCGGTTCAACACCAATATCGCGGTGGTGGACAAGCGTTTTTTCCAGGGATTGCCAAGCCCGGCTGCCGCTGCTCTGGTGGCCGGCTTTGTCTGGTCGATGGATGACCTCAGCTTTGCCGGGCATGAACTGAGCTGGTTTTCCTGGGCCATTACGGTTTTTGCCGGCCTGACCATGGTGACCAATGTGCCGTTCTACAGTTTTAAGGATGTCAATTTCCGTAAGGTAGTGCCGTTCATCGCCATCTTCCTGATCGTGCTGATGTTTGTGCTGATTTCGGCCGATCCACCCAAGGTGATGTTTTCCCTGTTCGTGATCTACGGCTTGTCCGGCTACGTATATTATTTTTGGCGCCGGCTCAAGGGTAGTCCGGTCAGTATGGTGCAGACTGAGCTGGAAGCAGGGGACGACAAGGAATTCCAGGATTGACCTGGCAGTTGCAGTAGGCGTGGATCAACCGGCAAAAAAGCGGCTTGCGTGTTAGGCAAGCCGCTTTTTTTATTGATGGGAGTTCTGAAAGCTTAGAACTGTTCCCATTCGTCACCGCTGCTGCTGACTTCGCTGAGTGGAGGCCGGGAAGAGGCGACGGCCACCCGTGGCGCCGCCTTTCTGACGACTGGCGCTGCCGGCGCTTTGACGGCCACGGCAGTTTGCGCACTGGAGGCGACCCTGGGTTTGGCAGCAGGCTTGGACATCATCGACATGTCGAGCTTGAACAGGCTGACAACCTGCGTCAGCGTCGCTGCCTGTTCCTGCAGTGAGCCGGCTGCGGCTGCGGCCTCTTCGACCAGCGCTGCGTTTTGCTGGGTAACGTTATCCATCTCCGTTACCGCAATATTGATTTGCTCGATGCCCGAGGTCTGTTCGTGGCTGGCCGACGCAATTTCGTTGATGATGTCGGATACGCGCTTGACGCTGTTGACCACCTCGTCCATGGTCGAGCCGGCTTGATTGACCAGCTTGCTGCCGGCTTCGACTTTTTCGACCGAGTTGCTGATCAATTCCTTGATTTCCTTGGCCGCTGCGGCGGAGCGTTGGGCCAGGTTGCGCACTTCGGCAGCCACCACCGCGAAGCCGCGGCCTTGCTCGCCGGCGCGCGCGGCTTCCACAGCCGCGTTCAAAGCCAGGATGTTGGTCTGGAAGGCAATGCCGTCGATGACGCTGATGATGTCGACAATCTTGCGCGAGGACTCGTTGATCGAACCCATGGTTTCAACCACTTGCGAGACTACCTGACCGCCTTGGACTGCGACTTCCGAAGCCGAGCGCGCAAGCTGGTTGGCCTGGCTGGCATTGTCGGCGTTCTGTTTGACGGTCGAGGTCAATTCTTCCATCGACGAAGCGGTTTCCTCGAGCGAGCTGGCCTGATGCTCAGTGCGCGAGGACAGGTCGAGGTTGCCGTGAGCGATTTCCGCCGAAGCCGTGGCGATCAGATCGGAACCGCTGCGCACCTTGCCGACGATATCGACCAGGTTCTTGTTCATGTCTTTGAGTGCCTGCAGCAGCATGCCGGGCTCGTCGTCGGCTTCGACTTCGATGTGGCTGGTCAAGTCGCCGGATGCGACCGTCCTGGCGATGTGCAGCGCTTCATCCATTGGACCGATAATGCTGCGGTTGATGAAGAATGCAGCAGAAATTCCGACCCCGAGAGACAGCACGAAGACGATCAAGAGAACGGTATTGGCCGACGTGATTTTCGACTTGGCCTGCTCTTCGGCCGCCGTGCTTTGCTTGGTGATCAGATCGATCACCTTGTCAATCGCTGCGCGGTGCTTGGCGTAGGAATCTGCCAGCTTGGTCAAGGCCGCGTTGACGCCGTCCTGGTTCTTCTGCTGAACCGCCGGCACCAGTTCGTTGAAGGCGATGTTGTAGAACTCCACGGCGGGCTCATGGGCCTGCTTGGTGAGCGCATCATTGAGTTCGGGATCAAGGCCTGCCTTGGTCCAGTAGTCGCTGCGCGTGTCAAAGTCGCTCTTCAGGCTTTTCAGGTGCTCGACCAGTTTGCCGACGTCCGCGTCGTTTTCAGCGCGCGCCAATTGCAAGGTGGTCAGATAGGATTCCAGGATATACACAGGCGGCGGCTCGGCATCGCCTGCCAGATCCTTGCCTTGAACGATGTGTTCGTAAACCGGGCCGTTGACTTTGAGTTCGCTCAGCGTCCTGATCGATCCGATGCCATAGATAATGAAGCCCAGGACAAATACGCCAACTAGCAGTGCAAAGCGTTGGGCCAGTTTCAGTTTGCGCAAAACTTCCATGTTTATATCTCTTTAGAGGTGTTATAGAAGAAAGAGAGCCGGATAAAATCTCAATGAGATCCGATCCGGCCGTAAGTGCTTCTCATGCTAGGAGCACTTCTGCAACTGGCGTGAATCAAAATACCTTGCTGACCGATACCACCAAGGCTGTCTTGCCGAGATTCATATTGTCGGGCGAAGGACCAACGTAATTGCGCGTATTGGTGCCGACTACTGCTGCGGCGACGCTGGCGAAACCGAAATCTTTGGTGACGCCGACCTTCCAATCAGAGTAGCTCAAGGAGGAGTTGTTCGCAACAGTTTGATGCCCTGCATGCAGGTTAATGGTGAAACCATTGTCGACATCGATGTTGGCGCCGACGTCAAGATAGCCGCTATTCTTGCTGTCCGGATTCCCGAACAAGTTGGTCAGCGAATCGGAATACTTGATGTAGGCCGGACCAAAGCCAAGCTGCCCGTAGATCTCCGTGGTATTCGCGCTCGGCGACAAACCGTTCGAGGGATAGACGTAGGACAGAAAGCCGACGTCGTAAGACAAGTCGGCGGTAATGTTGCCGCGCTTGCCGGCGTACAGATCCCATTCGATGCTGTCGCTGCCTCCCGGAAGATCTTCGATCCACTTGATGGTCGAAAGCCAGGTGCCGGCATACAGGCCGGTCGGATTGTTAACATAGTCTGCGCCGCCTTGCAGAGCGGGATCGAGGCGCGACTGCGAAATGCCGCGATAGCGATAGTCCGAAGTGAGCGAGACATTGAAGCTCAGGTCATTGTCGGGTTTTGCAGCATCGTCTGCGCGTGCCAAATTGGTGCAGAAGGCGGCGGCCAGCACAGTAGCGAGAGCAAAATTTTTCATGATTTCCTTTCAATGAATGGAAGTAATAAATTGTTTGTGAGTAATAAAAAAATTGTGGTTTCTCAAACCATGAGGAGCACCCGATCAGTGCGATGGATTTAAATCGAATCCGAAAAATCTGTTCGCATTCAATGGCGCTGTCTTGAGAGTTTGTTGCCGGAGAGTGCGATCAACTTTCGCGTAACCAAGCCTCGCACAAATTAATTTTGTAAATGGACGTTCATCTAATTTCATTTTTCCGTCCAGATAGTTTTTGCTGAAAATAAATTTAGATTTTCATGCAAGCGCAGCAGGAAAAATTTAATTTAAGTTCGTAAATTATTTAATTCGGACAAAATTTTTCTCTATCCGGACAAAGATATTTTTCCTGCGCAATCTCAATCTAGAGTAGCACAGGGAAAATAAATTTCGCCTCTTGTTGGTGCGATGTGTTGTAAATTGGTGCTAGGGAAAACACCGCAAAATCGACAGAAAAATTGTCACGTCGTTCCAGTACAAATGGTGTCGGATGCGATGTGAAACTTGGTCTGCTTTTCTTCGAACTTCGTGTGAACTGTGGGAAGGAAATGTGAAGGGATTTTGTGAATGCGTTGATGCGGAAGGAAAGGGATGTTTTGCGTGGAAGGAATGTTGTTAGCTTGCCAGCGCGATACGCATGATGGCGGCGGTCGCTTCCTTGCGCAGTTCCGCCAATTCTTTGTGTTTCGGACGAACTTCCGAAATAAACAACATCAAGCCGATCATTTGCGAAACGATCAACGCACCACGCACTTCGCATTGTTGTGCCGACATGCTTGGAACCATGTCGCGGATCAGGTTGCGCAGCGTTTTGCGCGCACGGGTCAACATGGTGTCGAAAAATTGAGAAGCAAAGGCATGTCGATTGGCAAGTGCGGAGACTTCGAAAAACAAGCCTGTCGAAACCTGATCGCTCAATTCTTCCAGGAAATATTCAATCACTGCATTGAATAAGTCCAGCTTGGAGCCGTCGCCAAGGCTCGCCATGCGTTGATCGATAGCAGCCTGATAGCTATTGAATGTTTGCAACAGCAGGGCCTCGATCAGTGCCTCGCGGCTAGGATAATAATGTTGTACGGTACTCAGGCTGATGCCGGCGCCGACCGCGACGCTGCGCATGGACAGTGCAGCGTAGCCCTCGCTCACCAGAATCTGGCGCGCCACGGTGAGTATTGTGCCTGCGCGCTCATATCCTTTATTGGTAGTGCTGGATTCCTTGTTGCGCAAAGCCGCTTCGAGAATGCTCATAATATTGCTTGATGTTAACGCTGTGACGAATTCATTATCGCGTCAAAGATCAAGTCGGTCAATCGACCTATAAGTGCCCGACAAGTGCTTGCGCCATCGCGGCAGACGGCGCATGCTGAATTGGTTCCACAGTACAACAGGAGGCCGTATGTCCAAGTTGGCAGGAAAGGTGGCCCTGGTATCGGGGTCGGGTCGTGGCATTGGCCGCGCCATTGCCCTGAAGCTGGCAAGCGAGGGCGCGCGCGTCGTAGTCAACGATCTTGATGAAGAGCCGGCGCTGCAGGTTGCGCGGGAAATCCGAAATGCAGGCGGACAAGCCGAGATTTGCAGCGGCAGCGTGACCACTGAGGATTTTGGCGAGCGCTTCGTCAAGACTGCCGTCGATTGCTTCGGCGGCTTGGACATCATTGTCAACAATGCCGGTTATACCTGGGACAACGTCATCCAGAAGATGAGTGACGAGCAGTGGTATGCAATCCTGGACGTGCATCTCACGGCACCGTTCCGCATCTTGCGCGCTGCGCAGCCTGTGATTCGCGAGATGAGCAAGGCTGAACAGGGGCGCGGCCAACGAGTGCTGCGCAAGATCGTCAACGTTTCTTCGATTGCCGGCCTGGGCGGCAATGCGGGTCAGGTCAACTACTCCAGCGCCAAGGCCGGGATCATGGGGATGACCATGGCATTGGCGAAAGAATGGGGGCGCATGAATGTCAACGTCAATTGCGTCGCTTTCGGTTTCATCAAGACGCGGCTGACCGAGGCCAGCGCCGATGGGGATGCCACGGTGCACATAGGCGGGCGCGACATCAAGGTGGGCGTCAATCCGGATTTGATGGTCTTGGTCGAGCGCCAGATTCCGCTTGGCCGCACCGGCACGCCGGAAGACGCGGCCGGCGCGGTGTACCTGCTCTGTACTCCGGAATCGGATTACATCAGCGGGCAGACCATCGTATGCGGAGGCGGCCTGGCGATGTAAGCGGCCGCTCAGCGTCGTTCGTCCGGCGCCTGTTTCGGCTTGCGGCGCTTGTTTTGCGCTTTGCCTTTGTTGGCTGCGTTTTCTGGCGCGGCCTTGTTGCCGGCCGTGCTGCCTGCTTTATCGCCGGTCTTGTTTGCCGCGGTATTTTCCGCCCTGTTTCTTGTGTTGACGGCGTTCTGTGCGTGCCCGGCCGGTCCTTTTCCTTGCAGGTTGTTCTGTACTTGCTGACGCCGTTCGTTGCGTTTCTGCTCCAGCGTGCGCTGAACTTGCGCGTGCTTGCCTTCGATCAGATGTTCGTTGCGGGTCGGGCGGAAAAAGCCGGGAATGTGATCGAGCAGGCGCGGGCCGGCGGCGGCGCCGGGAGTGCCGGGACGGGGCGCGTAGGCTGCGCGATTGGGGACAACGTCCACGTTGCCTTGCGGGGTATGCATGGTGGTGCCGCCGATGTTGACCTTGTCGTAGGTTCCGGGATCCCCCTCGCTGCTGCCTTCCGGAATCACTTTGGGCTCATGGTCGGTTCCGCGTATGCCTATGGTGGCGTTGGGGGTGCGGATGACGTAAGCCTTGGGCTTGTATTTCCCTATCCAGCCGGTGATGGAGCGCAGGCTGCCGGACAGCAAGCCGATAATTCCCTGGTCTTGCGCGTCGCCGTTGGCGCGATATAGGGCGATGCGCAGCTTGGTGTTGGGGCGTACGGCGATGAAGCCTTCATCGCTCATGGTCATATGGATTTCGCCGTCGGCGCCGGTTACTACGCTGTCGCCTTCATAGACGGTATCGCCGACCTGTACGGTACGCCGCTTTTTCTGATTGTCGAAGATGCGCACGTCGCCTTCCAGCAGTTCCACCTTGCCGGCGATGACGGGTGGGTTGGCACTGTCGGCAGTCTGGGTTGCGCTACTAGGGGAAGTTGCAGGGGAAGTCTGGCCAAAAACGGCACCGCTCATGCACGTCAGGACCAACAGGACCAGCAATGTGAGCGTCGCGCGCATGGCCTATCTCTATAGTCTTTTCCCGTAGACGATGAATCCGGAACGGTCGGCCACACGGTTGTACAACGCCTGCGCGGTCAGATTCGTTTCATGCGTTTGCCAGTATACGCGTGGCGACCCCGCTGCGCCAGCCTGCTCATAGACAGCTTCGATCAGGGCGCGACCAACTCCTTGACCACGCGCTGCATCGGCCGTGAACAGGTCTTGCAGATAACAGACCGGCGCAAGTGCGGTGGTGCTACGGTGAAACAGGTAGTGGACCAGTCCGATCAATGTGCCTTCGCGCTCGGCCACCAGTGCATGTACGGGTTCGCTAGCGTCTAAAAAGCGGTTCCAAGTCGTTTCAGTGATTTCCTCGGCCAGCGCGGTTTCTCCGCTGCGACCGTAGAAAGCATTGTAGCCATCCCACAGTGGCTGCCAGGCGGCGCGGTCGGAACGCCGAATAGCGCGGACATTGAAGGCCTCCATCAAATCACTTTCCCGGGATTCATCAGGTTGAGCGGATCAAGCGCGCGCTTGATGGTGCGCATCAAGTTCAATTCGATCTCTGATTTGTAACGCTGGATCTCGTCGCGCTTGAGCGCGCCCAAGCCATGCTCGGCCGATATCGAACCGCCGAAGCGGTGCACGCTGTCATGGACGATCAAGTTGACTTCCGGCTGGCGTGCAATGAAGGCCAGGTCCGAAGTGCCTTCCGGCGGTGAGACGTTGTAGTGCAGGTTACCGTCGCCGAGATGACCGAAGGTCACCATGCGGCAGTCGGGGAAAGCCTTCTGCAGCAGCCGGTCGGTGACGCCTATGAATTCGCCGATGCGAGCGATGGGGATGGAAATGTCGTGCTTGACGTTCTTGCCCTCGGTCGCCTGCGCCAGCGAGATGTGCTCACGCAAGCTCCACAGCGCGTTCGATTGCGCCAGCGAAGAAGCCAGCACGGCGTCAACGATGATTTCCTGTTCGAGCGCGGCGCCGATCACGGCTTCCAGGATGCCGGTCGCGTGTTCTATCGATTCGCTGTCGGATAGTTCCAGCAGCACGTATTGCGGATGGCGCTCGGCAAACGGTTGGCGGATTTGCGGAAAATGCTTGGCAACGAGCTGCAGGCACATGTCCGACATCAATTCGAAGCCGGTCAGGCTGGCACCGCAATGGGCTTGCGCCAGTGTCAGCAGCTTCAAGGCGTCGTCGGGCGTGGACAGCGCGGCCAGCGCGGTCAGTTCGGCTTTCGGCTGCGGGAACAGCTTGAGCACGGCCGCGGTGATGATGCCCAGCGTGCCTTCCGCGCCGATGAACAGGTCGCGCAAATCGTAGCCGGTATTGTCCTTGCGCAGGCCGCGCAAGCCGTCCCATACCTCACCTTGCGGCGTCACCACTTCCAGTCCCAGGCACAGCTCGCGCGTATTCCCGTAACGCAGCACAGCAGTGCCGCCGGCATTGGTCGACAGGTTTCCGCCTATAGTGCAGCTGCCTTCTGCCGCCAGCGACAGCGGGAACAGGCGCCCGGCTTCGGCGGCGGTTTTTTGCATGTTTTCCAGGATGCAGCCCGATTCGACGGTCATGGTGTTGTTGACCGTGTCGACGGCGCGCACGCGATTCAGGCGGGTCAGCGACAGCACGATGGCTGTACCGCTGTCGTCGGGAACACTGCCCAAAACCAGGCCCGTATTGCCGCCTTGCGGCACCAGCGGCACGCGAAAGGCATTGCAGAGGCGCACCACGGCAGCAACTTCTGCGGTCGTGCCGGGGCGTACCACGGCCAGTGCCTTGCCGGTGAAGCGCTGGCGCCAATCGGTGAGATAGCCGGCCATGTCGGCCGCTTCGGTCAATACATACGTGGCGCCGATGGCGGCACGGCATTGCTCTAGAAATTCGCTCATTCAGAAACCTTGGGGACGGAAGCTTTGCTGATGGCCTGCCGCGCCAATTCCTTGGCGGCGCGTTTGACCGGACGCAGATAGGAGAGGATAAAGACGAAAAACATGCAGCTCAGGCCGACCTCGAACCAGCCCATTGTAGCGGACGGCCCCTTGTCGCTGGTGGCGCGCACGATGCCCTCGCAGAAATACAGCAGTATCAGCATGGACGACCACTGCATGGTGTAGACATCGCGCTTGACGACGCCTGCCAGCGGCAGCAGCAAGGGAAGCGTTTTCAGGATCAGCCAGGAGCCGCCCGGACGCAGCGGCGCCAATACCCACTCCCAGGCAACGCACAAGGCAATCAGCGCCAGCAGGCTCACGACGGCGCCCCAATGGCAGATCTTTTGCGTATTTTGCATGTGGTTCGGTTCCCTTATTCCTTCATGCCGCGCAACTTGCGCGCGGTTTCGGCCAAGCGGCGCCCCAGAGCGACGGCAAGCTGGCGGCTCTCTTCCGAAATTGGCTGGGCGCCGTTCAGTCCCGACCAGTGGCTGGCGCCGTAGGGCGTGCCGCCGCTCGCGGTCGTCATCAATTGCGCTTCGGTGTAAGGCAAGCCGAGCAGCAGCATGCCGTGGTGCATGAGCGGCAGCATCATCGACAGCAGCGTCGATTCCTGCCCGCCGTGCAAGCTGCCGGTAGAGGTGAAGACGCAGGCCGGTTTGCCTGCCAGCGTGCCGGACAGCCATTGGGCGCTGGTGCCGTCCCAGAAATATTTCATGGCAGCGGCCATATTGCCGAAGCGGGTCGGCGAACCCAGTGCAAGACCGTCGCATTCGGCCAGGTCGCTCAATTCGACGTAAGGCGGGCCGTCTGCCGGAACATCGGGTTCACTGGCTTCGGTGACGGTAGAGACTGCAGGCACCGTGCGCAGGCGGGCGTCGCAACCCGGCACGCTTTCGATGCCTTGCGCGATATATTCGGCCAACTTGCGCGTCGAACCATGGCGTGAGTAGTACAAAACCAGGAGGGTGATGGCGGATTTCATGGCCGGTATTATAAATCCCCGGCATTGCCTGCGGTTGAAGTACTCTGTTTGTAGCAGCCTGTTTGCACCTGCCCATTTGGGCTACACTACCTGCGACTTTGTCCGCCTACGCATTGATTGATGAATTCACCGAATCCTTCGTCCACCCGCTGGTCCGATCTCTACGATCTCTATCGCTTCGGCCGCCGCCGGCTCAAAGAGGAACGCCTGCCGCAAGTGGCCGGCGGCCTGACGTTTACCACCGTGCTGGCGCTGGTGCCGATGTTGACGATCGCGTTCGCAATCTTCACCCACTTCCCGATGTTCGAGACTTTCCGCACTTCGCTGGAAGCCTATTTCATCCACAACCTGATCCCGGCGACCATATCCAATACCATACTCGGTTACCTGAGTGTGTTCGCCGACAAGGCCAGCCGTTTGTCGCTGGTCGGCGCTGTGGCGCTGCTGGTGACGACCATGACCACCATGGCGCTGGTGGAGCGCACCTTCAACCATGTTTGGCGGGTCAAGACCAAGCGCCCGCTGATGCAGCGGCTGATGGTCTATTGGACCACGATTACTGTGGGGCCGCTGCTGGTCGGTGCTTCGATCACATTGACCTCCCATCTGGCACGTGTGACGGAAGGGGTAATCACCAGTGTGCCGACTTTTCCGCTGTTGAGCGGCGTTTTTTATACGCTGGTGTCGATTGCCTTGACTACCATTGCGTTCACCTCCGCCTATATGGTCATACCCAACCGTTTCGTCGACAGGCGAGATGCTGCGTGGGGCGGTCTGGTGGCGGCGGTCGCCTTTGAAATCGCCAAACGCTTATTTGCCGTGTTCATCGCGCGCTTCCCCACTTACACCGTGATTTACGGTGCGCTGGCGGCGATCCCCATTTTCCTGGTCTGGGTGTACACCTGTTGGCTGATCATTCTGGTTTGTGCGGTCATTGTCGCTGCACTGCCGGTGGTCAAATACGAGCGCTGGTGGCATAGGCCGACCCCCGGCAGTGCCTTCGTCGACGCCATGGCGGTGTTGAAGGTACTTGCCGATGTCCGGGCCGGCGGGGCGAGCGCCGCCGCCGATGCGGCGATGATCAGGGAACAGACCCGGTTGGGGTTCGATGAATCCGAGCGTCTGCTGCAAACCATGCTCGACGCCGGCTGGGTCGGGCGGATCAAGGTCGATACGGCGGGCCGCACGCAATGGGGCAAGCGTTTGACCGAAGGCCTGGATTGCTGGGCTCTGCTGGCCAATCCGCAGCAATTGCGGGTGGCCGATGTCTACAGGCTGTTTGTGTTCAACGCGGCTGGCAATCCGGCCCTGGCGCGCCAAGTCGAGGATGCGATCGAACAGGGGCTCAATGAAACGCTGACAGCGCATTTTGCGCGGCAAGCCTGAGAACCTGCTTAGAGGCTGTTGCAAAATTACCCTGGCGATGTTGCCGCTCCTTGCCGTACTACATGTACTGTCTGCGTCGCGGCGCCTACCCAGGCTAATTTTGCAACAGCCTCTTGGTATTTTACTGCGCGACCCTCAGTCGCCGCTGGCCCGCGCGGCGCCAAACGGTGATCAAAATCCTCATGTACTCCGGTACATTCCGGTTTTCCGCACTGTTTGACGCTGCGCTGCGGGCGACAACTGAGGGCCGCTCGCTACAGATCCTGAACAGGTTCCAGCAGAATCCAAATTGGACGACTCAAAACGATGCCTGGCCGGTCAGCATCTGCCAGTACATGACCCAATCGCCCATCAGGGAATAAAGCGGGTGGCGAAACGTGGCGGGACGGTTCTTTTCGAATGCGAAATGGCCGATCCAGGCAAAACCGTAACCGCACACAAGAGCCGCTGGGAACCACCAGGGATTTGCAGTTAGAATGAGCGCCACCAGGCAGGCGAGCACCAGTGTGGAACCGACGAAATGGAGTTCGCGGCAGATCCGGTTGGAATGTTCGCTCAAGTAGTACGGATAGAATTCGGCGAACGATTCGAATTTCTCATGTATGGCGGTCGACATCGGTTCCTCGCGCAAGAACTTTTAAGTAGATTAAACCCGCTTTGCAACTGCTGCAACAAAAAAACTGAACGATGAAGAGTAACGCGTCGAAAGCGATTGCCGCCATATTGTTGCTGTGCACCAGCGCCGTCGTCTGCGCCGACCCGCTCAACATCGCTGTGGCCGCGAGTCTGCAATACGTGTTCAAGGACCTGCAGGCGGAATTCAAGAAAGTCAGCGGCCAGGACGTGCACGCGAGTTTCAATGCGTCCGGCAAATTTGCGGCCCAGATCATGAACGGGGCACCGTTCGACGTATTTTTGTCGGCCGACGTGGAATTTCCCGCAAAACTGTACGAAGCGGGTTTCGCGGTCGAGAAGCCCAAGGTGTATGCCTTCGGAGCCTTGGTATTGTGGACCATGAAGAATCTCGATCTGCGCGATTGGGGTAGGACCGTCAGTGCCGCCGGTTTGGGTAAGATCGCCGTGGCCAATCCGCAGACCGCGCCTTACGGACGCGCCACCATGACGGCGCTGAGCCGCGCTGGACTCGACGCTGTGGTGAAGGACAAGCTGGTGTTTGGCGAAAGCATTGCACAAACCAATCAATATATTTATTCGGGTGTGGCAGACGTGGGGTTTACCGCCGAATCCGTGGTGCTGTCCCCCGAATTGGCCGGGAAGGGAAAGTGGGTCGCGCTGCCGCGGAACGCGTATGAGCCTATTGCCCAGGGAGTGGTGATTCTCAAGCACAGTCAACAGGCCAACGCGGCGCTCGCACGGCAGTTTGTCGATTTTCTCTTCTCCGGAGCCGCGCGCACCATATTGGCCAATGCGGGATACACGCAATGAATAGATTGAGAGGGGAAATTTCCGCGATTGAGTCATGCGGCAGCGTTGCCCTGGTCGACGTGCGCGTCGGCGAACGCCGCTATGCAGCCACCTTGCTCGGCGCGGGAGGGAAGGCGGCAAGCTGGCGGCCGGGGCAGGCCATCAGCCTGCTGTTCAATGAAACCGAGGTGGCGCTTGCCAAAAACCTGACTGGTTTGATCAGCCTGCGCAATCGCCTGCCGGGGACCGTGACGGCGGTGGAGCGTGGGCAAGTGCTGAGCAGGGTCTGTTTTGACGTAGATGGGATCGAGGTCGCGGCCGTCATCACAAGCCGTTCGCTGGATATGCTCGCTCTGGCAATTGGCGATCGCGTGGAAGGTCTGGTCAAAGCCAATGAAATGCATGTGGTGGAGGATGTGGCACCATGAGGCCGGATTGGCAGCCCTTGCTCCTGACTTTCCAATTGGCCATGACATCGACCTTGGCGCTGCTGCTGATCGGCGTCCCGCTCGGCTACTGGCTGGCCTTTACGAAGACGCGTCTCAAGCCGCTGGTGGAAACCATGGTCGGCATGCCGCTGGTGTTGCCGCCGTCCGTGTTGGGATTTTATCTGCTTTTGGCTTTCAGCCCCCAGCACGCATTCGGACTGTGGCTGGAGCATTGGCTGCATATTCGTTTGGTGTTCAGCTTCGCCGGGCTGGTGCTGGGATCGGTGATCTTCAGTCTGCCGTTCATGGTGCAACCGATCCAGGCGGGATTCGAGGCTTTGCCGGCCTCGCTCGCAGAGGCTTCGCGCACGCTTGGCAAATCCGAATGGACAACCGTGCGGCGCGTGCTGCTGCCGAACATGAAGCCGTCTTTATTGACAGGAGCGGTATTGAGTTTCGCGCATGCGATTGGTGAATTCGGCGTGGTGCTGATGATAGGCGGGAATATTCCGGGCGTGACGCGCGTGGCTTCCATCGCCATTTACGACGAAGTCGAGAGCCTGCACTATGCCGCCGCAAATTTTTATGCGGCGGTATTGCTGGGCGTATCGTTTGCGATCCTGTTTTGTGTGTACCTGCTCAATCGGCGCTGGCGTGAGCGCGCGGCTCTGGAGGGCTCCTGAATTGATCGATATTGACCTCCGTAAGGCATTGCAAGGCGCTGGTGGGCGGCTGGACTTGCATTTTCAGGCGACATTGCCCTCCGTGGGCATTGTCGCGTTGACCGGTCTATCCGGAGCCGGAAAGACTACCGTATTGCGTATGCTGGCAGGCTTGACGGCGCCCGACGGCGGCCGCATTGTTCTCGATGGCGAGGTGTGGTTCGACTCTGCGCGGGGTGTTGATTTGGCGCCGCGGCATCGTTCTGCAGGCATGGTATTCCATGACGCGGCGCTGTTCCCGAATCTGACCGTGCGCGAGAACGTTGCCTATGCGCTCGAACGCGAAGAACAGGAATGGCTGAACGAACTGATCGAGCTGGCGGGCCTGGGCGGCTTGCAGCAGCGTCTGCCGGCGACACTCTCGGGCGGACAGAAGCAACGCGTCGCGCTGGCGCGCGCAGTCGCCCGGAGGCCCAAGCTGCTGCTGCTCGACGAACCGCTATCGGCGCTCGATATCCGCACGCGTGCGCAATTGCAGAAGGAACTGTTGAGCTTGCAGCAGCGGCTGGGATTTTGCGCGTTGCTGGTCAGTCACGATCTGGGAGAGGTGTTTCGGCTCGCACAGCAAGTGTTGCGCCTGGATGGCGGCCGTGTCGCGCACGGCGGGACACCGGCCGAAGTTTTTTTGTCGGAACAGCCGGCGGGCAGATTGAATGTACAGGCGCAGGTGTTGGCCTTGCGGCGCGAGGAGGTGGTGGCCGTCGCTTCGTTGCTGATCGGTGCCGACATAGTCGACGTGATCGTATCGAAAAACGAGGCGGAAACTTTGCGTCCAGGCGAGATGGTGTCTATTTCCGCGAAAGTCTTCAGTTCACTTATCTCCAGAAATGCGCAGTGACCGTGCCGTTCCGGCTCGCATGATCAAGGCGGCGGTAAAAGGGACATGATGTAAAGAAGCGACACGAAATATTTCATGAAATTTCCTATGATGGTTTTGCCGGAAGAGCCAGGGAAGGCCATTCTCAGCATACGGCCGTTGGACGGCAATCCCACTTGTTCCAAGACTGCGGACTGCACTCCGAGACAGTCCGGCTGACGGGAAATTCCCTCTGTGCCGCGTACTCCGGCGCGTGGACAGTATGCGCGAATTCGCGCTATGATTTAAACGCGGACGCCGGCAGACTTGACGAGCACGGTGCATGCTCCGGTCAAGTACTCGTTGCGGTCCGCCGCCCTTTCTGCGAATCGGACAACTACTGGATGTTCACAGGCCCTGGATGGACGCGCTCATCAGACACATGGTTGGTATCACCGGTCAACGTGACCATCGGTTACTGGAAATATCGGTGGTGCGTGCTCTGCACGAGCTGGCCGAGGCTGCGAGGGTGCGTGCATTCGCGATATTCAATATCGACGAGGACCTGTATGTGCGGCCGCGCGTGTGGATGCAAAACGGCCGCATCATCAGCAGCGAAGAGGCAACGGGCGAAGACCACGGCGGCGATTCGATCGCCGCTTTTCCCGCATTGCAGGCCTGCATCTCCGGGCACGTCAACTGCGCTGAAGAAACGACAGCCGAAGGAGAAAGCGTTCTGTGGTTGCCGATATGGCTCAACGACAAGGTAAGTTCCTGTCTGCAGATTTCCAATCCCATGCCTTTCTCGAAATCCGCGCGCGATGTGATAGAGGGCATCATTGGCGTCTATCGCAACTATCATAGCCTGCTCGATTACAGTGAACGCGACTCCCTTACCGGGCTGCTCAATCGCAAAACCTTCGACGAGAAGTTCGCCCGGATGGCCATGGAGAGCGTGCCGGCCGATCATCATGCGGGCAGCGAGCGCAGGCAGGGCATGCATGTTCCCGAGCAGTGGTTGGCGGTGGCCGATGTCGATCACTTCAAGAGCGTCAATGACCGTTTTGGCCACCTGTATGGCGACGAAGTGCTGATTTTGATTGCCAATATGCTGCGCCGCTCGTTTCGCGACCACGATCGCATCTTCCGCTTTGGCGGAGAAGAATTCGTGATATTACTGCGCTCGACCTCGCGTGACGATGCGCGCAAGGCTTTCGAACGATTTCGGGCCGAGGTCGAGCGGCAGCAGTTTCCACAGGTCGGACGCATGACCGTCAGCCTGGGTTTTGCGCGCATCAACGCACGGGAAACGCCCGTCATGTTGCTCGGCAATGCCGACCGGGCGCTCTACTACGCAAAGATCAACGGCCGGAATCGAGTGTGCAGTTTCGAGGAATTGGTGCAGAGCGGAGAATTGCAGGTTGCAATGGCACAGGCATCGGCCGAATTCTTCTTCGATAGCTAAAACCTGCTTGTGATCTGGTGCGAGCGGCCCTCAGGCGCGCTTCTTTTTCTCAAACATCAGGCAGACCTGCCCTGATGCCTCCAGAACTTCCAATCGCGGTTGCCTCTTGCTCTTGAAGTTCATGCCGTGGCAGCCGTAGGGGAATTTGGGATCCCAGGTAATGAAGTAATGTTTGCACTCGAAGCAGTTCGAGAATTGCGCCTGCTGATTATTCCGAGAATTTTTTTCCATGGTCAGAAAATGGTTGATCTTCGGCGCCGCATTCGGGGTCTTTCCCGAGTTTGATTGAGAAATTTCCCGATGCGAGCAGAAAAACTCACGATGAGCAAAAAAGCGTCCGATGGATTACCATGAATTGTAGTTTGCTGCGAAATTCGCGTCGACATAGTTTAGGTGCGTTGAATTCCCTTTGGAGAATAATGTCATGTCAAATTTAGAGTCCGCACGAACAGCCATAGAAGCGGAACTATTACACGCAAAAGAAGGCTTTGCATTTTATCGGTCCCGTATCGAAGCACTGCAGAAAATGTTGTCGCAACTTGATAGCGTCAATGGAGCGCCTGTTGCCGGCCGGCGTGGCAGAAAGCCGGGAGCGCTGAAGCAGCGGCCGGTTGCAACCCAAAAGGCGAGAAGATTCGCCGGTAACGGCCACAAACTCCCGTTTACCGGAGGGAATTATTGGGCTGATTTGATTTCGGAAAAGCCGCAATCGGTTTCCGATATTTTGGGTGCTGCTGTTTCCAAGCTGGAATTTACGCCATCCGAAGAGCAGGTGAAAAAATTGGCAGGGCGCATGACGTTCGCCTTGAACGCCCTTGTCAAAACCAGGAAAATCCAGGATTCCGGGTCAGGACGCGAGAGACGGTTTTTCAGGAAGTAGACCAGGACCTAAGAGGGGTGCGCGGTGATGAAAGTCGCCGGCACCGTGGTTTTGAAAATAACGTGTTTCTGCGATGGCTAGAATGAGTTTGCGACGCTGGGTGTTGATTGGCTTGCTGTGCTGGCTGCCGATTCCGTCCTTGGCGCAGGTCGTTGAATGCATCGACGCCAACGGCAATAAATCCTATATGCAAACCTGCCCGGCGGGCACGGCCAGGCAGAGGGAGATTACGGTGCCTCCACCGGTTCAACGGACCACACCGGCCGAGCGTGCCAAGGAGTCCGCAGAGATAAAAAGTGAAGAAAAGGCTTATGAGCAACGCAGGCAAGAGCGTCTCAAGGAAGCAGCTGCGGAGGAAAAAAAAGAAAAGGATATGGCTCAGACGCGTCAAGCCTGCGTCGAAGCCAAGCGCAGATTGGAAGTGCTGAGCAGCGGCAGGGCAGCAGCGCGGGTCGACCCGGACTCCGGGCAGCATGTCGCGATGGACGACGACGCGCGCCTCGCCGAAATCAATAGCTTGCAGGCAAAGATTCAAGCCTGGGGCTCGGCTTGCCAGTAGGTTAGAACTCATTTCATAAATAGGGCCCCGTGCAAACGCGCTATTCGGGATGCCGCGCCAAGCGTGGCGCGCCGCACGTCGCGGCTAGTCCTTTTCCAGATGCACCATCCACGGTATGTCGAACTGGTCAATCAACATGCCGAATTTTGCTGCAAAGAACGTGGGTTGCAAGGGCATGGTAACTTGACCGTTGTCGGACAAGGCTTTGAAGATGCGCTCCGCTTCCGCGGCTGAGTCCGGGTTGACCGAGAGCGAAAAACCATGCGGCTCCTTGTTCGCCTTGCCGGGCATGCCGTCGGAAGCCATGATGTGGGTACCGTCGATGTCGAAAGTCGCGTGAATGATTTTGTTTTGCCAATCGGGCGGGGTTTCTGCACCGGAGGGCGAGTCCTTGAAGCGCATCATGAACAATGTCTTGGCGCCCAGATGTTTCTGGTAGTAGCTGAGCGCGGCTTCGCATTGTCCGCTGAAATGCAAGTACATTTGGATTTCCATGCTTGTCTCCGTTCGTTGTGACGTGTCCCGGGCCATCGGGCAGGCAGGGTGCATCATCATATAACGACAAGCGCACCGGCATTCATGCAGGCCGGTGTCAACGAGGGGAAAGCTCAGGCGGTGACGTTGAGCAAAGTCCCCGTGGTCGGCGCATCTTGCAGGTTTTGTGCAAGTACCTGGAGAAAGCTGGCAAGAGATGGGCGCGTGGCGCTGGCGCCTTGCGCAGAAAGCAGGCCTTGATAACTCTGCTCGAGGGCGCTCAAAGCTTCGTCGGTCGAGTCTTGCGGGGCGCCGCTTTCATTGCCGACTTGCTGGATCAGTGCCTGCAGTCGGCTTTCGATGGCATTGCTGCCGGCAAGCTGGCCATTGCTTAGACTCGAAGGGGACGCTGCCGAGCCCGCGCCAGGTCGGCCATCCTTTTTCGCGACGGCGGGAGAAGTCTTCGCGCCGGCCGTGACCGCCGGTTTTCCCGTTGCGCCGGGCTGCAATGCGCCGAACAAGTCCTGTGCGAAAGAATTGAAGGCCTGTTGCTGCGTGTTGGTTGGGGCCGCGCCCGTGGCGACGTTGGCTGCGGCAGGCGTGACACCGATCTGGAACAAGGTCTGGCTGATCGCCGAGGTAAATAAGCCGGTTTTGCTGCCGGCATTGGTCGGGGCGGTAATCCGGCTGCGATCAGCGTCGCCATCGCTTTCTATCGCGCCAACCGACTGGCCCGAATATTGAATGGTGGCGGCAACCTGATAGCTGCCGATCCCGTTGATAGACATATCCTATTTGCGCCGAAACAAATATTGGAATACCTCCCATCTAGTAACGGCCGGGATTGTGTTTTCTGAAGTATCTGCGACAATTTTTGAGGCAAAAATGCGAGGAATTTCTGCGTGCCAGACGGAAATGTTGCTAATTTTGAAATTTTTGTCTGCTTGTCGAAATTGCACGCATTGATCAACTGCGGGGCGGGCTAAGCTATTACATTTTGCAACAATAGGGCGGCTTACTCTATACTTGAGCCGATTTACAATACCGCGTTTGGCTTGGGACGGGTAGCAGCCTGATCCCTGTTTCATCTGGATTCTCGATGAAACGCATTTCCCTGACCGTTCTCTGACTGGATTTGGCAATCCGGAAGCGCGGGGTTGTCGCGACGCTGTTGTATGCGCGCTGTTGTATGCATTCTCATATTCTTATTGAAGGGGTTTCATGTTTTCTTCCGTCATTCGTTTGGGTACCGTTCTGGGTTGCGCGGCCGTGTTGGCTTCTTGCGGAGGAAGCAGCGGTCAGGCTCTGACGCAGCAATCGACGCCCGAAGGCTTGTTCACGGGAACCAACCAGATTGAAGTGGTGACGGGAACCACGCAAAATGCCAGCGGCGCGACGGTCCCCTCTTATACGCTGGAAAACCAGAGCTGGCTGGTATTCATGGAGGCGAACGGCTCCTACTATGCGTTTTATTCGCAACCGAATGCTGCGGCGCTCAACCCGTCGACCTTGGGCGGAGTCCAGCAGGGAACGATGACCTTTGGCGGCGGGGGCATGGCAGCGGCGAACGTGCTGGACATCAATTTCCAGCCTGGTTTGATGGTGCCGGGTGCGACCTCTGCGGCGAACTTCCCCAGCTTTAACGGTGCTTACAATACCGGCCTGAACATCGCCGGGACCTTCACCTATTCCAATATCGAGTACAGCGGCACTACCGCCAGTCCGAGCTGCCAGAACCTGACCAGTGCACCCACCGGCGCCTATACCGTATGCTATAACCTGCCGTATAACGCCGATTATCAGAAGACGCAAAATCTTTCCACTCTGGCCGGCTCTTACAAAGGAACGGTAGCGACTTCTGTAGGGCGGCAGGCGGCGACCTTCACGTTCAGCCCCGCCAGCGTACAGGCCAATGCCGGCAACCAGTTTGGCGTGGCGACCGTAAGCGGTACCGGCGCCGATGGATGTACTTACTCGGGTACGGTATCGCCGCTGTTCAAGGGCAACGGCTACAACTTGCTGCTCAATAGCGGCAATGCCCCCTGTGTACTGCCGAACACGCAGTTCAGCGGCTTGGTTTACCTCGATACCACTGATAACCCCAATCAACTCTATAGCTTCTCGCCGAACGCGGCGCATAGCGATGGCGTGATTTTCGTCGGCACCAGAATCTAAGGCAGCCCGGAACAAGTTCCTCGCGCATCGCGGCGCCCCACGTATCCCCGCTCTGGGCTCTCTGCGGCGAGGCAAAAGGCGGCCATCCGCGGGGTGGCCATCCGCCGTGCATCCGGTCAGGCCGTGAGTACTGGAGCATGGTCCGGCCATGAGATCGTGATGGCCTGCTGCGCGGTCAAAGCCCGTCAGCCAGCTTGCGTCGCGCGCGATCGTCTGTGCAAACAGAGTCGCGAACAAATTAACCATACCCTCGCCGGGGCCGATGTTCCGCGAGGCCCCGCTGTCCCCTGCATGCCCCTCGCGGGCTGCCGCAGCCTACCCTGCCTTGCGACCTGGCGCTTATTTACGATATGATCGCCTGATTAAATTGCCGTCGTGGGTAGGCGGACGCGTGCGACGATATTGCTGCCGTCGCCGTCAACCGAGCCATGGTAGAGCAATACATAAGAAGCCGAAAACGCGCTATCGTTCCAGCATATGACAGCAAGCTACGGTCGCCAAGCGTCCAGAAATATACGCAACATCCGTCGCAGCCTTGCGGCGCTTGCCTTCATATTCCCCGTTCTCTATATCGGCTTCGCGTCGAGTTTCATGATCCATGACTACCATACGATCGTGAACGAGGAGGCGGCCGGCGCGCGCAGCATGGCGGCCGCATTGAACGGACATGCCTCGCGCATCCTGGCCGAGGCCGATGGCGCATTGCAGGCCGTGGCTGAAGACGTGACGCGTGCCGGCCTCAGCATGTCTGGACGCGACAACGCGGCCCTGCATGCGATCCTGCTGCGCTATGCCAAAACACTACCGCAGGCGGTGACGATCAACATCATGACGCCACAGGGCATGTTGGCCGTCAGCAGCCACTACTACCCGGTCAAACCGGTCGACGTGCGCGACCGTTCCTACTTCCAGCAGCAGATGTCCACCGGCCATGGCGACCTCATGATAGGACGTCCATTCAGGGGACGCTTGAGCAACAAGTGGTCTTTCCCATTGTCCCGCCGTCTCGATAATGCCGACGGTTCCATGAAAATGTTGCTGGAAGTCGGAATTGATCTTGAGTATTTCGAAAGCTTCTATCGCTCGCTGGAAGTCGGGAAGGGCGGCAAGCTGTGGCTGGTTCACAAGGACGGCTCGGTCCTGATGGAAAATCCGGTGCCGGGCAATCTGGGCGATCTGAACGTGAGCGGCAGCGAATTGTTTCATCACCTCGACAAGGCGGCCGCCGGCAGCTATCAGGTCGAACATGCGTCAGGTGACGGCATTGCGCGCATTGTCGGCTTTGCCGTGTCGGACGCTTACCCCGTCGTATCGGCGGCCTCGTACGATCTGGATGCGGTATTGGCGCCCTGGCGCGAGCGGGTCCAGCAGACTGCCGTGATCGGTTTCGTGTCGATAGGATTGATGCTGGTCATGATGGCTGCGCTGTGGCGGCATTTGAATCAATTGACGGAAGCCCAGAGCAATCTGGAAAAGAAGAACGAATCGCTGATTCATGCCGAACGGCGTTTCCAGGAGCTGGTCGACGGCATCGACGGTGTGGTGTGGGAAGCCGAGCTGCCGGATTTGCGCTTCACCTACGTGAGTGCCAATGCTGCCCGCGTGACCGGGTATTCGGCCGCAGAATGGCTGGAAGACCCTTTCTTTTGGCAAGACAAACTGTCCGTCAGCCGCAATGCAGCGCTCGATGCCGAAAATTTCCTCAAGGAGGGGCAGAATGGGGGGCTGCAGCCGGTCGAGCACCGTATGCTGGCCCCTGGAGGCAACGAAATCTGGCTGCGCAGCAATGTCGCACTGACCAGGGAGTACGACGACAAGGCGCGCCTGCGCGGCGTCATGATCGACATTACGGCGCAAAAAGTGTCTGAAAAGCGCTTGTTCCAGCTTGCGCATTTCGATGCCTTGACCAACCTCCCCAATCGCCAGACCTTCTCCGAGAAGATCAAGCATGCCATCGCCATCGCCACGCGCCGGCGCACGCGGCTGGCCGTGATGTTTGTCGACATCGACCACTTCAAGACCATCAACGACAGCCTCGGACACGATATTGGCGACCTGGTGCTCAGGGTCGTGGCTGAGCGCATTTCCGAATGCCTGCGCGAAAGCGACACTGTGGCCCGCATCGGCGGCGACGAATTCGTAATACTGCTGGAAGAGGGTACCGAAGGCGTCGACGGATTCGACGTGGTGGCCGACAAACTGGCGCGCACGGTCGCCAAGCCCATTACCGTCGACGGCACCGATCTGTATGTCGCCCTGAGCATGGGTATTTGCACTTTCCCGCAGGACGGCGAGGACAGCGAAACGCTGTTGCGCAATGCCGATACGGCCATGTATCGCGCCAAGAGCTCGGGCCGCAATTGCTGGCGCTTCTTCGACGAATCGATGGCCCACATGGCGGCGCGCAAGCTTGAATTGGAAACCGCCTTGCGGCGCGCCGTCGAGCGCAACGAGTTGGAGCTGTATTACCAGCCGCAGCGCGCGCTCGACAGCGGCCGCATCGTCGGCGTCGAAGCGCTGCTGCGCTGGAATCGGCCGGGCTTGGGCATGGTGCCGCCGCTCGAATTTATCCCGATTGCAGAGGAAAGCGGCTTGATCGTCCCGATCGGCAATTGGGTGCTGCAGACGGCTTGCGCGCAAGGGGCGGCCTGGTTGCGCGAAAAGAAGCTGCATGTGCGCATTGCCGTCAACATCGCGGCGCGCCAGATTCACGGCAAGGATTTCGTCTCGCAGGTGGCGAACACGCTCACGGCTACCGGTCTTCCGGCCGAATTGCTGGAGCTGGAAATCACGGAAAGTTCCATCGTCGAGAATCTCGAAGAAACCGTGCGCAAGCTGCAGCAATTGAAAATGATGGGCATGACCGTTGCCATCGACGACTTCGGCACCGGTTATTCCTCGCTGTCGTATCTGAAGCAATTGCCTATCGACCGTCTCAAGATCGACCGTTCCTTCGTCAAGGATACCCCGGAAGACCGCGACGATTGCGCCATCGTCCGCACCATCATCGCCATGTCGGAATCGCTTGGCCTTGCGGTCATCGCCGAAGGGGTCGAGACCCAGGAACAGGTCGATTTTCTCAGTGCCGAAGGTTGCAGCGAAATCCAAGGCTATTTGATTTCCAAGCCCCTGCCGCCTGCCGAGCTGGAAAGCAAGCTCAAGTAACCATATCCATTCCTTTTTGCAGCATCATGTCATTGGCTTTACATCAGGTTTCCGTTCGCCACGCGCGCGCTGCATCGGCGGCAGCTTTGCTGGATATCGATCTTAAAATCGGACCGGGGGAACAGGTCGCCCTGATCGGCCCTTCCGGCGCCGGCAAGACTACCCTGTTGCACACCCTGGCCTGCTCGCACATGCCGCAAACGGGACACTACGAGATATTCGGCGCGGATCCCTGGGCATTGTCCAGCGCCGCACGCCATCTCTTGCGTAAGCGCCTGTTCCTGGCGCCGCAGACACCGCCTTTGCCGGCGCACCAGCGTGTCGTGACGGCGGTGCTGGCGGGGCGCCTGCCGCAATGGAGCCTGTGGCAAGCGCTGCGTTCGCTGATCAAGCCGGCCGATCCGCGGGCGGCCTTTGAAGCCTTGGCCCGTTTCGATCTGCAAGGCAAGCTCTACGAGCGCGTGGATCGCCTGTCGGGCGGCGAGCGCCAGCGCTGCGGTTTGGCGCGCCTGTTGATTTCGCGGGCCGAGCTCCTGCTTGTCGATGAACCTTTGTCGGCGCTGGACCCGACCCTGGCCAGGCTGACTCTGCAGACCTTGCTGCAGGAAGCCAGGGCGCGCTCAGCCACCCTGGTCTGCAGCCTGCACCAGGTCGAATTGGCGCGCGCGCATTTCCCGCGTTTGCTGGGCCTGCGTGACGGCCGTATCGTGTTCGACGCGCGCAGTGAAGAGGTGAGCGATGCCATGTTGGCCGAGTTGTACCGCAATGCGCGGCCTACGCCAGAACCGGAAGCGCTTCCGGCCGGCGCGCCCTTGGCCGGCGCCGGCTTGCATCTGTAATGACAACGCCGTCCGACAAACCTCCGGCCGACCCCGCATGGCACGGACGGCTTGCTGCCGGCTTGCTGGGCTTGGCGCTGCTATGGCCCTTGTTGCTCGGCAGCGAATTCAAACCCTGGACGCTGCTCGATGCGCAAAGCCTGGCTGCGGCCATGCGCTTCCTGGCCAGTTTTCTGCCGCCCGCTCATAGCACCGAATTCCTGCGGCAGGCGGCCGAGGCGACCTGGCAGACCGTCGCCATCGCCACTGCCGGCATGTCGCTGGCGCTGCTCGGCGCCATCCCCATGACCCTGCTCGCCACCACGCGCCTGTCCTTGAGCCGGGTCGGCACTAATCGCATGGGATGGGCGGCTGCGGTACTGCGGCAGCTCACACGCTGGAAGCTGGTGGTGCTGCGTTCCGTGCCGGAACTGGTGTGGGCGCTGCTGTTCGTGCGCATCTTCGGGCTGGGGCCGGCGGCCGGCGTGCTGGCCATTGCGTTGACCTATAGCGGTATGCTGGGCAAGGTGTATGCCGAAATACTGGAGTCGTCCGACGGCCACGCGACGGCGACCTTGATCGCCAACGGCAGCGGTCGGCTGGGTGCTTTCTTGTATGGCATGCTGCCGGAAGCGGCCGCCGAATTGGTGTCGTACACGATTTACCGCTGGGAGTGCGCCATCCGCGGATCGGTCGTCATGGGTTTTGTCGGCGCCGGCGGCCTGGGGCAGAGGATGGATGAATCGCTGAAGATGCTGGCCGGCGACGAGGTCTGCGCCATGCTGATCGTGTTCGTGCTGCTGGTGGCTGCCGCCGATTTCGTCAGCAAGATGCTGCGCGGGAGGTTGGCATGAACGGGCTGGCTACCTCCGCTGCCATGCCGCCGGCGCCGCGCCCGCCTTGGGCCATGCTGGCCTTGCTGCTTGCGCTGGCATCGCTGGTGCTGGCGAGTTTTCTGTCACTGTCGCTGGATTGGGAAGCGCTCTTTACGGCGGAAGCGATCGCGTCGGCGGCGGAATTCCTGCGCAGCTTTGCGCCCCCTGAGATGGCGCTGGAATTTCTGCGCCGGATAGCCGTCGGTATCGCGGAAACGCTATCGATTTCCGCCTTGGGCACAGGCATTGCGGCCTTGCTGGGAGGTATGCTGGCCTTGCCGGCTTCCGGGCGATTCGGTGTATTGCTGCGACTGGCTACGCGCATGTTGCTGAATGTGTTGCGCTCGGTTCCGGAGTTGGTGTGGGCGGCGATCTGGCTGATTGCTGCAGGCCTGGGGCCGTTTGCCGGCACCCTGGCGCTGGCTGCGCATACCACCGGCGTATTGGGCCGGCTGTTCGCAGACGCACTCGAAAATCTGCCGCCGCAGGCCGAAGCGACTCTGCGCATCAATGGCGCGGGCCCCATTGCTGCATTTTTCTATGCAACCTTGCCGCAAGCTGCGCCGCAAATGATTTCCTATGTGCTGTATCGGTGGGAAAACAATATCCGCGTCGCCACCATACTCGGCGTGGTCGGAGCGGGCGGCTTGGGGCAGATGTTGAAATACCACCTTTCCCTGTTCCAGATGCAGCAAGCAGCCAGCGTCATCATCGCCATGCTGCTGCTGGTCGCTCTGGTCGACGCAGCCAGCTTTTGGCTACGCAAAGCTCTAGCCTGATTGCAGGTACAATGCGCGGCGCCAGCCCGCTTCGCGCGACACCCAATTATCGTTTAGAATATGGCAACAAATAGCGACGCCACTCCTCAAAAATCCGGCTTGAAGACCCTTGCCGGCTTGTTCCCCTTCCTCTCGCCGTATAAGCGCCAGTTCGTGCTGGCGGGCATTGCCTTGTTGGTCGCCGCCGGCGCCACGCTGGCAGTGCCTTACGCGTTCCGGCAAATGATAGACCAGGGCTTTACCGCCGGCAGCAGCGCGCACATCAACCAGTACTTTCTGGCCCTGTTCGGCGTTGCCTGCATATTGGCAGTGTCGACAGCGGCGCGTTTCTATACCGTGTCCTGGCTCGGTGAGCGCGTCACGGCCGATATCCGGGCGGCAGTCTATGCTCACGTGGTGACGCAAAGCCCGCAATTCTTTGAAACCACGCAGACCGGCGAAGTGGTGTCGCGCCTGACCACCGATACCACGCTGATCCAGACCGTGGTCGGCACCAGCATTTCCATGGCATTGCGCAATGCCTTGCTGTTCCTCGGCGGCATGGGCATGATGTTTTTCACCAGTGTCAGGTTGTCGGCGCTGATTCTGGTGATGCTGCTGGCGGTGGTGATCCCCATCGTCTTGTTCGGCCGCCGGGTGCGCAAGCTGTCGCGCGATTCGCAAGACAAGATCGCCGATGCCTCGGCCATGGCCGGCGAGGTGCTGAATGCCATGCCTATCGTGCAAGCCTACACGCACGAAACCATAGAGTCGGAGCGTTTTGCCGTCTCGGTAGAACGCGCCTTTGCGACGGCCATGCAGCGCATCCGCGCGCGTGCCTTGTTGACCGTGATCGCCATCCTGCTGGTGTTCGGCGCCATTGTCTTCGTGCTCTGGCTCGGTGCGCAGTCCGTGGTGCAGGGTTCGATGACGGGGGGCGCGCTTGGCCAGTTCATTCTCTATGCTGCCCTGGTGGCCGGCTCCATCGGCGCCTTGTCGGAAGTGCTGGGCGACGCCCAGCGTGCGGCCGGCGCCACCGAGCGCCTGCTGGAATTGCTGGCCGCCTATTCGCCTATCCAGACTCCTGCGCAGCCACAGGCCTTGCCGGCGCGCGTGGCGGCCGGTGCCGCGCTTTCCCTGCATGAAGTGACGTTTCACTATCCCTCGCGCCCGCAAACCAATTCGCTGGCGCACCTGTCGCTCGACATCGCGCCGGGCCAGACTGTTGCCATCGTCGGCCCTTCCGGTGCCGGCAAGACCACACTGTTCCAGTTGCTGCTGCGCTTCTACGATCCACAGCAAGGTCAATTGCTGCTCGACGGCGTAGATATCAAGCAGCTGGCGCTGCACGACTTGCGCGACGCCATCGGCATCGTGCCGCAAGACACGGTAATCTTTTCGGCCGACGCCATGGAAAACATCCGCTACGGCCGCGCCGGCGCAACGGACGAAGAAGTCATTGCCGCAGCCAAGATGGCTGCAGCCCACGAATTCATCGAGCGCCTGCCCGAAGGCTATCAATCCTTCCTCGGCGAACGCGGCGTGCGCCTCTCCGGCGGCCAGCGTCAGCGCATTGCGATCGCACGCGCCCTGTTGAAGAACCCGCCCTTGCTGCTGCTGGACGAAGCCACCTCGGCACTGGACGCCGAGTCGGAACGGCTGGTGCAAAGCGCGCTCGAAGCAGCCATGGTCGGCCGCACCACGCTGGTCATCGCCCACCGCCTGGCGACCGTGCAAAAGGCCGACCGCATCGTGGTGATGGAGCATGGCCATATCGTCGAAACCGGGACGCACGCTTCGCTGGTGGCGCAGAATGGGCTGTACGCCAGCTTGGCGGCCTTGCAGTTCGGTCTGGAATAATCAAGCGGCCAATACAGCCCGCTCGGCAAGCAACGCATTTGAAAGTCTTTCGTACAAGTCTGCCGGGATCGAATCCCGGCAAAGCTCGATGGCATGCGCGATACCGAGACTGGAAACACGCGTATTTTCCACGTCGATCGAGCCGAAGCGGGCGCGCGCCGCATTCCATAGCAAGGCCTG
>JAFANH010000074.1 GCA_019232795.1 Burkholderiaceae bacterium
GCTACGGCAAGGAATCGATGGCTCCGCACTCGCTGACCATGACCATGATCGGCGCTTCGCTGCTGTGGGTGGGCTGGTTCGGCTTCAACGCCGGCTCTGCTCTGGAAGCGGCCGACGTTGCTGCGCTGGCCTTCGTCAACACGCTGCTGGCTACGGCTGCCGCGACCCTGTCCTGGGTTGGCGGTGAGTGGGTGCTGAAAGGCAAGCCCTCGATGCTCGGCGGTGCTTCCGGCGCAGTGGCAGGTTTGGTGGCGATCACTCCGGCTTGCGGCTTCGTCGGCCCGATGGGTGCCTTGGTCATCGGCCTGGCCGCCGGCCTGGTCTGCCTGTGGGGTGTCAACGGCCTCAAGCGCCTGATCGGCGCCGACGATGCGCTCGACGTGTTCGGCGTGCACGGCATCGGCGGTACGCTGGGCGCCCTGCTGACCGGCGTGTTTGCTGCGCCGAAGCTCGGCGGCCAAGGCATCATGGATTACGTCGCCAACAAGATTTCGCCCGATTACTCCATCCTCGACCAGTTGCAGATCCAGGCAACCGGTGTAGGTGTGACCATCGTCTGGTCCGGCGTCGTGGCGTTCATCGCCTACAAACTGGTCGACATGACGATTGGCATGCGTGTGCCGGAAGAAGAGGAGCGCGAAGGCCTGGATATTACCAGCCACGGCGAATCGGCTTACCACGCCTGATCGAGTTTTTCCCCGACGGCCCGCGCACGCGGGCCATCGAAGCGCCCCCTCGTGGGGCGCTTTTTTTTCGCCAAGTCTGCGAGCCTTTAAAAGGGTGCGATTGCCCCCACCTGTAGCATCAAGAGTGCTCCGCCAAGTTGATTCGGCATTGTTGATGGAGCGATAACGACATAATTAGTCGGAATTACCTGATTTTGGCGTCAATTGCTGTCAAGTCAAGTGGAAATGGTCTGGCAAGGCGCATTTCATGCAGTTTCCTGCTGCACTTGACGCAGTGCGGCGCGAAATTGCCGAATACCGTTAGAATCGTTGTGTTAACCGGCTCCAATCAAAAGGTTTTGCAGAAATGGTCCCCCACCTCGTCACGGCCTTGAATGGCCCCTTGCTCGACCTGGAAAAGAAAATCCTCGGCGCGACGCCGGCTATCGAGCGCTGGTTCAGGCTGGAGTGGCAGGAACATACTCCGCCCTTCTATTGTTCGGTCGATTTGCGCAATGCCGGTTTCAAGCTCGCGCCGGTCGAGACCAATTTGTTTCCCGGCGGTTTCAATAATCTGGCGCCGGAAATGCTGCCCTTGGCGATCCAGGCGGCAATGGCCGCCATCGAAAAATACTGTCCCGATGCGAAAAACCTGCTGCTGGTGCCGGAACGCGATGCGCGCAGTCCGTTCTACTTGCAAAACATTGCGCGTCTGACGCAAATCTTCCGTCAGACCGGCTTGAACATTCGCCTGGGTGCATTGCCGGAAGATGTGCGCCAACCGACCGATATCGAATTGCCGGACGGCAGCAGCATTACCCTGGAGCCTATGGTGCGTTCGCAAAACGGCCGCCGCCTCGGCCTGAAGAATTTCGACCCCTGTACCATCCTGCTCAACAATTCGCTGGCGCAGGGTGTGCCGCCCATCCTGGAAGGCTTGCACGAACAAAATCTGCTGCCGCCGCTGCACGCCGGCTGGTCGTCGCGGCGCAAGAGCAACCATTTTGCCGCTTACGACGACGTGGTCAAAAAATTCGCCAAGCTGATCGACGTCGATCCATGGATGCTCAATCCCTATTTCGGCAAATGCGGGGAGATCAATCTGGGCGAGCGCGCGGGTGAGGATTGCCTGGCTGCGAATGTCGATACCTTGCTTGCCAAGATCCGCAAGAAATACAAGGAATACGGTATCAAGGAAAAGCCTTTTGTGATCGTGAAGTCCGACACCGGCGCCAACGCTTCCGGCTTCATGACAGTCAAGGATGCCAGCGAAGTGCGCGACGCCAACAGCCGCCTGCGCGACAAGCTGGCCGAGCAGGGATTGAGTGCGGGCGATGTCATCATCCAGGAAGGCGTGCACACTTTCGAACACATCGGCGAAGCGGTGGCCGAGCCGGTGGTCTATATGATCGACCGCTATGTCGTGGGCGGGTTCTATCGCGTGCACGAAGAGCGCGGCGTCGACGAAAACCTGAATGCGCCGGGGGCGCACTTCGTGCCGCTCGCCTTCGCCCAACAGCACGCGCTGCCGGACTTGCAGGCCAAGCCGGGGACCGCGGCGCCGAACCGCTTCTATATGTACGGCGTGGTGGCGCGTCTGGCTTTGCTGGCTGCTTCGCTGGAAATGGAAAAGACCGACCCCAATCCCGAGGTTTACTGAGCTGAAGTCTACTGCGCCGAAATTTACCGAGTCCCCCATGAAAATCGCCTTCCTCGCCGATCCGCTCACGAGCTTCAAGACTTACAAGGATTCCACTTACGCAATGATGGTCGAGGCTGCCGGCCGCGGCCACGCCATCTATGCGTTCGAACAAAAGGACATGGCCATCGAAAGCGGCGCCGTGGTGGCCAATGTCGCGCACATCAGCCTGACTGGCGATGCGCACGACTGGTTCCGCGCCGACGCGCCGGCGGCAAGCAGTTTGCGCGATTTCGATGCGATCATTTTGCGCAAGGATCCGCCGTTCGACATGGAGTATGTCTACCTCACGTATTTGCTGGAATTGGCGGAGCTGCAAGGCGCGCGCGTATTCAACAAGCCGCAGGCGGTGCGCAGCCATAACGAAAAGCTGGCCATTGCGCAGTTTTCGCAATACATTGCGCCGACCCTGGTCAGCAGCGACGAGCAGCGCATCCGTGCTTTCCACCGCGAGCACAGTCGGATTATCCTCAAGCCGCTTGACGGCATGGGCGGCACCGGCGTGTTCAAGGTTGACGAAGACGGCATGAATCTCGGTTCCATCATCGAGACTCTGACTGGCAACGGTGCGCGAACCATCATGGTCCAGCGCTACATCCCCGAGATTGCCGCCGGTGACAAGCGCATCTTGCTGATCGGCGGCGCTGTCGTCCCGCATTGCCTGGCGCGCATCCCGCAAGGCGGAGAAGTGCGGGGGAATCTGGCGGCCGGCGGCTTGGGCGTGGCGCGCGAACTTTCGGCACGCGACCGCGAAATCGGCGTGGCGCTGGCACCGGTGCTGGCTGCGCGCGGATTATTGCTGGTCGGGCTCGATGTGATCGGCGACTATTTGACCGAAGTGAATGTCACCAGCCCGACCTGTTTCCAGGAAATCGCACAGCAGACCGGGTTCAACGTTGCCGCCATGTTTGTCGATGCTGTCGAAAAAGCGGTTTGAACAGCGCGCCGTGTGCAAAGTGTGCAAAAATAGCCCTTCCCCAGGCACTGCCTGCGCATCTGCGGCTTGGTATGACGCGCTTTTCTTTCATTTTTAACCAATGGTCGGTATTCTTCTCCTGACGCACGCTCCGCTCGGCAATGCCTTTATCGAGGCAGCCACGCATGTATTTCGTGGGCGACCCGAGCGCATGGAAGCCTTGGACGTGTGGGCGGACCAGGACACCAGCGAAGTCAAACGCCTGGCCAACGAAGCGATAACGCGCCTGAACGAAGGCGACGGTGTATTGGTGATCACCGACGTCATGGGAGGCACGCCTTCGAATTGCACCTTGGCGTTGGCTCAACCCGGTGCCGTGGAAGTCATCGCCGGCATCAGCTTGCCTATGCTGTTGCGCGCCCTGACTTACCGCCACGATACGCTCGACGTGGTGGTGGAAATGGCGCTGGCGGGCGGACAAAATGGTGCGACGCGTGTTGACAACCGCGTGCGCCTGTCCCCACATTAGCGGTTAGTGGTTACTATGGCTCAACTAATTAGATTGAATAAGAATGATTGAACAAGAAATCGAGATCGTTAATAAGCTGGGCCTGCATGCCAGGGCTTCAGCCAAGCTGACGCAATTGGCCGCGAAGTACAAAAGCGAGGTTTGGATGACGCGCAACAAGCGCCGCGTCAACGCCAAATCCATCATGGGAGTCATGATGCTGGCGGCCGGCAAGGGGGCAAAGGTAGTGCTCGAGACCGATGGACCCGACGAAAAGGAATGCTTCGACGCGCTGGTACTTTTGATTCAGGATAAATTCGGCGAAGGCGAATAAGAAGCGACTTTGCGGCAAAAGCCGCGCATTTTGAACGCTCAGTCATTCACCCATGGCATCTTTTACGCTCCACGGCATCTCGGTTTCGCGCGGCATTGCGATCGGGCGCGCGCACTTGTTGGCGCCGGCCGCGCTCGATGTCCAGCACTATCTGATTGCCGAGGAACAGGTAGAAGCGGAAGTGTCGCGCCTGCAGGACGCCATCGCCACGGTGCACAAGGAATTGCAGACCATCTGGAACGATCTGCCGAAGGACTCGCCGGCCGAGCTTGGCGCCTTCATCGACGTGCATGCGCTGATCTTGTCGGACCCCATGATTTCGGAAGTGCCGCTCGAGATCATCCGTACCCGCCATTACAACGCGGAATGGGCGCTGGTGACGCAGATCGACGAACTGTCGTCGCAATTCGACGAGGTCGAAGATGCGTACCTGCGCGAACGCAAGGCAGACATCCAGCAGGTCGGCGAGCGGGTCCTGAAGGTGCTGACCGGCAGCGCCACCGCCCTGGCCAATCTGGGCGATGGCGAAGAAGCCGGCGCGCAAATGATCGTGGTCGCGCATGACATCTCGCCGGCCGACATGCTGCAATTCCGCGACCGTTCGTTTTCCGGCTTCGTCACCGATCTCGGCGGACAGAATTCGCATACCGCGATCGTCGCGCGCAGTCTCGATATTCCGGCCGCGGTCGGCATGTACAACGCCTCGACGCTGATCGAGCAGGATGACTGGCTGATCATAGACGGCGACGCCGGCGTCGTGATCGTCGATCCGGCGCCGATGGTGCTGACGCAATATCGCGAGCGCCAGGCCGCGCAGGCGCGCGAGCGCAAGAAACTGCTCAAGCTCAAAAAGACGCCGGCCGTCACGCGCGATGGCGTCGCCATCGGCATGTTGGCCAATATCGAATTTCCGGAAGACTGCGCCGCGGCGCTTGAAGCCGGCGCCACAGGAGTCGGCCTGTTCCGTTCGGAATTCCTGTTCATCGGCCGCACCGGTCACGCCGGCAATCTGCCGGCGGAAGACGAGCAGTTCGAGTCGTACAAGAAGGCTGTGCTTGCCATGAAAGGACGGCCGGTCACGATACGCACGCTCGACATCGGCGCCGACAAGCCGCTCGATGCCGCCGAGCAGACCGCGCTGAACCCGGCACTCGGCTTGCGCGCCATCCGCTATTGCCTGGCCGAACCGCAATTGTTCATGACGCAGTTGCGCGCGATTTTGCGGGCGTCGGCGTTTGGTCCGGTCAAATTGCTGATTCCGATGTTGGCGCATGCCTTCGAAATCGACCAGACGCTTTCCATGATCGAGCAAGCCAAGGCGCAATTGCGCGATGCCGGCCACAAGTTCGATCCCAACATCCCGGTCGGCGCCATGATCGAGATTCCGGCCGCTGCCCTGACGCTGCCGCTGTTCATCAAGCGCCTGCAATTCCTGTCGATCGGCACCAACGACCTGATCCAATACACGCTGGCGATCGATCGCGTCGACCACGAAGTGGCGCACCTCTATAACCCGCTGCATCCGGCCATTCTGCAGTTGCTGGCTGCCACCATTGCGGCCGGTGCCAAGGCCGGCATCCCGGTATCCGTGTGCGGCGAGATGGCCGGCGACACCAAGCTGACGCGCTTGCTGCTGGGCATGGGTCTGACCGAATTTTCCATGCACCCGGCCCAACTGCTGGCCGTCAAGAACGAGATTTTGAATAGCGATTTGCAGAAATTGAAACCGAAAACCGCAAAAATCCTGCGTGCCTTCGAACCTGCGGCCATCGTGGCCGAGGTCGAGCAGTTGCAACAACTGTAAGGCGCGCCCCATGAGTTCCCCGTCCGCGCTCGGTATCGTCCATCCGCAATCCATGCATTTCCCGACGCCGCTGATCTTGCAAAGCGGCGCACAGCTCGCCGGCTATACGCTGATGTACGAAACCTATGGCACGCTCAACGCCGCGCGCTCGAACGCCGTGCTGGTCTGCCATGCCTTGAATGCCTCGCACCACGTGGCCGGCGCCTACGACGACGGCGACGCGAAAAGCGTGGGCTGGTGGGACAATATGGTCGGCCCCGGCAAGCCGCTCGACACCGACCGCTTCTTTGTGATTGGCGTCAACAACCTCGGTTCCTGTTTCGGTTCGACCGGCCCGATGCATGACAATCCCGCGACCGGCAAACCCTATGGCGCCGATTTCCCGGTGGTGACGGTGGAAGACTGGGTCAATGCCCAGGCGCGCCTGGCCGATGCGCTCGGGATCGAACAATTTGCCGCCGTCATGGGCGGCTCCCTGGGCGGCATGCAGGCGCTGGCCTGGAGCATGCTGTACCCGCAGCGTCTGCGACATTGCGTGGTGATCGCGTCGACCGCCAAGCTGTCCGCACAGAACATCGCCTTCAACGACGTGGCGCGCCAGTCCATCCTGACCGATCCCGATTTCCACGGCGGCGATTTCTACGCGCATGGCGTGGTGCCGAAAAACGGCCTGCGCGTGGCGCGCATGGTCGGACACATCACCTACCTGTCCGACGACGATATGGCCGAAAAGTTCGGCCGCGATCTGCGCGCGGGGGAATACCAGTTCGGCTTTGGTGTCGACTTCGAAATCGAATCGTATTTGCGCTACCAGGGCGACAAGTTTTCCGAATACTTCGACGCCAACACCTATCTGTTGATCACCAAGGCGCTCGATTATTTCGACCCGGCCGCCAGGTTCGGCGGCGATCTGACCAAGACCCTGGCCCAGACCGACGCGCAGACGCAATTCCTGCTGGCATCGTTCACCACCGATTGGCGCTTCGCGCCCGAGCGCAGCCGTGAAATCGTGCAGGCGCTGGTCAACAACAAGCGCCGCGTGACCTATGCCGAAATCGACGCACCGCACGGACATGACGCCTTCCTGCTCGAAGACCCGCGCTACCTGGGCGTGGTGCGCGCCTACTACGAGCGTGTGTGGGGCGACTTGAATCAAGCAGGCGGAGGGGCGGCATGAATTTCGAACAACTGAAAGCCCAGCGCGCCGACCTCGCCTACATCGCCCATTGGGTGGCGCCGCGCGCGCACGTGCTCGACCTCGGTTGCGGCGATGGCGTCATGCTCGACTACCTGCAGTCGGATAAGCAATGCAGCGGCTACGGCATCGAGATCGACGACGCCAAGATACCGGAATGCGTGGCGCGCGACGTCAGCGTGATCCAGCAGGACATCGAAGCCGGCCTGGCAATCTTCGAGGACAACACCTTCGACACGGTGTTGTGCCTGTCGGCGCTGCAGATGATGAAGAACGTCGAAGGCACGTTGCGCGACATTGCCCGCGTCGGTCGCGAGGCGATCGTCTCCTTTCCGAACTTCGCCTACTGGCCGCATCGCGTCGCGCTGATGCGCGGCCGCATGCCTGTGTCGAAATCGCTGCCCTACGAGTGGTACGACACGCCCAACCTGCGCTGCGCCACGATAGGCGACTTCGCCGCACTGGCCAATGAAGTCGGTCTCGACGTGCTCGAATGTATCGCGCTGCACGAAGGCAAGCCGGTGTCGTTTCTGCCGAACTGGCGCGGCAGCCTGGCGATTTTTCGCTTCAAGAAAAAGACGGCTTGATGAGCGAGGCGAACGACCCGCAAGCCGGGCAGGACAAGGTAACCTGGCATAGCTACTTGAATCGGCGCATGCTGGTGCTGGTGTTCCTCGGTTTCAGCTCTGGGATGCCGCTCTGGTTGTTGATCAATCTATTGCAAGCGTGGCTCGCCAAGTCCGGCTTGAACGTCAAGGCGATCGGCTTGATGACCTTGATCTTGTTTCCTTATACCTGGAAGTTCTTGTGGTCGCCGCTGATGGATCGCTTCAGCTTCGGCAAGCTGGGGCGTCGGCGCGGTTGGATGGCGCTGACACAGCTTTTGCTGTTCTTCGCAATCGGCGTGCTGGGCAGTTTCGACCCGTCGACGCAGATTTCCCAGATTGCAGTTACGGCCGGCTTAATTGCTTTCCTGTCCGCCAGTCAGGACGTGGCGATCGATGCCTTCAGCCGTGAAATCCTGTCGGATAACGAACAAGGGCTTGGTGCTGCAGTCAAGGTCAACGCCTATAAGCTGGCCGGCATGGTGCCCGGGGCTTTGTCGCTGATTCTGGCTGACCACATGAACTGGTCCAGCGTATTCTGGATTACGGCCGCTTTCATGTTGCCGGGATTGCTATGTACTCTGCTGGTCAAAGAGCCCGCAGCCTATGGCGAACCGCCGAAGAACCTGCGCGAAGCTGTGGTCTTGCCGTTCAGGGAATTTATCTTGCGCGATGGTTGGCAACGCGCCTTGCTTATTTTGAGCTTTGTGTTCCTGTATCGGCTCGGCGATGCGATGGCGGCCACGCTGGCGACGAAATTCCTGATCGATCTTGGTTTTCAATTGACGCAGATTGGCGCCATCGCAAAATTGACTTTGTTTTGGGGCAGCATCGCCGGCGGTATCGTCGGTGGTGCCTGGATGGTCCGGCTCGGCATCAACCGTGCCCTGTGGATTTTCGGTGCGATCCAGGCCAGTACCAGCCTGGCCTTTGCCCTGTTGGCTCACACCGGCCCGAATATGCTCATGCTCGGCTGCACCTTTGCCTATGAGGCGTTCGGGGTCGGTATGGGAACCGCGGCTTTCGTCGCCTTCCTGGCCCGCAGCTCCGATCGGCGCTATACCGCGACACAGTTCGCACTGTTTTCGAGTATCGCCGCCATTCCGCGCACCGTGGTCACGGCATCGATTGGCTACATCGTTGCCGCGATCGGTTGGTTTGATTTTTTCATTCTGTGTTTCTTCCTGGCTTTCCCCGGCATGTTGTTACTGCCGAAGGTGGCGCCTTGGAATGATGAGCACGCAACTGAGACCCCTCTCCCGCAAGCGGGAGAGGGGTAGGGAGAGGGTAACCGTCAAGGCCGTCGACCTCGCTGGCACCCTCTCCCCCAACCCCTCTCCCGCCTTGCGGGCGAGGGGAGCTTATTTGCTGCGGGAGGTAATTATTCCGCGTACTGGATCGTCAGCGGCGCATGATCCGAGAATCGCTCGTCCTTGTAGACGCCGGCCGCCTTCGCCTTGCCGGCGATGCCGGCTGTGGCAACGTGATAGTCGATGCGCCATCCGACGTTGTTGGCCCAGGCCTGGCCGCGGTTGCTCCACCAGGTATAGGCTTCACCGGTGGTGTCGGGGTGCAGCAGCCGATAGACGTCGCGCCAGCCGAGTTCATCGAACACACGCGTCAGCCAGGCGCGTTCTTCCGGCAGGAAGCCTGAATTCTTTTGGTTGCTCTTCCAGTTCTTGAGGTCGATTTCCTGATGCGCGATATTCCAGTCGCCGCAGATGACGATTTCGCGTCCGCTCTTGACCAGCTTCTTCAGATGCGGGAAAAACTCGTCCATGAAACGGAACTTGGCCTGCTGACGCTCCTCGCTTGAGGAGCCGGACGGGCAATAGACGGAAATGACGCTCAGATTGCCGAAGTCGCAGCGCACGTAACGGCCTTCAGCATCGAATTCCTTGCTGCCGAAACCGATCTCGACGTGGTCGGGCTTTTTCTTGCAATAGATGCCGGCCCCGGAATAGCCTTTCTTTTCGGCATAGTGGAAATAGCCGTGGTAGCCATCCGGCGCCAGCATCTCGGGCGCCATGTCTTCGGCTTGCGCTTTCAATTCCTGCACGCAGACGGCGTCGGCCTTCTGCTTGAGCATCCATTCGAAGAAGCCCTTCTTGGCGGCGCTGCGGACACCGTTGAGGTTGGCGGAGATGATTTTCGGCATGGCGATATCGATAAAATGGGATGGCCTAGAATACATGAGGCGACAGCCTTTGTCTTGCCGCGGCGTCGCGCAGGTTTCGCACTACAATGACGGCTAGTCGGATTTTATTTTGCGAAAGGCCCTACTTTGGATAAGCTCAGACAGCAGTTCATCGAATTCTCGGTTTCCGCCGGCGTATTGAGCTTCGGCGAATTCGTCACCAAGGCCGGACGCCTGTCGCCGTACTTCTTCAACGCCGGCTTGTTCAACAACGGCGAGATTCTCGGCAAGCTGGCCGATTTCTATGCCCAGACTCTGCTCGATTCCGGCGTCGAGTTTGACATGCTGTTCGGCCCGGCCTACAAGGGCATCACGCTTGCTTCGGCTACGGCGGTGGCGCTGGCGCGCAAGGGACGCAACGTGTCGTTCGCATTCAACCGCAAGGAAGCCAAGGACCACGGCGAGGGCGGCACCATCGTCGGCGCCACGCTGCAGGGGCGTGTGGTCATCATCGACGACGTGATCTCGGCCGGCACTTCGGTGCGCGAATCGGTGGACATGATACGCGCCGCCGGCGCCACGCCCTGCGCGGTGCTGATTGCACTCGACCGCATGGAGCGTTCTGGCAAGGATGGCGCCTTGTCGGCGCATTCGGCGGTGCAGGAAGTCAGCCAGGCCTATGGCATGCCGGTGATTTCGATCGGCAACCTGAATGACTTGTTTGCGTTTCTGTCGTCGGCGGGCGCCGATGCCAAGCTGGCGCAATACAAGGATGCGGTGGCGGCGTATCGCACGCGGTACGGCGTCGAATAGGTGCGCGTTTGTAGGCTGGGATGTAATCCCAGCATTTGTCTTGGCATGTGACGCGAAGCTGGGATTTCATCCCAGCCTACGTTGCTACACCCTACGCGGGGACGACAGGTAAGGGATCGCCGGGTTTTACGCGCTCAGCTTCTTCTTCAGCAACTCGGTCAACTGCGCCGGGTTGGCCTTGCCCTTGGTGGCTTTCATGGCTTGGCCGATCAGGGCGTTGAAGGCCTTTTCCTTGCCGGCGCGGAATTCCTCGACCGACTTGGCGTTGGCGGCCAGCACCTCGTCGACGATGGCTTCGAGCGCGCCGGTATCGGCGATCTGTTTCCAGCCGTTCGCTTCGATGATCTGATCTGCCAGTGCGGGATCGTCTGATTTCGCTTCCCACATCGCGCGGAACAGGTCCTTCGCGATCTTGTTGGAAATCGTGCCGTCGCCGATGCGCGTGAGCACCAGCGCCAATTGCGGCGCCGAAACCGGAATGTCGGCGATGTCGCAGCCTTCGCGGTTCAAGGTCGACGAGACGTCGCCCATCAGCCAGTTGGCGGCCGGCTTGGCCTGATCTTTGCCGACAATCTTGACCACGTCTTCGAAATACGCGGCCATCGCCTTCGACTGGGTCAGCACCGAGGCGTCATAGGCTGGCAGGCCCAGTTCGTCGGCGAAGCGCTGGCGCATGGCGGAAGGCAGCTCCGGCAAGGCGTCCCTGACGCGCGTGATCCACTCGGGCGAGATGACCAGCGGCGGCAGATCAGGGTCGGGGAAGTAGCGGTAATCCTGCGAATCTTCCTTGCCGCGCATGGCGCGCGTTTCCTTGCGGTCGGGATCGTACAGGCGCGTTTGCTGCACGACCTTGCCGCCGTCTTCGATCAATTCGATCTGGCGGCGGATCTCGTAGTTCATCGCCTCTTCCATGAAACGGAAGGAATTGACGTTCTTGATTTCGCAGCGCGTGCCGAATTCCTTCTGGCCCACCGGACGCACGGAAACGTTCAAGTCGCAACGGAACGAGCCTTCCTGCATATTGCCGTCCGAAATCCCGAGCCAGGTCACCAGCGAGTGCAGCGCCTTGGCGTAGCCGATCGCTTCGGCCGGGCTGCGCATGTCGGGCTCGGTGACGATCTCGAGCAGCGGCGTGCCGGCACGATTGAGGTCGATGCCGGTCATGCCCTGAAAGTTTTCGTGCAGCGACTTGCCGGCGTCTTCCTCGAGATGGGCGCGCGTCAGTTGCACGGTCTTCATTTCCGGCTTGCCGTCTTTTTCAATCACGAACGACAGCGAACCGCCCTGCACCACGGGAATGGCGAACTGGCTGATCTGATAGCCCTTGGGCAGGTCAGGATAGAAATAATTCTTGCGCGCGAAAATCGAATGCGGCGCAATGGTGGCGCCGATCGCCAGGCCGAACTGGATGGCGCGCTCGACTGCGCCACGGTTCAGCACCGGCAGCACGCCTGGCAGCGCCAGGTCCACAGGACTGGCCTGGGTATTCGGTTCAGCGCCGAAGCGCGTAGCCGCGCCGCTGAAAATCTTCGACTCCGTAGTCAGCTGTACGTGCGTTTCCAGACCGATGACGACTTCCCACTGCATAGTTTCCTCACTAATCCTATATATTCGCTTGACGCATTCGCAGCTTAGTTTGCAGCTTATGCGGGCGTGCGCTGGTGCCAGTCGGTCGCTTGCTGGTATTGGTGGGCGACGTTGAGCAGTTTCGCTTCGCTGAAATAGTTGCCAATGATCTGCAAGCCTACCGGGCGGCGGCCGTTCTTCTCGCCCTGGCCGAAGCCGCAGGGAATCGACATGCCGGGCAGACCGGCCAGACTGGTCGAAAGCGTGAAGATATCGGCCAAGTAGTTGGCGACCGGGTCGTCGGCCTTGGCGCCGATGTCCCAGGCTACCGTTGGCGAAACCGGACCCATGATGACGTCGCATTGCTGGAATGCGCGTTTGAAATCCTCGGCGATCAGGCGGCGGATTTTTTGCGCCTGCAGATAGTAGGCGTCGTAATAGCCATGCGACAGCACGTAGGCGCCGACGAAGATGCGGCGCTTGACTTCATCGCCGAAACCTTCGGTACGCGTCTGCATGTACATGTCGCCGAGGTTCGCGTATTCCTTGGCGCGATGGCCGTAGCGTACGCCGTCGAAGCGGCTCAGGTTGGACGAGGCTTCGGCCGGTGCGATCACGTAATACACCGGAATCGAGAGTTCGGTTTTCGGCAGCGAGATATCGACCAATTTCGCGCCGAGCTTTTCGTATTCGGCCAGCGCAGCGCGCACCGCTTGTTCGACGTCAGGCGCGAGGCCGGGACCGAAGTATTCGCGCGGTACGCCGATCTTCAAGCCCTGCAGGCCTTGCGACAGGTCGCGCGTGAAATCTTCGTCGGGACGTTCCAGGCTGGTCGAGTCGCGCGGATCGAAGCCGGCCATGGTGTTGAGCAGCAGGCCGCAATCTTCGGCGGTGCGCGCGATCGGGCCGCCTTGGTCGAGCGAGGAGGCGAAGGCGATCATGCCAAAGCGCGAGACGCGGCCATAGGTCGGCTTGATGCCGGTGACGCCGCACAGCGAAGCCGGCTGGCGGATCGAGCCGCCGGTGTCGGTGGCGGTGGCGGCCGGTGCCAATCCCGCGGCGACGGCAGCGGCCGAACCACCCGAGGATCCGCCTGGAATCGCAGCCTTGTCCCAGGGATTTTTCACCGCGCCGAAGGCCGAGTTCTCATTTGAGCCGCCCATCGCGAATTCGTCGCAGTTTAGTTTGCCGAGCGTGACCATGCCGGCGGCGCCTAACTTGTCGACCACGGTGGCGTCGAACGGGCTGACGTAGTTGGCGAGCATCTTCGAGCTGGCTGTGGAGCGCCATTCGCGCGTGACGAAAATATCCTTGTGCGCGATCGGAATGCCGGTCAGCGGCGTCACATCGTTCTTGGCGATGCGCTGGTCGGCCAGCGCCGCCCGCTTCAGGGTCAGCGCTTCGTCGACGTGCAGGAAGGCATTCAGGTCGCTACCCTGGATGCGTTTCAGGTAGGACGAGGCCAGTTCAGTGGCGGAAACCTGCTTGGCTTGCAGCAGGGTCGATAATTCTTTCAGGGTCTTGTTATGCATTGCATGACTTTCGGGACAAGGCCGGGTGGCGCGCAGTCGTTCGACCACAGGCGCCGCCGGAAATGGGGATCGGCGCTATTCGTTTTTTTTACTCGATCACTTGCGGCACGAGGTACAGGCCGTCCTGCACCGCCGGAGCCACCTGCTGGTAATCGTCGCGCCGATTCGGCTCGCTCACGACGTCGTCGCGCAAGCGCAGAGCCACGCCGTCCTGGTAGGCGTCGATGGGATGATTGAGCGGTTCAACCCCAGTGGTGTCGACCGCGCGCATTTGCTCGACCAGGGCGAAAATGCCGTTCAGCTGACCGAGGGTCTTGGTCTTTTGCTCATCGGTGAGCTTGATCTGGGCCAGTTTGACCAGGTTGTCGACGTCGGAAAGGGTCAGGGACATGATGGGAAGGCACCGGTGCGGCGCGTACAAAAGAGTCTGAAAGTGCAAAAGCGCGTTAGCCACGACAAAGTCGGACAAAACGTCGCATCCTGCCTGTATTTTTGGGGTTTCCAGCAGCTAAATTCAGTTAAATTATAAGGTAGAATGTCTGGTTAATGCCGCGCGTGCGCCGATTCGCTCCATTATTGGCCCCATTAACTGGTTTCATCGTTGTGCATGCCCGCAGGCTCAAGATATTCCCTAAGACGCTAAGGCGCACCATCGTTGCGCATCAGGACACACATGTTTGGATTTTTACGTAGTTATTTTTCGAATGATTTGGCGATCGATCTGGGTACGGCAAACACGCTGATTTACGTGCGCGGTTTGGGCATCGTGCTCGATGAACCTTCGGTCGTTGCAATTCGGCAACAAGGCGGCCCCAACGGCAAGAAAACCATCCAGGCGGTCGGCAAGGAAGCCAAGCAGATGCTGGGCAAGGTGCCGGGCAATATCGAAGCGATCCGCCCCATGAAGGATGGCGTGATTGCCGACTTCACCGTCACCGAGCAGATGCTCAAGCAATTCATCCGCATGGTGCACGACTCCAAGCTGTTCAAACCCTCGCCGCGCATCATCATTTGCGTGCCCTGCGGTTCGACCCAGGTGGAACGCCGCGCGATCCGCGAATCGGCGCTCGGCGCCGGTGCGTCCCAGGTCTACCTGATCGAAGAGCCGATGGCTGCCGCAATCGGCGCCGGCTTGCCGGTATCGGAAGCGACCGGATCCATGGTGGTCGACATCGGCGGCGGCACGACCGAAGTCGGCATCATCTCCCTGGGCGGCATGGTGTACAAGGGTTCGGTGCGCGTCGGCGGCGACAAGTTCGACGAAGCCATCGTCAACTATAGCCGCCGCAACTACGGCATGCTGATCGGTGAACAGACCGCCGAGGCGATCAAGAAGGAAATCGGCTCCGCCTTCCCCGGCTCCGAAGTCAAGGAAATGGAAGTCAAGGGACGCAACCTGTCGGAAGGCATTCCGCGTTCGTTCACCATTTCCAGCAACGAGATCCTCGAAGCGCTGACCGATCCGCTCAACAACATCGTCTCGGCCGTCAAGAACGCGCTCGAGCAGACGCCGCCCGAACTCGGCGCCGACATCGCCGAAAAAGGCATGATGCTGACCGGCGGCGGCGCCTTGCTGCGCGACCTCGACCGCTTGATGATGGAAGAAACCGGCTTGCCTGTGATCGTGGCTGAAGATCCGCTGACCTGTGTGGTGCGCGGCTCGGGCATGGCCCTGGAGCGCATGGACAAACTCGGCTCAATCTTCTCTTACGAGTAAATTGTTGAATGGGCTGCCGACGGCGCAGCCCCAACCCTCTTCCTATGAGGTGTGATGCAAGATATGATCAGGTCTGGCGTCGATAGTTACAGGTTCTGATGGAATACAGTCCGCCGCCACTCTTCAAGCAAGGCGCCTCGGCGCGCGCGAAAGTGGTGTTTTTTTCCCTGATCGCGATCGGCTTGCTGCTCGCCGATTCCCGCATGCAGTCGCTCGCCGTGATTCGTCAGGCAGTCGGCGCTGCGCTCTATCCCTTGCAAATGGCGGCCCTGGCGCCGCGCGACCTTGCCTACGACATAGGCGATTACTTCACCTCACTGTCTTCCGTCAAACGCGAGAATGCCGCCTTGCTGCGCCAGCAGGCCGTCGATGCGCAATTGCTGCAACAGGCGCAACAGTTGCTGGCCGAAAACGCGCAGCTGCGGAAATTGCTCGATATCGGCGCGCGCTTGCCGGTCAAAGCCTTGATGAGCGAAATACTGTACGACGCGCGCGACCCCTTTACGCGCAAGATCGTGGTCGACCGCGGTTCGCAAAACGGCGTCGAGCTGGGCCAGCCCGTGATCGACGATGTCGGCGTGGTCGGCCAGGTCACGCGTATATACCCGTTTACATCGGAAGTGACGCTGTTGACCGACAAGGACCAGGCTATTCCCGTGCAAGTGGTGCGCAGCGGCTTGCGCAGCGTCGCCTACGGCCGCGGCGAATCGGGCGTGCTCGATCTGCGCTTTATGGCAACCAATGCCGACATCCAGAAAGGCGATGTGCTGGTCACGTCCGGCATCGACGGGGTCTATCCGCCGGGCTTGGCCGTCGCCAGGGTGTCGCTGGTGGAAAACAAGTCGAACGATGCCTTTGCCCATATTTCCTGCCAGCCCGCGGCCGGCATCGATCGCAACCGCCAGTTGATGATTTTGCTGGTCGATGCGCGTCCGCCGCGGCCGGCTCCGGAGGAAAACCGGGATAGAAAAGACAAGCCCGGACGGCATGGCACGACCGAAGGCGAGGCGGCAACCACCACCGCTGCCGCCGGGGGAGCCGCCGGCAGTCCAGCCAACGCTGCTGCCACTCCCGCAACGGCCGCCGCACAGACGCCCAGGACCAATGCGGCCGCTGCCGTTCCTGCGGTGGCCAAACCCATTCCCTTGGCGCCCGCCGCTCCGGCAACGCCGACCCAGCCGGTCGCCGTCAAGGATGTTGCAGGGAAGATTGCGCCAAAATGAATAATCCGCACTACATCCTGCTTCCGGTCAGTCCGCTGTTCATCGTCGCCAGCCTGGTCGGCGCTTTCGTGCTGAACATGCTGCCTTGGGGCCATTGGGTCGGCATCCCCGACTTCGTTGCGCTGGTACTGGTGTTCTGGAGTATTCACCAGCCGCGCCGGGTCGGCATCGGCGTCGCGTTTTTCATGGGCCTGTTGATGGATGTGCATAACGCCACGCTGCTGGGCGAAAATGCGCTCGCCTATACGCTCCTGTCTTATTTCGCCATCACCATCCACCGTCGCGTGCTGTGGTTCCCGCCGGGCACGCAAGCCTTGCACGTGCTGCCCCTGCTGCTGCTGGCGCAAGCGGTGCAGTTGGTTGTGCGGCTGGTCGTCAGCGGCAAATACCCGGGCTGGAGCTATTTCGTCGAAAGCTTCGTCGCTGCCGCGTTGTGGCCGGTCGCCACCTGGATCCTGCTGGCGCCGCAACGGCGCGCAGTCGACCGCGACGATACGCGGCCGATATGATGCGGTGCCGCCCTGTCTGCAGCGGTGCTGAGGAATCATGACCGAGTTCAAGAATACCGAACGTGAACTGCACTACTTCCGGCTGCGCCTGTCGGTGGTGGGCGGCTTCGTGTTCTTTTGCTTTGCCCTGTTGCTGGCACGTTTCGTCTGGCTGCAGATGTACAAGCACAGCGACTACGCGGCACAGGCCGAAGACAACCGAATTTCCGTGGTGCCGCTGGTGCCGAACCGAGGCTTGATCGTCGACCGCAACGGCGTGGTGCTGGCGCGCAATTTCTCGGCGTATACGCTCGAGATCACGCCCTCGAAGATCAACGGTACGCTGGATGCGGTGATCGATGCCTTGTCCGAAGTGGTCGACATCCAGAGCAAGGACCGCAAGCGCCTCAAGAAGCTGCTCGAAGAGCAAAAGAACTTCGAGAGCACGCCGATCCGTACCCGCTTGACGGACGAGGAAGTGGCGCGCTTCACGGCGCAGCGTTACCGTTTTCCCGGCGTGGAAATCCAGGCACGCCTGTTCCGCCAGTATCCGCTCGGCGAAACCGCTTCGCACGTGATCGGCTATATCGGCCGCGTCAGCCAGAAGGACGCGGAAAAGATCGATGCCAGGGAAGACGCGGCCAATTACGCCGGGACCGAATACATCGGCAAGGAAGGCCTGGAAAAGAGTTACGAAAAGGAATTGCACGGAGTCACGGGCAACCAGGAGGTCGAAATATCGGCCGGCGGGCGCGCCGTGCGCACGCTGTCGCGCACCTCGGCCACGCCGGGCAATAACCTGGTGCTGTCGATCGATATCGAATTGCAAAAGATTGTCGAAGAGGCGTATGGCGACCGGCGCGGCGCCTTCATCGCCATCGACCCGGCTACGGGAGAAATACTGGCCTACGTCTCCAAGCCGACTTACGATCCCAACCTGTTCGTGGAAGGCATCGATCAGCAGAGCTGGGACGATTTGAACAATTCGCCCGACCGGCCCCTGGTGAACCGCCCCTTGACCGGCACCTATCCGCCCGGCTCGACCTACAAGCCTTTTATGGCTCTGGCGGCGCTGGAACTCGGCTTGCGCACGCCGGCCTCCGCGATCGTCGACCCAGGTCACTACGTGTTCGGCAACCATACCTTCCGCGACGACAAGCCGCAGGGACACGGCGTGGTCAATTTGCACGATTCGATCGTGAAGTCATGCGACATCTTTTACTTCATGCTGGCCAACGACATGGGAGTCGATCGTATCCACGATTTCATGAAGCCCTTCGGTTTCGGCGATCCGACCGGCATCGACCTGGAAAACGAGCGCGGCGGCTTGCTGCCGTCGACGGCCTGGAAGCGCGGCTATTTCAAGACGCCGGAACAGCGCAAATGGTATGGCGGCGACACGATTTCGCTCGGCATCGGCCAGGGCTACAATTCCTTTACGCCGCTGCAAATCGCCAAGGCGGTCGCCACGCTCGCCAATAACGGCGTGGCCATGCGCCCTCACCTGGTCAAGGCCGTCGAAAGCGGCGCCACCGCCGAGCGCACCATCATCGCGCCGAAGCAAAGCAGTCGTATCGAACTCAAGCAGGAAAACATCGATTTCGTCAAACAGGCAATGGCGGGCGTGACGTCGGAAATCGGCGGCACGGCCTACATCGTGTTTCACGACGCGCAGTATCAATCGGCCGGCAAGACCGGCACGGCGCAGGTGGTCGGCATGAAAAAGAACGAAAAATATAACAAGAACGCGGTGGCCGAACGTCTGCGCGATAATTCGCTGTACACGGCGTTCGCGCCGGTCGACCACCCGCGCATTGCGATCGCGATGGTGGTGGAGAACGGCGGCTTTGGCGCCGAAGCCGCTGCGCCCATCGCCAGGAAGGCGCTCGACTACTACCTGCTCGGCAAGCGCCCCGACGGCACTGGCGGCGTTGCCGTGCCGGCGGCCGAAAGCGACGCCAGCGAACCGGATGCGGCGGTCGAGATGGATGCCGAGGACGATGCGCAGGCGGCAAAACCTCCAGTCCAGGGAGGGAAGAATTGATGCACTTACCTGAAAGCCGGCCGGTCTGGCCCATGATCAAACAGCGCTTCGAGGTATTCGACGAATCGCTGGGCTTGGTCATGCTGTTGCTGCTGGCGGTGGGCCTGATCACCCTGTATTCGGCGTCGATGGGTTTGCCCGGCATTTTCCAAAATCAGATGCGCAACATCGCTGTGGCCTTCGTCGTGATGTGGGTCGCTGCCAACATACCGCCGCAGACTCTGATGCGTTTCGCTGTACCCGTCTATTCGGTCGGCATCGTGCTGCTGATAGCGGTAGCGCTGGTGGGAACGGTCAATCATGGCGGCCGGCGCTGGCTCAATCTCGGCGTCGCCAATTTCCAACCCTCGGAAATCATGAAAATCGCCATGCCGCTGATGCTGGCCTGGTTTTTCCAGAAGCGCGAGGGCTTGATCCGCTGGCAGGAGTTTGCAGTCGCCGGCCTGCTGCTGGCGGTGCCGGTAGGCTTGATCGCCAAGCAGCCCGACCTTGGCACGGCATTGCTGGTGCTGGCGGCCGGTTTCTACGTGATCTTCCTGGCCGGCTTGTCGTGGAAATTGCTGGTCGGTCTGATCTGCGCGGCTGGCGCCAGCTTGCCGGTCGTCTGGCATATGCTGCACGGCTACCAGCGCGACCGCATCATGACCTTTATCGACCCGTCTTCCGACCCGCTCGGCAAGGGCTTCCACATCATCCAATCGATGATCGCAATCGGCTCGGGCGGCATCACCGGCAAGGGCTGGATGCAGGGCACCCAGGCGCATCTGGAATTCATCCCTGAGCGCACCACCGACTTCATCTTCGCCGTGTATTCCGAAGAATTCGGCCTGATCGGCAACATCGTCCTGATGGTGCTTTACCTGCTGCTGATCGGACGCGGCCTGGTGATTGCGGCCAATGCGCCGACTTTCTTTTCGCGACTGCTGGCCGGCGCCATCACGCTGATTTTCTTTACCTATGCCTTCATCAACATGGGCATGGTGAGCGGCATCCTGCCGGTGGTCGGCGTGCCGCTGGCGTTCATGAGTTATGGCGGCACTTCGCTGATGACGCTCGGTCTGGGGGCCGGCATCTTGATGAGCATACAGAGAAACCGCAAGCTGGTGCAAAGCTGATTGTTTAGTCGAGCCAGAACATGAAATCAAAAACGCTCGAGACGAATTTGGGAAAGCGCCGGTTACAGCAGGGTTGGGTGTTTGCGCTTGCCTTGCTGCTGGCAGCTTGTGGCAGCGCGCCGAAGGCGCCCATCGTGACGCCTGCTGGACCTGCCGTGCCTTCGGGCCCTGCCACGGCTACCCCGAGCCGCTCCTCTGCGCCTCTACCGGCCTTGCCGGCCGCCGGCTCCGGTCGCGGCGGCTATTATCAGGACGACGGTCCGGGCGAACATCCACCCGAAGGTTTGATGGAAACGCCGGATCCGGTGCCGCAAGTCGAGCCGCTTTCGGCCAGCGGCAACAAACCCTACAAGGTGTTCGGCAAAACCTATACGCCGATCACCGATGAGCGCGAATTCAAGCAGCGCGGCATCGGCAGTTGGTACGGCAAAAAATTCCACGGGCAAAAAACGTCGTCCGGCGAGCTGTACGACATGTACAAGCTGAGTGCCGCCCACCCCATCCTGCCCATCCCTTCGTATGCGCGCGTGACCAACCTGAGCAGCGGTGCGCAAATCATCGTGCGCATCAACGACCGCGGGCCTTTCCATTCGAACCGCATCATCGACTTGTCGTATACGGCCGCGCTCAAGCTCGGCATACTCGGCAAAGGCAGCAGCGAACTCGAAGTGGAACGGTTGTTGCCCGACGAGATTGCCCGTATCGCTGCCGCGAGGAAAGTGCAGGGAACTGTCCCACCAGTGGTCGCGGCCAACACGGCGCCGGTGGTCAAAGCCGCGCTACCGGCCGAAGAGAGTCTGACGCTGGCAGTGCCATTCGACCCTCCCACCCATGCGGAACCGTTGGCCCCGGCTGGCGGAAACGAAGAAACGGCCGTCGCCGCGGCCTTTGCAAGCGATGCTCCCGCGCCCGCCGCACTCCCCGCAAGCCTGGCCAGCGGGTTTTATGTTCAGCTCGGCGCCTTTGGTGATGTCGACCACGCCGAGGTGGCGCGCTCGCGGTGGATGCGAACTTGGGATGCGTCATTGCCGCCGCTGGAAATCACCCATATCGGCGCGTTCTATCGCGTACACAGCGGACCGTATGCGAGTCGCGACGAGGCTGCCGCCGCCGCGCGCAAGGTGCAGGTGGCCGGCGTAGTCAAGCCCTTGGTCGTGCAACATTAAGAGCAGCTTAGTCCTGCTTGCCGAGTTGTAGCGCCCGGTCGTATAAGGCGTTCTTTTTCATGCCGGTGATTTGCGCCGCCAGCGTGGCGGCCTGCTTGACCGAACATTCGCTCAACAGAATGGATAAAATGCGGTCGGCTTCCAGCGCATCGGCATCACCGCCTTCGGGTGCGCCTTCCAGCAAGACGACATATTCGCCTTTTTGCCTGTGAGGGTCCGCAGTCAGCCAGGCGCTTGCCTCAGCCAGCGGACAGCGATGCAATTCTTCGAACAGCTTGCTCAATTCGCGTGCGAAGACGACGGTGCGGGTCGATTCGAACGTCGCCGCCAACGCCTCCACGCTTTCTACGATACGGTGCGGCGCTTCGTAAAACACCAGCGTAGCTGCCGTCGCGCGCAGGCTGTGCAACAGGGTTTCGCGTTGCTTGGCCTTGGCCGGCAAAAAGCCGACGAACAGGAAACGTTCGTGCAGCAAACCCGAAGCCGACAAGGCACTGACGGCCGCCGAAGCGCCGGGCAAGGGCATAACCCGCAAGCCAGCCGCGCGCACGGCGTCGACGATGCGGGCGCCGGGGTCGGACACGCCCGGAGTGCCGGCGTCGGAAACCAGCGCGATGCGCTCGCCGGCCTGCAAGCGCGCAATCAGCTTTTCCGCCGCCTCGCGTTCGTTGTGCATGTGGGCCGCCAGCAAGGGCTTGGACAAGCCGTAGCGCGTCAACAACTGTGCGGTGTTGCGCGTATCCTCGCAGGCGATGGCGTCGGCGATGGCCAGGACATGCAGTGCGCGCAGGCTGATATCGCCGATGTTTCCGATCGGCGTGGCCACCACATATAATGTGCCAGCCGGATAGGTTTGCAATGCCACTTCTTCCATCATGGCTTGCAGGCTGGGTTGGCTATAGGGACCCTGTGTCATGTTTGGTCTTGCTTGGTCTTGCATTGTGTGGGAGACGATGGTGCGCGTTGGTCTGGTAAGGAGTGCGACGAACTGTCTGTTGGCTGCGCTGATGCGTGTGCTATGGACTGGATTTTGCCTGTCTACGGCGGCAAATACAACCGCTCTGGCGCAGCAAGGCGGGGCGCTTACGCCGGGTGAGGTACCGCCCCAGGTTCGCGCCCAGGGCGAAGCGTCGCCGCCGACAGTGGTTTTGCATCCGGCGAAGACGGCGGTGGTACGCCTGACGGTCTTGCTGCCCTTGCAATCGGACAGCCTTGGCCGCGCGGCGGCCGCTGTGCGCGCCGGCATCCTGGCTGCGCACGAGGCCGAACGATCGGAGGTCGCGGTCACCATTATCGAGACCGGCGATACGCCCGAGGAAGTGCTTGCCGTTTACACAAAGGCACTGGCGACGACCGACATCATGCTCGGCCCATTGAGTCGCAGCGTCGTCGCGGCCCTGGCGCAAAGCGACGCCGTGCATGTACCGACGATTGCATTGGCCCAACCTGAGTTTGGTCAGACACTCGCGCGTTCTCCCCTGTTGCTCACGATGGGATTGGCGGTCGAAGAAGAGGCGCGCCAAGCGGCGGATTGGATGGCGGCAGACAAGACCGGCGGCAAGCTGCTGGCGGTCGCTACGTCTATCCATTGGCAGCGCCGGGCAGCACAGGCTTTCAGCGCCGAAGCGCAGCGCTTGGGGCGCGACACGGAGGTGATCGAACTCGGCAGCGCCGGCGGCTACCTCGAGGCGGCGGCGCTCATGCAATTCAGGAAACAGTTGCAGGAGATGAAGCCGGCGGCGCTGTTCGTATCGCTCGATGCGGTACAGACCCGTCAGTTGCGCGCCGTGATCGGCGAAGACCTGCCGATCTACGGCACTTCGCAGCTGAATCCCCAGGCTCTGGCCGAGCACAATAATGCGAGGGCCGAAGCCATGCCGGAGCTGAACGGTGTGCGCCTGCTCGACCTGCCTTGGCAGTTGTCGCCCGACCATCCGGCGGTGATGGCGTATCCGCAGATGGCTGCAGCGGCGAAACAAACGCGCAACGCCGACCTCGAGCGGCTGTATGCGCTTGGCATCGATGCATTCCGGGTGGCGCGCTTGGTGGCGGCGCAGCGCAAGCAATTCGAACTCGATGGCGTTACCGGCAAGCTGGTGATCGGTTTCAATCCGGCGGGAACGCATTTTGAAAGAATGGAAACGCGTGCGATTTATCGCGACGGCAAGGCCGTGCCGCTGGATGCGTCCGGGAAGTGATGGCCATGTTCCAGTTATTCAAGCGCCGCACCGAAAAGCAGATCTCCGGACAGTTGGGAGAAGAGCAAGCCTTGCGGCATCTGCAGAGGCATGGCCTGAAGCTGCGCGAACGCAATTTCCGCTGCAAAGGCGGCGAGATCGACTTGATCATGGAAGAAGGCGATACGCTGGTGTTTGTCGAAGTCAGGAAGCGGGCACAGGCGCAGTATGGCGGCGCCGCAGCCAGCATTACACCGGCCAAGCAGCGCCGGCTGTTGATTGCCGCCCAGTTTTACCTGCGCCGTTATAAAATGCCGCCGGCGTGCCGCTTCGATGTGGTCGCCATCGATGCTGCGGAATTGACCTGGCTGAAGAACGCGATCGAAAGTTAGAAAGTTAATTTCAGGATTTCAGGGAGTGAGAACATGGCTGAAGAAAAGAAAGAACCTTGGTTGAACTATTTGGCGCTGTCCACAGTGATATTTGCCGTGTGCGCCACGCTGGCCACGCTCAAGGGCGGCGGCTACTCGACGCGCAGCGTGTTGAACCAGACGCAGGCCTCCGACCAGTGGGCGTTCTACCAGGCCAAGAGCATCAAGGAAAATCTGTACCAGTTGCAGAGCGAAAAGATCCAGCTCGAAGCGAAGCTGGATTCTTCGCCGGCCAAGGCTGCCGTTTACCAGGAAGCGATCGACGACTACAACAAGAAGGTAGAGAAGTACGCCAAGGAAAAAGCCGACATCCAGAAAGCGGCGCAAGACCTGGAAGCGCAGCGCGATGACGCCAAGCGCCACTCGGCGCCGTTCGGGCTGGCAGCCATCCCGCTGCAGATCGCCATCCTGCTGTCTTCGATTGCGGCGCTGCTGAAGAAACGCGCCCTGTGGCTGCTGGCCTTGCCGGTCGGCTTGGCCGGCATTGTGTTGTTTGCGGACGGTTTCCTGCTGTTCTACGCCGTGTGACGCCGGTGCAGCAACCCATGTTCGTCAATCGCAAACGCCTGGTCATACTCGATGCCGATGGCACCACCATTGACGCTTATTCAGCCATCGACCAGGCGTTTTCGCGCCATGGCATGGCGCTCGGCGACGAGGAGCGTTTCCAGAAGCGCCGGCATTTGTTCAAGTATCTGGGCGGCCTCAAGGAGTTTCCGGCCAATCTCAAGAAACAGCTGGGCAAGCAAAAACGCAAAGATCTGATCGTCACGTTAACCGAGGTGTACCGGGAAGAAGCACGGCTGTATCCGGGCATGACCGATTTGATCCGGACCCTGATCGCCGCGCCCGACGTTCTGGTGGGGGTGGTGACGCGCAACATCACCAACGAACCGCTGGAAACCATGCGCCGCCTGTTCGCGCGGCACGACATCGACATCGATGCGCTCGACTTTCTCGCCCACGTGCCGCTGGGGGAAGAAAAGACCGCATGTTTCCGCGCCACCCGTATCGAGCACGGCATCAACCCGGCGCGTGCCTACGTGTGCGGCGACGAGCACAAGGATTACCTGGCGGCGCTCAAGGCCGGCATGCATCCGCTCATCGTTTCCTACGGCTTTGAGGACTACAAGCGTTTGACGAAGAAGTTCGAGGTGCCGGAAGACATCATTTCGCGCACCCCGGAAGAGTTGAGCGAGCGCGTGTTGCATGCGCTCGATCTGTTCGATTCGAGCGCAGCGGAACAGGACTGACTTTATTTCGCTTCTTGTTTGCGGTGCGCGGCCAGCCCTTTGGCCGCCTGCTTGCGTATCGCCGCGCGAACCAGCGGGGTCCATCCCAGCAGCAGGCCTTTCGGGCCGAGCGCCTGGCGTGCCCAGCGCCACAAATCGAAATGGTCGACGTGGCGCACGATCTTGCCATCCTTGAATTCGAAGCTGGCTTGTATGTCGTTGACCACGGTGTTGCCGGTCTGGCTGAAGGTATAGGTCGCGACCCAATGGGCACTGCCGCTGTGGTCGTCGGCGGAGACGTCATCGAATTTCAGCGAGAAATCCCGGGCGCGCGCCGCCAGCATGCGCCACATGTCGCCCGCTTCCGATCCTTGCAGCATGGGGAACACTGGATCGGAAAAGCGCACCTCGGCGGCATAGCACGCGGCCATCGCTTCTGCATCGAGCCGCTGGAAGGCGCTGTAAAAATCGGTCAACAGCTTTGCGTTGGGGTGCATGTCCATTATTTCCCTAATTTGCGCACGGCCTTGTGCTGCGGGCAGCCGACTTCATGGTCGTTGACCATGCCGGTAGCTTGCATGAAGGCATAGCAAATCGTACTGCCGACAAAACCGAAGCCGCGGTTTTTCAAATCCTTGCTCATGCGGTCGGATAACTCGGTGCTGGCCGGTATGTCGCCGCCGCCCTGCCGGGCGTTCTGGATCGGTTTGCCGTCTACGTAAGTCCACAGAAAAGCGTCGAAGGAACCGTATTCCTTTTGCACGGCCAGCACGGCCTTGGCATTGTTGACCGTCGACTGGATCTTGGCGCGGTTGCGGATCAGGCCGGGATTGCTCAGCAAGCTGGCTATCTTGTCTTCGCCGTAGGCGGCGACGCGCTTGATATTGAAGCCGTCGAAGGCGGCGCGGTAATGCTCGCGCTTGCGCAGGACCGTGATCCAGCTCAAGCCCGCTTGTGCGCCTTCCAGCGTCAGCATTTCGAACAGGTGGCGGTCGTCATGCGCGGGCACGCCCCATTCTTCGTCGTGGTATTGGATGTAGAGCGGATCGTCGGTGCACCAGCGGCAGCGCTTGTTCATCTTTTGCTATTCCGGATCTTGGTCTGAACGGGCAGCATACCATGTACGGAAAAGGAGGCATGTTGCGCTTGCGATTTCCGTTGCTGCTTCCGATTTCGATTCCGATTCCGGCGAGTCTCGCCGGTGGAATGCGAGTATCCTGATGCCGTTATCCATTCACGCGATATGCCATGCGCAGTTCCGACCTCGCCCGCTTGCTGATTCTGGCCGCCATCTGGGGCGCTTCCTTCCTGTTCATGCGCCTCGCCGTGCCGGTGCTGGGTGCATTGTGGACGACCGAGGCGCGTGTCGCGATTGCCGGCCTGGCCATGCTGCTGGCGATGCTGTCGATGCGGCGTGACATGCAATTCCGCCGCAACTGGCGCGCCTATCTCGTGATCGGCACAGTCAATTCTGCTTTGCCGTTTGCCTTGTATTCCTATGCGGCGCTGACGCTGCCGGCCGGCTATTCGGCCATCGTCAATGCCACCAGTCCCTTGTGGGGAGCCTTGGTCGGAGCCGTGGCGTTGGGAGAGAGCCTGAGCCGGCGCAAGCTGGCCGGTTTAGCGGCAGGTATTGCCGGTGTCGCATTCCTGGTGCGCCTGGGGCCGGTGCCGTTCACGCCGCAAGTGCTGACTGCGGTGCTGGCTTGCGTGATCGCGGCGTTTTGCTATGGCTTGGCGGGCGCCTATACGAAAACGAAATCGGCGCATATTGCTCCGCCGCTGATTGCCACCGGCTCGCAATTGGCCGCGGCGCTGGTGATCCTGCCCTTTTTGCCGCTGACGCCGATGCGCGGCGAATTGACGCCGTTTATTGCCCTGGTCGTGACCATGCTGGCCTTGCTGTGCAGTGCGGTCGCTTTCTTCATCTATTTCCGACTGGTGGCTGACCTCGGCCCGGCCCGAGCCCTGACCGTGACTTTCCTGATTCCCTTGTTCGCGCTGCTGTGGGGTACTCTTTTCCTTGGCGAGGCTATCAACCTGAATACCTTGATCGGTTGTGCGCTGGTGATCCTGGCGACCTGGCTGGTGGTGATGCCGGCCAGGATGCGCGGTGCCGTCACGAATTGAATACGACAGTCGCGCGCAACGGGCCGCGCAAGGCATTGCAGACCACCACTTCCTCGGCCCGGCGCAAATCGGCGAGCGTCAGAGTCCGTTCGCCAGCCTGCCAATGCGGGTCGGCCAGCAATGCGGTGCGCATCACGCCCGACAACAAACCTGCCGTAAGGGGCGGGGTATACCAGTGGCCATCCAGTTTGACGAACAGGCTGGAGCGTCCGCCTTCGGTCAATTCTCCGGCCTGATTGCAAAACAGCGTGTCAAATGCGCCTTGCCGTTCAGCGTTTTGCCAGGCTGCGTCGTAAGCGGCACGCACGGTGGTCTTGTGACGCAGGAAAAGCGGGGCGATCTCCACCGGCTGCGGCGCCAGCAAGAGTTTGACCGGCTCGGCCAGCGGCGCCAATGGTGCGGTCTGCAGCTTATATGCGCCATCTTGCGCCAATGCCAGCCGCAGGCGGCGCGGGCTGTTGGCGGGCAAGGCGGCACAGGCTTCGCGCAACGCCGCTGAAATGCTCGCCGTGTCGCAGGCGAAGCCGAAATAGGCAGCCGAAGCTTGCAGGCGTTGCAGATGAAGCAGGAGGTGGCGGCAACCGTCGCGCGTCGCATACATGGTCTCGAACAATTCGAAGTCGTGCGGCAAGCCGGTCAGGAAGCGTGCCTTGATGCGGCATTCCTCGTATTCGTCGTGGGCTTCGCTGTCGTAGACGATGCCGGCGCCGACCCCCATTTCACCGGCGCGCAAGCCGCCCTCTCCTTCCATTGGCGCCTGCAGCGTGAGCGTACGGATCGGCACGGTCAGGCAGAAGTTGCCGATGCGCCGTGCGCCCGAAGGGGCATCAAACCAGCCGATCGCACCGGTATACCAGCCGCGCGGCGCCGGCTCCAGCTCGCGGATGATTTGCATGGTGCGCCGCTTGGGCGCACCGGTGATTGAGCCGCAAGGGTAGATGGCGGCGAAGATGTCGGACAGCTCGAGGTCGGGGCGTACATGGGCGCGCACGGTCGAGGTCATTTGCAGCAGATTGGCGTAGCGCTTGACTTCGAACAGGCGCGGCACCTGTACCGAACCGGTGGCGGCGATACGGCCCAGGTCGTTGCGCAGCAGGTCGACGATCATCAGGTTTTCGGCGCGGTTCTTGGGGTCGGCGGCCAAAGCCTGCGCGCGCGCCGCGTCCTCGTCGGCATCCGATGCATCGGGGGCGGCGGGAGCCGTGCCCTTCATCGGCTGCGTGAGCAGTTCGCCGTCCTCGCAGCGCACGAACAGTTCCGGCGACAGCGACAACACGGCTTCGCCGTCCGGCAGACAGATCAGGGCGCCATAGGGTACCGGCTGGCGCCGGCGCAGGCGTGCATACAGCGCAGTGGGAGACCCGTAAACGTCGAAACGCAGGCGATAGGTGTAGTTGACCTGGTAGGTGTCGCCGGCCGCGATATAGGCGCGGATGCGGGCGATGGCATCGGTGAACTCGGCCTGCGTGACGTTGGCGCGCAAGTTGGCAATGCCGGCGGTCGGGCCGCCGGCCCGCGCGTCCGGACCGGCTTGCCGGCTTGCCAGCCAGGCATCGACCTGCGCGGCGGATAGGTGCTCGCAACGCTCGAACAGCAGCACCTGGCTCAGGGCGCGCGTCTCACCGCGCGCGGCTATGCCGTGGAAATCTTCGCCGAGTTCATAGGCAAACAGGCCGACGGCGTGTTGGCCTTGCGCCAGAGCATCTTGCACGCCGGCCAGCATGGCTGGCAGCTCGGCAGCTCGCTGGCAGCGGAGTCGGCCCAGATAGCCCGTGTACAGGCGCGAGCGCGGCAGCGCGTCGCTCGCATCCCTATCGTCGAGCAGGGCAAAACATTCTTCTTGCTTCACTTCGTTCAAACTTCAATGCATGCAAACTTCACTCAGACCAGCAGCATGGCGATCTGCGCCGGTCCGTCGTCGGATGGACTCTTCTTGAAGCCGGATTTGGCATAGCGGTGCCAGCGGCCCATCACCAGGCTGGCGATCATGTTGGCGCGCAGCGCCGCTTCGGCTTCGTTGGCCTGTCCCTGGGTGGCGGCCACGCGCAGCGATTGCTTGAGCGCGAGTTCCACGCGTTCGAGGAATTGATTCATGCGCTGCTGCAGGCGTTCGTCCTCGTTGACCAGAGCGTCACCGGTGATGACGCGCGTCATGCCGGGGTTGCGTTCGGCGAAATTGAGAAGCATTCCGGCAATCGCCTGCACCTGCGACAAGCCGTTTTCCTGCTGTTCGGTAATCTGGTTGATCAAGCCGAACACCGTGGTTTCGATGAATTCGATCAAGCCTTCGAACATCTGCGCCTTGCTGGCGAAATGCCGGTACAGGGCCGCTTCGGACACGTCGAGCTTGGCCGCCAGCGCCGCCGTCGTGATTTTCTCCCCTTTGGGCTGCTCCAGCATGGCAGCAAGGGTTTGCAGGATTTGCAGCTTGCGTTCGCCCGGTTTGGTGGTCGCCATGATTATTCTGTTGTAACAGGTGAAAAAACCTCCCGCAGGGCTTGTCGCGAGTGGCCTGGCTCGCAACAGCCTCCGAGCTAGCGAAGGTGCCGCAGGCGTTTCGCTAGCTCAGCAATGGATTTTACTTTGACATCGACATAAATGGGGCATTTTGTGAGCGCGGCGGGGTGTGGCGTTGCCGTCACGCCTGTGCGTCGGGTGGCCCGGCCCAGATAGCGTGTGATCCAGGCGGTGCGCAAGCCCAGTGTCTTGGCCGCTTTCAACGTCGGCGCGGTGTCTTCCACCAGGATGCAGCGCCGGGCGGCAAGCCGTTCGCGGGTGACGATCTTGCGCAGCAATAGCCTGGAGGGTTTGGGCCGTAGTTGACCGTGCACCATCATGGATTCGATGGCGATGTGGCGGGCAAAATGCCGGTGCAGACCCAGATGCCGCATGACCTCATGCGAATAGCCGCGCGGCGCATTGGTCAGCAGGATCTTGCGCCCCGGCAGGCGGCGCAGCAGGCGGTCGAGGCCGCGTTCTGCGCGTATCATGCTGGGCAAATTGTCGAATTGATGCGCAGCCTGCAGAAAATCGGCGGCGCGCACGCCATGATGCTTTACCATGCCGAGCAGAGTGGCGCCGTAGCGCCGCCAATAGTCGAGGCGAACGGCGTCGACCGTGGCAGGATCGGCCGGCCGCCCGTCCTGACCCAGCACCTGAGCCATATAGCTGTTCATATTGGCGTTGATGGCGGGGAAGATGGCGTGCGAGGCATCGTGCAAGGTATTGTCGAGGTCGAACAGCCAGGTGATGGCTGGTTTGAATCGCTTGATCTTGGTTTCGGGAGAATGCATGCGTTATTGGCTGATTGGCTTGTTCATCCTGCTGTCCGGCTTGCCGGCGCGGGCCGGCGATGGCGTGACCTTTTCTGCATCCGCCGGGCCGGCGGTACCCACGGCGCGTGGCGCCCTATACCGCATCAGCTACCACGGTCACAGCGCTTATCTGTTCGGTACCATCCATGTCGGCCGCCCCGACTTTTTCCCGCTCGAGCAGGAGGCTGCGCGGGCATTTGCCGCAGCGCATACCTATGCGCTGGAAGTCGACGTCAGCGACGGCGCAGCCCTGCAGGCCGCGTTGGCACAGCGTGCCAGCTATGCGGGCAACGATACACTGGATAGGCATTTATCGCCAGCCGGATTGCAACGCACCAGGAAGGCGTTGGAGAAAATCGAGATCCCTTACGCCGCCGTGGCGCGCGCCAAACCGTGGATGGTGGCTAACCTGTTCGAGCTGACGCTGCTGGAGCGCGCAGGTTATCGCTCGGCCGAGGGCGTAGATGTGATCCTGCTGCAACAGGCGCAAGCCCAAGGCAAGAAGATCGTGGCCCTGGAAAGCGCGGAATACCAGATGTCGCTGTTCGACGCAATGTCCGACCGCGACCAGGAGCAATACCTGATCGACAGCCTGGACGAAATGCAGTCGGGCGAAACAGTCAGGCAGTTGCAGGAGTTGCTGGCCGCTTGGGAGCACGCCGATCAAGCCGCGCTCGACGCAGCCCTGCGGGATGTGGAAGCAGACCAGTCGGCCTCCGGAAAGTTTTTCCGCGAAGCCTTGCTGGCGCGCCGCAATCCGGTCATGGCCGACAAGATTGCGGCGCTGGCGCAGGCGGAGGATGGCAGCTTTACCGGAGTCGGCGTGATGCACCTGCTGGGGCCGGGCGGCATACCGCAGCTGTTGGCGAAACGCGGGTTTGAGGTGACGCGAATCTATTAATTTCGGCCGTGTCCACTCATTGCCCGAGTGCGGGATGCTTCTTCCACTTCGGGCTATTTTTTCCCGTCGTCCTCGCGAATCGGATGGCCGCCCCGCGGTGACCCATAGGGCCTTGGGTCGAGCAAATTCCCTATGGACCCCCGCTTTCGCGAGGGCGACGGGGAGGGGGAGTTTTGCAATTTGTGGCAGACGTCCCGCGTTCGATCAACTCTGCCGGTTGCTTCTGCGGGATTAGTGCGAACGTATCATGGTGCCGAACGCCTGTTCGGTCAGCACTTCCAGCAGCAACGAGTGTTCGATGCGGCCGTCGATGATGTGCACGGTATTGACGCCCGACTTGGCTGCGTCCAGCGCCGAGGAAATCTTGGGCAGCATGCCGCCTGAAATGGTGCCGTCGGCGAACATTTCGTCGATCTCGCGCGCCGACAGGTCGGTCACCAGCTTGCCGTTCTTGTCCATGACGCCCGGGATATTGGTCATCATGATCAGCTTTTCGGCCTTGAGGATTTCGGCGATCTTGCCGGCCACCAGGTCGGCATTGATGTTGTAGGCCTGGCCGTCTTCGCCGAAACCGATCGGCGAGATGATGGGGATGAAGGCGTCATCCTGCAACGCTTTTACGACAGCGGGATTGATGGCGTCGATTTCGCCGACAAAGCCGATGTCGAGGAATTCGCCCGGTTTTTCCTTGTCCGGCATATGCATCTTCCTGGCGCGGATCAAGCCGCCGTCCTTGCCGGTCAGGCCCACTGCTTGGCCGCCGTAGTGGTTGATCAGCATGACGATGTCTTGCTGCACCTCGCCGCCCAGCACCCATTCGACCACTTCCATGGTAGCTTCGTCGGTTATGCGCATGCCTTGCACGAAGGTGCCCTGCATGCCCATTTTCTTGAGGGCGTTATCGATTTGTGGACCGCCGCCGTGCACTACCACCGGGTTCATGCCGACCAGCTTGAGCAGGATCACATCGCGCGCGAAGCCATGCTTCAAATGCTCTTCGGTCATGGCATTGCCGCCGTATTTGACGACGATGGTCTTGCCGTGGAATTTGCGGATGTACGGCAGCGCCTCGGCCAGAATCTGCGCCTTGATCTGCGGGGCTACTTGGCTGAGATCGCTGTTCGGTACGCTCAAATCGGTCATAACGAGTCCACAAATGTCCACAAATTAATTTGACGTGATTTTACAGGCAAACCCGGCGCGGCGTATGGGGTTCAGCCGAAAAAGGCCGCCTATCGGGCGCCTCGGACCGGCATGGAGTGTGATTCTTGTAATTTAAACAGCAATGCACTACCCTCATGCCTGATTTTCAACTTGGCGATTTGATGAGCGACTCCCTGCATCTGCAATTGAATGCGCTGCGTCCGGCGCTGCTGCGTTTCGCGCTGCTGCAGCTGCGCAACGACGCCGTCGCCGAAGACGTGGTGCAAGACACCCTGATTGCCGTATTGGAAAAGCCGGATCGCTTTGCTGGCCAGTCTTCGCTGCGCACTTACGTTACCGGCATCATGAAGCACAAGATCGTCGACGTCTTGCGCGCTTCCAAGCGTGTGGTGCAATTCGAACCGCTCGAGGGCGAGTCGGACGACGACTTTATCGACGCCTTGTTCAAGGCCGACGGCCATACTCAGGACATGCCGCGGGCATGGGGCGACCCCGACGCGACGCTGGAGCAAAAGGATTTCTTCCGGGTAATGGAAATCTGCCTGGAAAAATTGCCGGCGCAGACCGCGCGCGTGTTCATGATGCGAGAATGGCTGGAACTCGAAACCGAGGAAATCTGTAAGGAAACCGGGGTTTCGACGTCTAATCTATGGGTGATCCTGTATCGCGCACGCCTGCGCTTGCGCGAATGCCTGGATTTGAACTGGTTTGGCAAACAGGAAGCAGCATGATGCGGGTAAAAATGACGTGCAAGGAAGCGCACCGCGTGGTGTCGGAAGGCCTCGACCGCGACCTGTCGCTGTTCGAGCGCCTGCGTTTGCGCCTGCATTTGCGCATCTGCGACGCCTGCACCCGTTTCAACGGCCAAATGGCCTTGTTGCGGCAAGCCATGCGCAAGCTCAGCGCGCCGGACGACGCTGCAGGCCAAGAGCGGAAGTAGAGGCGGCCATGAGTCACTGCAGCCGCTGCGGCCAGCCGTTTTCCTGCGGCATGCGCGATGAGCATGCTGCCCAGCCTTGCTGGTGCACGCAATTGCCCAAGCTGCCGCTGGCACAGCTGCCGACCGGCGACCAGCCCGGTCAGGCAAGCTGCTTGTGCCCGGAATGCCTGCAAGCCTGGGTAGCGCAAATGCAGGCACAGGCGGCGCAGTAAGCCTTACCCCCTGTTCGTCCTACTTGCCCTTCGCGGCGGTTGCGCTGGCCTTGCCGGAGGCGGAAGCGCCGCTCGCGGCATTGGCCGAATTATTGGCCGATGATGCTGCGGCGCAGTCGCGTTGTGCCACGGCGGGGAAATCGAGCGCCAGCTTGTCGAAGCCGGCCTTGCCGGCGGCATCGAGATCGCGCAGCTGGTAGGCGAACTTGGCGGCGGCACTGCGCGTTCCCAGCTTTGCACTGTGTACCCCCTTCTGCGTCAACACCGCCAACTGGGCGCGCGCCGCTTCTTCGGTCTTGAAGACACCGAGTGAAATGGCCCAGCGGAATTCGCCGGCGTCCTGCATGACGTAGAACTCGTTGATGCCGAGATGACGCAATTCACCAGCCTTCTTGTCGGCGCCTTCCTTGCTGCCTTGCGAGGGGATGTACACGATGTTGCGCGCATCCTGCACATCGTGTTTCGACAATCGATTGCCCAGGGCCAGCGGTACGAGCTGGGTCTCGAAGCGCTTGGCGCCGACGCTATCGAAATCGCCGATTTCGACGCAAGCCAGGATTGGCGTCGATGACGGCGCTGCCGCTGCCGCAGCCGGCGTTTCCGCTGCGCCTGTCGTTGCAGGACTTGGCGCTGCGGTGCTGCCGGCGGCATTGGCCGGGATCAATCTGATCTTGTCGGCATGGACTTGCTGGGCCAGGCGGGCCGGTTCGCGGCCGTCGGGAAACAAGGGATTCAGATAGCCTTGCTGGTAGGCGAACAAGCCGAGGTTAGCGGCGAGCAGGGTCCAGAACAGGAATTTCAGCATTTCAGAATTTCAGCGATGTTGGTCTAGCCCGGCAAATTTCTGCAAGCCGATCAACACCAGATTATCCACATGGGTGGCGGCGATCGCAAGATGCGGCAGCAGCGCCGCCGCGGCGCCGCCCGAGACGAGCAGCCGCACCAACTCGTCCGCATGCAGGCGCGCATAGGCCGCGACGCTGCGTTCGATCGCGCCGGCCTGGGCGGCGATGCAGCCAGCGATGATGGCTTCCTCGGTATTGTCGGCGAACGGGGGCAATTGCTCGCTCTGTTGGATCACCTCCGGCAATTGCGCGGTATTGCGCGCCAGCGAATTTGCCATCAGGCGCAATCCGGGCAGGATCATGCCGCCGGTAAACACGCCGTCGGCGGTGATCGCGTCTATCGTGGTAGCGGTGCCGCACGTGGCGACGATCAGTGCCGTATCGGGGAATAGCGCATGGGCTCCGATGGCGGAAGCAAAGCGGTCGCAGCCAAGTTGCCGCGCTTGCCGGTAGCCGTTGCGTACGCCGCCGGCCTGCTCCTGCGAGGCGAACCACGTGATATCTGCGGGCGGCACGCCGCCGCCGCGTTCGACGGCTTGCTGCAGCGCCGCCGCGACGGCCGGCCCGGCCACGTTGGCGACGATGGCGCGGGTGGGACGCAAACTGCGCCAGGCGTCCTCGAGCGCGGCGATCTGGTCGTGCGGCGCCGAACCCGAAGTCTGCCAATGTCCGAGCGGAGCGGGGGCGGCGTCCGAGGCGTTGAGTGCCGCCCACTTGATGCGCGTGTTGCCGGCGTCAATCAGCAATATCACGATGTTTGCCTTGCTTGAACCTGGCTGCGCAGCGAGACATCGCCGGCCAGCACGGCCACCTGTCCCTGCGGTGTCGCCAGCAGCAGGCGACCACTGTCGTCGACGCCGATGGCACGGCCCTGCTGCAATATGCGGCCCTGTTCGACGATGTCGACCTCCACGTCGCGATAGGCATGCAAGGCATTCCAGCGCGCCTGGAATGCGGCAAAGCCGTGTTGCTCGAACTGCAGCAGCGCCTCGGCCAGATGGCTGAGCAGGCTTGCCAGCGCGCGCTCGCGCTGTGCCTGCAAGTCTGGCGCAGCGGCTGCCGCCTGCCCGATACGCCGGGCCAGCTCCTCGGGAACCTGCATGTTGATGCCGATGCCGATCACCGCCCAGATATGCGCTCCGGCGTTGGCGCTTTCGATCAGGATGCCGCCAAGCTTGCGGCCGCCCAGCAGGATGTCGTTCGGCCATTTCAGTTGCACGCCTATGCCGAATTCAGCGAGCGCGCCGGCCACGGCGACGCCGACCGCGAGCGGCATGCCCAGCAAGGCTTGCGCCGGCACGTTGAATTTCCAGGCCAGCGAAAATGTCAACGTCGCGCCGGGGATGGCGTGCCAGGCGCGGCCCGCCCTGCCCTTGCCGGCAGTTTGCGCTTCGGCGACCAGGAAGGTGGGGCAACCCAGGTGCTCGACCTCGGCCATCAGGTCTGCATTGGTCGAGCCGGTTTCGGCCACCACCCGGATGGCAACTTGCTGGGCCGCCGGGCGGCACAATGCGGAAATGGAATCAGCGGAGAGCGGAGCGATCATGTGCGCATTGTACTAGCGACTTGGGGCCGGTAAGCAAGGGCTAGTGACGCCTTCGGGTTTCTCACATAAACTTGGGGCATGCAGAAAACTTCGCCTTCCGCACCCGACGCGGAACCGGGAAATAGCGCTGAGGGAAGCGGCGCACTCGGCCACAGTGCGTCGGCATTCGCGCGGGCCGGCCTGCTTGCCTATGCGATGCTGATCGTCTACGCGAGCTGGTACCCCTTCTCCGGTTGGCGCGATCTAGGCGTGCCGGCTTTCGCCTATCTGTGGGCGCCGCTGCCGCATTACTGGACCTGGTTCGACGTTTCCATCAATGTGCTTGGTTATATCCCGTTCGGCATGTTCCTGGTGTGCGCAATGTATCCGCATATCCGCGGCCCAAGGGCGGGTTTGTTGAGTGCCGTATGCGGCATTTTCGTGTCGGCCTCCATGGAAGCGGTGCAGACTTTCCTGCCCAGCCGGGTTGCCTCCAATCTCGATTTGCTCACCAACGGCATCGGCGCCTGCATCGGAGCCTTCGCCGCCGTGTTGTTGACGCCCAAGCTCTTGCAGGAAAGCCGCCTGTTGGCCCTGCGCCGGCGCTGGTTTGCGCCTACCGCCAGCCACGGCCTGATTGTGCTGGCGTTGTGGGCGCTGGCGCAAATTTATCCAAACGAATACATGTTCGGCCAGGGACAGATGGCGCCCGTCGTGTCGGATTGGCTGTCGCAATGGCTGGAGACCGCAATTGATATCGGGGCGCTGCTGCGCATGGGGCACGAACTCAACGTTGAACACTACTGGCTGGCCGATGCCTTCATTACGGTATGCGGTATGGCGGGAGCGCTCGCGCTCTTGCTGAGCATGCTGCGCCCCGTGGCGCCGAAACTCGCGCTGGCGGCGCTCTTGCTGGCTGCGGCGCTGGCGGTCAAGGCGATGGCCAGCGCGCTATTCTTCGGCCCCGAGAATGCCTTTGCCTGGCTGACGCCCGGCGCACAGTTCGGCTTGTTGCTGGGCCTGCCGCTGACAGTGGGCATGGCTGTGCTGCCCTGGTTCTGGCAAAGGCGGCTGGCGGCCGTGCTGCTGGCAGCGGGTTTTATTGCCGTCAACGCTGCGCCATCCAATCCTTACTTCATTGCCACCCTGCAAACCTGGGTGCAGGGGCAATTTCTGAATTTCGACGGCGCCGCGCAATTCCTGTCGCTATGGTGGCCCTTGTTTGCGCTTGGTTTTGCGCTGTGGCCCCTTGCGCAGCGGCCCGTAGCAGAGTGAAGCTGCGGGCCGGTGTATTATTCGGGACTTATCTCTCCGTATCGTCAGGTTTCATCCGGCCATGAGCAACGAACTGTATTACCAGAAGCACGTTTTTTTCTGCCTGAACCAGCGTGAAGACGGCCGCCCCTGCTGCGCCGAACGCGGCGCGCAGACTGCCCAGGAGCATGCCAAGCGGCGCATCAAGCAGCTCGACATGAATGGCCAGGGTAAGATCCGCATCAACAAGGCCGGTTGCCTGGACCGCTGCGAGGAAGGGCCGTGCCTGGTGGTATACCCGGAAGGCACCTGGTACACCTATGTCGATACGCACGACATCGACGAGATCATCGACGAACACCTGCTGGGCGGGAAAATCGTAGAGCGCCTTAAAATCTGAACAAGTCGTTTCGTTGTTTCGCCCTATGAATAGTCATACGCAATACTTTTTCCTCCCCGGCCCGGCCGGCCGCCTTCAGTGCGCGCTTGATCTGCCCGATCCCGAGCGTTTTTCCGCGCCGCGCGGCGTCGCGCTGGTGGCGCATCCGCATCCGCTCTATGGCGGGACGATGGACAACAAGGTGGCGCAGACCCTGGCGCGCGCTTTCGTAGCGCTCGGCTATGCGGCGGCACGCATGAATTTCCGCGGTGTCGGCGAATCGGAAGGCGTGCATGACGAGGGCCGAGGCGAGACCGACGACATGGCCTTGCTGCACGCCGAGATGCAGCAGCGCTACCCTGGCCTGCCGGTTGCCTTGTCGGGCTTTTCCTTCGGTACCTTCGTGCAGGGACAGTTGCGCTTGCGCCTGGTGGAGCAGGGCAATGCGCCGGAGCGGCTGGTGCTGATCGGCACCGCCGCCGGCAAATGGGCGATTCCGGAAGTGCCTGCCGACACCATCGTGATCCATGGCGAGCACGACGAGACCATCCCGCTGGCCGACGTGTTCGACTGGGCCCGGCCGCAAGACTTGCCGGTGATCGTCATTCCGGGAGCCGACCATTTTTTCCACCGCCGGCTGCAGCACATCAAGAATTACGTCACAGGGCTGTGGTGGCAGCGCTGATTGCCCGCCTCATTGCCTGGGTGATTGCCTACACTACGCAGACTCCCAGGCATTCGCCCGCTATAATTCTTATCTCTTGCATTAACCTCGCGCCTTAACGGCGCAGCTACGCTATTACCCATGAAAAAACTGATTTCCGCGCCGTTGGCAGCCTTCTTCGCAGCCTTTCTGTCGGTCGCCGCCGCCGCCCAATCCGTCCCCGCTCCTACCATCGCCGCCAAGTCCTGGCTTTTGCTCGACGCCAACAGTGGCCAGGTGTTGGCATCGGAAAACCCGAACATGCGCATCGAGCCGGCTTCGCTGACCAAGATCATGACCGCTTACCTGTCGTTCGAGGCCATCAAGGACAAGAAGCTCGACTTGAACCAAATGGTGAACGTGTCCGTGCATGCCTGGAAGGTTGACCCGGGCAGTTCCAAGATGTTCATCGACCCGGCCACCCCGGTCAAGGTCAACGACCTGTTGTATGGCCTGATGGTGCAGTCGGGTAACGATGCCGCCGTGGCCCTGGCTGAAGCCGTGGCCGGCAGCGAAGACACCTTTGTCGCGCTGATGAACCGCGAAGCCGAGCGCATGGGCTTGAAGGCGACCCATTTCAGCAATCCGCACGGCTTGCCCAGCCCCGACAATTATTCGACCGCGCAAGACTTGTCCATCCTGGCGCTGCACGAGATCAGTGACTACCCCGAGTTCTACAAGATCGATTCGGTCAAGGAATTCACTTACAACAAGATCACGCAGTCCAACCGCAACCGCCTGCTGTGGCTCGACCCTACCGTCGACGGCTTGAAGACCGGCCACACCGAAGCCGCCGGCTATTGCATGATCGCCTCGGCCAAGCGCCCGAACGGCAAGAGCGGCGACCGCCGCCTGATCGCCGTGGTGCTCGGTACCGCCTCCGACCAGGCGCGCTCGCAAGAGAGCCAGAAGCTGTTGAACTGGGGTTTCCAGAATTTCGATACGATCAAGCTGTATGCCAGGGGCCAGGCGCTGGCGACCCAGGAAGTGTGGAAGGGCAGCCAGGGCCAAGTGAAAATCGGCTTTGACCGCGACATCTACGTGACCGTGGCGAAAGGCGTGGGCGACAAGCTCAAGCCGGTATTGACGCGCAAGGATCCGCTGGTGGCGCCGATCGCGCAGGGCAGCCGGGTCGGTACGCTGGCGCTGATGCAGCCGGACGGCAAGGCGCTCACCGAATTGCCGGTGCTGGCGCTGGAGCAGGTGAACCAGGCGACCATCTTCGGGCGCGCCTGGGACTCGATGCGCCTGTGGTTCAAGTAAGGCCGCAATGCTGTGATGACCTCCACGGAGCACGCTGCTGACGACCCGCTGGTCTACCTCAACGGCGCCATGACGCCGTTGTCGGAAGCGAAGATCCCGGTGCTCGACCGCGGCTTTATTTTCGGCGATGGCATCTACGAAGTGATTCCGGTCTATGGCCGCAAGCCTTTCCGCGCCGAGCAGCACTTGGCGCGCCTGTTCCGCAGCCTGTCCAAGGTCGGCATCGCCAATCCGCACGACCAGCCGCAATGGCTGCAACTGATAGGGCAAGTGAGTGCCGCCCACCCGGCCGAGGACCAACTACTGTACCTGCAGGTGACGCGCGGCGTGGCCAAACGGAGACACGCATTCCCGCAAGGCGTAACGCCGACTGTGTTCATCATGAGCAATGCCATGGCGCCGGTCCCGCCCGAGTTGCGCCGCAGCGGCGTGGCCTGCGTCTCTCTCGAAGACCGGCGTTGGCTGCATTGTGATATCAAGTCGGTGTCGCTGCTCGGGAATGTGCTGGCAGCGCAATTCGCGGCTGAGCATGAGGCGGTGGAAAGCATCCAGTTTCGCGACGGCTTCCTGACCGAGGGCGCTTCCACCAATGTCTGGATCGTCAAGGATAGCAAGCTGGCGGCGCCGCTGCGCGACAATCTGATCCTGGAGGGCATACGTTACGGCCTGGTCGAGGAAATGTGTGCGGCCAAAGGCATTGCCTTCGAAAGCCGGCCCCTTGCTCGCGCCGAAGTATTTGCCGCCGACGAGGTATTGCTGACCTCGGCCTCGAAAGAGGTGCTGGCTGTGGTCAGGCTTGACGATCAGACAATTGGAAACGGCGTGCCCGGCCCCATCTACGAGATACTTTACGAATCTTATCAAGCCGCCAAGAAAGCCCTGTAAGTGCCTTACTAGGGGCCGTCCGGCGGTAAAATAGTGCCCATGCCAGTACCAAACGACAGCCTGATCGAATATCCGAGCGACTTTCCCATCAAGGTGATGGGAATGATGCAGGAGACTTTCGCCCAAACCATTGCCGACCTGGTCGTCTTGCACGACCCGACCTTCCACTCCGGAAAAATGGAAATGCGCCCCTCTGCCAAGGGCAATTACCTGTCTCTGACCGTGACCGTGCGCGCCATCAGCCGCGAGCAGCTCGACGATCTGTATCGCGCACTGTCGTCGCATCCCATGGTCAAAGTGGTGCTGTAAAAGCCTTGCATGGCCCCCAACGTTCCCGTCGTGGTGCAGCGCGGCCTTGAGGCCTACGAACAAACCTTTTCCGCCATGCGCGCCTTTACCGACGCGCGTACGCCGGAAACCGCCGATGAACTGTGGGTGGTCGAACACCCTCCCGTGTTCACGCTGGGCCTCGGCGCCGACCGCGCCCATGTGCTCGATGCCCACCGTATCCCCGTCGTGCAGACCGATCGCGGCGGCGAGGTGACTTACCATGGCCCCGGTCAGGTGGTGGTTTATCTGCTGATCGACCTGCGCCGCAGCAAGGGCGGGCGCCTGTATGCGCGTGAATTCGTGCACAAGATCGAGCAAGCCATGATCGATACGCTGGCGGCGTATAATCTGCCGGGCGAACGCAAGGCCGGTGCGCCTGGAATCTATGTCGCGCAAGGGACGTGGCAAGGTGCAAAAATCGGCGCACTTGGCCTCAAGGTGCGCGGCAATGGCTGCACCTACCATGGCGTATCGCTCAACGTCGATATGGATTTGGCGCCGTTTTCCTGGATCAATCCCTGCGGCTATGCAGGTCTGGCCACGGTCGATATGAAGACGCTGGGCGTGTCCGCGGTCTTGCCCGAGGTGCAGGCAGCATTGGCCGGGCGCCTCATCGAAGGACTTGCAATAAACTAGAAACTTGCGCGCAATATCGCGCCATGATCATGACTACAGAAACAGATCCGCAAGACAGCGCGAAAAGCATAGAGCCGGGCGCATCGGCGTATAACCCGAATGAAAAGCAAAAGGGCGCCGGCAAGACGGCACGCATACCGATCAAGATCGTACCGGCCGAGAAGCTGAAGAAGCCGGACTGGATACGCGTCAAGGCCGCCTCGCCGTCGACGCGTTTCTATGAAATCAAGGACATCTTGCGTGCCAACAAGCTGGTGACGGTGTGCGAGGAAGCGAGCTGCCCGAACATCGGCGAATGCTTCGGCAAGGGCACGGCCACCTTCATGATCATGGGGGACAAATGCACGCGGCGCTGCCCGTTCTGCGACGTCGGCCACGGCCGTCCCGATCCGCTCGACCCGAACGAGCCGGAAAATCTCGCCAAGACCATCGCCGCGCTCAAGCTGAATTATGTAGTGATCACCTCAGTCGACCGCGACGACTTGCGCGACGGCGGCGCCGGCCACTTTGCCGATTGCATCCGCCGCGTGCGCGAGCTGTCGCCGGCAACACGCATCGAAATTCTCACACCCGACTTCCGCGGCCGCATGGACCGCGCCCTGGAAATCCTGAAGGCGGCGCCACCCGACGTGATGAACCACAATCTCGAAACCGTGCCGCGCCTGTACAAGGAAGCGCGCCCCGGGTCGGACTATGAATATTCCTTGAACCTGCTCAAGCGCTTCAAGGAGCTGCACCCGGATACGCCGACCAAGTCCGGCATCATGGTCGGCCTTGGCGAAACCGACGAGGAAATCCTGCAGGTGATGCGCGACCTGCGCGCGCACCAGGTCGACATGCTGACCATAGGCCAGTACCTGATGCCGAGCGGCGACCACTTGCCGGTGCGGCGCTATGTCCACCCTGACACCTTCAAGATGTTCGAGGAAGAAGCGTACAAGATGGGCTTCGAGCACGCGGCCGTGGGAGCGATGGTGCGCTCCAGCTACCACGCGGATCAACAGGCGCATGGGGTGTTGTAGTGTGAATGATCAGTAGTTAACGAGACAATCCGGTAGTTATTGAGACAAATTCAGAAGTGCCGAGACAATCTGAAAGCGATAACTCATTGATTGACAAGGATTTGCCATCGATTTTTGCCTTCCCAAAGGGTGAAAATTCCTGGCGAATCGACTGGCTCGGCGAAATCGCCTTCCCCAATCGCCTGCTGCGGCGAACTCAGCCCTCGGTGCTCGTGCATCTGTCGCGGTTGCAGGACGACTCTTTCCGCGAAAACCCATCCTCGCTGCTCTCCGCGGATTCGACGCTGGCATCAAGGCAACGCAAGGTGTGGATATCGATCGGCACCTTGCCCTTGCTGCGCATGGGCGACATTTGGCGCAACGGAAAATTGGAAATGGCGCCGGACTACGAGCTCGAACACTTTCGCGACGTCGATATCGACTCGAACTCTTCGGTGTTGATCAAGGCGGGCCTGAACCTGGAGGAGAAAGGCTTTCTGCTCCCGCGAGCCGAACATCCATGGCATATGCAATGTACGCAATCATATTGCCTGATGGTGACGCTTCCGGATGATCGCCGGCTGATCATCCCCTGCATGGAGCTGATTCGGTTCTACTTTGGTTCCTCCAGCAATCTGCTCACCAAACTGTTCTTGCCGCCGCTGAGCCGTGATGCGCTATACAGCGACAGCAAGTTCAACCGTTTGTCCGGCCGCCTTACGTTGCAGTTGGCGGCCGGCATCTCCGGCGCATCCGCGGCAGACGTCGGCCGCATCTGCGCAGATGACACTGCATGGCGCGCAGCGGTGCTCATTGGCACGTCGCTTCTCAAAGCGTCGGCCGCCGGCCAGGTCGCCTATCCGCAGGCATTTTTCCCGTTCGAGGGAAAAAACGACCTGATCGCGTCTGGGAAATGGCTGTCGTTCGGCGACGAGCCGCGCGCGTCGTTTCTCGTGTACAGCCTGTGTTCGTGCTCATACCCTTTCCCCTTCAAGTCGCTCCGATACGACTTGTGTCACCGGACCACTCCGACTGAATCAGGACAACGTGCCGGATCTGGCGAGCCACCCAATCCGCGCGTGCGCAAGACGGCAAGAGATGCGCCGAACCAGCAACTGGTGGAGAGCGATGGATCCAATAGGCTGGCTAAGCGATCCAGGCCTATTTGGGATGCGGCGCGCTTTCCTGATCTTTCAGAGAAAACCATTTGGAAAAATCGCGTGCTGACCACTGCGCCAGCAAAAGCGGCACAGGTCAGCATTGCACGGGAAGTAACGCAGGCTGCTGTTGGCCGCCCTGGCTCTGAAAAGCGTATCCGACCCATCGACCTACAACTGCGGACCCAGCCAGGTTCAGCATTGCTCGTACCAACTTTTTTGGAAGAGATTGTCAAGGATTTGAAGGAGCTGGTAGGAGGCACGGTTGAATTGTTGACTGACAGCGAAGAGGATGGTTGGTCCGTCCCCATTGCGATAGTCGCGAGCGAAGATGGTGAAATGGATCGGCGACTATTTATTGAAACTGGTGCCAATCAATTGCGAGAGCGCCGCGTTGCGGCATTTTCCGTTTGCCAGCAAGCCGGTATGTTTTTTTTTGCCGCCACCGAGCACACCAATCTTGCCACCATCGATGGCGACGAAACTGCCGAGCCTTTCCTGCCATTGGCGCATCAGATCGGCTCGGTGCACGATCACAAGGGTGCTGACTTTGCGACGAGCGATCACAGCGGCAGCAGTGACCGTCTTTCCGAATGCTGTTGGTGCAACCAACATGCCCATATCGTGAGGAAGAATCTCCGCCAGCGCTTCTTCCTGGTCAGATCTCAATTCACCGACGAACTGCGCCTTAAGTGGTACGCCGACGGAGCGCTCGTCTTCTATCCGGAATTCGATCTTGTTCGTGTCGAGCAGGGATTGCACGTCAGGCAGGCAGCCGCGAGGTAATGCAACGTGCTTCGGATAATTTTCTGCACGACCGATAATGCGTGGCTTGTCCCAGGTCGACATGCGCATCGCCTGGGCTTTGTAGAATTCCGGGTTCTGAAATGCCGCAAGGCGGATCAACCGATTCATCAAAGTTTGCGGCAAACCGGCCTTCTCGATGAACAATTGCCCCGCAATCGTTGCTCGCACTGCCTTTGGCATGACGCCGGCGAGCTTGATGGTAGGCTTGGCGGCAGGTACCCAAGGGGTATCGGCGTTTTCGTCGGGCAGCTCAGCGTAGGCGATGTCGAGCGGATGCCGGTCGCCGACCAGTTTTTTCAGCGCGGATTCGACTTGGTGGGCCGGAAGCGGCTGGATGGTTTCCAGGAACGCCCATTGGTCCGGTAGCGGCTGCAGATCCGTATCGACGAACACGCTGCGACCGAGGTCGCGTGGCTGCTTTTGCAGTGGCAGCGCAATCAGGTTGCCGAACCCACCTTTCGGCATGGTGTCCTGGTTCGGGAACAATCTGTCGTAAGAAGTTAGTTTCAGTTGTCGGATACGGGCACAGGTAGCGCTGATCAATCCGGATCCAAGGCGCCTGGCGTCGCGTGCCGGTATGGCGTCGGCGAAAAATAGCCACACATGTGCGCCTTCCCCGGACCGCGAAATTTCAAGGGCGGCGGGCAAGTTATTTGCGACACACGTCTGCATGACGGCGCGCGCATCTTCGCGCCAGTCGGCGTCGTCGAAGTCGATTGCGAGGAAGTGGCAGTTGTCACCCTGTAGCAGCGGATATACACCTACCGTTGTCTTGCCCTTGAGATGATCCGATATAACGTGATCGGTGACGGGCGCGAACAGGCTGTGGCGGCATTCGCTGCATTTGATCCTCGGCTTTTCACCCACGCCCAGGCGCCATTCGTTGGCGCATACTGGCGAATAGCCGGGCTTGCCGGACGTCTTGCTCTCCCAGCGGATCGGATAGACATCTTCTCTGCCACGGAAAAGACGCCGGAAAATCTTGATTTTTGCGGCTGGTGAAAGGTTGCTGGAATTGACCGGCTGGAGGCTGGCGCTCGATGTCTCGTCGGGGAAATGCGGTGTCGCAATGCCGTGCGCAGCCAGCAGAGTTCTGAGCATGCCATTCTCGGCACGTAACCGCGCCAGTTCAGCTTCGGTTTCCGACATCTAGACTCACCATGCTGCCAGCAGTATTCCAAATGGAGCCACGAACTTGCAGTTGGTGATTGTGCCAAGTCGCTCGTGCGGCTGGAACAATCTCATTAACTGTTGAAGATTATCTCACCAACTTTTGGTTGACTATACGCCGGTTCCGGAGCATTGTCTCATTTACTTTTGAAGAGTCACATGTAGTCTCGGCGTAACCCTCGTCAAGAGAAATCGCGCCGGCCAGCAAGCGGCCGGCGCGTTCGGCCTGGTCACCGGCGACCTCGATCCCCTCCAGCGCAAACGACGCCGCAGTCTGCTGTCAATGCACGCCGGCTTCGGTAATGGCAACGAACTTGCGCCGCTCGCGTAGCGTCGAGCGACACAACTTACGCTTCCGTAGCAGGTTAAGCCATTAGGTGGAATTGATTTTGATGGTTTATTCGTCGCAGTCAAATGTATGATGAATGCCACTAAACCATTTTTCTAACAATCACAATGCATTTAATTCCTTCTGGACTAAACGTATGACATCAAATATAAACGCGTTGCGGCAGAAATTGGAGCATGATAAAAGTGATCGGGAATCGTGGCTCGCTCTTGGTGAGCTGCTAACGGAGAAAAATGAGGATACGGAAGCACTGGCCTGTTTTCGCGCCGCACAAAACCTGGGAGAGAATAGCCTCGTTCTACATCGATCAATGGGAGACATTTTGCTCGATGGCGGCCAGCCGCAAGAAGCACTGACGTGCTACCAGCGCGCACGCGAAATCAAGCCGCAGAGCGCCCCGACCCTGGCCCTGATTGGCGAAGCACTGTGCGCATTGAGGCGTCCAAACGAAGCCATTTCCTATTTCCGTAAAGCGCTCGATATCGATCCCGGCATGAGTCCGGCCCTATGGAGCCTTGCATCGGCCTATCTCATGACGGGCGATTACGCGACCGGTTTGGCGCTGTATGAGCGGCGCTTTGAATTCGATTCGCGCGAATTTCTCGCCGCGCTCGGTATTTTGCCCACACGGGAATATTTTGCTGCCATTCCAGCATGGGATGGTTCCGATCTTGCCGGACGCGTGATTGCAGTCTGGACCGAACAAGGCATGGGCGACATGATCATGATGATGCGTTATCTGCCCTTGTTGAAGCAGAAGGGCGCGCGTAGCGTCACGGTATTTTGCCATGACGCATTGTTGCAGATCATCCGGCCTTTGGTGGATCGCGCGATCAGCTTGCGAGAAGTGTCCCTCGCCGGCGTCGACATACAATGCTCGGCAATGAGCCTGCCCTACTTGTTTGCCTCCCGCGTCGACACGGTTCCCAACGCAATCCCCTACCTGCAGGTCGATTCCAGCAAGACCGAAGCCTGGAGGGCTCGGCTTGGCAAGGACCGAAGCTTGAAAGTCGGGCTGGTTTGGGCAGGCAATAAGACCATGCGAAAGGACTATCTGCGCAGTGTTCCGCTGGCGGTCATGGAGCCATTGCTGAAAACGCCCGGCGTTCACTTTATCAGCCTGCAGATCGGCGCTTCGGCGGAAATTGCAACCAGCGGCATGAAGATCACCGACTGGATGCAAGAAGTCCGCGACTATGCCGATACGGCCGCCTTGATTGCCAATCTCGACCTGGTTATCTCGGTCGACACCGCCGTCGCCCATTTAGCCGGCGCACTTGGCGTGCCGGTCTGGTTATTGAACCGCTTTGAAAGTGAATGGCGCTGGCTGGCAGAAGGCAGGCATTCGCCATGGTATCCGCGCACGCGAATTTTCCGTCAAGCGTCCTTGCACCACTGGCAGCCCGTGGTGGCGAGCGTGGCACGGGAACTGCAACAATTGGTCGAACAGAGAGGAAGCCGGCGAAGCGAAGGAAATTCAGGCCTGTTGGGGAAATTGGCCGGAATTTTCAAGACCGAGCGTGGCCAAAAAAAGCTTTCCAGCTAAAGTTGTTTGTCGCGCCAAAATTTTCGTGAATCAGTATCAAGATCGGTGTGGCGCCACTGCCCCGAACGGGCAGCCGCCGTTTGGCGCAAATAGAGAGTTGCCGGGACATTGGGTAAAACGCCGCTTCGCTTGTAATAAATATAGAGGCGGTTAGAATTGTCTCAATTACTTATAAGATTTGTCTCAGTAACTATGGCAAAAACACTGCTGATTTAATTGAATTGTCTCAGTTACTATTGAATCTTCACATGTAGTTATACGGCGGCAAAAGCAGTCTGCGATTACCGATGATTGCCTGGTCCGTATCAACGAGAATGCTTCCATTCGAAATTAAAAGACTTGGGCCTTGCCCAAGTGTAGTTGAGGTTATTCGATAGATTCTGCGAATTAACAACAATGGGAGGGAGGATGGAAAGCATCATGAAACCCGGCGCCAAAATATTGATCGCCTTTGCCGGTCTGCTGATCGTGTTGTATGGGCTGTCCTCCTTCGTCTTCACCTGGAAAATCGTCCCGCCCGGTTACACGGGCATCAAGGTCAACCGCCTGGTGGCGCAAGGCATCAAGCACGAAGATACCGTGACCGGCTTCGTGTTCTACAACCCGGTGCAGACGCAGATCGTGATCTATCCGACCTTCGTGCAGCGCGTGGTGTGGACGCACGACACTCACGAAGGCAATCCGGTCAACGAGGAATTGAGTTTCAATACCAAGGACTCAGTGCCGGTCAATCTCGACGTCGCGGTCAGCTATGGCCTGGACGCCAACCAGGTCCCGGCCTTCTATACGACCTTCCGCGCCGATCGCATCGAGACCTTCACGCACGGCTTCCTGCGCGACGCGGCGCGCAATGTAGTGGTGGCGATCGGTTCCGAATATACCTTCGACGACGTCAACGGGCCGAAGAAGGAAGAATTCCTCGACCGTATTGCCAAGGAACTCGACAGGCGTGTCGGCATATATGGTGTGGGCATACGCCAGTTCGGCCTGGTCGGCTCGTTGCGTCCGCCCCAATCCCTGCTCGACGCGGTCAGCGCCAAGACCAAGGCGGTCCAGGATGCGATCCGCACCGAAAACGAAGTGCGGTCGGCGCAAGCCGAAGCGAAGAAACGCGTGGCCATTGCCGAAGGTGAAGCAGCAGCCAACCGTGCCCTGGTCGAATCGCTCGACCCCAAGCTGTTCGAGTGGGAGCGTCTGCGCTTGCAGAAGGACGCGATCGCCAAGTGGAATGGTGTGGCGCCGAGTGTCATGGGTGGCGGCAACGGCGGCGCGATGCTGTTCAATATCCCGGTGCAGAGCGCACAAAGTGGCAAATAGCGGCAAATAGTGGCAAATAGCGTCGATCGGGTAAAATCGGTCGGCTTGCCACGAGCCAGCGCAAAAAAAGCGCTTATCGACCTGTATGGGGCAACGCCAGCCAGGTTGAAGCATGAATAACAATTAGGGACAACACAATGCGCCTTTTCCTGTTTCTTCTTCTTTCTCTCGCCAGTATGTCTTCCTTCGCCGACCGCTTGACCATAGAACGCCTGCATAGCGATCCGGCCCTGTCCGGCCCTGGCTTGCGCGACCTGAAAATGTCGCCGGATGGCGCGCGCGTGACTTTCCTGCGCGGACGCGACGACGACCAGTTCCAGTTCGACCTGTGGGAATACAACCTGCATGACAAGGCCATGCGCCGGCTGCTCGATTCCAAGCTGCTGGTGCCGGAAGAAAACATCTCGGACGCCGAGAAGGCGCGCCGCGAACGCGAACGCACCGCGCTTTTCCACGGCATTTCGGACTACAACTGGTCGCCGGACGGCAAACGCCTGCTGGTGTCGCTGGCCGGCGGTTTGTATCTGGCCGATGTGGCGCACCCCGAGCAGGCCAAGCGTATTGTCAGTGGCGACGTGATCGATCCGAAGATTTCGCCCAAGGGCCATTTCGTTTCCTTCGTGCGTGACCAGAACCTGTTCGTGGTTGACCTGGCCGACGGCAAGGAAAAGCAGTTGACGGCCGACGGCGGCGGCACCATCCACAATGCCGAGGCGGAATTCGTGGCTCAGGAAGAAATGGCGCAGAGCAGCGGCTACTGGTGGGCGCCCGACGACAGTGCCATTGCCTTCAAGCATTTCGACGAAGCGCCGGTGCCGGTGGCGCGCCGTTTTGAAATCTATGCAACCCGCACCGAAGTGGTCGAGCAGCGCTACCCGGCAGCTGGCGACCCTAACGTGTTAGTGGGGCTGTCTATCGTGGCGCCGACCGGCGGCGCGATCAAGAACGTCGATCTTGGTGCAGACAAGGACATTTACCTGGTGCGCGCCGACTGGAGCGCCGACGGCCATCAATTGCTGTACCAGCGCCAGACGCGTGACCAAAAGAAGCTTGATCTGGTGGCCGTTGACGCTGCCACGCTGACACAGCGCACCCTGATCACCGAAACCTCACAGACCTGGGTGCACGTCGGCGACCATCCGAATTTCCTGAGCAAGAGCAAGACCTTCATCTGGCCTTCGGATCGCAGCGGCAACCGTCACCTGTACCTGTACGACCTCGACGGCCACTTGCTGCATACCCTGTCAAAGGGCGAATGGCGCGTCGACAACGTGCTGGCCGTCGACGAAAAGGCCGGGCGCGTCTATGTGGCCTCGAACCGTGACGCCGCGATCGACAAGCAAGTCTATGCCCTGGCGCTGGACGGCAGCACGGCCGACAAGCCGCTGCGCGTGACCCAGGCCGACGGCTGGCACGATGCGCACTTTTCAGATCATGGCGAAGCTTTCATCGATACCTGGTCCGACTCCGATACGCCGCCGCAAGTGAGCTTGCGTAAGGCAGATGGTTCGCTGATCACCTGGCTCGAGCACAACGAACTGAATGCCGCGCATCCCTATGCACCGTTCAGGGCAATGCACGTGCAGACCGAATTCGGTGTGCTGAAAGCCAACGACGGCCAGGACATGCATTACGCGCTGATGAAGCCGCACAATTTCGATGCTAGCAAGCGCTATCCGGTGTTTGTCTACGTCTATGGCGGACCGGGTGCGCAAGAAGTGACGCGCCAATGGAGCGGACGCAACCTGTTCTTCGAGTACATGGCGCAGCAGGGTTACGTCGTGTTCCGCCTCGACAATCGCGGCTCGACGCGCCGTGAGCGCCGTTTCACCGACGTGATCTACCAGGACCTGGGCAAGCATGAAGTCGAAGACCAGTTGACCGGCATCGATTGGCTGGCCAAGCAAAGCTTCGTCGATCCCAAGCGCATCGGCGTGTTCGGCTGGAGCTACGGCGGCTTTATGACGCTGCGCTTGCTGGAAGCCGGCTCGGACCGCATCGCGCTCGGCGCGGCGGTGGCGCCGGTGACGGACTGGGCCTTGTATGACACGCATTACACGGAGCGCTATATGACGCGTCCCAAGGACAATGCCGACGGTTACAAGGACAGCAGCGTGCTGACCCACCTGGACGGTTTGAAGTCGCCGTTATTGCTGGTGCACGGCATGGCTGACGACAATGTGTTGTTCGTCAATTCGACGCGTTTGATGAGCGAACTCGAAGATCGCGGCGTCCTGTTCGACTTGATGACTTATCCGGGTGCGAAGCATGGCTTGTCGAAGAAATCGAGCCAGATTCATGTGTACAAGACTATTGAGCGCTTCTTCGATAGCCATTTTGGGGTGGGGGAGGTGGCGAAGTAGCCTAGTTGGCCGGTGATTGGGGTCTGTGATTCAGCCGGAAAATGCGGGACACGCTCTACGACAAACATTATGTCTTTCCCCGTCATTCCCGCGTAGACGGGAGGCCGCCCCGCGGGAATCCATAGGGCGGTTGCCATATCTACCTCACTATGGGTCACCGCGGGGCGGCCGATCCGATTCGCGAGGACGCCGGGAAACTACATGGCGTAAGGCCTACGAAGGCTCCCGCATCCGAGCGGAGGTGTCTTTGCTTAGTCTTTCATCCCATTCCAGCGCGGCGCCAATTGATGCGGCAGTGCGAACAAATCGAGCACCCGCCCCACGGTGTGATCGACCATCTCCTCTATGCTTTGCGGGCGGTGATAGAAGGCTGGCAAAGGCGGGAAGATAATGCCGCCCATCTCGGTGACGGCCGTCATATTGCGCAAATGCGCAAGGTTGAGCGGGGTTTCGCGCACCAGCAGCACCAGGCGGCGGCGCTCTTTCAATACCACGTCGGCGGCGCGCGCGATCAGGTTGTCCGAGAGGCCGTGCGCGATCGAGGCCAGCGTCTTCATCGAGCACGGGGCTACGATCATACCTGCCGATTGGAAGGAACCGCTGGCCAGCGCCGCGCCGATGTCGCGCACATTGTAGGTATGGTGGGCCAGCGCTTCGACGTGCTTGCGGCTCATGTCGAGTTCCTGGTGCAGGCTCAATACGCCGGCGTCGGAAACGACCAGGTGGGTTTCAACGCCGGCGATGGCGTTGAGGGCGCGCAGCACATGCACGCCATAGATGGCGCCGGTCGCGCCGGTGATGGCGACGACGATGCGCTGCGGAGCTCCGGCGTTTGCGTCCGCGGCGCTCACAGACTTATCCGCGCAGCAGGGTTTGCAATTCGCCGGATTCGAACATCTCGCCCATAATGTCGGAGCCGCCGACGAACTCGCCCTTCACATATAGTTGCGGGATGGTCGGCCAGTTTGAATATTCCTTGATACCCTGACGCACATCGGCATCGTCCAGCACGTTGACCGTCACCAGGTTTTCCACACCGCTGGCTTTCAGCAATTGCACCGCACGGCCGGAAAAGCCGCATTGCGGGAACTGGGCCGTGCCCTTCATGAACAGGACGACCGGGTTGTTGGTCACGGTTTCTTTGATCCAGGTTTGTACGTCGCTCATTGTTGCTGCCTCTGAATGGTTAATGCGGTCATTATAGGGAAATATCTGCACTTATGCCGCAGTATGAACTCCCTCTCCCCTACCCCTCTCCCACGTTGTGGGAGAGGGGAATGTCTCAGCGCTTGAGCTTGGCGAAGGCTGCCGCCATGGCGTTGCCAGTTTGCTCTGGTCGCGCATTTTGTTGATATTGCGACAAGCGTTTGCCGTCGCTGCGGTCGGCGCGCTGGGCAGGCTTGGAACCGGCGGCCGGGGCGCTGTCGGCCAGACGCATGGTCAGCGCGATGCGCTTGCGTTTCTCGTCGACTTCCAGCACCTTGACCTTGACTACCTGCCCGGCCTTGACCACAGTATGCGGGTCCTTGACGTAACTATTCGACAAGGCCGAGATATGCACCAGGCCATCCTGGTGCACGCCGATGTCGACAAAGGCGCCGAAAGCGGCGACGTTGGTGACCACGCCTTCCAGGATCATGTCCGGGCGCAAATCCTTGATCTCTTCCACGCCTTCCTTGAAGGTTGCGGTGGTGAACTCGGGACGCGGATCGCGGCCCGGCTTTTCCAGTTCCTTGAGAATGTCGGAGACGGTCGGTACACCGAACTTGTCGTCGGCGTACTTGGCTGGACTCAGTGTCTTGAGCAGCTTGCCGTCGCCGACCACGCTCTTCACATCCTTCTTGATGTCGGCCAGGATTTTTTCGACCAGCGGGTAGGACTCCGGGTGCACGGCCGAGGCGTCGAGTGGATTGTCGCCATTCATCACGCGCAGGAAGCCGGCTGCCTGTTCGAAAGTCTTGTCGCCCAGGCGCGGCACGGCGCGCAAGTCGGCGCGCGTGGCGAACATGCCCTTCATGTCGCGGTGGCTGACGATGCTTTGCGCGACACTGGCATTCAAGCCCGATACGCGCGCCAGCAGCGGCGCCGAAGCAGTGTTGACGTCGACGCCGACAGCGTTGACGCAGTCTTCGACCACGGCGTCGAGCGAGCGCGCAAGTTGCGTTTGGCTGACGTCGTGCTGGTATTGGCCTACACCGATGGATTTAGGATCGATCTTGACCAGTTCAGCCAGCGGGTCTTGCAGGCGGCGCGCAATAGAGACTGCGCCGCGCAGCGAGACGTCGAGCTCGGGCAGTTCGCGCGAGGCGTATTCCGAAGCCGAATAGACCGAAGCGCCGGCTTCCGACACCACGATCTTGGTCAGCTTCAGCTCGGGCTGCTGCTTGATCAAGTCTTGCGCCAGCTTGTCGGTCTCGCGACTGGCGGTGCCGTTGCCGATCGAGATCAGGGCCACATTGTGCTTCTGTGCAAGCTGCGCCAAAGTGTGCAGCGAGCCGTGCCAATCGTTGCGGGGCTGATGTGGGTAGACGGTGGCGGTGTCGACCACCTTGCCGGTGGCGTCGACCACGGCCACCTTGACGCCGGTGCGCAGGCCGGGGTCCAGGCCCATGGTAGCGCGCGGGCCGGCCGGCGCCGCCAGCAGCAAGTCTTTCAGGTTGCGCGCAAAAACGTGGATCGCCTCGATCTCGGCCTTTTCGCGCAAGTTCGTCATGAGTTCCGTTTCCAGATGCATGAACACCTTGACGCGCCAGGCCCAACGCACGGTATCGGCCAGCCATTTGTCGGCAGCACGGCCCTTGCCGCTGACGCCGAAGCGTGCCGCGATGCGGGCTTCGCAAGGGTTGTGCGGCGCATCCCATTTCGGCTTTTCTTCTTCGCTGTCGAGCCGCAAGACGACGGTCAGCATCTCTTCGCGCCGGCCGCGGAACAGCGCCAAGGCGCGGTGCGAAGGAATGTTGGCGAGCGGTTCGGAATAGTCGAAGTAGTCGGCGAATTTTTCGCCCGCATCCTGCTTGCCTTCGATGACTTTCGATTCCACCACGCCGTGCTCGTTCAGGTACTCGCGCAGCGACTGCAACAGAGAGGCGTCTTCGGCGAAGCGTTCCATCAGGATCTGGCGCGCACCGTCGAGCGCAGCCTTGGTGTCGGCTACGCCGGGGTTGTCGCCGTTCTCGGTACTGAAGGCCGGTTTCAGGTATTTCGCCGCTTCTTCCTCGGGGTTCAAGGTCGGATCGGCCAGCAAGGCGTCGGCCAGCTCCGTCAATCCGGCTTCGGCGGCAATCTGGGCCTTGGTGCGGCGCTTGGGTTTGTACGGCAGGTACAAGTCTTCGAGACGGGTCTTGTCTTCGGCGTGCAGGATGGCGTCGAGCAAGGGCGGCGTCATCTTGCCCTGTTCTTCGATCGAGGCGATGACAGCCTTACGGCGCTCTTCCAGTTCCCGCAGGTAGCGCAGACGCTCTTCCAGCAGACGCAGTTGCACGTCATCGAGACCGCCGGTGGCTTCCTTGCGGTAGCGCGCGATGAAGGGCACGGTGGCGCCTTCGTCGAGCAGGGCGATGGCGGCAGCGACTTGGTTGGGTTGTGCCGCGAGTTCGGCGGCCAGGCGTTGTTCGATCGAGGGAAGCATGAGGGGTTGTTGTTGTGTCAAAAGCAGGGGTATAACAGGTCAGGCGAGATGATACGCAATTTGGGCGCGAGCGTCTGGCTTGAGGGGAGGGAACTAGAAATTTACCAAGATATTAACCAACGGAAAAATGCGGGTGGATACGCTTGAGTTTGACGTTTCTCTATCCTCGTCGTCCTCGCGAACGCGGGGACCCATAGGGAGGCTCAACAGCGACGCAATTGAATGGTGTCTGGGCGGACGTGTGCTGGGTGGTAGCTGCTAGGTGATCTTGGCCACCGGGTTATGGGTGCCCGCGTTCGCGAGGACGACGGGGAAGTGAAATGGTTTGCAATGACGCCTTTACCCGCGTTTTGTTGCCTAGCCGGGTGAAAGTGGTTACTCGTGCCATGCTATACCGCGATCTCGTCAAATAAATCGCGCCAAGTAGGATTTTCTTGTTGGATCAGATCGATCTTCCAGGAGCGATTCCATTTCTTCAATTGCTTTTCTCTGGTAATCGCAGAGAGGATATCTTCATGTACTTCGTACCAAACGAGATATTTGACGCTGTATTTCTTGGTGAAACCATCGACAGCGTCTTCGCGATGTTGGTAGACACGTTTGCTTAAATCTGACGTGATGCCTATGTATAACGTCCCATATCGACCGCTTGCGAGAATATAAACGTAAGAGGTCTTGGCCATTGGGTTATGGATTCACGCGGGGCGGCCATCCGATTCGCGGGAATGACGGTAATGAAGGGCGCCGCCGCTGACCCGTTCAATTCCCGCCAAGTCTTGCCAGCTTTGTACTGCGCTGAAGCCTGCCGATGCAAGTAATTCCCGCACCGCCGCCGCTTGGTCGTAGCCATGCTCCATCAACAACCAGCCACCCGGCGTCAAATGACGCTCTGCACCCGTAATAATCGCCCGCAATGCCGACAAACCATCGCCGTGGTCGGTCAAGGCGTCGACCGGTTCGAAGCGCAAGTCACCCTGTTGCAGGTGTGCGTCGCCGGCGACGACGTAGGGGGGATTGGATACGATCAAAGCGAACTGCCGGCCTGCCAGTGCGCCATACCAGTCGCTATGCAGGAATTCGACTTGCACAGCGTTGGCGGCGGCATTGGTGCTCGCGATTTCGAGCGCCGCTGGGCTGGCATCGATGGCGGTGACGCTAGCATCGCGCCGCGTATGAGCGAGGGCAACTGCAATCGCTCCCGAGCCGGTGCCCATGTCGAGTACGCGAGCCTTGGCCGGCAGGCGTGCCAACGCCAGTTCTACCAGCAATTCAGTCTCCGGGCGCGGGATCAATACGTCCGGTGTAACGCGAAACGGCAAACCGTAGAACTCGCGCATGCCGACTATGTAGGCAATCGGTTCGCCGGCGTATCGGCGCTCGATCAGTGCCGACGCTTTGGCGATTTCATCGGGATTCAGTATGCGTTCGGCCTGGGTGATCAATTGCATGCGCGTCAAGCCGAGCGCATGCATGACCACAATGCGCGTGTCGATCGCGTCGAGCGGTGAGCTTCGCAAAAAAGTGTCGAGTCTCACGATGTGACGTCAGCGGCGCTGCCGGCGTAGCGCCAGCATGCCGAGCACGACGGCGAACACCACGAACCACAGCAGCGACCATTGCGGAATCGATAAGCCGAACAGCGGCGCGTATTCGGTACCGCATTCTCCTTCCGGCCTGAACAGGAAGGGCAGCAGCTTGGCCGTCGGGAACTTGTTGAGCGAAGTTTCCACCGGGTCGAGCCCGCACGATACCGCGGGATGGGCTTTCACCCACAGATGCCAGGAAGCGGAGCCTATGCCGCCCAGCGCGGCCAACAGGCCGAGGCCGGCGCCGCCGCGATGCGTCTTGGCCGGCAGGAAGGCGCTGACCAGGCAGATCAGGGCGATGGCCGTGAACAGATAGCGCTGGATGATGCACCACGGGCAGGGCTGCATGTATTCGACGAATTGCAGGTACAGGGCTGCGCCCAGCAGGCCAAAGCAAATCAGGGCGATGGCGATGAGCAGCAGTTTCGGATTTTTCATGCTGGCCTTGTCAAAAGAGTGATGGAATGCGTATGGACGCGGTTTGGTGAAAATGGTTCAGGAATTACCGTCGGCCAGTTCCGCCAGCAGTTCGGCCTGATGCTCGGCAACCAGCGCGTTGGTCAACTCCTCGAGGTCGCCGTCCATGATGAAGTCGAGCTTGTACAGCGTCAAGTTGATGCGATGGTCGGTCATGCGGCCCTGAGGATAATTGTAGGTGCGGATGCGCTCGCTGCGGTCGCCCGAGCCGATCAGCGATTTTCGCGTGGCCGCTTCCTTGGCCTGGATCTCGCGCAACTGCACATCCTTGATGCGCGCCGCCAGCACTTTCATGGCCTGGGCCTTGTTCTTGTGCTGGCTGCGGTCGTCCTGGCACTCGACCACGATGCCGCTCGGCAGGTGAGTGATGCGCACGGCCGAGTCGGTCTTGTTGATGTGCTGGCCGCCGGCGCCGGAGGCGCGGAAGGTGTCGATGCGCAAGTCTGCCGGATTGATGTTGACGTCTTCCACTTCGTCGGCTTCCGGCATCACAGCGACCGTGCAGGCCGAGGTATGGATGCGGCCCTGGGTCTCGGTGGCTGGCACGCGCTGCACGCGGTGGCCGCCCGATTCGAATTTCAGGCGTGAATAGGCGCCGTAGCCGACCACGCGCACAATCACTTCCTTGTAGCCGCCCAGTTCCGACTCCGATTCGGAAATCATTTCCACCTGCCAGCGGTTGCGCTCGGCAAAGCGCGTATACATGCGCAACAGGTCGCCGGCAAACAGCGCCGCTTCGTCGCCGCCGGTACCGGCACGGATTTCCAGGAAGATGTTGCGCTCGTCGTTGGGGTCTTTCGGCAGCAGCATCTTTTGCAGATCGATTTCGAACTGCTCCATGCGTGCGCGGCCGGTAGCGATCTCATCCTGCGCCAGTTCCTTCATGTCGGGATCGGATAGCATTTCCTGCGCGCCCTTGATGTCGGCGTCGGTCTGCGTGTAGTTCGCGTACAGCGCCACCAGCGGCTCGAGTTCGGCGTGCTCGCGCGCCAGCTTGCGGTAGTTGTCGATATTGGAGGTGGCGTCGGGTTGCTGCAGCAAGCTGTTGACCTCTTCCAGGCGTTCGGTCAACTGGTCGAGCTTGGCAAGCATCGAGGGTTTCATCATATTGTTTGGTAGTGCGTTGAATTCGGGAAGTCCGCGGCATGCGGCGGAGTGATACGCGTATGGAGTGCCCAGGAGGCAGCTAGCGTTTGGTGCGGAACAGCTGCGGCAGCAAGGCCGCCAGGCGCGCGCGTTCGTCGCCCTGGGCCTGGTGCAGGGCCTGTTGCGGGCCATGCAGGAATTTTGCGGTGAGGCCGCGCGACAAGGCTTCCAGCACCGCTTCAATGTCGTCGCCGCGCGCCAGCATCTTGCGCGCGCGTTCGAGTTCGATCAGGCGCATGGTTTCACCCGACTCGTGCAAGTCCTGGATCAGGGGCACGACCGAACGCGTATCGACCCAGTGCATGAAGTTTTGCACGCGCGTTTCGATAATCGCCTCGGCCTGGGCCACGGCGGCCTGGCGGTTCTCGGTGCCGGTCTGCACTACGGCGCCGAGGTCGTCGACGGTATACAGGAACACGTCGTCCAGGCGCGCCACTTCGACCTCGATGTCGCGCGGCACTGCCAGATCGACCATGAAAATCGGCTTGTGGCGGCGTGCCTTGATCGCGCTTTCGACCAGACCGAGACCGATGATGGGCAAGGTGGAGGCGGTGCACGACACCACGATGTCGAATGAAGCTAGCTGATGCGGCAACTCGGCCAGGCGGATCGCCTTGCCGTTGAAGCGTGCAGCCAGCTGTTCGCCGCGCTCCAGCGTGCGGTTGGCGATGGTCAGCGATTTCGGGTTTTGCGCGGCAAAGTGAGTGGCGCACAATTCGATCATTTCGCCGGCGCCGATGAACAGCACGTGCTGTTCGGAAATTTTTTCGAAAATGCGCTGCGACAGGCGCACCGCGGCAGCAGCCATGGATACGCTGTGCGCACCGATCTCGGTAGTGCTGCGCACTTCCTTGGCCACCGCGAAGGTGCGCTGGAACATCTGGTGCAAACAGGTGCCGAGCCCACCGGCTGCTTCAGCCTGACGCACGGCTTCCTTCATCTGGCCCAGGATTTGCGCTTCGCCCAAAACCATTGAATCGAGGCCGGAAGCGACCCGGAAGGCATGCCGCACGGCGTCGCTTTGCGGCAGCGTGTACAGGTGGGGGCGCAATTCCGCGTAGGGCAGGCCGTGATAATTGGCCAGGAAATGCGCAGTGGCGTCGATATGGGCGTCGAGGCCGCGTGCATCCAGGGGCAACAGGTTGGCCGCATACAGCTCGGTGCGGTTGCAAGTCGAGAGTATGGCCGCTTCCTGTACGCTTCCCGGCGCCACCGATTTACCGAACCATGCGCGCGCAGCCGCTACCGCTTGACCGATCTGGTCGGCGGGAAACGCCACCTTTTCGCGCAGAGATAAAGGCGCGGTGGTGTGATTGACGCCGACGGCGAGCAGTTGCATTTCAGCTAAGAGGGGTAA
>JAFANH010000010.1 GCA_019232795.1 Burkholderiaceae bacterium
TCGGGCCCTTGGAAAAGAGTGTGGGACCCTTAGTGTCAATCCTTGAAACAGCCCGGCATGCGGAGAGTTGACGGGTGTTTACCGGCCGATTCCCAAAAAACCCAAGAGAATTGTAAACAGAGTGTTTACCGGGCACCAGAACGGGCAGCCGTGCTACATTGGCGAGGCCGTTGCGAGGCCGGTATCACGTCATGGCGCTTGGGAAAATAACGAAAGGAAACAAGTATGAAACGACTCGCAGCCCTTGCCTTGATCGCCTGCACGGCCGGTTTCGCCGCCGCGCAGAGTGCCGCACAAAGTACGGATACAGCGCCGGCCCAGCCCCACGGAGCAGGTAGAGATGCCTGCAAGGCGGATGTGGCAAGGCTGTGCCCGAACGTGCAACCGGGCGGTCGCCGCATCCTGGCCTGCCTGAAAGCCAACCAGGATCAGCTCTCGGACGCCTGCAAGGCTCTGCTGAAAAAGCGGGAGGGAAAGAAACCTGGCGCACCAGGCGACGCCAGTAACGGCAAAAACTGAGGCGGCCGCTTTTCCGGAAAAGGGCGCGGCCGCCGCCCAGCGATCAATTCAGGTTGGGCGCCAGCCAACGTTCGACATCTTCCTTTGCCACCGCGCGCCGGCGCGCCATGTCTGCCACCTGGTCGTCGCCGATCTTGCCGACGCTGAAGTACTTCGACTCGGGGTGGGCGAAATAGAAGCCTGACACCGAGGCACCGGGCGCCATGGCAAACGATTCGGTCAGTTGCATGCCGATCTCTTCGCACTGCAGCAGCTTGAAGACATCGGCCTTGACCGTGTGCTCTGGGCAAGCCGGGTACCCGGGCGCCGGCCGTATGCCGCGATACGCTTCCTTGATCAGCTCGGCATTGCTCAAGCCTTCGTCGGCCGCATAACCCCACAAGTCCTTGCGCACACGTTCGTGCAGTTGTTCGGCAAAGGCTTCCGCCAGTCGGTCGGCCAACGCCTTCAGCATGATCGAAGAATAGTCGTCGTGCGCGTCTTCAAAGCGCTTCTCGTGCTTTTCTATGCCTATGCCGGCCGTGACGGCAAACATGCCGATGTAATCGGCAACGCCAGATTCCTTGGGCGCAATGAAGTCCGACAGACATTGGTTCGGGCGCGCGACGCCGTCAATCACCGGTTTTTCGGTTTGCTGACGCGCACCGTAGTAGGTAAATGCCACTTGCGTACGTGACTCGTCGGTATAAATCTCGATGTCGTCGCCGACACTATTGGCCGGCAACAGCGCGAGCACGCCGTTGGCGGTCAGCCAGCGGCCTTCGACCAGTTTTTTCAACAGTTGCTTGCCTTCTTCGTACACCTTGGTGGCCGCCTCGCCCACCACTTCGTCGTTCAGGATGGCCGGAAAAGGTCCGGCCAAATCCCAGGTCTGGAAGAACGGCCCCCAGTCCACGTAATCGACCAGCGAGCCCAGATCGGCATTGCGGAATTCGCGGCGGCCGATAAATTTCGGCTTGGCCGGCGCGTGGCGGCCGGTGAAATCAAGCTTGGTTTTGTTGGCGCGCGCCCGCTCCAAAGTAAGCAGCGGCGTGGCTTTCTTGTTTGCGTGCAGCACGCGCAGGCGTTCGTGATCCGCTGCCACCTCGGCGACGTATTGCTCGCGCTGTTCCGGCGTCAACAAGGCTTGCGCCACCGACACCGAACGCGACGCATCCGGCACGTACACCACCGGGCCTTCGTAATTGTTGGCGATCTTCACCGCGGTGTGGGCGCGGCTGGTCGTTGCGCCACCGATCAAGAGCGGGATCTTGAGCATGCGGAAATGCGGGTCGCGCTGCATTTCCTTCGCCACGTGTGCCATCTCTTCGAGCGAAGGCGTGATCAAGCCCGACAGACCGACGATGTCGGCGTTCTCGGCCTTGGCTTTCGCCAGGATTTCCGAGCACGGCACCATCACGCCCATGTTGACCACTTCAAAGTTATTGCATTGCAAGACCACCGACACGATGTTCTTGCCAATGTCGTGCACGTCGCCCTTGACGGTCGCGATCACGATCTTGCCCTTGGGTTTGGCGACAATGCCGGTGCGCGCCTCTTCCTGCTTCTTTTCTTCCTCGATGAAAGGAATCAAGTGCGCCACCGCCTGTTTCATCACGCGCGCCGACTTCACCACCTGCGGCAGGAACATCTTGCCTTGGCCGAACAGGTCGCCGACGATGTTCATGCCATCCATCAGCGGACCTTCGATCACCTGGATAGGCCGGCCGCCGGCTTGCAGCAATTCCTGGCGCGCTTCCTCGGTATCTTCGACTATCCATTGCGTGATACCGTGCACCAGTGCATGCGCCAGGCGCTTGGACACCGGCGCATTGCGCCATTCCAGGCTTTGTTCTTCCTTTTTTCCGCCAGCCTTCATGCTGCCGGCGAATTCAATCATGCGTTCGGTGGCGTCAGGCCGGCGGTTCAGCACCACGTCTTCGACCCGTTCGCGCAAATCCTCGGACAGTTCGCTGTACACGCCGACCATGCCGGCGTTGACGATGCCCATCGTCAGGCCGGCCTTGATGGCGTGATACAGGAATACAGTGTGAATCGCCTCGCGCGCCGGATCATTGCCACGGAAGCTGAAGCTGACGTTGGAGACGCCGCCGCTGATCTTTGCGTGCGGCAGGTTTTGCTTGATCCAGCGCGTCGCTTCGATGAAATCGACGGCGTAGTTGTTGTGCTCCTCGATACCGGTCGCAATCGCGAAAATATTGGGATCGAAGATGATGTCTTCCGGCGGAAAGCCGATTTGCTCGACCAGCAGCTTGTAGGCGCGCGCGCAAATTTCAGTCTTGCGCGCAAACGTGTCGGCCTGCCCCTGCTCGTCGAAGGCCATCACGATCACGGCTGCGCCGTAACGGCGGCACAGCTTGGCCTGGCGCAGGAATTCAGCCTCGCCTTCCTTCATCGAAATCGAGTTGACGACGGCCTTGCCCTGCACGCATTTCAAGCCTGCTTCCAGCACCGACCATTTCGACGAGTCGATCATGATGGGTACGCGCGCAATATCGGGTTCGGACGCGATCAGATTCAGGAAGCGCGTCATGGCGGCCACCGAATCGAGCATCGCCTCGTCCATGTTGATGTCGATGACTTGCGCGCCGTTCTCCACCTGCTGGCGCGCCACCGACAGCGCTTCGTCGTATTGCTCATTCAGGATCAGGCGCGCAAAAGCCTTGGATCCGGTCACATTGGTGCGCTCGCCGACGTTGACGAACAGCGAAGCGTCGTCAATCGTAAACGGCTCCAAGCCGGACAGGCGCATGGCGGTCGGAATCTCGGGAATCTTGCGCGGGGCAATCTTGCTCACCGTCTCGGCAATCGCCCGAATATGAGACGGCGTGGTACCGCAACAGCCGCCGGCGATATTGACGAAGCCGCTCTCGGCAAATTCCTTGAGCAGCGAAGCCGTGATATCCGGCGTTTCATCGAAGCCGGTGTCCGACATCGGGTTGGGCAGGCCGGCGTTCGGGTAAATACAGACATAGGTGTCGGCTATCGCGGCCAACTCTTCCGCGTAAGGGCGCATCAGCGCCGCGCCGAGCGCGCAGTTGAGACCGACCGTCAGCGGCTTGGCGTGGCGCACGGAGTTCCAGAACGCCGGCACGGTCTGGCCGGACAGGATGCGGCCCGAAGCATCGGTGACCGTGCCCGAGATCATGATGGGCAGCCGCTTGCCCGATTCTTCGAAGAAAGCGTCGATGGCAAACAGCGCCGCCTTGCAGTTGAGCGTGTCGAAAATCGTTTCCACCAGCAGCACGTCTGCGCCGCCTTCGACCAGGGCGCGCGTCTGCTCCAGGTAGGCGGCCACGAGCTGGTCGAACGTGACGTTACGCGCGGCCGGGTCATTGACGTCGGGAGAAATCGAGGCCGTCTTCGGCGTCGGTCCCAGCGCGCCGCACACGAAACGCGGCTTATCCGCCGTCGCATACTTGTCGCAGGCGGCGCGCGCCAGCCGTGCCGCCTGCAGGTTCATTTCATAGACCAGATGGCCCATGTGGTAATCGTCCTGCGCAACCGTGGTGGCGCCGAAAGTGTTGGTTTCGACCATGTCGGCGCCGGCCGCCAGGTATTTCTCGTGGATTTCGCTGATGATGTGCGGCTGCGTCAACGTCAGCAATTCATTGTTGCCTTTGACGAACACCTCCTTGCTCGGCACCGCAAAGTCGGCGAAGCGCGTGCCGCGATAGTCTTCCTCGGTCAGCTTGTATTGCTGGATCATGGTGCCCATGGCGCCGTCCAAGACCAGGATGCGGCGCGCCAGCAGGTCGCGCAATATCGTTTCGGTTGGGGAAATGGCGTCGCGTTTCATAAGGCACTCGTTCTTTTCTAATCCACAAAGCAAAAAACCCGGTCTGCCAAAAACGGGACCGGGTTTGCATCTCCGCTTTAGCAGTATTTATAGAGGTTCGGTCGGAACCGGATCCAAAGCGGATCCAAAGGGGGTAAATCTGGACCAAACCTCGGCGCCCGCAAGCTGGGTTTGACTGGTTCAATCAAATCGGCGCAAAAAAATTATACGGGAAATCGGCTGATGGCACCAAATCCGCATTTGCCACACTGCATACAAGATAAATTACCTAAATAGCAACGGCCTGTAGATAAATAGGTGTTCCAAATATCCGCCACCTATGCGCCACCTATTCAGTGACCTTGGCTTGAGTAGAAGATGTGGGAAGCAACCAGCCAAACAAGAGCGTGGCCGCGACAGTCCCCAGGAGCTGCGCCACGATAAACCCACCCACGTCTTCCGGCCGAATACCGGCAAAGGTATTGCTCGCTGCGCGCGCCAGCGTGACGGCCGGATTGGCGAACGAGGTCGACGCCGTGAACCAGTATGCCGCCGTGATGTATAGCGCCACGGCAAACGGCGTCACACCCGGTCGGCTGCGCGAGCAACTGATAATCGTTGCCACCAGGCCGAATGTCGCGATGAACTCGCTCCACCATTGCGCACCACCTGAGCGCACGTGTGCCGAAGCGACAAACAGCGGCTCGCCAAACATCAGATGCGCTGCGGCGACGCCGGCAAAAGCGCCGGCCAGCTGGGAGGCAAGATACGGCAGGACTTCCCTTGCCGGCAAATTTTTCCGCCAGGCCTCGGACAGCGTCACGACAGGATTGAAGTGCGCGCCGGAGATCGGACCGAACATCAGAATCAATACAGCCAGGCCGCAACCGGTCGCGACGGCATTGGCCAACAAGGCGATCGCGACATTGCCGCCGGCCAGACGCTCGCCCATGATGCCGGAACCGACCACCACGGCCAACAGCAACGCCGTGCCGAGCGCTTCAGACACAGTACGCCGCGCGCGCGTCATACTGCCATCTCCCCGATCTTCTTCGCCGCGCTGCTGACCGCCTCGAAACTCATAGCCTCGATCGGCAAGGCGGTGAAGGCTTCAATGCGCCGTCTAATCTGATCGAAGGTTTTGGCAAACGCAGCACGTTTCGCCTCATCCGAACCTTCCACCGCCGCCGGATCGGCATAGCCCCAGTGTGCGGTGGCCGGCCGGCCCGGCCAGTAGGGGCAGGTCTCGCCGGCGGCGTTGTCGCAGACGGTGATAATGACGTCCATCTTGGGTGCGCCAGGAGAGGCAAAGTCATTCCAGCTCTTGCTGCGCAGGTCGTCGGTGCGGTACGACGGGTCGAATTGCCGGATCTGCTCGATCGCGAACGGATTGACCTGCCCGGTCGGATGGCTGCCGGCCGAGTAGCCTTGGAAGCGGCCATTGCCGAGGCTGGTCAGCAGCGCTTCCGACATGACGCTACGCGCGGAATTGCCGGTGCACAGGAACAGGACGTTGATGACAGGGGCGCTCATGGTGAATTCATGTGCAGGCGTTTCATGCCGGCACTCCCTTGGATTTGGCTTGCGACGGTTCACATGCGGGCGCACAGGCCGGTCCGCACAGATTGCCGCCACAGCAGTTTTCCGTGAGAAAGGCGATCAAGCCGTTCATCGTGGCGAAGTTGGCCGAATAGATGATGAAGCGTCCCTCTTGGCGCGAGCTGATCAGGCCGGCATATGACATGTCCTTCAGGTGGAACGACAGTGAGGATGGCGCGACACCAATCTGCTCGCTGATCCTGGAGGCCGCCATGCCTTCCGGCCCAGCCTGCACCAGCAGGCGGAACACCGCCAGGCGCGATTCCTGGGCCAAGGCACTCAAGGCCGTGATAACTTGTTTAGTTTCCATAAGGGTTGAAATATTTTATTTCATATTTCAATAATAGTTGAAATATAGAATAAAAGCGAGGGCTGTCGGAACATCAACATTTGAAGCGGGAACCAACCCAAATAATCGAATTCTGATATTCTCCAGCGATGTCTATTGCTGTCCGTCATTGGCTCGCTTGCCTACTCATGGCGCTGCTGCCGTTCCAGGCTTTTGCCGGAATGGTCAATGTGTCGTGTTCAGATGCGATGCCGCATTGCCCAGGCATGTCGGCGGCAACCGGCGGTTGCTGCGACTCTGTGGCTTCCGCGCAGGAAAGGAAAGACGGCAGCAGTCATGCGGCTGCAGGGCATGAGGCCATGGCTTCATGCGCGGGCGCCACGACTTGCGCCACGCTCGCCAGTACCGCCGCGCTGCCGATCGGCGGTTCCGTCCTGCCGTTGCCCGTCGCCGCAGAAACCTGGTTGGCGCCGGCAACTCCCCGCTTCCATTCCTTCATTCCCGACGGCTTGCGCCGCCCCCCTCGCTTCCTCGCTTAGCAAGCCTTTGCGCTTGCTTTTGTCGTACCGCCGCGGCATATCGCCCCGGCGGAACTTCGCGAGGACGATTCATGACTATTTTCCGTATTGTGCGGCGCTTGCCGGCCTGCTTGGCCTTGCTGGCCGGCTCTGCAGCGCTCTCTGCCACCGCAGCGCCCATGGGGTACAAGGACTCCTGGATGACGATGGCCGATCTTGGGCCGAACTGGCGTGAGCTTTCCCTCAACTATGCTCTGACGGCCACCGATGCACTCGGCGTGGATGAGGCGTATATGCGTTCGGACGACAAGCAATCGACGCTTGATCTTTCCGACCTGACCTATACGCGCCTGCTGCACCGATGGAATAGCGCCGACGCGCAAGCCAATCTCTGGTTTGTCACCGGGATAGGCGAGGCATGGACGCATAACCGGGTAACCGGCATATCGGAAACCAGAACGATGTGGTCGCCGGGCACGCAGTTCGACTACGAGACGCGGCGCGTGTATTTCGCGGCCGCGGCCAGGCTGTACCGGGCCACCGGCATCGACCATGACTATGGCTCCGTGCGCGGCGGATTTTCCTTCTATGAAACCGAGTACGACGAGACCCAACCCTGGTTCGTGCTGGAAGCGCGACGGATGCATGACTTGTCCGACAAGACCGAAATCACCCCCATGCTGCGTTTGATCAACAAGGGGCTGTTTATCGAAGCCGGCGTCAACAATTCGCATCAGCCTCGTTTGAACTTCATGTATATATTTTAAGGACCCTTCATGAAAAAAATAATTCTCTTCATGCTGCTCGCAGCAAATCTCGTGGCGGCGCCGGCTTATGCCGCCACGCAAACGATCAAGGTCGACGTCAACGGCATGGTCTGCGCATTTTGTGCACAAGGTATCGAAAAGAAACTGCGCGCCATGCCGCAGACCAAGGATGTCTACGTCAACTTGAAGCGCAAGATCGTTGCCGTCGAGTTGAAAGAGGGCCAAAGTGTGCCGCTCGATACGGTCAAGGCCCTGGTTAATGACGCCGGATATGACGTGACCCACATCGAGGCCGTGGGACAGACGGCGCAGGAAATCAAAGCCGGTATCGGTAAGGAGTGAATGATGGCCGCAAGCGAAATTGACGGTTTGCACAAAGTGCGCGCCGCGTCGGTGCTGTCACTGTTCAGCAGCGGCAGCACCTTGATCTGTTGCGCGTTGCCGGCCTTGCTGGTAGCGCTCGGCGCCGGGGCGGCGTTATCCTCGCTGGTGTCGGCGGTGCCGCAATTAGTATGGTTTTCCGAGCACAAGGGAACCGTATTCGCGTTCGCCGCGGTGATGCTGACCGTGTCGGGTGCCCTGCAGTGGCGTGCGCGTCTGCTGCCGTGCCCCATCGACCCGGTGCTGGCGGAAGTTTGCACCAAGACCAGGAGGCGCTCATTCGCCGTCTATCTTGTTTCCGTAGTGCTATTTGTGGTCGGCGGATTCTTTGCCTTTGTTGCGCCGATACTGAATAGCTGAACCTGGGCAAAAAAAAAGCCCACCGCGGACGGTGGGCTGAATCCATATCACTTTGGAAGACATGGAGGAGACAGGTGCAACTATATCCACCCTCCAGATATAAGGCCAATTTCGTTTTCATATACCGCATATTCACAATGTGAATATGTTGTCTCGCGGCATATAGACTGTCCCTTCAAGTCGGCACGAAACCCCATCCTGCGGCCCGTCAGGCTGGCAACGCCATTTTTCCCGATCAGGCACAATCTTGTTTTGCCAATTCCGAGGACCGTTATGCCGCTCGTCACCGTCACCACCCGCAAGGGCAAAACCGCCGCATTCAAAACCGCCGTGCTCGAAGGCGTGCATCAGGCGCTGGTCGCGTCCGGCGTGCCGCAATCCGACCGCTTCCATCGCGTGCTGGAACTCGATGAGGAGGACTTCCGTTTCGACCCGCGCTACCCCGATCTGGCCAGCGACCGCAGCAAGGACTTTGTGCTGATCGAAATCCTGTTGTCGGTCGGGCGCAGCGTCAAGATCAAGAAAAAGATTTTGGCCGACCTGATCGAGAACCTGCAACGCGCTCCGGGACTCGATCCCGAGCAAGTTCTGGTGTGCTTCAAGGAGACGTCATGGGAGAATTGGTCGTTTGGCGGTGGCCGCCAGATCCACGTCTAAATCCCGACTAGCTAAAGCGCAGATTCTCCAGCGGGAAACCTTTGAGAAACTCGGCGGCAGCCAAACGCTTGCCGCCCGGCTTCTGCAATTCCCGCACACGCAGGGCTCCATCGCCGCACGCAATCAACACGCCCTCGCGGGCATTGGCAGCAAGCACCTGTCCCGGCTCGCCTTTGCCGGATTCGGCTTGCGCCTGCCACAGTTTGACCGCCACGCCATCGACCATGCCGAATGCGCCCGGAAAGGGATTGAAAGCGCCTATCTTGCGCGCCAGCGTCGCGGCCGGCAGCGTGAAATCCAGAGCCGCTTCTTCCTTGGCGATCTTGGAGGCGTAAATCACTCCGACTTCCGGCTGCGGCGTCGCTTGCAGACCGCCGCGCTCCAAGGCATGCAGCGCATCGACGATCATGCGGCCGCCCAGCTCTGCCAGCTTGTCATGCAGGCTGCCGGTCGTATCCTGCGCGGCGATGGGCAGGCTCTCAACCGCCAGCATGGGACCGGTATCGAGCCCCTCTTCCATCTGCATGATAGTGACGCCGGTCTCGGCATCACCGGCTTCGATGGCGCGATGGATAGGCGCGGCGCCGCGCCAGCGCGGCAGCAGCGATGCGTGGATATTGATGCAGCCCAGGGGCGGGATGTCGAGCACCGAGCGCGGCAAAATCAAACCGTAGGCCGCCACCACCATCACGTCGTGCGGCGTGGCGCGCAACAAGTCGTGCGCTTCACGTGCCACCTCGGGGTATTTGCCATCCAGTCGCAGCGACACCGGCTGTGCCACCGGCATGCCGTGCGCGACGGCATATTGCTTGACGGCCGAGGCCTGCATCTGCATGCCGCGCCCGGCTGGACGGTCGGGCTGGGTCAGCACCAGCGGAATTTCGAAACCGGCTTCATGCAGGGCGCGTAGCGCAACGGCCGCGAACTCCGGCGTACCGGCGAAAATGACTCTCATGGAAATTTAGCGTACGGCCGCTTGTTTGCGCGACTTAGTCTGCTCGCGCTCTTCCTTCAGCATCTTGGTCTTGATGCGGTTGCGCTTGAGCGGCGACAGGTATTCGACGAATACCTTGCCTTTCAAATGGTCCATTTCATGCTGAATGCACACGGCCAGCAAGCCATCGGCCTCGAGTTCGAAAGGCTTGCCTTCGATATCGAGCGCCTTGACCCTGACTTGCGCATGGCGTTCGACGCCGTCGTAAATCCCCGGCACCGACAGGCAGCCCTCTTCATACACCTGCATTTCTGCGCTCGCCCAGACGATTTCCGGGTTGATGAACACGCGCAGATCGGTGCGCGCGTCGGATGTATCGATCACAATCAATTGTTCGTGCACGTCGACCTGGGTCGCCGCCAAGCCGACGCCGGGCGCTTCATACATGGTTTCCGCCATGTCTTCCGCCAATTGTTTCAGCTTGGCGTCGAAAGTCGTTACCGGCTTGGCAACTTTATGCAAGCGAGGGTCGGGATAGCGGAGAATATTCAGTAATGGCATACGGCGTTTGCGCAACAAGTCCGCAAGAGAGATTGGTATATTCTCTTGCTAGTTCAAGGATTTATGTGCAGAATTTGATTCAAAGTAACAAGAGTTGCCGCACCTACCCTGCATGGATACTTTCGTACGGACAACATTTTGCGGCGTTCCGGCAAACCTTAATCCCTTTCACCGGATGAAACATGAAAAAGTTTAGCATAGCCGCTTCCCTCCTTGTTTCCACTTTTATTCCTGCCCTGGCCTTGCTCTCGCAAGCCAGCCTGGCCGACACCATCTCGCAGGAAATGAAGGCCGATCCGAACGCCTTCCACTGCGAATTCCTGGAAAACGCGCCTGACCAGCACGTGGTGGTGGTAGGCGACACGCTGTGGAGCATTTCCGGCCAATTCCTCAAACACCCTTGGTGCTGGCCGCAAGTGTGGGGCATCAACAAGGACCAGATCAGCAATCCGCACTGGATCTATCCCGGCCAGATCGTGTATTTCGACCGCGCCGCCGGCCGCCTGCGCCTCGGCACGCCGATAGGCGGCACGCCCGCGCCGAATTATGGCGGCGGCAAGGCTTCCGGCGACTTGCGCCTGGAACCGCAAACCCGCACGCAGAACCTGGCGAGCAACGCCATCACCAGCATCGCCAATTCCGTGATCGAGCCTTTCCTGTCGCAACCGCTCGTGGTCGGTGAAAAGGAATTGAACGAAGCGCCGCGCATTGTCGCCACCCAGGAAGGCCGTGTCGTGGTCGGCAAGGGTGACCGCGCCTATGTGCGCGGTGATTTGAAAGGCGGCACCTCGTTCCAGGTATTCCGTCCGGCCAAGCCGCTGAAAGATCCGGGCACGGGCAAGGTTATCGGTTACGAGGCCGTGTACCTGGGCACCATCAAGCTGGTGCGCGCGGCTGCCGATCCGATCGAGGCCCATACCTTCAGCGTGGCGAATGCGAAAGAGGAAATGGGCATAGGCGACCGCCTGCTGCCCAGTCCGCCGACACCACTGATCAACTATATGCCGCACGCCCCCTTGCAGCCCATGGCGGCGCGCATCGTGTCCATATATGAAGGCGTCAGCCACGCCGGCCAAAACCAGATCGTCTCGATCAACCGCGGGCGCAGCGACGGCGTCGACGTCGGCACCGTGCTTCAGCTATTCCGCTTCGGCACGGTCGTGGCCGATCCCACCGATCATAACAAGGCCATCAAGCTGCCCGACGAGGAATACGGCGACTTGTTCGTGTTCCGCGTGTTCGACAACATTTCCTATGCGCTGATCATGGACGTACGCGACTCGGCCCAGGTCGGCGACCTCGCGAAATCGCCTGAGTGAGGAAAGCGCCAAGTGAAGGAACCGGCTTGGGAGCTGTAGAAGGGCTGGAGGCGTGGGTCCGGCTGGAGCAAACCGCGGGTGTAGGCCGTGAAACCGCGCGCAAGCTGCTCGGCGCATTCGGCCTGCCGGAAAACATTTTCAGCGCGAGTTTTTCCGCACTACAGAAGGTCGTGCCGGAACGCATAGCGCTTGCGCTCAGCGGCACTCTCCCGGCCGAGACCGAGGCGCTCATAGAACGCACTCTGGCCTGGGTCGAACAGTCCGACAATGCGATTCTGACGCTGGCCGACGAGCGCTATCCACGCCTGCTGCTCGACATTCCTGATCCACCCACCATGCTGTATGTCAAAGGCCGGATCGACATTCTGTCGGAACTGTCTCTGGCCATCGTCGGCAGCCGCAACGCCACGGCCCAGGGCATTGCCAATGCCGAACGCTTTGCCGAGGCTCTCAGCGTCGCGGGCTTGCACACCGTGTCCGGACTCGCGCTCGGCATCGACGCCGCAGCTCACCGCGGCAGTCTCACGAGCTTGCACAATCACGCGGGCAGGGGGTCGACCATCGCCGTGATCGGCACCGGCATCGATATCGTCTACCCGGCGCGTAACCGCGATCTGGCCCACCAGATCGCCGCAGAGGGCTGCATCGTCAGCGAATACGCGCTCGGCACACCGGCCGTCCCGGCGAATTTCCCGCGCCGCAATCGCATCATCAGCGGCTTGGCGCGCGGTACGCTGGTGGTGGAAGCAGCCGCGCAATCGGGGTCGCTGATCACGGCGCGTCAGGCGGCCGAGCAAGGGCGCGAGGTATTCGCGATACCGGGTTCCATCCATTCGCCACTGGCCAAAGGCTGCCACCAATTGATCCGCCAAGGCGCGAAGCTGGTCGAGTCAGCCCAACATATACTCGAAGAGCTGCAGCCCTATATGAAATTGCCGCTCGCCCCGGCCAAACTCTTGAGCAAACTTCCGGACACTGCCGCCACCGAATCTGCCCTGCTCGAAGCCATGGGCTACGACCCGGTCGATGCCACCACCCTGGCCACGCGCGCCGGATTGGACGCGGCCAGTCTGGCCGCGCAATTAATGACCTTGGAAATCGCCGGCCTGGTCGAGACCCTGCCCGGCGGCAATTACCGCCGCCTCGCCTAGCAAAAAATCCAAATCGGCCACAAAAAGTGCCTGTTTTCGCTAATTTTTTGCGCAAACGCGGCCAAAAAGCACAGATTTTCTTTTCCAGCCTATAATCGGCAGTGTGACGTTTCAGTACGGCCTTTTAATTCCACCGAGGCGAAAACATGTTCGATATCCTTGTTTACCTGTACGAGACGTATTACCGCCCCGATGCCTGCCCCGACCCGGAGGCGCTGGTCAAGAAGCTGTCTGCGGTCGGCTTCGAAGATGAAGATATTTCGCAGGCGCTGGGCTGGCTGACTGATTTAGCGACAGCCACAGACGAGTTCAATAGCTGCTATCCGCAGCAGGCCGCGTTTTCCTTCGGCACGCGCATTTACGTGGAACAGGAAATCAACCAGATTGGCACGGCGGCCGTGGGGTTCCTGCAATTTCTCGAATCGGCCAAGGTAATCAACGCGATTCAGCGCGAAATCGTGGTCGGACGCGCCTTGGCGGTTGGCGAAGCGCCGTTGCCGCTCGACAAGCTCAAAGTCATCGTGCTGATGGTGCTGTGGAGCCAAGGCCAGGAACCCGACAGCCTGATGTTTGACGAGCTCCTGCTCGATGAGGACGAAGAGCCGGAGCCACGCTTGTTGCATTGATGTCACACTGGCGCGGCCGCTGGAATCCGGCTCGCGGCCTGCACCTCTCGCCCGGCCCTCGCTCATTAATAGTGAAAAAGCGAGCGCAAAAGCGGTATTCCGCGCAGCCCTTTGTCCGATTTGCTCAATTTTGAGCGCACTCTCCTCGCCCTCCCGGTATTCGCTTGGCAGTTGAGCTGGCCGGCATGGCGCCTCGGAAATTTCGGGCGATCCGGGAAAAACAGCGGCCTGCTTGCGAATTTCGCGACAACCCGCTTATCATTGGCCCCTAAATTGGTGTCACCGTTGCCTTAGTGACAGGTATTGACAGATATTTATTATTTAGAGGCTGTTGCAAAATTAGTCTGGCTAGGCGGATGGCCGCCCCGCTTGCGACGCAGACAGTACAACTGTACGGCAAGGAGCGGTAACACCGCCAGAGTAATTTTGCGACGGCCTCTTGGCAACGCGACACCCACCAGCACGCATATTTCAGGATCTTATTTATGTCCAAGTCCCTCATCATCGCCGAAAAGCCCTCTGTCGCGAACGACATCGCGAAGACGCTCGGCGGCTTTACCAAGCACGATGAGTACTTCGAATCGGACGAATACGTCCTGTCTTCCGCGGTCGGCCACCTGGTCGAAATCGCGGTGCCCGAAGAATACGACGTCAAGCGCGGCAAGTGGACTTTCACCCACCTGCCCATGATTCCGCCGCATTTCGCGCTCAACCCCATTGCCAAGACCGAATCGCGCCTGAAGGTCTTGAACAAGCTGATCAAGCGCAAGGACGTCACGACCCTGATCAACGCCTGCGACGCCGGGCGCGAGGGTGAATTGATTTTCCGCCTGATCGCGCAATATGCGAAAGCCAAGCAGCCGATCAAGCGCCTGTGGCTGCAATCGATGACGCCGGGCGCGATCCGCGACGCCTTCGGCCACTTGCGCGAAGACCAGGAAATGATGCCGCTGGCCGATGCAGCGCGCTGCCGTTCGGAAGCCGATTGGCTGATCGGCATCAACGGCACGCGCGCCATGACGGCGTTCAACTCGAAGGAAGGCGGCTTTTACCTGACCACGGTCGGCCGTGTGCAGACGCCGACCTTGTCCATCGTGGTCGAGCGTGAAGAGAAGATCAAGAAATTCGTGCCGCGCGACTATTGGGAAGTGCGCGCCGAATTCGTCTGCGCCGCCGGCATCTATGAAGGCCGCTGGCTCGACACCAAGCACAAGAAAGACGAAACCGATCCGGAAAAGAAGGCCGAACGCCTGTGGAGCAAGGCCGCCGCCGAATCCATCGTCGCCGCCTGCCGCGGCAAGCCCGGCAATGTCACGGAAGAATCCAAGCCTTCCACCTCGATGGCGCCGGCCCTGTTCGATCTCACCAGCCTGCAGCGCGAAGCGAACGCGCGCTTCGGCTTTTCGGCGAAGAATACGCTGGGCCTGGCGCAGGCGCTGTATGAAAAGCACAAGGTGTTGACCTACCCGCGTACCGATTCGCGCCACCTGCCGGAAGACTATCTGAACACGGTCAAGCAGACGCTGGACACGATTTCGGAAAACCACAATTACCAGCAGTTCGCCGCGCAGATCCTGAAGAACAACTGGGTCAAGCCGAACAAGCGCATCTTCGACAATACGAAGATCAGCGACCACTTCGCCATCATTCCGACCACGCTGGCGCCGAAGAGCCTGTCCGAGCCCGAGCAGAAGCTGTACGACCTGGTGACACGCCGCTTCATGGCGATCTTCTTCCCGGCTGCCGAATTCCAGGTGACGACGCGCTATACCGAAGTCTCGGGCCATCAGTTCAAGTCCGAAGGCAAGGTCATGACCAACCCCGGCTGGCTGGCCGTGTACGGCAAGGAAGTCACCGCCGCTAAGGAAGAAGGCGAAGACAACAACCGCACACTGGTGCCGGTCGCCAAGGATGAAAAGGTCAAGACAGACAAGGTCACGGCCAACGGCCTCGTGACGAAACCGCCGGCACGGTATTCGGAAGCCACGCTGCTGTCGGCCATGGAAGGCGCCGGCAAGCTGATCGACGACGAAGAGCTGCGCGATGCCATGGCCGGCAAGGGCCTGGGCACGCCGGCCACGCGCGCCGCCATCATAGAAGGCTTGCTGACGGAAAAATACCTGCTGCGCGATGGCCGCGAACTGATTCCCACCGCCAAGGCGTTCCAGCTCATGACGCTGTTGCGCGGACTCGGCGTCAGTGAATTGACGGCACCGGAACTGACCGGCGAATGGGAATACAAGTTGTCGCAGATGGAACGCGGCAAGATCAGCCGGGAAACCTTCATGCGCGAAATCGCGCAAATGACGCAAGTCATCGTCAAGCGCGCCAAGGAATACGACAACGACACCATTCCCGGCGACTACGCGACGCTGAAGACGCCGTGCCCGAATTGCGGCAGCGTGGTCAAGGAAAACTACCGCCGCTTCGCCTGCACCAAGTGCGAATTCTCGATGACCAAGGTGCCGGGCGGCCGCCAGTTTGAAGTCGCCGAAGTCGAGGAATTGCTCGAGAAGCGCACCATCGGTCCGCTGCAAGGCTTCCGTTCCAAGATGGGCCGGCCGTTCGCCGCCATCCTGAAAATCTCGCGCGACGAAGAAATCAAGAACTACAAGCTCGAATTCGATTTCGGCCAGAGCAACGAGGAAGATGAAAACGCAGAAGCGCCCGACTTCAGCGGCCAGACCACCTTGGGCGCCTGCCCGAAATGCGGTGGCGGCGTCTACGAAATGGGCCTGGCCTACGTGTGCGAGAACACCGTCGCCAAGCCCAAGACTTGCGACTTCCGCAGCGGCCGCATCATCCTGCAACAGGAAATCCTGCCCGAGCAGATGATCAAGCTGCTCAACGACGGCCGCACCGACTTGCTGCCCGGCTTCGTCTCGCAGCGCACGCGCCGACCGTTCAAGGCTTTCCTGGTCAAGGGCAAGGACGGCAAGGTGAGCTTCGAGTTTGAAGAGCGCAAGGCCAAGACACCAGCCAAGGGTAAAGCTGCAGCGAAAGACGAGGTGGAAGAGGAAGCCGCGCCGGCCAAGAAGAAGGCCGCAGCGGAAAAGACCACCAAAGCCAAGGCGGCAACAAAGACCACTGCCGCCAAGACTACAGCTGCGAAGACCGCTGCCAAGAAGCCGGCGGCCAAACCGGCACTCAAGAAAGCGACGGCAAAGAAAGCCGCCTAGGGGGCCTGTCCCTTATCCGCATCGGCGTCGACCGGCACATAACGCCGTTCGCCGCTGTGCGGATCGTACAAAACCTTGGTCAAACGGCCGCTCTCCGGGTCGATAAAGCGCTCACCGGTTTCCTGCCAGGCACCGTTTGCGTTGTGGCTCTGCTGATAGCGCCAGCGTTCAAACAGCACCGCCAAGAGCAGAATCACTCCCCACACCGTCATAGGCAACCCATGGCCGTATCCGGACGACAGGCAAAACAGCCCGGCTACTGAAAGCAACGCCGCAAACACCAATAGCGCCAAACGCAACATCGTTCCCCCTATTTATTCGGTTCAACGATCACTGCCGTACCGTAAGCGACAATCTCGCTCATGGTCTGGCCGATTTCCGACGAATCGAAACGCATCATCACGACCGCGTTCGCTCCCATCAGTCGCGCGTTCTTGACCATGCGGTCGACCGCGTGGCGGCGCGCCTCTTCGAGCAATTGCGTGTATTCGGTAATTTCACCGCCGATCAGCGAACGCAAGCCCGCCATGAAGTTGCCGGCCAATCCGCGGCTGCGCACGACGACGCCGAACACTTGCCCCTTGACCTCGGTGACCCGATGGCCGGAAATGTTTTCTGTGGTAACTACCAACATGCTCTACTCCCATTTTCTGTTGACCGCGGAATCCCTCGCGACGAGGCAATCCGATACCTGCACTTTAACCATACGCCTCACAAAATGAAACGGTAATCGCCCTGTTTTTTCACCACCGCAATTATTCGCATTGGCGATGGGACTGCGCTATGATCGCATTGCCTGATTCCACGATTTCCAAAAGGAGAAGAAATGGACGAAATGACAGTCAGCACCACGAGCCCCGACGAACGCAACTTCGCCATGCTCGCACACTTGCTCGGGATTTTCACCGGCCCGCTCGGCGCCTTGATCATCTGGCTGATCAAGAGGGGCGAATCGACCTACGCCGAACAGGAAGCGCGCGAAGCGCTCAATTTCCAGATCACGCTCCTGATCGGCTACTGCATTGCCGGCCTGATGGTGATCGTCTTGATCGGCCTGGCTTTGCTGCCGCTGCTGCACGTGATCAACATCATCTTCTGCATCATCGCCGCCATCGCTTCGTCCAAGGGACAGGGGTACCGCTACCCTTTTGCGCTGCGCTTAGTGAGTTAGCTTAATGAGTTAGCTTAGTGAGTTAAATTCGTGCGCTAAGCCAGAGCTTCCGCCCCGGCCTCGAAAGCAAGCAGACGGCGTTTGCGCTCCAGCCCGCCGGCATAGCCGGTGTGGGCGCCGCTGCTTGCCACCACACGATGGCAGGGCACGATGATCGACACTGGATTGCGTCCTATGGCCGCTCCGACCGCACGCACCGCCGCCGGTTTGCCGACACGGCGCGCGTGTTCGCCATAACTGATCGTGGCGCCGAACGGGATCGCCAGCAAGGCATCCCATACCGCGTGCTGAAACGGCGTGCCCCGCAAGTCGAACGGCAAATCGAAAGCCTGGCGCGTGCCGGCGAAAAATTCACCGAGCTGCCGCCGCGTGCGCGTCAACACCTCCTGATCGGGCTTCTCATGCCAATCGTCGGCCTTGCCCTTGAAATGACGATGCTGCTCGAAATAAATGCCACACAAACCCCGTTCGCTCGCCACCAGCAGCAGGCTACCGAGCGGACTCACATATTCGCAATAAGAAATCATTTTCTATCCTTGTGACTTAGAGAAGTCCACAGCAGCAAGGCGCCATAGCCGCGCCAAGGCGACCACGCCGCCACGCGATCCAGCAACTGCTTTTCCGTCAAACGCTGACCGTCCACGTCTGCTGCCGCTTTCTGCAAACCGAGATCACCGGCCGGAAATGCGTCGGGAAAACGCAAGGCACGCAAGGCAACATACTGCGCCGTCCATTCGCCTATGCCGCGCACCGTCCTCAATTGTTCGACCGCTTGCTGCAGACTCAGGCCCGCACGCAGTTCCAGACCGCCGTCCACGGCGAATTGCGCAATATTGCGTATCGTTTGCGCACGCGTGCCGGGCATGCCGATTTGCGCGATATCGGCCACTTCGGCACCTGCCAAAACCTGAGCCGTCGGAAAATAATGCGTCACCGCGGCAAACGGCGCATCGGCGGCCGCGCCGAAGCGCATAGCCATGCGTCCAGACAAGGTAGTCGCTCCGGCCACGCTCACTTGCTGTCCCAGGATCGCGCGTACGGCGAGCTCGAACACGTCGAACGCACCCGGCACGCGCAAGCCCGGCACTTTGCGGATTTGCCGTGCCAGCAAAGGGTCGTGCCGCAAATGCGCTTCGATCACGGCAGGATTGGCGTCGAGATCGAATTGCATGCGTACACGCGACAGCAAAGGCATGAGTTGCGGCGCCAAGACCGGCGCCACTTCCAATTCCAGCTGCTGCTTCGCGGCCACATGCCGCACGCGCAGCCAGCCGCGCGCTTCACCCAAGGCGACGCTGCGCATGTAGGTTTGCGCTTCGGCGTCGACTGCTTCGACGCCCGGTATCCCGCGCCCGGCCAGATACGACAGCAGTTCGCTCCAATTGAACGGTGGGCGGTAAGCAAGGCGCAACACCAGCGCGCCGGCGCTGTGCCCGTCTTGCGGCTCTGCGCGCCGCACGGCGGACGGCGCCATGCCGTAGCGCTCGTCGAACAAGGCATTGAAGCGCCGCAGGCTGCCGAAACCAGCCGCATACGCGAGTTCCGTCATTGGCAGATTTGTTTCCTGCAACAGCTTTTTCGCGAACAACAAGCGCTGCGTCTGCGCCAGTTCGACCGGCGTCACGCCGAAGTGCTGCAACAGCACGCGCCGCAACTGCCGCGACGACAGGCCGACTTCGCCAGCCAAGGCTTCGACGTCGCCATGATTCAAGGCACCCGCAGCAATGCGCCGCCAAACCGCATAAGCCAGGTTTTGTTGCAACGCGTACGGCGCCAGTTCCGGGCGGCAGCGCAAGCAAGGCCGAAAACCGGCCGCTTCCGCCGCCGCCGCATTCGGAAAGAAGGTGCATGAGGACGCGCGCGGCGTTTTTACGGTGCACACCGGGCGGCAATAAATGCCGGTGCTTTTTACACCCGTGAAAAACACGCCATCGAAACGCGTATCGCGCGCCTGCAAGGCGCGGTAACACACTTCGCGGTCTGGCAAGGCCGTGTCGCTCAGTTCTGACGCACCATCCGTGTGTGTCGCCGGGTGCGTGGGTTGGTGAGTATCCATGGCTTCATTTTACTCACTCTTCCGCCCGCGGCTAGCCGCTTTCGGACATCTTTCCAAGCAGGCTTCGCGAGACTTGTTATGGCCGGAAATTATTTTCTTTGCATTGCTACGCGACACACTGGCGTACAATCAAGTCATGGACATCACTTTGACCGAATTGGAAGAAGCGATCAATTATTGGCGCTCCGAGCGGCCGTCCGCCGGCGAAGAGCGCGCACTGTCGCCGGAAGTCAACGCATTGGCCACGGCTTACGCGCTGATGATTTACAACCGCCGGCAGACTGCGCCACTCGCCGCTTTCGATCAGGCGGCACAGCAACTGATAGGTAAATGGCGGGAATCGCGCGAATCGCGCGAATTGCGCGCGTGATGCGTCATGCGGTCAAGTGCAGTGCCTGGCGCTGCGGTACGTTGAGTGCATTGGGAGTGGGCGCCTCTTCTTCCGCATGCGGCGACTTCTGCGGCCGGCCCGCATAATCCCGGCTCAGCATCCTGTTCACGTAAGCGACTTCGAAGCCGCGCTCGCGCAACCATTGCGCCACCAGCCCCGCGAGACGGTCAAGCGCGATGCGATGCGTTGCGTCCGTATGCGCATACAGCCAATCCGACAAGACCATGAAGTTTGCAAACGGCGCCTCTCCCAGTATAAGCGTCAACGTATGCGCGAAACGCCCTGAATTCGCAACCAGGTCCCAGTAACGCGCAAAACGCACCAGCCGCTGCATCTCGGAGAAATTGATGCGATCCGTCGCCAGTATCGTATACGGCGGATGCGGATCGAACACCAAGGCATACTCCTGCGTATGGCGCACGATAGGCGTGCCGCGCAAGCGCTTCAGGATGCCGAACTGGATTTCGTGCGGAGCAAGCGCAACCAGCCGATCGAACCCGCGCGCAAAGCTCTCGACATCCTCGCCTGGCAAGCCGGCAATCAGATCGACGTGCAAGTGCGCGTGCGAATGTGCGCGCAGCCAAGCGATATTCGCGGCCGCCTTGTCGTTGTTCTGCTTGCGGCTGACCAGGGCCTGCACCTCAGGATTGAAACTCTGGATGCCGATTTCGAATTGCAAGGCTCCAGGCGGAAATTGCGCGATCGCATCCTTGAGCGCGTCCGGCAGATGGTCGGGCACGACTTCGAAATGCGCGAACACCGGATCGTGCGGCGCAGCTTCCAGCTTGTCGAGAAAGAAGCGCAGGATGCGCAAACTCGATTTCACGTTCAGGTTGAACGTGCGGTCGACAAACTTGAACAGGCGCGCGCCGCGCGCATGCAAGGATTCGAGTTCGCCGAGAAAGCGATCCAAGTCAAACGGCCAGGCCGTCTTGTCAAGCGAAGACAGGCAGAATTCGCACTTGAACGGACAGCCGCGCGACGCTTCCACGTACAGCGTACGGTGCGCGATATCCTCATCGGCGTACAGGGCATACGGCAACGCCAGCTCATCCAGCGGCGGCTGCACACCGGCATGCACCTTCATCAAAGGCTTAGGCCCGTTCAAAATCTGCCGGCACAATTGCGCGAAGCTGATGTCACCCCAGCCCGTGATCAGATAGTCGGCCGCCTGCACAATCGCCTGCTGCTCGTATTCGTACGACACTTCTGGGCCGCCTAGCACCACCACCACATGCGGCGCCACGCGCTTCAGCATCGCCACCACTTTCGTGATTTCCTCGATGTTCCATATGTACACGCCGAAACCGACAATGCGCGGCTGCGAGGCCAGCAGTTTCTCGACCACGTCTGCCGTTTTGACGCCGATTACGAATTCCTGCAAACGCGTCACCCCACGCAGCTCGCCCATATTTGCGAGCAGGTAGCGCAAACCCAGTGAAGCATGCGCGTAACGCGCATTGAGCGTGGACAACACGATACTCATGAGCTACTCATTTCCTTTTCCCGCGGCGTACGCCGCATGATCCAGAATTATAGGCGCAGCAAGCGGCAAGGGCTTCTTGTTTATCGGCCGTCAACACGAATTTGCGCACTGCGCTACCATATTGCCGTACGCCCGGCCGGAAGATTACGGAAAACCGGGTGTCTCTTTTCGTGTTTCCATAAAAAGGATAAAAAATGAAATTATTTTTCAGTCCGGGCGCTTGCTCGCTGGCTCCGCACATCGTACTGCGTGAAGCCGGCCTGTCGTTCGAACTCGACCAAGTCAATCTCGGCACCAAGCAGACGGCCAGCGGCAAGGATTTTTTGCAGATCAACCCCAAGGGTTATGTTCCGACTCTACAGCTCGACAACGGCCAAGTCCTGACCGAAGGCGCCGTCATCCTGCAATACCTGGCCGATCAGGTACCGCGCAAACATCTGGCGCCCCCGTCCGGCACTCTGGAGCGTTTCCATTTAATGGAGTGGCTGACCTTCATCTCGAGCGAACTGCACAAAGCCTTTTCGCCGCTCTTCAACAGCAAGACACCGGAAGAATACCGCGTCATCGTCCGCGAGAATCTGACCAAGCGCATCGGCTTCGTCGCCAAGCAACTGGAAAAAACCGACTATATCGGCGGTGACCAGTTCAGCATCGCCGACGCCTATCTGTTCACAGTCCTGTGCTGGACACGTCCGACCAAGATGGATCTTGCTCCCTGGCCTTCAGTGGTCGCTTACATGGACCGTGTCGGTTCGCGCCCGGCCGTGCATGCAGCGATGATTGCCGAAGGTTTGATCAAAGGTTAAAAAGCTCTGCCAAGAATCACCTTTTCTTTGATCGGCATACAGCCGCCGCGGCAAAAAGCCGGGCGGCTGTTTTTCTCTTCCAACCCCGTTAACTTACCGTCCCTATCCGATGCAAGCAGGAGTTTTTTACGCCGCCGGCGCCTATATTCTGTGGGGCCTGTTTCCCTTGTACTTCAAGGCTTTGCGGGGCATCGCGCCGCTGGAAATCCTCACGCACCGGATTGCCTGGGCCCTGTTGTTCCTGGCTGTCGTGCTGGTGGCGCGGCGCCAATGGGATTGGATCGCCAAGGTCGCGCGCGAACCGAAAATCCTGGCCTGGTTCATGGCCAGCTCCACCCTGCTGTCGGTGAACTGGTTCATCTACATATGGTCGGTCAACAACGGCCACGTGATCGACAGCAGCCTGGGCTACTTCATGAATCCGCTGGTCAATGTCTTGCTCGGCTTCCTTTTGTTGCACGAGCGCTTGCGCCCAGTGCAGTGGTTTTCCATTGCCGTGGCAGCAAGCGGCGTTGCCTGGCTGACCTGGCAGACCGGGCATCTGCCATGGATAGGCTTGTCGCTGGCTTTCTCGTTCGGCGTATACGGCTTATTACGCAAGACCGCCGCACTCGGCGCGCTTGAAGGTTTGTCGCTGGAAACAGCTTTGTTGTTCCCTCTTGCTTTCGGATACTTGGTTTTCCTGGCTTGGCAAGGCGAGAACGGCTTCCTGCAGGCATCCGCGTCTACCCAGTGGCTGCTGGCTGCTGCCGGCCCCATCACCGCGATCCCCTTGCTCATGTTCGCGGCCGGTGCACGCCGCATCCGCATGGCGACCTTGGGCCTGCTGCAATACATCGCACCGACCATACAACTGTTGCTGGGTGTGCTGCTGTATCACGAGCCGTTTAGCGGTGCACGTTTGTCCGGGTTTGTGGTGATTTGGTCGGCGCTGGCGATTTATTCTTTGGAGGGGTTGTGGCGGGCTTGGGGCGCTCGGGCTACCTACTGATTTCCAATTGGGCATGACCGTAGGTGCGCCCTAGTCTACCTACAGGGGAACACGCTGGAAAGCGGACGCGTCTTTCGTAGTTTCTCTTGCGACCGCTTTAGATTAATCACTCCGTAAGCTACGGCAACGGATCGCCCGCGCTACCTCCGCTCCCCATCCTGCTCCCCTATAGATAGACTGGGAATGAGGTCGTCACAGGTTCGACCAAACCAACATTTAGTGCATCCCGTCTGCTTGCAAATACCAACTACGTAGTAGTTTCCTCGCCTATCTGTGGGGCGTGTGTGGCGCGAGAGGGGGAAGCGCGGGTGACCTAACTCCCGTTGATCGAAGAACAGACATCTAATATTTTGGGGAAGTATTCCGGAGAAACAACGAAAGACGCGCCCTCTCGCAGAACACTCCCCCACAGGTAGGCGAGGCAACTACGGCACTACACAACCCACTCCCAAGAATCAATTCCAACAATTCACGGGAAAGCCACAAAACTATCGTATCCTATCGAATCCCGCATTTTTAGCTCGCACAAAGCCCATGGCAAACTACGTCTACACCATGAACCGCGTCGGCAAGATTGTTCCGCCGAAACGCCAGATCCTCAAGGATATTTCGCTTTCCTTCTTTCCCGGCGCCAAGATCGGCGTGCTCGGCCTGAACGGCTCGGGCAAGTCGACCTTGCTCAAGATCATGGCCGGGCTCGACAAGGACATCATCGGCGAGGCCGTGCCCATGCCGGGCATCAAGATCGGCTACCTGCCGCAGGAGCCTCAACTCAATCCCGAAGAAACCGTGCGCCAAGCAGTCGAAGCCGGCCTCGGCGAAATCTTCGAAGCCAAGGCCAAGCTCGACGCCGTGTACGCCGCCTATGCCGAACCGGACGCCGACTTCGACGCGCTCGCTGCCGAGCAGGCACGCCTGGAAGCCATCATCTCAACTTCCGCCGGCGACAACCCCGAGCAGCAACTCGAAATGGCCGCCGACGCGCTGCGCCTGCCGCCCTGGGACGCCAAGATAGGCGTGCTGTCGGGCGGTGAAAAGCGCCGCGTCGCGCTGTGCCGCCTGCTGCTGTCCAAGCCCGACATGCTGCTGCTGGACGAGCCAACCAACCACCTCGACGCCGAATCGGTCGAGTGGCTAGAGCAATTCCTGCAGCGCTTCCCCGGCACCGTGGTCGGCATCACCCATGATCGCTACTTCCTCGACAATGCCGCCGAGTGGATACTCGAACTCGACCGCGGCCAAGGCATCCCTTGGAAGGGCAACTACAGTTCCTGGCTCGAGCAGAAGAGCAACCGCCTGAAGCAGGAAGAAGCAGCGGAGTCCTCGCGTCAAAAGACCATGGCCAAAGAACTGGAATGGGTGCGCCAAAACCCCAAAGGCCGGCAAGCGAAGAGCAAGGCCCGCCTGGCGCGCTTCAACGAACTGGCCGAATACGAATACCAGAAACGCAACGAGACGCAGGAAATCTTTATTCCCGTAGCCGAACGCCTCGGCAATGAAGTGATCGAATTCACGAACGTCTCGAAAGCCTTCGGCGACCGCCTGCTGATCGACAATCTCAGTTTCCGCATTCCGCCGGGCGCCATCGTCGGCATCATCGGCCCGAACGGCGCCGGCAAGTCGACGCTGTTCAAGATGATTGCCGGCATCGAGCAGCCGGACAGCGGCGAAGTCAAGGTTGGCACTACCGCCAAAGTCTCGCTGGTCGATCAGAGCCGCGATGCGCTGGCCGACAGCAAGACCGTGTGGGAAGACGTCAGCGGCGGCGCCGACCTGCTCACCGTCGGCCGTTTCGAAATGCCGTCGCGCGCCTATCTCGGCCGCTTCAACTTCAAGGGCTCGGATCAACAAAAGATCGTCGGCAACCTGTCCGGCGGCGAACGCGGTCGCCTGCATCTGGCGAAGACGCTGCTCAAAGGCGGCAATGTATTGCTACTGGACGAACCGTCGAACGATCTTGACGTCGAAACCCTGCGCGCGCTCGAAGACGCACTGCTCGAGTTTGCCGGCAGCGTGCTCGTCATCTCGCACGATCGCTGGTTCCTCGACCGTATCGCCACGCATATCCTGGCCTTCGAAGGCAATTCGCAAGTGAGCTTCTTCGACGGCAATTACCAGGAATACGAAGCCGACAAGAAGAAGCGACTGGGCGAAGAAGGCGCGAAACCCAAGCGCATCCGTTACAAGCCGCTGACGACTTGAGCAGAATGCAGGGCATGAGTCTGCCACGCCGCATCGGCATGCTGACCGCTGCACTGGCTCTGGCCGGCGCAGCGTTCGCGCAGGAGCCGGTGCTGGAAATCGACGTCGGCGCCAACCACCGGCAAGTTACCAGGGCCGAGCTGTTGGCGAATCCGGCCGTGCGCACCATCGCCGTCACCGACGACGTCTCCTACCACCGCCCCATGCGCTATCGCGCGCTGCCGTGGAGCGCATTGCTCCATACGGCAGATCCGGTCACTGGCGACGTGCAATTCACCGCCGACGACGGTTTCGTTGCGAATATTCCCGCCGCCCAGCTGAATGGCGCGGGACAAGCCTGGCTGGCCATCGAACCGGCCAAAGCGCCCTGGCCGGCATTGAAAGCCGGTGGTCCGAGTGCGGGGCCGTTTTATCTCGTATGGCTGACACCGGCAAAAGCCGCTATCTCACCCGAACAGTGGCCCTACCAGATTGCCAAGATCGCCTCGGCCGCACCGCTGGAGCTGCGCTATCCGCAACTGCTTCCAAAAACGGGGGATGACGCTGCGCAGCGCGGCTTGCATGTCTACACCGCCAATTGCGCGAGCTGTCACCAGTTGAATGGCGCAGGCGACGCCACCATCGGCCCCGACCTCAACCGGCCGCATAGTCCGACGGAATATTTTCAGGAAGATTATTTGCGCAAACTCGTGCGCGACCCGGCCAGCGTACGCAACTGGGGACAAAGGGTGATGCCGGGGTTTTCAACGGCGGTCTTGAGCGACGCCGAATTGAATGACTTGCTTGCTTACCTCAGGCAGATGGCGAAACAACGCCCCTGAAGCAGCCAGCAAATTACTGACGACTCTGGGTCGAGAAATCTGTCAGTAACACGGCCTGCACGCGCTGGGCGCCGAACGCCGCGTTGGTGCCTTTCGTCAACGCATCCTGCAGGTTCTGTAAGCCGCCAGGCGATTTGATCGTGCCGGCATTGACGTTATCAGCCAGCAGCTGTTTGAGGACGATGTCCAGCCCCTTCTGGTTTTCCTTGACCCAGCCGGTATCGTCGGCATTGGTCTGCACGGACAGGGTGGCGATAATCGTATACTTTTGCGCCTCGACCTGGTAGGGCCCGGCTACGGTCGAGCTAAGCTTTGGCACTTCGACGACATCGGCCTTGCGTGCATGGGTCCAGACAAAGGCCGAAATTGCCGCCAGCGCGACCACCACCACAGCAATCAGGACAGCGAGGAAATTGTCGCGTGCCCTGGTGTCGGGGACCGCCGGCGCCGGCCGCTTGAAGCGCTCGGCCGCGGATTGATCCACCGCTTGCTGGATGAAAGACGGTACGCGGCTGGCAGACTTTGTGCTCATTTCGTTATTAACCCCACTGCTGTACCGATCATCAGCGCCAGAGACGCCAACGAGGTAATCGTGAAACCAAGACTGCGCTTGGCTGGTTCTTTGTAATAGCCTAGCGCATACACAATACGGCCGATCGACCAGACAAAACCACCGATCGCCGCAACCTTATCGCCCTCGAAATAGGCACACATCCACAGTGCCGGGAAAAACACCACCATCTGTTCGACGGTGTTGGCCTGCACGCGCAACACACTTTGGAATTCGACCGGACCATCCGTCGCCGGCGCATTGATCTTGAATTTTCCGCGCGCCTGACCGACCTTCATCAGCATCCACGCATACACCATCAACGCTGCCAGAGTTGCCCAAGCTGTCCACTGCAATGCCATCGTATTCTCCCTGTTTTTTATAAAGCCGGTTCGGCTTGGAGAAATTCTATAACGGAGGCGGAACGTTCACATGATAACGTTAAATTTCCGCACAGCAATACTCAGATTGGCAATTTATGGCTAATTATTGGAGATTTCGGAAAAAATCTTTGCAGGCCGTGATCACCTCGGCAACTTCCTTTGCCGAAACGTCAAGATGCGTCACCAGGCGCGTGCGCGGGCCTATGCCGGCAACGATGCCGCGCTGTTTCAAGTGCGCCTGCAAAGCTGCGCAACGCTGTGCCGGCACGTGGACATAAACGATGTTGGTCTGTACCGGCTCGACACGCAGCCCATCGATTTCGCCCAGACCGGCCGCCAGCGCTGCAGCATTCGCATGATCGTCCGCGAGGCGCTCGACGTGGTGCTCGAGCGCATACAGACCGGCGGCGGCCAGCACGCCGGCCTGGCGCATGCCGCCGCCGAGCATCTTGCGCCAACGCGTCGCGCGCTGGATCAGATCGCGGCTGCCGCATAGCACCGAACCGACCGGTGCGCCCAAGCCCTTGGACAGGCACACCGACACCGAATCGAATCCGGCGCATACCTCGCGCCCCGTCACACCGAGCTTTACTGCTGCATTGAACATGCGCGCACCGTCGAGATGCAGTCCCAAGCCGCGCCGCTTTGCCAAGGCAGCGACCTCGGCCGTGTAAGCGAGCGGCAGGACCTTGCCGCCTATGGTGTTTTCCAGCGCAATCAGGCGCGTGCGTGCAAAGTGGATATCGTCGGGTTTGATGGTCGCTTCGATATCGGCAGGCTCCAAGCTGCCATCCGGCTGGTTCGCCAGCGGCTGCGGCTGGATGCTGCCCAATACCGCCGCACCGCCGCCTTCGTAGCGATAGGTGTGCGCTTCCTGGCCGACAATGTATTCGTCGCCGCGCTGGCAGTGCGAAATCAGCGCCGCCAGATTGCTTTGCGTGCCGCTGGAAAAGAACAGGCCTGCTTCGAAACCGAGGCTTTCAGCCAAAGTCTGCTGCAAGCGGTTGACAGTCGGGTCTTCACCATACACATCGTCGCCCACCGCCGCGTCGCACATGGCGGCGCGCATCGCGGGACCGGGTGCGGTGACAGTGTCGCTGCGCAGGTCTATGGTCTTCATCGCTGACAAATTAGTTTTTGTCGACGACCTTGCTGAAAAAATCGTAGATGCCGTTCTCGCCCATGCTGCGCGCATCGGCCAGTTCGCCGCCCTTGGTCGAATACAGGATCTTGTTGTCGGCTGTCAGCACCACCGCGGCCGGAATGCCTTTCTTGATCGGGTTGCCATAGGTCTCTGCAATGTCGAGGTTCTTGTCGAAATTGCCGACGTCGACCTTGATCACCACGAACTTGCCGTCGATCAGCGGCGCGCTCTTGCCATGCAAGGCCTTGTCGAGTTCGCGGCAATCCTTGCACCAGTTGGCGCCGAAGACCAGCAGCACTTCCTTGTGCGCGCTCTGCGCGTCCGCCAACGCATGGCTGATGCCGGCATGGGCGTCGGCGCTTTCATCGTACGGCAGGTCGGCCGCCATGGCATGCGACATGAACAGGGCAGCCAAGGCTGCAATCAATAAACCCAACAGCTTTTTCATTTCACACCTCATTCGTCAACTCATTAAATTGCCGCCGTACGTATTTCCAGCCAGTCCTTGGCACTGCCTTCAAGCAGCGGCGACAAGCGCTCGCGCACGACTGCGTGATAGCGGTTCAACCATGCGATCTCGTCGGCGCGCAGCAATGCCACGTCGAGGCAGCGCGTATCGATCGGGCACAGCGTCAAAGTCTCGAATTCGAGGAATTCGCCGAACTCGGTCGTTCCCGCCGAACGGTTCAACACCAGGTTTTCGATGCGCACACCCCACTTCTCGGGGCGGTAGATGCCGGGTTCGATCGAAGTGATCATGCCAGGCTCCATCGCCGTCTGCGGCTCCGGCATCGCATAACAGGATATCGATTGCGGTCCTTCGTGCACGTTCAGAAAGTAACCGACGCCGTGGCCGGTGCCGTGGCCGTAATCGACGCCGTCGGCCCAGATCGGCGCACGTGCGATCGCGTCCAGCATCGGCGACTTCGCACCGCGCGGGAAACGCGTGCTCGACAGTGCGATCACGCCCTTCAGCACCAGCGTGCAATCGCGCTTTTGCGCAGCCGAGGGCTGGCCGATGGCGACCACGCGCGTGATGTCGGTGGTGCCGCCCAGATATTGGCCGCCCGAATCGATCAGCAGCAGTCCGTCGCCTTCGATCACCGCATGCGATTCCGGCGTGGCGTGGTAGTGCGGCATGGCGCCGTTGCCGTTGAAGCCGGCAATCGTGCCGAAACTCGGGCTGACGAAGCCTGGCCGGCGCGCGCGCGCCTCGCAAATCTGTTCGTCTATCGTCAATTCCGTCACGCTTTCCTTGCCCAGGGCGCCTTCGAGCCAGGCAAAGAATTCGCACAGGGCCGCACCATCCTGCTCCATCGCGGCGCGCACGTGGCCGGCCTCGGCCTCGCTCTTGCGCGACTTCGCAAACTGGGTCGGATTGATCGCTTCGACCACTTTCATCGCAGCCGGCACCGCTTGCCGCAAACCGAACGTGATGCGGCGCGGATCCAGCAACAGACTATCGGCCGCGGGCAGCGCACTCAGGGCTGCGGCCGCATCCGCATACGCGGCGGCCTCGACGCCGTCCTTGGCCAGCGCCGCACGCACTTCCTGCGGCACTTTGCCCTCGGCCACATACAGCGTCGCGCGTTCCAGTCCGATCAGGGCGTGGGCCACGAATACCGGGTTGTAGTTGACGTCCGAGCCGCGCAGGTTGAACAGGTAGGCGATGTCGTCAAGCGTAGAAATGAAATGCCATTGCGTGCCCTGGCTGCGCATGGTCTCGCGCAGCGCCGCCAGCTTGGAGGCACGCGTCATGGTCGCTTGCGGCCCCACGTGCTCGTACACAGGTTCGGTCGGCAGGGACGGCCGCTGCGACCAGATGTCGTCGAGCAGATCGCAATCGGTGCGCAAGGCGATGCGCTTCGCCCCAAGTGCTTGTGCGAGCGCACGCGCGCCGGCCAGCGCCAGCACGGCGCCGTCAACACCTACCGTCTGCCCCTCGCGCAAATTCGCCGCCAGCCAGTCGATATGGGCCGGACTGGCGTAACCCGCAATCTTCATCAAGGCAATGCCGGTACCCACCAATTCGGTCTCGGCCTGCGACCAGTAACGCGCGTCGACCCACAGGCCGGCAAATTCGGCGGTGACAATCAGCGTACCGACCGAGCCGGTGAATCCAGACAGCCATTCGCGCCCCTGCCAGCGTTGCGGCAGATATTCGGACAAGTGCGGATCAGCCGTCGGCACCACGTAAGCGTCGAGTTGCTGTTGCGCCATGGCATGGCGTAGTGCGTGCAGGCGGGCGCGCGTAGTCGCTTGGGCGGTATGCAGTGTATCCATCGGGAAAATAAAAAGGGCGTGAATAGTCGGGAAAATAAGTGGAGAGAAATCTCGCGGATAGCGACATGATACAGAAAGCCGCCGCACCGTACCGGAACTGCCGCTGTCACGGCTCCTGCGGGTGCACCCGGATTCTTGTATGCTTGCCGCGCGCACATTGAAATTTAAACAACGTAAAAAATGCGCATAACTAATTAGGAGCGAACGTCCGATGAAGCCAAGCCCATTGCAACGCCCACGCTGCCTGCTGGTGGCCGCCCTGATCGCCTGCCAGATCGCCGGCGCCGAAGCCCTTGCCCAACAACCCGAGCAACAGCTGGCCTATCCGCATACGCGCCAGGTCGACCAGGTTGACAACTACTTCGGCACCAAGGTCGCCGACCCCTACCGCTGGCTCGAAGACGACCACGCCGCCGACACCGAGGCCTGGGTGGCCGCGCAAAACAAGCTGACCTTCGGCTACCTGGCCGCCATCCCCTACCGCGCTCAGGTGCAACAGCGCGTCAAGGCCCTGGCCAATTACGTGCGCTACAGCGCGCCGTTCAAGAAGAATGGCGACTTGTTCTACTACAAAAACGACGGCCTGCAGAACCAGTCCGTGCTTTATACGCAAAAGGGCGGCGACGGCAAACCGGAAGTGCTGCTCGACCCGAACAGTTTTTCCGCCGACGGCACAGTGCGCCTGACTTCCTTCGTGCTGAGCAAGGATGGCCGCTATGCCGCCTACGGCCGCACCGCCATTCCCGGTTCGGACTGGTACGACTTGTACGTGATGGACATGCAAACGCGCCAGACCCTGCCGGAGGTCTTGCACTGGGCACGCTATGCGCACGCCGCCTGGCGTGGCGACGGCTTCTACTACAGCCGCTATCCCGAGCCGGAAAAGGGCAAGGAGCTGACCGCGAAGAACGAATACCAGAAAGTGTATTTCCACAAGGTCGGCACGCCGCAAAGCGCCGACACGCTGATCTATGAAGACAATGAGCATCCCAGCTATTACGTCGGCGTCGAGACCACGGAAGACGAACGTTTTGCCGTACTCAGCGCGCAAGACCCGAACAAGCGCGGCAACAGCCTGCTCGTGCGCGACGACGCCAAGGGCGATGCCGCGTTCACGCCCATCATCAAGGAAAACAGCGAAGACAGCTTCGGCGTGGTCGACAACATGGCCGACAAGCTGCTGATCCAGACCAACCGCAATGCGCCGAACCAGAAAGTCATGTTGTACGACCCGGCCCATCCGGCCGAGGCCGATTGGACCACGGTCTTGCCGGAAAAGCCCGAGCCGATGGAAAACGTGGCGGCCACCGGCGGCAAGCTGTTCGTCACCTACCTCAAGGATGTCAGTGCCCGCACCATGGTCTACGACCGCGACGGCAAGTTCGAGAACGAGATCGCCCTGCCCGGCCCCGGTACCGTAGGCGGCTTTTACGGCGAGAAAGGCGACAAGGACACCTACTACGTCTTCACGACCATGAATTACCCGCCGACCATCTTCCGCTACGACATCGCCGGCCGCACCTCCGAGCTGTACCGCGCGCCGGAAATCCCCGGCTTCAAGTCGGATCAGTACGAGAGCAAGCAGGTGTTCTACCGCAGCAAGGACGGCACGCGCATACCGATGTTCCTGGTCTACAAGAAGGGCTTGAAGCAGGACGGCAAGAACCCGGCCATCCTGTACGGTTACGGCGGCTTCGACATCACCATCAACCCCGGTTTCAGTGCGCCGCGCATCGCCTGGCTCGAGCAAGGCGGCATCTTCGCCATTGCCAACTTGCGCGGCGGCGGCGAGTACGGCGAGAAGTGGCATGAAGCCGGCATGAAGCTGAACAAGCAAAACGTGTTCGACGACTGTATCGCCGCCGCCGAATACCTGATCAGGGAAAAATACACGTCGCCGCAGCGTCTCGCCCTGCAGGGCGGCAGCAACGGCGGCTTGCTGGTAGGCGCCGTGGTCAACCAGCGGCCAGACCTGTTCAGGGTCGCACTGCCCGAAGTCGGCGTGATGGATATGCTGCGCTTCCAGAAATTCACGGCCGGCGTCGGCTGGGTTTCCGACTACGGCTCCAGTGACGACGAAACGCAGTTCCATTACCTGCTCGGCTATTCGCCGCTGCACAACATCAAGGCCGGTGCGAAATATCCGGCCATCCTGGCGCTGACTTCGGACCACGACGACCGCGTCGTGCCGGCCCACTCGTTCAAATACATGGCCACCATGCAGGCCAGGAACCCGCACGGCGCACCGGCCCTGATCCGCATCGAGACGCACTCCGGCCATGGGGCCAGCAACCTGAGCAAGAATCTCGAGCAGACGGCGGATATCTATGCCTTCACCTGGAAAAACATGGGCATTACCCCCAGGTACCCGCACTGAGGCCGACATGGCGAGCAAAGCCAAGAAACTGTCGTTCGCCAAGCTGCGCGAAGTGTGTGCCGCCATGCCGGCGGCGACCGAGGATGTGAAATGGGGTGCCGACCTGGTTTATTCGATCGGCGGGAAGATGTTCGCGGTCACCGGGCTGGAAGTCGATTCGAAGTTTGCGTTCAAAGTCGAGGACGACCGCTTCCTGGAATTGACTGACATACCCGGTATTGCACCTTCACCCTATCTGGCGCGCATGAAGTGGGTACAGATCGCGCCGGACTGCGCGTTGAGCCAGGAGGACGCCGCAGCGCTGGTGCGGCGGTCTTATGAACTGGTATTCGCCAAGCTGACGAAAAAATTGCAGCGCGAGATATCAGGCGGGTGAAAGCGGGTGAATGAGAGCGGGAGATTAAAAAAAGAGGTGCCGAAGCACCTCTTTTCTCACGCCATCCGGGAACGGCTTAATTGCGCACCACCGAATAATTGACCGGCACCCAGACATAGCCCTTGCCCTCGGCACGCAAGCGCCCCAGGCCCGGGAAGGAGATATGTGCGCCGGCCACGATGTAGCCTTCCTTCGCCGCCTCCGCATACACCTTGTGGCGCATGGCGAGGCCGGCCTTGGTATCCGAATCGAAATTCATCAAGACGTCGGGATGGCCAAGCTGCACCGAAGCCACGTGGATCAGGTCGCCCCACACCACCATCTTCTGGCCCTTGCTCTCGACCGCGTAGGAAGTGTGGCCCGGCGTGTGGCCGTAAGTCGATTCCGATTTCACGCCCGGCACCAGTTCGACGCTGCCTTCGAAGGGCTTGAACTTGCCGGCCTGGATGTAGGGAGCCAACGCCGCCTGCGCATTCTCGAACCCGCCCTTGCGGTCGGCCGGAGCCTTGTCCATGTTTTCCTTGCTCAGCCAATAGTCGGACTCGCGCTTGTCCATGCGCACGACCGCATTCGGGAACGCTGCCTTGCCGTCAGCCAGCAAACCGCCGATATGGTCGCCGTGCATATGCGTGATGTAGACCTCATCGACCTGTTCCGGCTGGTAGCCGGCGGCCTTCAGGCTGTTCAACAGATTGCCCAGCGTCGGCCCGAAGAACTTGCCGGCGCCAGTGTCGATCAATACCAGCTTGCCGCCGGTATTGACGAGAAAACCGTTGAACGAAGTTTCCAGCGGCGTCTTCAGGTAAGACTTGGCCAGCACCGTGCCGACTTCAGCCGGCTTGATATTGCCGAGAATCTTGTCGGCCGGCAGTTCGGTCGTGCCGTCCGACAAGGCTGTGACTTCAAAATCGCCGACCATGGTGCGGTAATAACCAGGCGCGGAAGCCTTGACCATGGGCGCTTCGGCCAGCGCGACGCCAGGCGCTGCAACGCCGGCGGCAAAGGCGGCCGCGATTGCCAATACACCGGCGCGCAAAATACGGGAAGTGTTCATCGGTTTTTCTCCTGATGCTTTTTGGGATGAGGGGATGGAATAACACGGAGCGAGCCGATTGTACTCTTTTGCCAATTTTTTCACTTATACGGTTCGTAAACGAAAATGGCGGCCCGCAGGCCGCCATCTTTTCTATACGGAGATTTGTTTATGCCGCTCCGCTAGGCTCCACTTGCAGCGGCGGATTTTCCGTAATCGCTTCCGCGCCATGCATCCAGTCGACCACCTTGCCGGACAAGAACCACAGGATGACCGCAAACGCCGCCAGCGTACCGGCCAAGCCGGCGAACACGGTCAATTCTCCGGCCTGTTCCGCGAACACGCCAATCTTGCCGGCCAGGTAGTTCGCCACCGAGTTGGTCAGGAACCAGCAGCCCATCATCAAGCTGGCCAGGCGCAGGGGTGCGAGTTTGGTCACCATGGACAAGCCCACCGGCGAAATGCACAGCTCGCCCATGGTATGGAACAGGTAAGCGAGAATCAGCCAGATCATGTTGGCCTTGCCATGCGCACCTTGATCGAACACTGCTGCGACCATGGCCACGAAGCCTATGCCGGTAAACAGCAGGCCCATCACCATCTTGATCGGAGTCGGCATGGCCTTGCCCCGCTTGGCCAATCCCACCCACAACATGCCGAACACCGGTGCCAGCAGAATGATGAACATCGAATTGACCGACTGGAACCAGCCGGCCGGTATTTCGAAGCTGCCCAGCATGCGGTCGGTCTTTTCCGAGGCATACAAGTTCATCAGGCCGCCGGCCTGCTCGAACGCAGCCCAGAACAGCACGACGAACACGAACAGCATGAAGACCACCCGCAGACGGTCGCGTTCCACCGAGGTCAAAGGATTCTTAACGCCGCCGGCCAGGGCCTTGGAGCGTTGTGCCGACGGCTGCTTGCCGAGGTCGCCGATGAAGCGCGGGGCCAGGAAGATCTGGATCAATGCCGACAGGGTCATGCCGCAACCGGCGGCGAAATAACCATATTTCCATGCGACCTTCTCACCGAAATAGGAACAGACCAGCGGCGCCAGGAAAGCGCCGAGATTGACACCCATGTAGAAGATCGAAAACGCGGCATCGCGGCGCGCATCGCCGGGGCGGTACAGCTCGCCGACCATGGTCGAGATGTTCGCCTTGAACAGACCGTTACCGGAAATCAGCACCGCCAGGCCTATGTAAAACATGGTCAGGTCCTTGGCGACGCTGGCAGACAGAATGAATTGCCCGGCCGACATGATGATGGCGCCCATCACGACGGCGCGGCGCTGGCCGAGGAAATTGTCAGCGAGCCAGCCGCCGACCAGCGGCGTGAAATAACTGAAGCCGGTATAGATGCCGTACAGTTCGAGCGCTTGCGAATTGGTCCAGCCGAAGCCGGGGTTGGCCGCCTCGGTAGCAGCCACCATGGTCAAGACCAGCAGCGCGCGCATACCGTAATAGCTGAAGCGTTCCCACATCTCGGTGGCGAACAGCAGGAATAAACCCTTGGGATGGCCGAGGATTTCGCCCTCGGGGATGTTGAGGTCGTTGCTCATGTCTTCTCCTGTTTCCTTGCGATTTTCCTTATGGGTTCACCGCATGTAATTTGAATTTTGCGCGTACTTTAACATGCAAAACGCGCTTTTCCGGGTTTTCGTGGGATGATGCCCGCCTCCCCCTCTGCTCGCCTCTCATGCGCAATCTTTTCGCGAAATGCTCGGAACGGCTGGGTCGGCTGCACCCCGCGCTATTCGTGTACCTGGTCTTGTTTTTTTCCTACGCCGTGCTGCTGCCGCAAGTCGCGCTTGAAGCCGTCATCCATAACGAGGCACTGCACATCAACGGCGGCCCCAGCAATCTACCGGCGTTCGGGCCGGTGGGCAGGTTGATAGTTGCTTCGTTGATTGCCCCGCTGGTTGAAACCGCGCTGTTTCAATGGGCGCCAATCCGCCTGTTACACACTTGGCTGCGCCAGCCGGCCTGGCTCGCCGTACTGGTTTCGGCCGTCTTGTTCGGCATGGGCCACACCTATAGCCTCGGTTACGTGGTGTTTACCTTCCTGGTCGGCCTGGTGCTGGCCTTCGGTTTCCAGGCGAAGAATTACCGCGGGGGGCATCCCTATCTGCTGATCTGCATCGTGCATGCATTGCGCAATGTGATTGCCGTCTTTCTGATGTAGGCAGGCCGAAGACCCACATCTTCGGCCGCCATGACAAGTGGAAGCAGCTTACAGCGCCAGACGCTTGCGCGCCGCTTCGTACTCGCCCTTGAGGCGCGCGACGATTTCCGCCACTTCGCTCACGTCGTCCATCAAGCCCACGCCTTGGCCTGCGCCCCAGATATCGCGCCAAGCCTTGGCCTTGCTGCCGCCGCCCGAGCCGAAATTCATCTTCGACTTGTCGGCTTCCGGCAGGTTGTCGGGATCGAGGCCGGCATTGACGATGGATTTCTTCAGGTAATTGCCATGCACGCCGGTGAACAGATTCGTGTAGACCACATCGGCAGCGGCCGATTCCAGGATCGCCTGCTTGTAGTCCTCGCTCACGTTCGCTTCCTTGGTCGCCAGCCAGCGCGATCCGATGTAGGCGAAGTCGGCGCCCATGGCGCGCGCCGCCAGCACGGCGTCACCGGTCGCGATCGAGCCGGACAGGGCGATCGGGCCGTCGAAGAATTTGCGCACTTCACCGACCAGCGCGAACGGCGACAAGGCGCCCGCATGGCCGCCGGCGCCGGCAGCCACCAGGATCAGGCCGTCGACGCCGGCTTCCAGCGCCTTCTGCGCGTGGCGGATGGAAATCACGTCGTGCAGCACGATGCCGCCGTAACTGTGCACGGCGTCGAGCATTTCCTTAGGCGGCGCGCGCAGGCTGGAAATGATGATGGGCACCTGGTGCTTCACGCAGACTTCGACGTCGTGCTCGAGCCGGTCGTTCGACTGGTGCACAATCTGGTTGACCGCGATCGGGCCGACGATGGCATCCGGGTTGGCGGCCTTGTGAGCAGTCAGCTCGGCCTGGATTTCAGTCAACCACGTATCCAGCAATTCGGCCGGACGCGCATTCAGGGCCGGGAAGGAGCCGACGATGCCGGCCTTGCATTGCGCCGTAACCAGTTGCGGACCGCTGGCGATGAACATGGGCGATGCGATCACAGGCAGGCTCAGATGCTGCAATACGGGAGGCAGGTGCTTGGCTAACATCGTTCTTCCTTCATTCAAGTGTGAGAGTCGGATTCCGGCCAAAGCGCTTGCGTTTTCCACCGGATTGGGTATGATCTTAAATCATGTTTTTTGAAAAAACAATGTTATTTGACGGCTTCGCACGCGAATTTATTCCCTTAAATTGCCATGTCGACAAGTAAAACTAAAGCCGCCGGCAAAACTGTGGACTTTCGCCAAGGCCAGGAAGATTTGCGGCAGGAGCTGCGGCAAGGCATGCTCGAGGCCGCCACCCGTCTGTTGACCGAAGAAGGTCCGACTGCACTGACAGTACGCAAAGTGGCCGACGCTGTGAATTGCTCGACCACCCTGCTGTACTCGCTATTCGGCGGCAAGGATGGTTTGTCCAACGAGCTCTACCTGGAAGGCTTCGCGCGCATGGAAGCCGCACTGGCTGCGGTCCCGCCGCAGAGCATGGGGTTGCAACGCCTGCATGCCCTGGCGCACGCCTATCACCAATATGCGCGCAACAACCCCAGCTATTACATGGTGATGTTCGGCGACGCCCTGGCCGGCTTCGTGCCACCGGTCGAATCGCGCACCCAGAGTTGGAAGTCGATGGCCGTGCTGATCGAGGCCTGCGACGAAGCGATGAAGCAAGGCGTACTGGCACCCGGCAACGCCACAGCTGCTGCGCGCTTGCTATGGGCAGCCATGCACGGCGCCGTCAGCCTGGAACTGAAAGGCTATTACCTGAAAACCGAACGCGCCGACGAACTGTTCGAGTCGGCAGTACAGGCCGTGTTAGGTCATTTGCAAAAATCATAGAACGCAATGGAGCGCACCATGACGTATCAATGCTTCAGCTTCACGATCGAAAACAGGATCGCCCACCTGCAATTCAACCGCCCGGCCGCACTCAACACCATGCAACCGGTGTTTTGGCGCGAGCTGAGCGCCATCGTCGCCGAGCTGCAGCGCAGCGCCGCCGCGCGCGTGCTGGTGATCTCCTCGACTGGCAAGCACTTCACCGCAGGCATGGCGCTGGACGTGTTCGGCGGCCCCGGCTCCGCGCCCCTGATCGACGACCGCAACGCCACCGGCCGCGCCAGCGTAGCGCCTTTGCTAGCTGACATGCAGCAAGCCTTCAATGCGCTCGAAACGCTGCGCATGCCGGTGATTGCCGCCATACACGGCGGCTGCATAGGTGGCGGCGTCGACATGGTATGTGCCTGCGACATCCGCTTGGCAACGGCCGACGCCTTTTTCTGCATCCAGGAAATCAACATCGGCATGGCCGCCGATCTCGGCACGCTGCAGCGCCTGCCCAAGCTGATTCCGGAAGGCGTGGTGCATGAACTGGCCTATACCGGTCGCCGCCTGCCGGCCCAACGCGCGCTGGCGCTTGGCCTGGTCAACGAAGTGCATGCTACACAGGAAGACATGCTGCAAGCGGCTATGCTGATGGCCAGGGAAATCGCCGAAAAATCGCCGGTAGCAATCTGGGGCAGCAAGCAAGCCATTCACTACGCGCGCGACCATGCGACCGCCGACGCGCTTCAGCAAATGGGTTGGCTGCAATCCGGCATCTGGCAAAACGCCGACTTGTTCGAAGCCTTCATGGCCAAGCAGCAAGGGCGCACGCCGCAGTTTGCCGACTTGCCGGCATTGCGTTCGTTCGAGGATGCGCCTTACGAACTTAAATAACGATTATTGCGGGCGTAACGGCACCAACATCTTGGTCGCCGCGACGAAGGCAAGGAAACCGACGCAGGCTGCCACGGACAGCGTCAACTGGTTCAGGTTAGAGGGAAACACCAGGATGTAGCCGTGTCCCTTGATCAACGCCGAAAAGCTCGAGACGCAAAACGGCATCATGTAAAGACGCCGGGTCTGCCAGCGGTCCGGCTTCACACCCGCGGGGTTGGCGACGCTCAGCATCAGGGCCGTACCGATCACGGCGCTGATGCCGACCGAGTTCAACCAGATCGCCGGCGACGGGTCGAAGCACAGGTAGACGGTGACCATGTACCAGCAAAGATAGCACCACAGAACCATCTTGCCTTTGCTCAGCGCCGCGAAATATTTGAAGACAAACATAAGCTAATCTCGATTGATCAGGATGCCGTCTACCACTTCCGCAGCACCGACGCGTAACAACTGCCCCATGGCCCACTCGGCCAATTCGGTATCGGTCTTTTGCAAATAGCGTTCATTGGCGGCGATGAACAGGCTGCCCCGTGTCAGCATCGCAGGCAATTCCCTTACCGGCACGCGCTGGCGTTCCAACAGCAGGAACTTCAACATGACCTTGATCGCGTTTTGCGCATTGCGCGCCGGATCGGCCACGAAGTAGTCGACCCGTGCGAAGGCCGTAGCCAGCGCCTTCTGCACGCCGTCAAACGGCGCGCCATGGCCCGGTATCACTAAGCGCACGTCGAGGCCGGCGATCAATTCCAACGTGGCACGCGTCTCGGCAAAACCCGACTCGCCTTCCAGCTCGGGGAAGATCACACCGAAGCCGTTTTCCCACAAGGCGTCGGCCGAGATCAGGATGCGCTCCTCGGGACTATAGAAGATCAGCGAATGCGGGTCATGGCCGGGCGCGGCCAGCGCCTGCCAGTGCAAATCACCCCAGAGCAAAGTATCGCCGGGCTTGATGGTCTCATCGAAGCCGAAACGTTCGCATTGCTGGTTAGCGGCGATGAAGGTCAGCTCGTCTTCCTTCCAATCGCGCACTTTGCCGGCTTCGGCGGCAGGGATGGCGATACGGCAGCCGAATTCGCGCCGCAGCGCGGCATTGCCGCCGCAATGGTCGGAATGCAAGTGAGTGTTGACGAGCAGGTCGAGCTTGCGCCCCTGCAAAGCGTGCCGCACCAGCGCCACCGTCTGTTGCGCGTGGGTCAGATAGCCACTATCGACCAGCACAGTTTTCCCGCTTCCCGCAAACAGAATATTGTTCGAGGAGAGCCAGCCGCGCTCGAATACCTGCATGGTGGAGGGCAACATAATACTCACGGTGTCACCCGGCTTTGCGCGGCCTGCAAGGCCGTCTCGCGTTCACGAATTTCCACCCACACCGCACGCTTATAGGATTCGCTGGCCGTGCCCCATTGCACGATTTCATCTATGGTGCGCAAGCAACCCTGGCAAAAGCCGGTGCCTTGGTCCATGGTACAGATGTTGATGCAAGGCGAAGGCGCCGCGCCAGTGTCGACGAAGGGATCGAATGCGGTTAGCGCCGTGCGGCTGATGTTGTGCATAGCTCAGTTTGCAGCGACAGCGCGCTTGGCGGCAATCGCATTGCCGGCGCGGCTGACCGCCTTGCGGCCCAGGTGCCGGGAAATGAACTGGCCGGCGTCGACCACGGTATCCAAGTCTATGCCGGTCTCTATCCCCAGCCCCTGCATCAGGTAGAGCACGTCTTCCGACGAGACGTTCCCGGTCGCGCCCTTGGCGTACGGGCAGCCGCCGAGGCCGGCTACCGAGGAATGGAAAATCGCGACGCCGACTTCGAGGCTGGCATAGATGTTCGCCAGCGCCTGTCCGTAAGTGTCGTGGAAGTGCCCCGACAATTGCGCCAGCGGGTACTCTTTCGCCACGCGCTCGAACACGCCTTGCACCTTGCGTGCCGTACCTACGCCTATAGTGTCGGCGATATCGATCTCGTCGCAGCCGAGGTCGCGCATGCGTTGCACCACGTCGGCCACAGCATCGGGCGCCACCTCGCCCTGGTAGGGGCAGCCGAACGAACAGCTGATGCTGCCGCGCAGGCGTATCTTGTTGGCCTTGGCCGCTTCCGCCACTTCGCGGAAACGCTCTATCGATTCGGCAATCGAGCAATTGATGTTCTTTTGCGAAAACGCTTCCGAAGCCGCGCCGAAGATCACCACCTCGCCGGCACCGGCGGCCAGCGCGGCCTCGAAACCCCTCATGTTCGGCGTCAGGGCCGAGTAGATCACGCCCGGCTTGCGCGCAATCGCCGCCATCACCTCGGCCGAGGTCGCCATTTGCGGCACCCATTTCGGCGAGACGAAGGACGCTGCTTCGATGTTGGCAAAGCCCGCTTGCGACAAACGGTTCACCAGCTCGACCTTGACTTCGGCGCCGATGATTTCCTTCTCGTTCTGCAAGCCGTCACGCGGACCGACTTCGACGATTTTGACTTTTTGGGGTAATGACATAACTACCTATCGACAGAGTATTGATGCGATACATCTCTCTACTTGTCGTTCCCGCGCAGGCGGGAACCCAGGTTGCCTTTAAAATCTACCTGGATTCCCGCCTGCGCGGGAATGACGGGGAAAGTTCGCGTATTGCTCGAAAAATATGTCCCGCACATCTCACACAGGGCGCAGCTCAGTAACCCCTGCCACGATCCACCAAACCCGTCACCGCCTCACCACGTTCAAGCATGGCTATCTTGTGCGCGATCTGCCGCACACTCTCGTCGCGCACCGTCAACGCAGCAATATGCGGCGTCACCGTAATGCGCGGCTCTTTCCAGAACGGATGTCCGGCTGGCAGCGGCTCCTGCTCGAACACATCGAGCGTAGCACCAGCGATATGCCCACTTTGCACCATTTCCAGCAAATCCGCTTCGACCACGTGACGGCCGCGCGCGACGTTGATCAGGTACGAACCCTGCGGCATCTTCGCCAGCCGCTCTCGGTTCAGGATGCGGTCGGTTTCCGCCGTCAACGGCAACAGGCAGGCGACGACTTGTGAAGCAGCCAGGAATGCATCCAGGCCTTCTGCGCCGTGAAAGCACTCTACGCCGGGCAGGTTTTTCGGCGTGCGGCTCCATCCGCACAACGGGAATTCAAAGGGCGCCAGCGCGTGAGCGACGCGCTGCCCGAGCAGGCCGAGACCGAGGATGCCGACTGGAAACTCGTTTTTTTCGCGCGGCTTGAGGAAACGCCACTCGCCGCTCCTCGCTTGCAGATCGAATTGGTCAAAGCGGCGGAAATAACGCAGCACCGCGTGCGTGACATACTCGGCCATTTGCACGCCCATGCCGGCGTCGTCGAGACGGATCACGGGTACGTGCGCCGGCAGGCCGTCGGCCAATTGCAGGATTGCGTCGACGCCGGCGCCGAGATTGAAGATCGCCTTCAAGTCGCTGCGGCCGGCCAGCATCTCGCGCGGCGGCTTCCACACCAGCGCATAATCGGCGGGCGCAACATCACCTTCTTCCCAGTTACGCACCTCGGCCTGCGGCAACGCTTGCTTCAATGCCGCAATCCAGGCTTCCGGATTGATTGCCGGGGCATAGAACAGGATGCGCATCGTCGAATCCCTATGCAGCGCTTGTTTCCGCGAGTTTGAAAGCCAGCAGTTGCGCACCCTCGGCCACCTGGTCGCCAACCGCGTACAGCAGGTCTTCGACCACGCCCGGCCCCGGCGCTGCGATCGTGTGCTCCATCTTCATCGCTTCCATGATCAGGAGCGGCGTGCCGGCTTCGACCGTGGCGCCGGCCTGGGTCAGCACGGCGACGATCTTGCCCGGCATCGGCGCCGTCAGGCGTCCGCCCTCTGCTTCGCTTTCGCCGGCATGGGCCAGCGGATCGGCCCAGTTCAACACGGCATGCTTGCCGTCGCTGAAGACATGGAATGTTTCGCCATCGCGCACCACGTCGCCATGCACGGCGTGATCGCCGAGCTTCAAGCTCAGGCGCGAACCCTGCCGTGCCGTCACTTGCAGCAAGGCCTGATTTGTTCCGAGCTCGAGCAACCAGCTATCGCTTCCGTACGACACTGTAAGCGGATAAGCATTGCCATCGTCGGCGAAATCAAGCTGGCGCCGCAGCGTGCCATTCATGCGCCAGCCGTCGCTGTCGCCCCAAGGGTCGCCACCGGCCGATTTCTTCTCGTCGCCGAGCAGCGCTGCAACAGCCAGGGCCAATACCGGCAAGCCGGCCTGCCCTGCCGACGGAAACAATGCTGCATGATGACGTTCGATCAGGCCGGTATCGAGGTCGGCGCCGGAAAACGGCTTGCTCGTCACCAGCCTGTGCAGGAACGCGATATTGCTGGCCAGGCCGACGATCTGGTATTCGGACAAAGCCTGCGCCATGCGTTGCAAGGCTTGCGCGCGATCCTCACCCCAGATGATCAGCTTGGCGATCATGGGATCGTAGAACGGCGAAATCGCATCGCCTTCGCGTACGCCGGAATCGATGCGTACGGCGGCCGGCCCATCCGTACCGCCGCCGAGTTCGAACGTCACCGCTGCCGGCGTGCGCATGTGGCGCAGCGTGCCGATCGAGGGCAGGAAGCCCTTCTCTGGGTTTTCGGCATACACACGTGCTTCGATCGCGTGGCCGTTGATGCGCAATTGTTCCTGGCGCAGCGGCAGCTTTTCGCCGGCTGCGACGCGCAACTGCCATTCGACCAGGTCGAGTCCGGTGATCATTTCCGTGACCGGGTGCTCCACCTGCAGGCGCGTGTTCATTTCCATGAAATAGAAAGAACCGTCCTGGTTGGCGATGAATTCGACCGTGCCGGCGCCGACATAGCCGACCGCCTTGGCTGCCGCCACCGCCGCTTCACCCATGGCGGCGCGGCGTTCGGCCGTCATGTCCGGCGCCGGCGCTTCTTCCAGGACCTTTTGGTGGCGGCGCTGCACCGAGCAGTCGCGCTCGAACAGGTAGACGCAGCCGCCGTGCGTATCGGCGAACACCTGGATCTCGATATGGCGCGGACGGGTCAGGTATTTTTCCACCAGCACCTTGTCGTCGCCGAAGCTGTTGATCGCCTCGCGCTTGCACGATTCGAGCGCTGACTTGAAATCGGCGCTGCGCTCGACGATGCGCATGCCCTTGCCGCCGCCGCCGGCGCTGGCCTTGAGCAACACCGGGTAGCCGATCTTGTCGGCCTGGCTTTGCAGCAAGCCGGCATCCTGATCGTCACCGTGGTAACCCGGCACCAGCGGCACCCTGGCCGTTTCCATCAGGGCCTTGGCGGCTGACTTCGATCCCATGGCGCGGATCGCCGATGCCGGCGGGCCGATGAAAGCCAGGCCCGCTTTCGCGCACGCCTCGGCGAAGCCCTCGTTTTCCGACAAGAAACCGTAGCCGGGATGGATGGCCTGGGCGCCAGTGGCCAATGCCACTTCGATGATCTTGTCGGCGCGCAGATAGCTTTCCTTGGCCGGCGCAGGCCCGATCAACACGGCTTCGTCGCACACGGCCACGTGCTTGGCGTTGGCGTCCACTTCCGAATACACGGCAACCGTCTTGATCCCCATGCGGCGCGCCGTGGCCGCCACGCGGCAGGCGATTTCGCCGCGATTGGCGATCAGGATTTTCGTGAACATGTCATCCCCTCTGCTCTTCTTGTCGCTATTCTTGGCATTACTGCTCGATTACCGCTCGATTACTGCTCGGTGACTTCGCACCGCGCGTCGATTGCAATGCCGCGCGAATGCATGCCCAGCTTTTCCAGCAGCGCCTGATCCTGTTCCACGTCGGGGTTGCCGGTAGTGAGCAGCTTGTCGCCGTAGAAAATCGAGTTGGCGCCGGCCAGGAAGCACAGCGTCTGCACCGCTTCGCCCATCTGGCGGCGGCCGGCCGACAGGCGCACACGCGCCTTCGGCATGGTGATGCGCGCCACGGCCACGGTGCGCACGAATTCGAGTGGATCGATCGGGTCCGTGCCGTGCAGCGGCGTGCCTTCCACTTGCACCAGGTTGTTGACCGGCACCGATTCCGGGTAAGGGTCGAGATTGCACAGTTGCGCGATCAGGCCGGCACGCTGCAGACGCGTCTCGCCCATGCCGACGATGCCGCCGCAGCAAACCTTGATGCCGGCGTCGCGCACGCGGCCCAGCGTGTCGATGCGCTGCTGATACTCGCGCGTCGAGATGACGTTGCCGTAAAACTCGGGCGCGGTGTCGAGGTTGTGGTTGTAATAGTCGAGGCCGGCCTGCTTGAGCTTCTCGGCCTGGCCTTCGCCCAGCATGCCGAGCGTGGCGCAGGTCTCGAGTCCGAGCGCCTTCACTTCGCGCACCATTTCTTCGACGTGTTCGAGATCGCGGTCCTTGGGCTCGCGCCAGGCCGCACCCATGCAGAAGCGGGTGGCGCCGTGTTCCTTGGCTTTGCGCGCTGCGTCCAGCACGGTTTCCAGCGGCAAGATCTTTTGCGCGGTTACGCCGGTGTCGTAGCGCGCGGCCTGCGGGCAGTAGCCGCAATCTTCGGGGCAGCCGCCGGTCTTGATCGAAAGCAGCGTCGCCAATTCGACTTCGTTGGCATCGAAGTTCTCGCGGTGCACCTGCTGTGCGCGGTACAGCAAGTCGTTGAACGGCAGATTGAACAGGGCGACGATGTCTTCCACCGACCACTTGTCGGCGACGATGGGGGCCACGGCGGCAGGCGCCGGATGGAAGGTCATGGGTTGCGACGACATAATAATTCCTCTCTTCTAAAACTCTTATTCAAAATTCTTCAATCAAATCAAGTTCGCGAACCATCCTCGGTCAGCTTGTAGGCTGGGATGCAATCCCAGCCTACTATCCCTTACTCAGCCAAGCCAACCCGGCAACAAGGAACAGTTCAAATGTTCAGCGGCGTTTGCGGCAGAAGCCACGTGCAAACGCGGCACGAAGCCGAGCAGCGGCGCCTGCACGCGCTCTTTGATCGCCTGCACATTCGCCTCGACATGACGCATCTGCGGATCGGCCAGGTTCGCCACCCAGCCAACCAGTTTCAAGCCACGCGCGGCAATCGCCTCGGCGGTCAGCAAGGCATGGTTGATGCAACCCAGGCGCAGACCCACCACCAGCACCACCGGCAAACCGAGGTCGGCTGCCAGGTCGGCGCTGTCATAGTCGCCCGCCAGAGGCACGCGAAAGCCGCCCACTCCTTCCACCACCACTGCATCGGCCACGTCGGCGATGCGCGCATGGCAGGCGCGGATGTGGGCAGGCTCGATTTGCACGTCTTCCATGGCGGCAGCCCAATGCGGCGCCGCAGGTTCGCGCAACAGATAGGGGACCACCCATTCCATTGGCAATTCGACACTGGAAGCCGCCATCAGGCTGTCGACATCGTCATTATGCATCACGCCGCCGCGCATTTCGGTGCCGGCGGCAATCGGCTTCATGCCCGCCGCGCGCACACCACGCTGGGCCAAGGCATGCAGCAAGGCCGAGGAAATCAGGGTTTTACCGATTTCCGTGTCGGTGCCGGTGACGAAACATTGGAAAGAAGCCGCCACTCTAACCCCCTTCCGCCGCAAGCTCGTTCAGGGCCGCGATCAATAGGTCGACGTCGGCAAGCTGATGCGTGGCCGACAGGCCGACGCGCAGGCGGGCGGTCCCGGCCGGTACGGTCGGCGGCCGGATCGCCGGCACCCACAAGCCGCGTGCATAAAGCGCCGCCGACACCCGCATGGCGACATCGTTGGCGCCGATCACGATAGGCTGGATTGCGGTGCTGGATTCCATCAACTTCCAATGCGGCAGCGTCAAGCCGGTGCGCAAAGCTGCGATCAAGTCCTGCAAATGGGCGCGGCGGCGCTGGCCGTCGGCGCCGCCAATGATTTCTATACTGGTCAGCAAGGCATGCGCCAGCGCCGGCGCGGTTGCCGTCGTATAGATATAGGTACGCGCGCGCTGCACCAGCCATTCGATCACAGTTTCGTGCGCAGCGACAAAAGCGCCGCCAACACCGGCCGCCTTGCCCAGCGTGCCCATGTAGACGAGGTTGGGCGAACAGATCCCGAAGTGTTCGAGTGTGCCGCGCCCATGCGCGCCCAGCACGCCGAAGCCGTGGGCGTCGTCCACCACCAGCCAGGCGCCGCGCCGTTCGCACAGCGCGAGCAGCGCCGGCAGCGGCGCCAGGTCGCCATCCATGGAAAACACACTGTCGGTAACGACAATCTTGACCGGCGCTGCACTGGCTACCAGCATGGTCTCCAGTTGCGCACAGTCGGCATGCGCATAGACCTGCACCTTGGCGCGCGACAGCCGCGCGCCGTCGATCAGCGAGGCGTGATTCAGGCTCTCGGAAAAAATCTCGGCGCCCGGCTTGGCCAGCGCACCGAGGATCGCCAGGTTGGCCATGTAGCCGCTGCCGAAATACAGCGCGCGCGGGCTTTCCACGCAAGGCGCCATGAATTGCGCGAGACGTTCCTCAAGCAGAGCGTGGGCGCGCGAGTGGCCGCTGATCAGGTGCGAAGCACCGCTGCCGACGCCGTACAAAACCGCGCCTTCGCGCAGGGCTTCGACCACGCGCTCGTCGGCCGCCAGGCCGAGATAGTCGTTGCTGCAAAACGCCAGCATGGCGCGACCGTCGACCTGGACATGCGGTGCGCACGGCGTTTGCGCCTCGCGCAGGCGGCGGCGCAAGCTGCGCGCATCGAGTTCGCGCAAATCGCTTTCGAGTTCGGCGATCAGCGGATGATGCAGGCTGTGCTTTATCGGGGGATTCATCTTGTCATTACTTTCGCAAATACGGTTTGCACCTTGTCGGCCAACAACGCAATCTCCTCGTCGTCCAGCACATAGGGCGGCATCAGGTACACGGTACGGCCTATCGGCCGCAACAACAATTCTTGTTCGAGTCCCTCGGTGAAAAAGCGGCGCGAAAAGGTCGACGCCGCCTGCGAGTCGTCGACCACGGCGTCGAAAGCCCAGATCATGCCGCGCCGGCGGAAATGCCGCACTTGCGCGTGCCCTGCCAAAGGCTGCAGGGCAGCCGTCAGACCTTCGGCACGCGTGCGGTTCTGTGCCAGCACATCGTCTTCCTCAAAGATCGCCAGCGTCGCCAGCGCCGCACGGCAAGCGAGCGGATTGCCGGTATACGAATGCGAGTGCAGGAAGCCGCGCCGCACGTCGGCGTCGTAAAACGCCTGGTAAATCGCATCGCGCGTCATCACCAGCGAAAGCGGCAAATAGCCGCCGCTGATGCCCTTGGACAGGCACAGGAAATCGGGCCAGATGCCGGCCTGTTCGCAGGCAAAGAAAGTGCCGGTGCGGCCACAGCCAACCGCGATCTCGTCGGCGATCAGGTGCACTTGATAACGGTCGCACAAGGCACGTACTTCGGTCAGATAAGCCGGGTCGTACATCGCCATGCCGGCCGCGCATTGCACCAGCGGTTCGACGATGACGGCAGCGATCTTGTCTGAACGTTGTTCAAATAGCGTTTCCAGTTCGCGCGCTGCGCGCCGGGCCACGTCGGCAGCCGTTTCGCCTTCGCGCGCCTGGCGTGCATCGGGCGCTGCGACGACATGGGTCTGCTGCAGCATGGCGCCATACGCTTCGCGGAACAAGGGTACGTCGGTCACGGCCAACGCGCCGACGGTTTCGCCGTGATAGCTATTCTTCAGACAAACAAATTCACGCTTGTCATCATGGCCCGTGTTGCGCCAATAATGGAAGCTCATTTTCAGCGCGATTTCCACCGCCGATGCGCCGTCAGAAGCGTAAAAGCAATGGCCGAGCACATTTCCGGTAAGCGTCGCCAGGCGCTCTGACAGTTGCACCACCGGTTCATGCGTAAAGCCGGCAAGCATGGCGTGTTCAAGCTTGTCGAGCTGATCCTTGAGCGCGGCATTGATGCGCGGATTGGCATGGCCGAACAAGTTGACCCACCACGAACTGATGGCGTCTAGATAACGCTTGCCGTCGCCGTCATACAGCCAGACCCCACGCCCATGCGTAACCGGCACCAGCGGCACGGTCTCATGGTGCTGCATCTGCGTGCACGGATGCCAGACGCTGCGCAGGCTGCGTTTAACCCATTCCGATTGTTGATTAGACGTCAAAATTTCCTCGGTATTGCGTAAATACTGAATTTGCGCAAAGCACTCTCTACAGATCAAACATTCTCCGTCATCCCCGCGCAGGCGGGGATCCAGGTAGCTTTTGCTTTTTGCACCAATCAACTTCTACCTGGGCCCCCGTCTACACGGGGGCGACAGTAAAAGGATGATTACCCTTCCAGCCAATTCGGTTTGCGCTTTTCCAGGAATGAACGTACGCCTTCACGCCCCTCGTCCGAGGCCCGGATCGCGGCAATGCGTTCGGCACTGTCGGCGATCAAGCTGTCGCTCAAAGGCATGCCGGCCACCTCGCGCACCAGGCGCTTCGCTTCCTTGACTGCGTTCGGGCTGTTCGCACACAAGGCCTTGACGATGCCAGCTACGGTTTCGTCGAGTTCCCCGGCTTTCGTCACCGCGTGGACGAACCCGACACGCAAGGCTTCCTGCGCCGAAAAGCGCTCGGCCGTGAGGAAATATCGGCGCGCCGCATTTTCGCCCATGGCCTTGATGACGTAAGGCGAAATCGTGGCCGGGATCAGGCCGAGCTTGACTTCCGACAGGCAAAAATTGGCTTCCTCGACCGTGACGGCGATGTCGCAGGCCGCCACCAGGCCCATGCCGCCGGCATAACAATCGCCTTGCACCTTGGCCACCACCGGCTTGGCGCAGTTGTAAATAGTGCGCAGCATATCGGCCAGTTGCGCAGCGTCGGCACGATTCTCATCGTTGCTGTAGCCGGCCATCTTCTTCATCCAGTTGAGGTCGGCGCCGGCGCAAAAGGCAGGACCGTTCGCGGCCAGCACGATGGCGCGCACGCCGGCATCATTGCCGAGCTGAAGGAAGGTCTCGGTCAACTCGGTAATCGTGGTTTCGTTGAACGCATTGCGCACTTCGGCGCGATTCAGGCACACCTCGGCCAGCGCGCCGCTGCGGTTCAAACTGATGGTTGTATAAGTCATTGCAAATTCTCTGCTTACATGCGGAATACGCCGAATTTTGTCTCCGGTATCGGCGCATTAAGCGCCGCGCTCAGGCACAGTCCCAGCACGCGGCGCGTATCGGCCGGGTCGATCACGCCGTCGTCCCACAGGCGTGCGGTCGCGTAATAGGGATGCCCCTGGTGCTCATATTGCTCGCGGATGGGCTGCTTGAACGCTTCTTCCTCGTCCGCGCTCCAGGCGCCACCCTTGGCTTCGATGCCGTCACGCTTGACCGTCGCCAGCACGCTCGCGGCTTGCTCGCCGCCCATCACCGAGATGCGCGCATTCGGCCACATCCACATGAAGCGCGGTGAATACGCGCGTCCGCACATGCCATAGTTTCCGGCGCCGAAGCTGCCGCCTATGATGACCGTGAACTTGGGCACGGCAGCAGTGGCCACTGCAGTCACCATCTTGGCGCCGTTACGGGCGATGCCTTCGTTTTCATACTTGCGGCCGACCATGAAGCCGGTGATGTTCTGCAAGAACACCAACGGAATCTTGCGCTGGCAGCACAGTTCGATGAAGTGCGCGCCCTTGAGTGCCGATTCGGAAAACAGGATGCCGTTGTTGGCGATGATGCCGACCGGCATGCCGTAGATGTGGGCAAAGCCGCAGATCAGCGTGGTGCCGTAGCGCGCCTTGAATTCGTCGAATTCGCTGCCGTCGACGATGCGGGCGATCACCTCGCGCACGTCGAAGGGTTTGCGCGTATCGACCGGGATCACGCCATACAGTTCCGACGCCGCGTATTTCGGCTCGACCACTTCGCGCACGGCCAGTTCATGCTTCTTTTGCCGGTTCAGGTTGGAAACAATCGTGCGCGCCAACGACAGCGCATGCATGTCGTTTTGCGCCAGGTGGTCGACTACGCCGGACAGGCGCGTGTGCACGTCGCCGCCACCGAGGTCTTCGGCGCTGACCACTTCGCCGGTAGCAGCCTTCACCAGCGGCGGGCCGCCGAGGAAGATGGTGCCCTGTTCCTTGACGATGATGGATTCATCGCTCATGGCCGGCACGTAGGCGCCGCCGGCGGTGCAAGAACCCATCACCACGGCGATCTGCGGCACGCCCTGGGCCGACAGGTTGGTCTGGTTGTAGAAGATGCGGCCGAAATGATCGCGGTCGGGAAACACGTCGTCCTGATTCGGCAGGTTGGCACCGCCGCTGTCGACCAGGTAGATGCAGGGCAGCTGGTTCTGTTCGGCGATTTCTTGCGCGCGCAAATGCTTCTTGACCGTCATCGGATAATAGGTGCCGCCCTTGACCGTGGCGTCGTTGCAGACGATCACGCATTCCTGCCCGCTGACGCGGCCGATGCCGGTGATGATGCCGGCCGCCGGCGCGGCATTGTGATACATCTCGTAAGCCGCCAACTGGGAAAATTCCAGGAAGGGTGTGCCCGGGTCGAGCAGCATCTGCACGCGGTCGCGCGGCAGCAGCTTGCCGCGCGCCCTGTGCTTCTTGCGCGCATCTTCACCGCCTCCCTGTGCCGCCTTGGCCACCTTGGCCTTGAGGTCCTCGACCAGCTTTTCCATCGCCTCCGCATTGCGCTTGAAGTCGTCGCTGCGGCTGTTCAATTTGGTTTCGAGAATTGTCATTATTTGTTTTCCGGAAAACTGCCGTCCACATAAATCCATAGTCCATCGCGCCGCTCGAAGCGGCTGACTTCATGCAGCCTATGCGCGCGCCCGCCGAGTTTGTAGCGCGCCACAAATTCGACCACGGCGCCGTCGCCATCCTGCGCATGGCGTTTCACTTCGAGTCCCAGCCACTTGCCGCCATCGTCGTCGCGCAGCTCCTCCAGGCTGGGGCGGCCACGCTCATCCCAGGTACGGTGTACAAATTCCCATTCGCCCAATACATAGGCGCTGTAACGCGCCCGCATCAACTGTTCGGCCGTCTGCGGCGCTTCGCCGCGATGAAAACGCGCGCAGCAGCTTGAGTAGTCGGCGCCACCGCATGGGCAGGCCTGTCTCGCTGCGGTCTGTCCTTTTTTTCCCATCAGACTTTCTTCGCCTTCTCTGCCACCGGCGCACCCGCCTCTTTCCAGGCAGTGAAGCCGCCTGCTATATCAGCCACCGGACTCAAGCCCATGTCTTGCACCGTCTTGGCGGTCAGCGCGCTGCGCCAGCCGGCAGCACAAAAGAAAACGAATTCCTTCTTTTCGCCGAACACCGGCTTGAAATAAGGCGAATCGGGATCGACCCAGAATTCGATCATGCCGCGCGGCGCATGGAAGGCGCCGGGAATGATGCCTTCGCGTTCGAGTTCGCGGATATCGCGCACGTCGACGAATTGGACGCTCGGATCGGACAGCTTGGCTTGCGCTTCCGCCACCGAGTAAGTCTTGATTTGCGCCGCAGCCTCGTCGATCAGGGCCTGGTAACCTTTTTTCATGACGCCCTCCCGGTCAGATGCTGCCGTTCTTGAGCAGCGCCTCCAGCTGATCGAAGCGGTCGAAGCCCCAGAACGGCTCGCCGTCGACGATGATGTAGGGCGAACCGAACACGCCGCGCAGCATGGCTTGCTCGACTTCGGTCTTCAGCTGCTCCTTGATCTCCGGCTGTTCTATGCCTGCAGCCAAGGCTCCCGTATCAATGCCTTGCTGCGCGGCGATCCGCAGCATGCTGTTGGCCTCGCCGACATCGATCCCATCGACAAAAAAAGCGCGATATACCGCTTTGGCAAATCCGACCGCCGCCTGCGCGCCGACCGCTTTCTGCAGCCACAGCATGGCGCGCGCCGCCGCCACGCTGGCGATCGGGAACTTGGGCGGCATGTTGAACGGAATGCCATGGAAACGCGCCGTGCGCACGAAGTCGCGAATCGAATACTCGCCCTTGAGCGGCACCATGGTCAGCGGCTGCGCGCCGCTGGTCTTGAACACCACGCCCAGCAGAACCGGATGCCAGTTCACCCGGCGGCCGTAACGCTGCGCCAGTTCGTCGATACGCGTCGACGCAAAATAGCCGTAAGGCGATGAAAAGTCGAAATAGAAGTCGATGTCCGCAGCCATGCTTGCTCCCCTTTGCCTCCGATTGGTCGCTTCAGTCCAGCGCCCGCCCAATCAAAATCTTTTGAATATCGCTCGTGCCTTCATAGATCTGGCAGACGCGTACGTCGCGGTAAATCCGCTCCACCGGAAAATCGCTGACGTAGCCGTAACCGCCATGAATCTGGATGGCGTCGGAACACACCTTTTCCGCCATTTCGCTGGCGAACAGCTTGGCCATCGCCGCCTCTTTCAAACAAGGCTTTCCCGCATCCTTCATGCTGGCCGCATGCCAGATCAACTGGCGCGCCGCTTCGATTTGGGTCGCCATATCGGCCAGCTTGAATTGCACAGCCTGGTGGTCGAACAGGTTCTGCCCGAAGCTGCTGCGTTCCTTGGAATACGCGAGTGCCGCTTCGAACGCCGCGCGCGCCATGCCGACCGATTGCGAAGCGATACCGATGCGCCCGCCTTCCAGTCCGGACAGCGCGATCTTGTAGCCCTGCCCTTCTTCACCGATCAGGTTTTCGGCCGGAATGCGGCAATTCTCGAACAGGATCTGCGCTGTATCCGACGAGTGCTGACCCAGCTTGTCTTCGATGCGCGCCACGATATAACCGGGCGTGGCAGTCGGCACCCAGAAGGCGCTGATGCCTTTCTTGCCGGCCGCCTTGTCGGTCACCGCCATGACGATGGCGACGTCGGCATGCTTGCCGCTGGTGATGAACTGCTTGACGCCGTTGAGTACATAATGATCGCCGTCCTTCACCGCCGTAGTGCGCAGCGACGAGGCATCGCTGCCGGCATGCGGTTCGGTCAGGCAAAAGGCACCCAGCATCTTGCCTTGCGCGAGAGGACGCAGCCATTGTTCTTTTTGCGCCGGATTCGCATACATCATGGCGATGCTGCACACCGGACAATTGTTGACCGAAATGACGGTCGAGGTGCCGCCGTCGCCGGCGGCGATTTCTTCCAGGACCAGGGCCAGCGACAGGTAATCGAGGCCGGCACCGCCCAGCTCTTCTGGCACGGCTACGCCGTAAGCGCCAAGCTCGGCCAAGCCCTGCAATTCCTCGCGCGGGAAGTGATGCTCCTTGTCCCAGCGCGCCGCATTCGGCGACAGACGCTCGCGGCTGTATGCGCGCAGCGCGTCGCGGATCATTTCATGTTGTTCGGATAAAACCATATTTTTCGTTTTCTATCGCTTTTACTGTCAACCTCACCAAGGTAGATGCCGGCCCGACAGGTTGTAATAACTGCCGCTGTGCCTGGTTCCCAATTGCTCCAATACCCGCAGCATGTCGTCCACACTCTCCTCGACCGAGCTGGTGGCGCGTGGCGTACCCATGTCGGTGCGCACCCAGCCAGGACACATGGCGACAAAAGTCGCCTTCGGGTAGTCGAAGGCCACGCTCTTGACCGCCATGTTCAAAGCCGCCTTCGAGACGCGATAAATCCACCACGGCCCGCTTTCCTGCGCCTCGGCGATACTGCCCATGCCGCTGGTCAGGAACACGAACTTGCCGCCTGCGGCTTCCACCGCGGGCGCCACCAGCGGCACCGCCTGCATGGCGCCGAGCACGTTGACGTGCATTACCGCATCGAAATCCGGCGTCAGCGGCGGCTCTTTGGCATCCTTTTGCGGACCGAGCAGGCCGGCCACGTACAGGGCCAGGTCGAGCTTGACGCCGTCCAAGTGCCAGGCCAGCGCGGCCAGCGACTCGGGCTTGGCGACGTCGAGCTTGAGCGCCTCGGCGCCGATATCGCGCAAGCGCGCCAATCCCGCACTGTCGCGCGCAGTCGCGATCACTTTCCAGCCGTCAGCCGCGAGCCGTTCGGCAAAACCGTAACCGATACCGCGCGAAGCGCCAATTACGAGTGCGGTACGCATGGCTTTTATTTCAGGTCGCTATACACTCCCCTCGCCCGTGAAACGGGAGAGGGGCCGGGGGAGAGGGTGGTCGCAAAAGCAGGTTACCGTCGCGCTTGCCTCTCCCCCAACCCCTCTCCCACGATGCGGGCGAGGGGAGCAGAATGGTCTTAGACCAGTTCGATCGCCACGGCCGTACCTTCGCCGCCGCCTATGCACAGCGAAGCGACGCCGCGCTTGCCGCCGGTCTTTTGCAGCGCGTTCAGCAGGGTCACGATAATGCGCGCCCCCGAGGCGCCGATCGGGTGACCCAGCGCGCAGGCGCCGCCGTAGATATTGACCTTGCTGTGCGGGATGTCGAGTTCGTGCATGGCGGCCATCGGCACCACGGCAAACGCTTCGTTGATCTCGAACAGATCGACCTGCTTGCTGGTCCAGCCGATTTTCTTGTACAGCTTCTGGATCGCGCCGACCGGAGCCGTGGTGAACCAGTTCGGTTCCTGCGAATGCGTGGCATGGCCGAGGATGCGGGCAATCACCTTGTGGCCGTGCTTGGCTGCGGTCGATTCGCGCATCAGCACCAGTGCGGCAGCGCCGTCGTTGATCGACGACGACGAGGCGGCGGTGATGGTGCCGTCTTTCTTGAATGCCGCTTTGAGCGTCGGGATCTTGTCGAGTTTGGCCTTGACCGGACCTTCATCCTTGTCGATCACGACATCGCCGCCGCGACCGGCCACCGTCACCGGTGCGATTTCCCATTTGAAGGTGCCGTCGTTGGTGGCGGCCTGCGCGCGCTTGACCGATTCCATCGCAAACGCATCCTGCGCTTCTCGCGTGAAACTGTACTTGGCCGCGCACTCTTCACCGAAGGTGCCCATGGAACGGCCTTTTTCGTAGGCGTCTTCCAGGCCATCGAGCATCATGTGGTCATAGATGGTGCCGTGGCCGATGCGGTAGCCGCCGCGTCCTTTCGGGATCAGGTAGGGGGCATTGGTCATCGACTCCATGCCGCCCGCCACCACGATTTCATTGGTGCCGGCCACGATGGAGTCGTAGGCCAGCATGGTGGCCTTCATGGCCGAACCGCACATCTTGGACAGCGTGACCGCGCCGGCCGAGACCGGAATGCCGGCCTTGATCGCGGCCTGGCGTGCCGGCGCCTGGCCGAGACCGGCCATCAGGCAGTTGCCGAACAAGACTTCATTGACCTGGTCCGGCGCCACGCCGGAACGCTCGACCGCCGCACGGATCGCGGCCGCGCCCAGATCGACTGCGGTCAAAGAAGAAAAATCGCCCTGAAAACCGCCCATGGGAGTACGTGCGGCGCCGACGATAACGATGGGATCATTCATTTTGCTTCTCCAAATGAGTCAGCCTGGGCTGACGGTATAAAGTAACTGTTTGCCGGTACGGCCGGCACTGAGCCGGCTGGCTGGGCGCGCTCGGCACGCCCTTGGTCCGCCCGCACTTGTTCCGATACATAGCTGAAGCGCAATTCCTGCGGATACGGGAACACGTCTTCGATCTGGCCCTCCATTATCCGCTTTTTACGCGTTTGCCAGAATTCCGCGGTCAGCAAGTCGGCATGATGGCGCAGGAAATACTTCCTCACCTCCGTGTTGCCAAGGAGGAAAGTTCCAAGCTGCTCGGGAAACACGTCGTTCTTGGCGACCGGATACCAGGGCTCGGCCGACATCTCATCTTCCTCGTTGCGCGGCGCCGGAATTGCACGGAAGTTGCAATCGGTGATGTATTCGATTTCGTCGTAATCGTAGAACACCACGCGCCCATGCTTGGTGACGCCGAAATTCTTGTACAGCATGTCGCCGGGAAAGATATTGACGCCGACCAGCTCCTTGATGGCGTTGCCGTATTCGAGCACGCCATGCTCGATGGCGGCGGCGTCGCCGCTCTGCTCGGCATTGGACAGCCAGATATTGAGCGGCATCATGCGCCGCTCGATGTACAAATGCTTGATGACGACCTGGTCACCTTCTTCCTCGACCACCGAGGGCGCCACCTGCTTCAATTCGGCCAGCAGGTCGTCGGCGAAGCGCGCGCGCGGAAACGCCACGTCGGAATACTCGAGCGTATCGGCCATGCGGCCGACGCGGTCGTGGTTTTTCACGAGCAGGTATTTTTCCTTGACGATGTCCTTGGTGGTTTCCTTCGGCAAAGGGAAGGAATCCTTGATCACCTTGAACACGTAGGGGAAAGACGGCAAGGCAAACACCACCATCACCAGGCCGCGGATGCCGGGCGCGCTCTCGATGCGGTCCGAGGAATGGCGCAGGTGATGCAGGAAATCGCGGTAAAACAGCGTCTTGCCCAGCTTTTGCAAGCCGAGGATGGTGTAGATCTCGCTCGGCGGCTTGTTCGGCAGAATGGTGCGCAGGAATTGCACATAGGCCGACGGCACTTCCATGTCAACCATGAAGTAGGCGCGCGTAAACGAGAACAGCACCGTGATCAGGGTCGGATCGATCAGCACCGTGTCGAGCACCAGCTCGCCCTTGCGGTTGTGCAGGATGGGCACCACGAACGGGTACTGGCGATTGCCATTGATGCGCTTGCCGACGATATAGGCGCCCTTGTTGCGGAAGAACAGGCTGGACAACACCTGGAACTGGTGGTTAGGCTCGCGCGGTTCGCGCGCGAAAATACGCGTCAGGCGTTCTTCCACGTAGGCGACGTCGCGGTCGAGATCGGCGAACGGGCACTGCAGCTGGAAGTTGGTGACGATGCGCTTGATGGTGAAGCGCAGGCCGTCGCGGTCCGGGTAATACACGCGGTAGGTCGGCGTTACCTCGTCATTCTCGATGTATTCCGAGGAAATCGCCGGCCGCACGAAGATGAAATCGTTATGGAAATACTCGCGGTGCAGCATCTTGCAGCACACCGAATTGAAGAAGGTTTCGGCGCACTCGGGCTGCTTGTGGTCGGTCAGCAAGCCGATGTAGTGCAGCTTGACCTCGCGCCACACCTCGTCGGTCAATTCCTCTTCGGTATATTCGTCTTCCAGCACACGCACGCATTCGGCCACACGCATGTCGTAAAACGCGATGCGTTCGCGCGCCGCCACCTGGGCGGTCTTCCAGTCGCTGGTTTCGAAAAAGCGGCGTGCCGCCTCACAGGCTTCGCGAAACAGGCGGTAGTGCTTGTCGAAGCCGTCCACGATCGTGCGCGCGATATCGAACGCGATCTGCGAGGACAGGACTTTCGGGAAGACTTGCGTGCGCATGTCCGCTTGGCTGCCTGCATTGTCATGCAGGCATAGCCTTATCGTTTAACGGGTTTCCGCGAACAATTCGCGGCCGATCAGCATGCGGCGAATTTCGCTGGTGCCAGCGCCGATTTCATACAACTTGGCATCGCGCCACAAGCGGCCTGCGGGGAATTCGTTGATATAGCCGTTGCCGCCCAGCGCCTGGATCGCCTCGCCGGCCATCCAGGTCGCCTTCTCGGCCGAATACAGGATGGCCGAAGCGGCATCCTTGCGCAGCGCGCGCACCGCCTCCGGCGTCTTGGCGCGGTCGCAAGCCTGGCCAACTGCATAGACATAGGCGCGGCAAGCCATCATGGTCGAATACATGTCGGCCAGCTTGCCTTGCATCAGCTGGAACTCGCCAATGGGCTGGCCGAATTGCTTGCGCTCATGCACATAGGGCACCACCACGTCCATACAGGCCTGCATGATGCCGAGCGGGCCGCCCGACAGCACGGCGCGCTCGTAATCGAGGCCGGACATCAACACATTGACGCCTTGGCCCAAGCCGCCCAAGACGTTTTCGGCCGGCACTTCGCAATCCTGGAACACCAATTCGCCCGTGTGCGAGCCGCGCATGCCGAGCTTGTCGAGCTTTTGCGCCACGCTGAAACCCTTGAAGCCTTTTTCGATCAGGAAAGCCGTCATGCCGCGCGGACCGGCTTCGAGGTCGCTCTTCGCGTACACCACCAGCACGTCGGCATCGGGGCCGTTGGTGATCCACATCTTGGTGCCGTTCAGCACCCAGCGGTCGCCTTTCCAGTCGGCGCGCAAACGCATGCTGACCACGTCGGAACCGGCGTTCGGTTCCGACATTGCCAAACCGCCGATGTAGTCGCCCGAGACCAGCTTGGGCAAGTACTTCGCCTTTTGCTCGGCATTGCCGTTGCGGCGGATCTGGTTCACGCAGAGGTTGGAATGCGCGCCGTAGGACAGGCCGACCGAAGCCGAGGCGCGCGAAATTTCTTCCATGGCGACGATGTGCGCCAGGTAACCCATGGCGGTGCCGCCGTATTCCTCGTCGACCGTGACGCCAAGCACGCCGAGCTCGCCCAGCTTTTTCCAAAGATCCATCGGGAATTGGTCGCTGCGGTCGATCTCGCCCGCACGCGGCGCAATTTCCGCGGCCGCAAATTGCTGCACGGTTTCGCGCAGGGCGGCGATATCTTCGCCATGATCGAAATTCAAGCCGGGTAGATGAATCATCATGTCCTCAATTCTGGTTCAGAGAATGCACATCGCGACAAGGCCGAACACAACTGTACTCGCCCCTTGGCGAAGGAAAGCAAAATCATAGCTTCAATTGACGTTTACGTAAACGTAAAGTAAATTCGCGTCGGGCAAATTTGCGCAAAACGAATTCAGGCCAATCTCATGCCATTCAGGCAACATTGCTGCGCTTGACGGCCCGCACCGGCGTTTTGGTCCCGTCGAGCAGGCGCCGGCATTCGTCTTCGTGCGAGTCGATTTCCGCCAGCATGACTTCGATGTCTTCGCGTTGCCGTTCCAGAGTTTCGCGGTGCTGGGCCAGCACAGCCAAAAAGCGTTTCAATTGCGCATTGGTGTCCTTGGGCGATTCGTACATGTCGACCAAATCCTTAATTTCGGACAGCGTCAAACCGAGCCGCTTGCCGCGCAAAGTCAGTTTCAGGCGCGTACGCTCGCGTGCCGTGTAGACACGCGTGCGTCCGCCCGCTCCTTCGCGCTTGGGGCTGAGCAAGCCCTGGTCTTCATAGAAACGAATCGCACGCGGCGTCAGATCGAACTCGCGCGCCAATTCCGTGATGGTGTAATTCGGCATGAGAAGTGAGAAAAATTAAATTGCGTTATACATTTCCGCTTTACAATTTCGCCCGAGATGCCTCAATGGACCGTTGCGAAATTTTCCTTGCCGAGCGGATGGACGTCCCAGGTACCGGCGCCAGGGAAGTTTCCCAACAGCCTGCGAGCAGTTTACGTAAACGTAAAGCACTATTGTAGGCGTCGTGACCGGAAAAGTTAATACCCGGCGACTTTCGCGATTGATCTTTGCCAGACCCACAAATGAATCCTCTTGAGTCGCAACTCGACTATGCCTTCGGCGACACGCTGCCGGAACCGGGCCAGGTGCTCGAGCTCGCCCCCGGCATCCTATGGCTGCGCATGGGACTGCCCTTTGCCTTGAATCATATCAACCTGTGGCTGCTCGCCGACGAAATCGATCGCGGCAACGGCCCCGAGCGCGGCTGGACTGCGGTCGATTGCGGCATCGCCAACGACGCCACGCGCGACGCCTGGGAAGAAATTTTTGCCCATCAGCTGCGCGGCTTGCCGATCCTGCGCGTCATCGTCACGCATTGCCACCCCGACCACGTCGGCCTGGCCGATTGGCTATGCCGGCGCTGGAACGCGCCGCTGTGGATGACCACGGGCGAATACGCATTCGCGCGCATGATGTCGGCATCCCTGCCCGGCGTCGATGGCACCTCGATGTTTCCGCATTTCCAAAGGCATGGATTGACCGACGCCGCCATGCTGGAAAAATTGCAGGAACGCAGGAATTACTATTCCTCGCTGGTCCCTTCCGTGCCGCAAGCCTATACCCGCATGCGCGACGGCGAAACCGTGCGCATCGGTGGCTGGAATGGCGCGCATGACTGGCAAGTCGTCACAGGTTTCGGCCATGCGCCCGAACATGCTTCCCTGCATTGTGCGGAATTGAAACTGTTGATCTCCGGCGACATGGTGCTGCCGCGCATTTCCACCAATGTCTCGGTGTTCGCCGTCGAGCCGGAAGCGAATCCGGTGCAGCTTTACCTCGATTCTCTGGCCAGGTTCGGCAAGCTTGCAGACGATACCCTGGTGCTGCCCGCGCACGGCAAACCCTTCCGCGGATTGCACACGCGCATCGCGCAATTGAACCAGCATCATGCCGAACGCCTGGCTGAAGTATTGGAGGCCTGCGTCACGCCGCAATCTGCAGTCGACATCGTGCCGCTGATGTTCAAGCGCGCGCTCGACGCGCATCAGCTTACTTTCGCTATAGGCGAGGCGCTCGCCCACTTGCACAAGCTATGGTTCGATGGAGCCCTGCAGCGCCGCGTCGGCGACGACGGCGTCATCCGGTTTTGCAGAAATTGACAAGCTGCAAGGCTGCCTATCCCTACCCCAGGATGTTGTGCGAACCATCACGAAAAGTTGCTGTCATACAGAGACTGACTGTCACAGTCTGATATGGAATAGTGCGCAACGATGACAGCTTCCATTGAAAGAGAAGATTTCAGCAAGCGCTTGCAGCAGGCTCTGCGCAAAGCTGACTATTCCCCAGACAGCCCTACCCTCTTGGCGCGGGAATTCAATGTTCGCTTTGCCGGCAACCCCATTACCGTCCACGCGGCGCGTAAATGGCTGCAGGGTGAGGCGATCCCGACGCAGGAAAAATTGCGCGCGCTCGCGCAATGGTTGGGCGTGCCTGCGGAGTGGTTGCGCTTTGGCGGCCGCGAAGAGGAACATGCCACCAACGGCAACGACGTCGGCCCGCGTTTCGAAACCAACGACGTCAAGCTGATCGCTGACCTCCAGCGTCTGGACGAATCCTCGCGCGTGATCGTGCGCGAGTTCGTGCGCATGCTGCTGCGCATCAGCTCCAATAAGCGTTAAGGCTCTTCACGGAACGCGCTTTCTACTCCCCTCGACCGCGCGGGACAGGGGTCAGGGAGAGGGTGCGTTATTCATCTATTCCGTCGGCTGAGCGGTCGTAGCCAATGCACGCAAATAGTGCAAGCCCCGGATCGCCCGGCTGCCGTACCAGGACAGCATTTCGCCATCGACCAGCCGTACCGGCCTGTTTAATTCGCGTTGCAGTTCCGCCACATGCGCCTGCGTAAATCTATACGGCTCAGTCGATAGCAACACGGCATCAATCGTGCCCCATACCTCATTGCCCCACTCGAATTTCGGATAGCGCGCGGCGTCGCCGATCGCCTCCGCGGCGCTCCACTGACGCCAGCCTATCAGCTCCAGCATGCGCGCAATATAAGTGTCGCGCGATACCGTCATCCAAGGATCCTTCCAGATGCAATACAACACCGTTTTGCAACTTGCCGGCGGTCGCGGCGGCAATGCGCTCCAGGCGCGCTCGAAGGCGACACACAGCCTTTCTGCACTTTCTTCAGCGCCGAAGATGCCGCCCAGCAGGCGATATAAGTTCAGGTTATCGCGCGGCGCCAGCGGATGCGTGACGATCACATGTGGAATGAATTGCGCAAGCGCATCGACCGTCGGCTTTTCGTTTTCGTCGATGTTGACGATCACGTGGGTCGGTTTCAGCTTGCGGATTTTCTCGACATTGACGTCCTTGGTGCCGCCGACCTTGGCAATGCCGGCAACCGCTGCCCGCGGATGGATGCAAAAACCCGTGCGCCCAACCAGCAAGCTCGTCAGGCCCAGCTCGCACAATAATTCGGTAATCGACGGCACCAGCGAGACGATGCGCGTGGCCGCGAGGTCTGCCGCTTGGTGACTGCACCCGAGGGCATCGACCAGTTCCATCGACCTTCCCTTACTGTGTACTGCGCGCCTTGTGCGGCGCCCTGGAAAACAGGAAGTCGTACAAAGTATTCGGCAACAGCCGCAACAGCTTCGCCACGATGCCCATTTGCCAGGGGATGACGGTATAGCTGGTGCCGCGCGCAATGGCCTTGGCGGCGGATCTGGCAAAGCGTTCGGCCGGCATCAGGAAGGGCATGGGGTAGGCGTTTTTTTCCGTCATCGGCGTATCGATATAGCCGGGTGCGATGGTGACCACCCTGATGCCGCTGGCGCGCAATTCCACGCGCAGCGATTCGCAGTACGACATCACCGCGGCCTTCGACGCGCTGTAGGCGCCGGCGCCGGGCAGGCCGCGTATGCCGGCGACACTGGCAATGCCGACCAGGCGGGCGAGCCTGCCGGCAGCGGCTTGCTGCTTGAGCGCGCCAATAAAAGGAGTGAACGTGGCCACCGTTGCCGTCACGTTGGTGGCGAAGATGCGCTCGAACACCGACAAGTCTTCGTCGAGTTCAGTCAGCGTGCCGTGCGAAATGCCGGCATTGGCGATCACGATATCGACGCCGCCGCCGGCCAGAAAGTCGGCCGCCGCCGCTGCCAGCAAGTCGTGCCGCATGACATCAGCGGCGTAGACGCGGTGCCGTTCCGGATGCGGCAGACTTGCGCGCAATTGTTCCAGCAGCTCGCGCCGCCGCGCCAGCAGGCCAAGTGCCGCGCCCTGTTGCGCATAGTGGCGCGCCAGGGCGGCGCCAAGGCCGCTGGAAGCCCCGGTAATGAATACTCTCTGCATCGCAGGCTGGCCCAAGTCAGAACGACATCAAGCCGACATGAAGATGTCGGCTTTCAGGGCGCTTACTTCTTCGCGCCGGCGTGTTCGGCCAGGCGCTTTGCCACCAGCCAATCCGCCACTTTCAGGGACGCGACACTGTAATCGCCGGGCGGATGATTGAAGCCTATGCTGGGCTGCGCCATCGCCGGCGAGGTTTCGTAACGGCCGTCCACCGCCAGCGTCGGGGTGCTTTCGATCTTGTATTCCTGCATCAATTGATTAGCGTGGGCCGCACGGGCCTGCACACTGAAGGAATTCAAGGTGCTGAGGAATTTCGCGCGGTCCACGCCTTGCGCGGCGATGAAATCGGCGATCGTCGCCTCGTCGGCAAGATGCTTATGCTCGATATGGATCGCATGAAAAATCTTGTCGTGCAATTCCGCTTCCTTGCCCATCACATCGAGAGCATAGAAAGCTTTTTGCCAGACGTCGTCGCCGCCGTGAATGAGAGCGGGCACACGCTTGAGCACAATGCTGTCGCCGCGCGATTTCGCCCAGGATACGAGATACGGCTCCATGGCATTGCAAAACGGGCAGCTGAAGGAAAAAAACTCGAGCACCTCGACCTTGTTGCCCGAATCCGTGGGTATCGGCTGGGCGATCGTCACAAAATCGGTCTTGTCGACCGGGTTGGCCGCGGAGGCGGACGCCGCCAGGGGCAAGCAGGTCGCCAGCCCCAGGGCCGCAACTGTCAGTATCGATTTCAAGCGCATGGTATCCCTCCTTATTTCTTGGTCGTGCTGGCGGCCTTCTTCGCAGCCGCAGGGGCCGCTGCGGGGGCAACCGATGCAGCGGCAGCCGGCTTGTGTTCTTTTGCGGCCCTGGCCACCAGCCAATCCGCGACCTTCAAGGCGGCGCCGAACAATTCCTGCTCAGGCTTGTCGCCGACGCTGTCTTGCACTACCGACGGCGAGGTCTCGTAACGGCCGTCGATCGCCAGCAAGGGAACGCCATCCACCTGGTAAGCCTGGGCCAGTTGCTGGGCCTGCCTTACCTTGGTCTGTACGCTGAACGATTCGAAAGCGCTGACGAACTTGGCGCGGTCTATGCCTTGGGCAGCGGCGAAGTCGGCGATTTCGGCTTCGTCGCGCAGCATGTGGTGTTCAACGTGAATCGCATGGAAGATGCGCTTGTGCAGTTCCTCGTTCTTGCCAAGCGCTTCGAGCGCATAGTAAAGCTTCTGGTGCACTTCCTGTTCCGGGTGGAAGGCCAGCGGCACGCGCTTGAACACGATGTTCGCACCCTGCGCCTTGACCCAATCGGACAATGCGGGGTCGAAGGCATTGCAATGGGGGCAGGTATACATGAAAAACTCGATCACTTCGACCTTGCCGCTTGGTTCGACCGGCTGCGCATGATCGAGCGTGCGGAAGTCCGTGCCGCTCACCGGATTCGCGATCGAGGCCTGCGCTGTCAGAGAGGTGGACGCTGTCACCGCGACTATCGTCAGACCCAATGCCGCCACAGCCGATTTCATGAAACGCATATTGCTTTCCCTTTATTTTGCGATGCGCACCACCGCGACATCGATCCCGTTGTCAGACAGCTTGCCGCGTGCGCGGTTCATTGCTTCGAGTTGATTGAACGGCCCGAGGCGGACCTTGAACAGCGGACCATTGTCGGAAGGCGTATTCAAAATGCTGGCCTCGAATCCTGCCAGCGCCAGCTTGGCCTTGCTGTTTTCCGCGTCAGCCTGTTCGCGGAAAGCGCCGGCTTGCAGATAATAAATCCATTTGTCGTCGCCCTCGGCCTTGGTTGCCGCATTGGCGGCCAGGTTCGCCGCCCCATTGGCCGCAACAGCAGCCAGCGCCGCAATCGGCTGTTGAGGTTTCGCGGGCACCGGTCCCGCTGCGGCAGGCGCGGTTGCCGGCCCGGCAGCCGCGGGGGTTGCGCCTTCCGCACTCGGCGCCATTCCCTTGGCCGCATCCTTGGCGGCGGCGTTATTGCCATACAGAGGTTTGTTCGGATCGGCCATCTGGCCGGCCGTCAATTCCGGCGCCTTGTCCTGCTTGGCCACCTTGTTCATGAAAGGCAGCGAACTCTTGGTAATGGCCACTGCCACCACCAGGGCAATCGCCAAGCCTATGATCAGACCGATGATGATGCCGACAACGGTGCCGCCGCGCTGGCGGCCAAGAGGGTAATTCACGCGATCAATCATTCTTCCTCGATTCCATTCTGGCCGGGGCCGAGACGCCGATAAGCGCCAAGCCGTTGCGCAACACCTGACGCGTCGCGCACAGCAGCGCCAGGCGCGCCAATTTGAGACGTTCGTCGTCGACCAGCACGCGTTCCGCATTGTAATAGCTGTGCAGTTCACCCGCCAATTCACGCAGATAGAAGGCCACCTGGTGCGGACCGAGTTCGGCCAAAGCATGCTGCAACATGTCGGGGTACTCGGCCAGCTTGGCCATCAAGGCCGCTTCGCGCGGCGCCGTCAGCACCGACAAATCGGCCTGCTTCAAGCTCTCTTCGGCGCCGTCCCATTGCGCCAGCACCGAGCAGATGCGCGCATGCGCGTACTGCACGTAGTACACCGGGTTTTCGTCGCCCTGGGTTAGGGCGATATCGACGTCGAACACGAATTCGGTATCGGCCTTGCGCGAGATCAGGAAGAAGCGCACGGCGTCGCGCCCGCGCGTCAGGTCATGGACACCGGCGGTTTCGGCGGCAATCTGGGCGCCGCTGTCGGAACCGGCTTCGCCGTTCGACCATTCGATCAGATCGCGCAAGGTCACGTAGGAACCGGCACGCTTGGAAATCTTGACTTCCTCGCCGCCCTTCATCACCGTCACCATCTTGTGCAGCACGTAATCCGGGTAGCCCTGCGGTATGCCCATGGCTACCGCCTGCAAGCCGGCACGCACGCGCGCCACGGTGCCGTGGTGGTCGCTGCCCTGCACGTTGATCGCCTTGGGGAAGCCGCGCTGCCATTTGACGATGTGGTAGGCCACGTCGGGGACGAAGTACGTATACGTGCCGTCCGACTTGCGCATCACGCGGTCCTTGTCGTCGCCGTACTCGGTGGTGCGCAGCCACAGCGCGCCTTCCTGTTCATAGGTCTTGCCGGCTTTGATCAAGGCATCTACCGCCGCCTCCACCTTGCCGTCACCATACAGCGAGGACTCCAGGTAATAATTCGCGAACTTGACGCCGAAGGCCTGCAAGTCCAGGTCCTGCTCGCGACGCAAATAAGTCACGGCGAAGCGGCGTATCGATTCGATGTCTTCGACGTCGCCGCTGGCCTGGGCCGGCGCGCCGTCGCTGGCGGCCACCGTCTTCCTGGCCAGGAAATCGGCGGCGATATCGGCGATGTAATCGCCGTTATAGGCCGATTCCGGCCAAGCGGCGTCACCGGGCTTGAGGCCGCGCAAGCGCGCCTGCACCGAATTGGCCAGCGTGGCGATCTGCACGCCGGCATCGTTGTAGTAAAACTCGCGGGTGACCGCATAGCCTTGCGCCTCGAACAGGGCCGCCAAGGCATCGCCGAGCGCGCCCTGGCGGCCGTGCCCGACGTGCAGCGGGCCGGTCGGGTTGGCCGATACGAATTCGATCAAGACCTGCTTGCCCGCACCCGCCGCGCTCTTGCCATAGGCTTCGCCTTGGTCGAAGATGGCGCTGACCACGGCTTGCTTGGCCGCCGCCGCCAGACGCAAGTTGATGAAGCCGGGGCCGGCGATCTCGGCCGTCTCGATCAGGCCCTGGCGCGCCGGATCGGCCAGCACCGCCGCCACCAGGCTTTGCGCCAGTTCGCGCGGGTTCTTCTTGAGCGGTTTCGCCAGTTGCATGGCGATATTGCAGGCGACGTCGCCATGCGAAGGATCGCGCGGCCGTTCGAGCACAACCTTGGGTTGCAGCTCACTGCCCGCCACGATAGGGGCGAGCGCAGCCTCGAATAGGGTAACTATCTGTTGTTTTTGTGAAGCAAGCATGGGTAGACCGATAGGCTATGCCGCCGCACCGGCTGCGGCAGCTTTTGAGTTCAGACAGGAATTATACCGGGTGCGCAGCGGGCAGCGCCCCGGCACAACGCCAAGACTGTTTGGGGCCTCGGCTACCCTCGCGCCAGATCGATCATGGCGAACAGGCGGGCGGCGCGCATCCAGCCGGAAACCGCGGCGATCAATTGCGCCAACAGCAGGGCAAACAACAAGCCAGGCGCGCCGGCATGGGGAACATTGATGCGCAAGTAGCCCAAAACCGCCATCAGCATCAAGCCGAGTGCGGAGAAGGCCATGTAGAGGCCAAACACCATGCTGGGGCGACGCCAGGCCATCTGGCAACCCATCCACCACGCCTTGACGGCCGAGCGCCGGCGGGAATCGGCCGCCAGCTGCGCCCGGCCGGCATCCACGGTGGCATGCGCCAGCAACAGCAGCACGAACAGCAAGGTGGTGGCAGCGTAATTGGCCCAGTCCGCATTCGCCTGCAGCACCGCCGTCTCCGCATAGTGTTTCGCGCCCTGCATGGCGGCGGCGCCGAGTCCGCCAGCCACGGCGAGTGGAACCACGGCCCACAGCAGCATGCGCAACATGCGGCCATAGTCGGCCACGCCGGCCTGGATCAACTGCCCCAGGGTCCGTATTTCGGTCGCGCGCGCCGCCGCGATCAGCGCGCCGCTCAACAGCGGCGACAACAGCAAGGTTGCCAGCAGCGCGGCAATGCCGGCCTCGGCCAGAGCCAGGCCGTTCTGGCTGAATACCACCATGAGATCGTTGACGCTATTGAGGTCGAGCCGTTGCGCCAGCTCCGCCGCGTAGATCGAATGGTCGAACTGGACGGCAAGCAGACGCCACACCGGCAGGGCCAGCAGCGCGGTGGGAATCCACAGCGCCGCCACCCATAGCAGCAGCACCCGCCATTGCAGCGCCCGGCCGCCAGCCCCTTGCAGCACCGACGTGAAATTCTTTTGCTTAGTCATGTTCATAGCGTCGCCACCATGGAAAAGAGGGTTTGCACCAACGCCGCCAAGTCCGCCGTCCAGCGGCGCGAAGCGCTGCCGTCAGCCTTGACGGTACGCGTATCGTCGAGCTTGCTGACGTCGAGGTAATTGTGGTGCTGCGGATCGATCTCGGCCGACACGGCTTTCACCGGCTTGATCCAGATATAGCGCGCCCAACGCTTGCTGTCGTTCCAGACCACGGTTTCGCTGCTGCCGTCGGCAAATTTCACCACCAGCGTTTCGGGCACGGCCACGCCGCTGCGGCGCAGCTTGACCACGGTGCGCCAGGGGAAAGGGCCTTCGTCTTCCTTGGCGTCGGGATGCTGCTTTTTCCAGGCATCGCGCTGCTCGTCTATCTTTTTCTCAAGCTGGTCCTGCGTGGTTTCGACCCACTTGCCATTCTCCAGCGCCGTACCCTGCAGGGGCAGCACTTCTTCGCTGCTCAGGCTGTCCACGCGGTCGTCGAGCTTTTGCGTGGCATAGACTTGCTGGGCAAATGCAGCATTGACGATCTCGGGCTTGCCGGTCGACTCCACCAGCGCCGCTTGCAGGTCGGCTATACCGGGATGACGGAATTTCCACAAGGCATAGTAGCGCTTGAAGGCCTTTTCCATTTCCGCCTTGCCGAGCCGCTCTTCAAGATCGTGCATGGCAGTCGCCGTGCGGAAGTACACGGTGCCGTAGCTGACAGACGACCAGCGGTCCCAGGAATTGGCGCCGGTAGGATCGGAAGGATTGAAATTTCCGGCGGCGCCGCGTTCGAACTCGAAAGGCTGCACCACCGGGTCGATGCCTATGCTTTTCCAGAATGGCGTCGCCAGGTGCACGGTGCCGCTGCGTTCGCGCAGCATGCGCAAGTCCCAGTAGTCGTTCAAACCTTCGTCGAGCATCGGCTCTTCGAACTCGTTCGAGCCGAGAATGCCGTAAAAATAGCCGTGCCCGAATTCATGGATAGTGACGAAATCGAGCGCCAGCGCCTGGAGCGTATCGGGCTGCACTTCGGTATAGCCCTCGGCGGTGAAGAAGGTCGGGTACTCCATGCCGCCCGCCTCGCCCGCGTTGTATGGCGGGATGACCGCAGTCACTGTCTTGTAGGGATAGGGGCCGAGCGTCTGCGAAAAATACGCAAGCGAATCGATCGTCGCCTTCAGGGCCGGCGCAGCGCTGGCCTTGTATTCGGGCGGATAGAGCACGCGCACCTTCACCTCCGGGCTGCCGGCGCCGTGATAGACGCCCTCGAGCGGCGGCGCTGTCTGGCTGTCGGCCGTCCAGGCAAAGTCGTGCACGTCACCCTGCACGAAGCGATGCGTCACCATGCCGTTGGCCTCTGCGGGTGCGCCCTGCTCTTCGCCGACCGCGCCTACCGTATAGCCTTTCGGCACGGTCAGCTTGACGTCGTAATTGCCGTAGTCGGCGTAGAACTCGCTGTGCAGGTGGAACTCATGCGCGTTCCAGCGCGGCGCTGTGGCGCCGCGTTCGCCGGGCAATTCGAGCACGGCGATTTTCGGGAACCATTGGCCGACCAGGTGGAAAGTGCCGAAATAGCCGGTGCGCGCAATCACGCGCGGCAATTGATCGTCGAAACCGATATCGAGCGTGGTGCTGGCGCCGGCCGGCACCGGGGCCGGCAGGTCGAAACGCACGACGGTATGATCGGTGTCAGGCCCGCCGTCCGGATGCACATAAGTCCACGTGACCGGCATGCCGCCCTGCGCCACCTTGCCCAGCTGGATATGCCCCCACTCGCCGTCGTGGATGGGCACGTCGGTGCGGAAATCGAAGCCGAAATTGCGCTTTTCACTAAGGAAGGTGCTGCCTTCGCCTTCGAATGCATTCAAGTACAGATGCAGATAGACCGACTTGACCTCGACCTTGCTGCGATTGCGCCAGGTCAGCTTCTCTTGGCCGGCCACGGTGTGCTTGACCGGGTCGAGCGTCGCTTGGATATCGTAATTGACGACGCGGTCCGACAAGGTCGGCTCGCTGCCACTGCGCGGTCCGCCCCAGGCGTCCGGCGCGCTGGGCTCGGCAACGAAGGCGGCATGCGCATCGGCCAGTGCAATACCGTCCGGGCCAGGCGCACTGGCCGGTCCCGGGAATGTGGTCGATGGCGCACCCGCCGCCACAGGGGCGGTATTCGCATGCAGCGCAACTGCTGCAAATATCGCAGCAATTGCCGCCACCACCGCGGCAACCAGGCCTGACACTTTCATGCTGTGGGAAATGGAAGGCATCAGCAACCCTCCCTGCACTTGCGCGGATTCTTGCATCGTTTCACTGCCACCCTCCCATTTTTTTGCAAATCTCGATAAGCCACAAGCTCGTGAAGCCGGACGCCGGTTTCAGCGGATCTTGTAGGTATCCTTCATGATCCATTCGAACACGGTGGCCGGCAACAGGCGCTTCAACAGCATGCCGAAACGCTGGATAGGCGCACCCACCAGGTAACGCACGCCGACACGCGGCTGCGCAATCAGCCGCGCGGCCAGTTCGGCCACCGCCTGCGGATCGGCTCCGTGGTTTTCATCGCGCTCGTAAATGCCGACCGTGGTCCGCAATTGCGCCGCGTGCCGCCCGGCATGTGCGTTCTTGGCGAATACGCGCGCCGCGGTAAAACCTGTCTTGAAATCGCCGGGATTGATAGTAGTCGACGTGATGCCGCTGCCCGACAGCTCGAGGCGCAGTGCTTCGTTCAAGCCTTCCAAGGCAAATTTGCCGGCGCTGTAATACGGCTGAAAGGGCAGCGCCGCCATGCCGGCCAGCGAACTGACGGTAATGATGCGTCCACCGCCCTGGCGCCGCATATACGGCAGCACAGCCAGGATCATGCGCACCGGCCCGAAGAAATTGGTTTCCAGCTGCCAGCGTGCTTCCGCCATCGTGGTATCTTCGACCGCACCGCACAGGCCTATGCCGGCGTTATTGACCAATACGTCGATACGTCCCGCTGTTTGCACCACTTGCGCGACGGCCTGCGCCACCGAAGCATCATCGGTGACGTCGAGCGCCAGCATGCGCACTGTACTGAAATCGTCCGAGGGCTTGCGGCTGGTGCCGAATACGGTATGGCCAAGAGCGGCCAGATGCTCAGCCATGGCACGGCCGAGTCCGGAAGACGCGCCGGTGATCAGAACGACCTTCTGGGCGTTCAAAATGTCACCGATGCAAGGGAATCACTGAAAACGAATGCTGGGTGAGCAGGCATTTAGCAGGCATCCTGAGCGGTTGCAGAATCGATGGCGAAGCGTAACAATGCTTGGCCGATTTTGCAACTTTTACAACTCGGACATTCGACTTAACCCAGCGCGTCGTTCACCTGGTCATTAAACTCGGCCACGCTGACCGCCGCGCCGATTTCCCGCGGCAGGGCGTCGCGGATGGAAAACACGCCGAGTATTTTCGACGCCGACGTCACGATAGGCAGATGGCGAAAGCCGCGCTCTATCATGATCACCACCGCCTCCGACACTTTCAGGTCCGGGCAAACCGTATGCGGGTTGTGAGTCATTACTTCGGACACATGCGTAGCTTGCGGATTGAGCGCCTTGGCCAATACGCGCGTCATCAGGTCGCGCTCGGTCAGAATGCCGAGCAGACTGCCAGCGGGGTCGATGATGAGCACGCTGCCGCAATTGGCCTTGGTCATCACGCAGGCCGCTTCCCACACGCTGGCCTGCGGCGGCAAGCTCAGCACGTGGCGCTGCGACATTGATTGGAAAACGGTGCGTTCAGTCATGGCGAACTCCTTTTCGGCGTTGCCTTCAGTACTTTCAGACTATCCTACACCCGCTACCGCAACGACGCATTGATCTTGTCCAGGACCTTGGCGCCGGGACACAATTCCTGTTCCCCCAGTGCAAACAATGGCGTTTCGCTGGTATTGAGCGCCATGTGCATATCAGTGGCAATCGGGTCGAGATACAACAGGCCGGTCACCACTTCGCCGCGTTCCTGGTGGGCGTTCATATAGCTGAGCGCCGCGTAGCGGTCGGTCGGATCGTAGTCCTTGTGCAGCTTGCGCAAGCGCAGCACCGAGCCGTCATGCTGGTGCACGTCGATCACCTCGCCCGGCGCATACTCGGCCGTGATCTCGCTGTGCATGGGCATGAAGTCGATGCGGCTGACCGCCTCGTTGTGCTGGCGCACGTAGTCATAGCTCTTGGTGCTGCCGCTGTGGTTGTTGAAGGTCACGCAGGGACTGATGATGTCGATGAAAGCCGCGCCGCCATGCTCGATCGCGCCCTTGATCAGCGGCACCAGCTGCGCCTTGTCGCCGGAAAAGCTGCGCGCGACGAAAGTCGCGCCCAGCTGCAGGGCCAGGCCGACCAGGTCGACCGGGCTGTCGCGGTTGACGATGCCCTTCTTGCTCTTTGAGCCGCGATCGGCCGTCGCCGAGAACTGTCCCTTGGTGAGGCCGTACACGCCATTGTTTTCGACGATGTAAGCCATGCGCACGCCGCGCCGCATGGCATTGGCGAATTGCCCGAGGCCGATCGAAGCCGAATCGCCGTCGCCCGAGACGCCAAGATACAGCAGGTCGCGATTGGCCAGGTTGGCGCCGGTCAGCACCGAAGGCATGCGGCCGTGCACGGTATTGAAGCCGTGCGAAGCGCCGAGGAAATAATCGGGCGTTTTCGAACTGCAGCCTATGCCGGACAGCTTGGCCACGCGGTGCGGTTCGATATCGAGCTCCCAGCAAGCCTGGACAATGGCCGCTGAGATCGAATCGTGGCCGCAGCCGGCGCACAGCGTGGAAATCCGGCCCTCGTAATCGCGGCGCGTATAGCCGACCTTGTTGGTGGTCAGCGTAGGATGGTGCAGCTTGGGTTTGGCGATGTAGGTCATGCCGCCTCCTTGCGAGCGGGTTGGGCCGGTTGTGCACTTTCCATCCGCTTTTCGATGGCGCCGGCAATGTAGCGTGCCGTAATGGGCGTACCGTCGTAATGGAGCACCTTGATCAATTGCGCCGTATCAAGCTGCAATTCGTTGACCAGCAGCGCATGCATCTGGCCGTCGCGATTCTGTTCGACCACGAACACTTTCTCATGCGACGCAATGAACTCGACCACGACGTCGGGGAAAGGGAAAGCGCGCAGGCGCAGCGCATCAACCGCGATATCCTTTTCAGTCAGCATCTCGAGCGCTTCGTTCATGGATGGGCTGGTCGAACCGAAATAAATTACGCCGTAAGGCGTCGCCCTTCCGGCCGGACGCAACACCGGTTGCGGCACCAGTCTGGCGGCGGTCTTGAATTTGCGCAGCAGGCGTTCCATGTTGTAGACGTAATCGGGGCCGCGCTCGGAATAGCGCGCATAGGCATCGCGCGTGGTGCCACGTGTGAAGAAGCTGCCCAAGGTAGGATGCGTGCCCGGCAGCGTGCGCCACGGTATGCCGTCGCCGTCGACATCCTTGTAGCGGCCGAAGTCCTTGCCGGATTCGAGATCCTGCGCCGTCATCACCTTGCCGCGGTCGTAGCGGCGCGCATCGTCCCAGGCAAACGGCTTGCACAGGCGCTGGTTCATGCCGATGTCGAGGTCGCTCATCACGAACACCGGCGTCTGCAAACGGTCAGCCAGGTCGAGCGCCGCGGCGGCGTGTTCGAAGCATTCATGCGGGTCTTCCGGGAACAGCAACACATGCTTGGTATCGCCATGCGAAGCATAGGCGCAGGCCAGCAGGTCGGACTGCTGGGTGCGCGTGGGCATGCCGGTCGACGGCCCGCCGCGCTGCACGTCGATCACAGTCACCGGAATCTCGGCGAAATATGCGAGGCCGAGGAATTCCGTCATCAGCGAAATACCCGGGCCGGAGGTCGCCGTAAACGCGCGCGCGCCATTCCAGCCGGCGCCGACCACGATGCCGATCGAAGCCAACTCGTCTTCGGCCTGGACAATGGCGAATTTGCTGCGTCCGCTCTCTTCCTCTTCGCGAAACTTGTCGCAATATTTCTGGAAGGCTTCCGGCACGGACGATGAAGGCGTGATCGGGTACCAGGCAGCCACCGTCGCCCCGCCATACAGGCAGCCGAGCGCGGTGGCGCTGTTGCCGTCGACGAAAATGCGCTCGCCGACCTTGTCGGCGCGCCGCACGCGTATGCCGAGCGGCGCCTGCAAATGCGTCTTCACATATTCACGTCCGAGGTGCAAGGCCTTGACGTTGGAGTCGAGCAGCACTTCCTTGCCGCGATACTGTTCGGCAAACAGCTTCTCGAACACCTCGGCTTCGACGTCGAGCAACACCGACAAGGCGCCGACGTAGATGATGTTCTTGAACAGCTGGCGCTGGCGCGCGTCGTTATAGGTGGCGTTGCTGATCTCGGTCAGCGGCACGCCGATCACCTCGATATCTTGCCGGAACTTCGCCGGCGGAATCGGCCGCGTGCTGTCGTAGAACAGATAGCCGCCCGGTTCGATCTCGGACAGGTCGGCATCCCAGGTCTGCGGATTCATCGCCACCATCATGTCGACGCCGCCGCGCCGGCCGAGATGGCCGCTCTCGGACACACGCGCCTCATACCAGGTCGGCATGCCCTGGATATTGCTGGGGAAGATGTTGCGAGGACTGACCGGCACGCCCATGCGCAAAATCGCCTTGGCAAACAGCTCGTTGGCAGAAGCCGAACCAGAACCGTTGACGTTGGCGAACTTGATGACGAAATCGTTGATCGCTTCAATACGGTTGTGCAAGATACTCATGCAACCTCCAGCGCGGGATCGGCAGCTTTGGCATCGTGACTATCGCGACACCTGGGTCCGGCCTGCGTCGTGTCGAGCAGGAATTTCTGCATATCCCAGGCGCCGGTCGGACAGCGCTCGGCACACAGGCCGCAGTGCAGACAGACGTCTTCGTCCTTCACCATCACCAGCCCGGTTTTGAGCGAAGCCGATACGTACAGGTCCTGCTGCGTATTCTCGGCCGGCGCCTTCAGCCGCGCGCGCAACTCACCCTCTTCGCCATTGCCGGTAAAGGTGATGCAATCCATCGGGCAGATGTCGACGCAGGCGTCGCATTCTATGCAGATCTGCGGGGTGAATACCGTCTGCACGTCGCAATTGAGGCAGCGGCTCGCTTCCTTGAAGGCTGTGGCGGCGTCGAAGCCGAGTTCGACTTCGATGCGTATGCTGGCCAGCGCCTGCTCGGCCTTGGCCCAGGGCACCTTGAAACGCGACAGCACGGCCACGTCATTGTCGTAGCTCCATTCGTGGATGCCCATCTTGGCCGACATCAGGTTGGTGGCCGGCGGCGGCCGCATGTGGATGTCTTCGCCATGCAGGAAGCGGTCTATCGATACGGCCGCCTCATGCCCGTGCGCGACGGCGGTGATGATGTTCTTCGGCCCGTAGGCAGCATCGCCGCCGAAGAACACCTGAGGCAAGGTCGATTGAAACGTATCCTTTTGCAGCAACGGCAGGCCCCATTTGTCGAAATGGATGCCGGCGTCGGCTTCTATCCAGGGAAACGCGTTTTCCTGGCCGACCGCGATCAGCACGTCGTCGCAGGCGATCAACACCTCCGGTTCGCCGGTCGGCACCAGGCTGCGTTTGCCGGCCTCATCGTACTGCGCCTGCACGATCTCGAAACGCATGCCGGTCAATTTGCCGTCGCTCAGCTCGAAGGACTTCGGCACATGGTAATTCAGGATGGGGATGCCCTCATGCATGGCGTCTTCCTTCTCCCACGGCGAAGCCTTCATTTCCTCAAAGCCGCTGCGCACCACCACTTTGACCTCGGCCGCACCGAGCCGGCGCGCGGAGCGGCAGCAATCCATCGCGGTATTGCCGCCGCCGAGCACGATCACGCGACGGCCTATCTTGCTCACATGGCCGAACGACACCGAAGCCAGCCAATCGATGCCGATATGGATGTGTTCGGCCGCCTCGCGCCGCCCGGGCAGCTCGAGGTCGCGTCCGCGCGGTGCGCCGCAGCCGACGAACACAGCGTCGTAACCCTGCGCCAGCAGGGCACGCATGGAATCGACGCGCTGTCCGCTTTTGAATTCGACACCGAGATCGAGGATGTAGCCCACCTCTTCTTCGATCACTGATTCCGGCAAACGGAAACGCGGAATCTGGGTGCGGATAAAGCCACCGGCCTTGGCCTCGCCGTCGAACACCGTTACGGCGTAACCGAGCGGCGCCAAGTCGCGCGCCACCGTCAGCGACGCCGGCCCGGCGCCGATGCAGGCGATGCGCTTGCCATTGCGCGCACCCGCCATCGGCATGCGCCGCTTCACATCCTTCTTGAAATCGGCCGCCACGCGCTTGAGACGGCAAATTGCCACCGGCTCGGGATGATCGGCATTCTGGTCTTCAACGCGCCCGCGCCGGCAGGCCGGCTCGCAAGGCCGGTCGCAAGTGCGCCCCAGCACGCCGGGAAACACGTTCGACACCCAGTTGATCATGTAGGCATCGTCGTAACGGCCTTGCGCGATCAGGCGGATGTATTCGGGAACCGGGGTGTGGGCCGGGCAAGCCCATTGGCAATCGACGACTTTGTGGAAATACGCTGGATCAGCAGTATTGGTTGGCTTCAATGCGCTCTCCTGACAGAGTGCGCAGAGCCGCCGACGGCGTGGCGGCAAGCGCACGACAAGGCGCATGGAAGGCGGAGAAAACAGGCCTCAGGCGCCGTTCAATTCCGCACAGAACAGGCAAAGTCTGAAATAGCTTGCCCGACTGCGGTGTCTTCCATTTTAGACCTGTGCCGGCCTGAAAGTTGCCTATTTTTCTAGTGTGCCCAGCGAGCAACATTGACTGGGGTCAACGGCCGCCGCTGCTCCGTACCGCACCGCAACATTACTGCATTCATTTGACCGATGAACTCTTGCAAGCGGCTTATGGCGCGACTTGCTCTCCGGTTGCGAAATACATGTCGACCCGGCCCTTGCCCTTGACTTCCAGCTTGCCGCGGTACTCGCATGCAAAATCGGATTTCGCCAGGTCGGTTGTATATGCCGACAAATTGACACGCCCGGGTTCGCTGGCGCTTTCCATGCGGGCCGCGATATTGACGGTATCTCCCCAAATATCGAAAGCATACTTGCGTTTTCCGACGACCCCCGACACCACCGGGCCGGAATGGATGCCCACGCGCAAACTCCATTTGAACGTGTTGGTCGCATTCCGTGTCTCTGTGTAATCGATCATGCGCAGGCCGGCTCGCACGCAGCGCTGTGCATGGTCGGCGCAAGGCTTGGGAAGACCGGCGGCTGCCATATAGGCATCGCCTATGGTCTTGATCTTTTCCAATCCCAATTCGTCGACGATGTCGTCAAATGCCGCGAAAATCTCATTCAACTCGGTCACCATGCGATCGGCGGGCATGGCCGAAGCAATCTGGGTAAAGCCGGCGAAGTCAGCAAACAAAATCGTGGCCGAGTCATGCTTGGCCGGCTTCGCCTTGCCGGTTGTCGCCAACTCTTCGGCAAGCTCGATGGGAAGTATGTTGTACAGCAGCTCTTTGGTTCGCTCTTTCTCTACATTGAGTTCTTGCGTTCTCTGCAAAACCCTGAGTTCCAACTCCGATTCGGAGGCCTTGAGTGTCTCGATCAGGGTTTGCTTGGTCGCCATCCTCTGCAGTCGCTCCTGGTTGAATCGATCTGCCAGCGCGAGCGCCATCACAATCAATTCAAATGCGCTGGCAAATATTAGCGCGGACGTGCTGAATTCCTTCCCATAAATCAGGACCAAGGAAATATCCACGACGATCCAAACCACAAACGCGGAGTTTGCGACCAGCAGAAATTTCGCAATGCGCTCCCCCTGCCGCGCGATCTTGATCATTGCGTAAACCATGAATATGAACATCGGATGCAAGGCGACGCCGCCGGAAATCGCGAGACCTTGCAGAAATGCCGCAGCGTCCTTGAGTTGGGCAAAAGTCGCGAGAACGAGGCAAAGAGAAATAGCGGCGCTCAGTACCGACAGTCCCGAAACAATATGGAAAATGCGTCGAATACGCCGCTTTACTTCCAAAAGATGCAGCACGAACAATTGCGGAAAGATGCAGGCGACGGTAGTGCTTAATGCCCACGCGGCTTGCTGAAATACCGGAGAGTCCGGCCAAAAATCACGGTACGCTGCTCCGTACCCCCCGTTGACCGTGCTGACGGCAAATACCACCGACAGCAGGGACAGCACGTATAGCAAATACGCCGAGTCCCGCAAGTAAATCCAGAGAGTCAAATTGAGTATTCCCAAGGCCAAGGCTACGCCTAGGTATCCGGCCCAGACCAGGTCTTCGTCCAACTGAAGCTCGCGGAAGTCGGCAGCGCGCCAAAGGCCGGGATGCAACTCTACGTTCGGATAGCCGGTCGACCTGACGCGCAGATATAACTCCGTCGCACCGTGCGCAGGGACGCTGACGGGGAACACAAAATTGTTCGTTGCCAGCGGACGCTGCTCGAAAGGGAAATTGGTGCCCGTGGACTGATGGGCAAGGGGGGCTCCGGACACAAAGCTATAGAGGTCAGCCTCGTTGACTGTTCGGTTGCCAATGTCGAACCACCATGTTACCGGCGCTGCTTCGCCGTTTGCCACTTCCACTCGCAGCCAAATCGCCGCCGGCGTGAATCCGAAGGAAGCACTGCGCGCCGAGAATTTTCCGGCATGCCAAGCAGCTCGGGCGGCATCGACATCGAGCTTCCCGGTCGGATCTTCCAGAGCCTGTACGGTGTTGTATGCCAGCGCCGGCTTCAGGTCTTTGGCGGATACATTGCCGCAGCTCCAGCCCAGGGCCATGACTGCCGAAGCGAGCAAAAGAATTCGCCTGATCCAGCTCTCCACGAGGACTCCTCAAGGACGACATGATTTCTTGTCAAGAATATTGCATACCCTGTAGCGTCTGTAAATGCCAACCACAGGGCGAGCGCGCATTCCGGCTTTTCTCACTTAAAATGTGGCCCGTTCCCCTCAACCGATTCGGCACAGCGCATCCCGTGGCAAATCTCCATCTACTCGACAACATGTTCTGGCATTGCCTGAGCGGACCGCATCTGCACTTCTCGGCAGGCAACCAGGAAGCGCGGCGCTATGCGCAAGGCCTCTCGCCCATGATCGGCTTTCCCGATTACGAGCACCCGAATTTTGCCGCCCTCGGTCCTTTTTGCGAATCCGGCGAACGTTTCTACAGCGACCGCTGGTCCGGCCCCGCGCCGGCCGGCTGGCGCATCGAGGTGGAAGCCACCATGTTCAAGATGTATTGGAGCGCGGCCATTCCCGACGAGGAAGACAGCCGCGATTTCGCCGCACTAGGTCCTGAGCACGCGGAACAGGCCATGGAACTGGCTACGCTGACCAAGCCGGGTCCGTTTGGCTTGCGCACCATAGAACTCGGCGAGTACTTCGGCTATTTCGAAGGCGGACGTCTGGTCGCCATGGCCGGTGAACGCATGTGCGCACCGGGCTTGCGCGAAATCAGCGGCGTCTGCACCCATCCCGATTTCCAGGGGCGCGGTTTGGCGCGCCGCCTGATGAACAAGTTAGCACGCCGGCAACTGCTGCGCGGTGAGACGCCTTTTCTGAACGTCATGCGCAGCAACGAGGGCGCGCACAGGCTTTACGAGAAAATGGGTTTCGAAGACTATCTGGAATCTGTAGTGCGGGTGGTCTCCCCGCTCTGATTGCGCCGATTCGGCGAGCGTTTTGGCACGAGCCTTCTCCGTCTTGGCCTTCGTCTTTTGAATCCGCTCCGCCTCATGATTGACTTCTAGCCGGGCTTTATCTGCGGCCGTCGCATGAATGCCCGACAAAGGCACCAAATACTTTGCGAAGCGCCAACCGCAACTCCGCCCTGTCGGATTTACTAAATGATTTATCTGGATTTAGAAGATAGCTTAATTCTGCGTGACGCTGGCGCCTAGCCTGTAGCTGGCCGAAAAGTGGCTCACCAATGCTCTGGCATACTCACTTGCCCGTTTCCCGTGTTAATTTGTTCTGGCATCTGCGCCGCAGCCAGCTCGTCATCGCGAATAGAATGGCGTGTCCAGTGAGCTGGATTTTGCAATGACTTATTTGGACGACGACCTTCAGGAGTCCCATTGGTAGGGGTGGGAACCGCTGCAATAAATCCAATTTCGATCTGAGGGAAATCCGAGCGAATTTTTTCAAGCGCCGGCTCCATGTCACTATCATTTGTGCAAAGGACGATCTGCCATTGCAATGTTCCCTGACTGCTAGGAATAGTCGCGAGATTTTCCAAAAACCTGAATTCGGCAGCAGCACATTTTTTGGCACAGTAACAGTGCCAAAAATAGCGAGTTTCTGCATCACATTGCAATGCATTGCAATTTCTAAGTTCCTGATTTTTATCAGGAAAACTGGCGCGGCTGGCGGGGATCGAACCCACGACCCTTGGCTTCGGAGGCCAATACTCTATCCACTGAGCTACAGCCGCGTTGGGAAATGGCGGCCTGGGCCGCATTGTGATTTTAGGCAATATCATTGCAACTTGCCTAATTTGTGCTTTCGCACAACGCCTCGCATTATAGGCGTTGGCCTCCCCAGTGTCACGAAAACAGGGTTGGAAGCGGCCGCCGCCGGAACTGATTCGGGTTCCGTGTGCCTTCCAGCACCCGCAAACCACGCCGGTTTAGCCGCAAAACCCTCGATTTTCCGTTCCAAAAACCCTACGTTGCGACTATAATCAAGGGTTTGGCAGGATGTTGCGCCGCAACAATAAATATCGCGCACCCGCCCATCGGTTTTGAACATTGCATTGAGGGAATAATGAGCAACGCACACAACGAACACGAATCCGCCATCAAGACTCCCAAGCAACTGATTGTGGCGGTGATTGCCGCTTTCCTGGTGCCGATCGTCATCATCGTCCTGTTGGTGCAATACGTCACCAGCGGCCCCAAGGCCGGCGTCGGTTCCACCTCCCAGACTCCGGAAGCGATCGCCGCCCGTATCGCCCCCGTGGCCGATCAAGGTTTCACGCTGAAAGATGCCAATGCACCCAAGGTGTTGATGGCCGGCGAAGACGTCTACAAGTCGACCTGCTCGGCCTGCCACGGCACCGGTGCCGCCGGTTCGCCGAAGTTCGGTGATGCTTCGGCCTGGGGCCCACGTATTGCCCAAGGCTACGACACGCTGCTGTCGCACGCCCTGAAGGGATTGCGCGCCATGCCGGCCAAGGGCGGCAATCCGGATCTGGATGACGTCGAAGTCGCCCGCGCCGTGGTCTACATGGCCAACCAGGGCGGCGCCAAGTTCAAGGAACCGGAAGTGAAGGCTGCTGCCGCACCGGCCGCTTCGGCCGAAGCCGCTTCCAAGTAAGCGCCAGCGCTCATGAAAAAGCCGACCTGAGGTCGGCTTTTTTACTTGTGCGCCCGATGCGTCCGATGCGTGCGATTATGCCGCAAGCACTCAGCCCGGGTCGGCAGCTTCCGGTGCGCTGGCGGATTCATCACCCTCCTCCGCGCCCGCTTTTCTTTTCGTCATCAGCACGATTGCGGCGGCGGCAGCGACCCCACCGGCTATCAGCAGGCCGCGCCACAGATTCTTCTTGCCGGGTCCTTTCCATAACTTGCTCAAGCCGCTCACGGCCAGCGGCGCCAACGCCGACAAGCCGGCGCCACGCGCGCGCAACAAGGAGAGGGCGGCCGAGCCGGCATGCTTGACCAATTTGCCGCCCAGGGATCCACCCTGCAGGCTGGCCTTGACCGTTGCGCGCGACAGTACCAGGCCGCTGCGAAACATGGCGCCCTGGGTGATCAGGATCTGTTTGCGCAGCTCGCTCGCGCTGCCATAGCCTCCATTTTTGCCGCCGTTTTTCAGATCATTCATAGCAAGGCATCGCGGTCGTTGCGCAATTCATTCATGGTGGCCGGCAGCGACAGCTTGCCTTGCGCCACGATGCCGCGCGCGTACCACAGCAAGGCCAGGGCAAGCAGCGTAAATCCGGCGGCGATGACGAACAGAATTTTCCAGCCCCAGCTCGGCCAAGCCAGGTAGACCAGCAGCGCGCTCCAGTAAGCCAGCGCAAACCACGTGGCAACCAATCCCAATGCAAACACCAGCGCCAGGCTGAGCGCCGCCGCACGCGCCTCGGACAATTCCAGCGCCGCCAATTCCAGACGGTTGAGCGCAAGGCCGAGCGCATTCCTGGCGACGCCGAATACGCCGTCCATCAAGCCGGATTTCGCCTTGTTTGATTCCGCCGGACCATCCGGCGGCGCCTGTTCCATGTTCGACAGAGTCCGGGGAACGATTATTTACGCGCGATCAGCACACCGATCAGCATGCCGACGCCGGCTGCGATCGCCACGGCCTTCCACGGGTTTTCACGGACGAAATCGTCGGTGGTTTCGACGATTTCCTTGCCGGTTTCCACGGCCGCCGTTTGCAATTCCTGCGCCTTGGCGGTAGCGGACTCCAACATGTCTATACCCTTCTGACGCAAGGCATCAGCCTTTTCCCCGGTCAGCAGCGTGGCTTCCTTGAACAACTCCTGGGCATCGCGCAGCAGGGTTTTCATGTCGGTTCTGACGGTCTTGACGTTTGTTGCCAGCATGGCGCACTCCTTTTAATTGAGATACCTGTACAACCAAGGGAACTTGCTAGACTCGACTTCACGCAAATTATCATACCGAGCGCAACATGGTGCAGCAAGCCATGTTGCCGCCACACGTCACTAATACGGCTAATGCGGTCAATTCGTGCGCGCCGGCAGCAAGACACGGAACCTGGCGCCACGCGCGACCTCCGAGCGGACTTCGAACCGTCCGCCATGCTGGGTAACGATGCCGTAAGACAACGACAAGCCCAGGCCCACACCCACGCCGACCGGCTTGGTGGTGAAGAAAGGTTCAAAGATGCGCGGCAAGTCGTCCACCGAAATTCCGCAGCCGTTGTCCTCGATCTCCACCCAGGCCCATTCCTGTTCCTGGCCGGTACGAATGACGATGGCGCCGAAAGTTCCGATCGCCTGGCTGGCGTTGATCAGCAGGTTCATGAACACTTGGCTCAATTGCATCGGTACCGCTGTCACCGGCGGCGGTGTGCCGTATTCCTGCCGGATATCGGCTTTCAAGCGTACTTGCGCACCGACCAGGTTGAGCGCGCCATCGAGGCAGGCATTCAAGTCGACCGTTTGCCGCTCGCTCTCGCTGGCGCGCGCAAAATCTTTCAGATACTGGACGATGCTGCGCACGCGCTGCACGCCGGCCAGCGACTCTTCCACCAGGTTTTTCAAGTCCGCGCGCATGTAGTCGAGGTCGGCGGCCTGCCGCATGCTCTCGATTTCCTGTTGCAGGGCGGGCTGCGTTGCAAGCAGCGGTTCGGCGCGCTCATACAGGGCCAGCAGTTGCGCCAGCTTGCCGAAATAGCTTTGCAGAGTACCCAGGTTGGAATTGACGAAGGCGATAGGATTATTGATTTCGTGCGCCACCCCGGCGGCCAACTGGCCGATCGAAGCCAATTTCTCCGCTTGCAACAATTGATGGTGAGCTTCCTCGAGTTGGCGATTGCTTTCCTGCAGTTCGGCAAAGCTGTTTTTCAGCGCCTGCTCGGCCTGTTTGCGCTCGCCGATATCGCGCACGCTGATGAAGGCGTATTCGCGCCCGCCGTAATCGTGGTATTTGACCGTCCCCTCCACCGGCACGATGATGTTGTCGCGGATGCGCAGACGGGTTTCCGAGGTATAGGAACGGTGCGCCTTGATGTATTGCCACTGCCCCGGCCAGGATTCGGCGGAAGTGCCGACTTCAAGGTCGTAGGCATGCAGCGTCATCAGCATGGCGCGCGGATGCAGGGTCAGCTGGCAGGCGGCTTCGTTGACATAGGCGATGCTGCCGTCCGGGTTCAGCCAAAACACGGCGCTGGTCGCGTTGTCGACCGAGAACTGGGTCAGGCGCAGCGCAGCCTCCACCTTCTGGCGCCCTTCGATTTCCTTTTCCAGCAGCGCATTGCGCCGCTCCAGCTCCAGCTGCATGGCGCGCAGGCTCAGGTGCGTGTTGACCCTGGCCAGCACCTCCTCGACCTGGAAAGGCTTGGTGACGTAATCGACGCCGCCGACGCCGAAGCCGACGATTTTCTCGCCCGGCTCGGCCACGGCGGTCATGAACAGAATCGGAATGTCGCGCGTCTCGAGGTCGCTCTTGAGACGCCGGCAGGTCTCGAAACCGTCCAGGCCCGGCATCATCACGTCGAGCAGTATCAGGTCCGGACGCGCGAACTGCGCGCGCCGTATGCCTTCGGCGCCGTCTTGCGCCACAATCACCCGCAAACCGTGGTCCTCAAGGTAATCGACCAGCAAGCCGACGTTGGCCGGCGTGTCGTCGACGATCAAAATCGTCTTTTGCCCGATTTCCGTTCTCCCTCCTGCATTCATGTGGTCCGCCTCGCCTGCACGTGCGACTCGACCAGGGTCAGAATCGCTTTTGACTGATAACTTTTTGCCAGCATGCTCAATTTCGCCGCGAACGGCCGGTATTTGCCGTCCAGTCCGGCAATATGCTCGGCGCGCTGCCGGATGTCGCGCATATTGCCGACCAGCGCCAACTCGTACAGGATATCCATCTCTTCCCTGGGCGGCACCTCCAGCGACATGGTCTGCTCGTCCAGCACCGGCTCGACCTCCTCGGTTTCCCAGGTGAAGCCCAGCAATTCACCCATACGCTGCAGCAACTCCTCCTGGTCGATAGGCTTGGTCAGGAAGGCACTGGCGCCCGCGACCATGCTGTCCTGCTGGTCCTCCGGCGTGGCGCTGGCTGAATTCGCAATGATGGGCACAGCCCGTACTTTGGCATCGGCGTGCTCGCGGATGTGGCGCGTGGCTTCCAGGCCATCCATCACCGGCATGCGGATATCCATCAACACCAGGTCGGGCAAGGCCGCCTCGAGTTGCGACAAGGCTTGCTTGCCGTCGACCGCCTCATCGACCGCAAAGCCGAGTGAATGCAACAGATCGGCCAGCATGGCGCGATTGGCCGGCACGTCGTCCACCACCAGCACGCGCTTGACCGGCCCCGCATAGCCGGACACGCGGCGCTTGGCCGGACGCAAGGCGACATCGGTCTCGACCACCTGCACCAGCAGATCGAAATTGAAATGGCTGCCTTTGCCGGGGTGGCTTTCCACGTGGATATCGCTATCCATCATGCGCACCAATTGCCGGCTGATGGAAAGCCCGAGACCGGTGCCGCCGAAGCGCCGCTCGAGATCGCCGGCCTGTTCGAACGGCTGGAAGATGCGCTCCAGATCGTGACGCTCTATGCCGATGCCGGTATCGACGACTTCGAAACTCAGCGAGGCATGCGTATCGTCCCTGGTTTCGCTGCGCACGCGCAGGCTGATTTGACCGGTATCGGTAAACTTGATCGCATTGCCGAGCAAGTTCAGCAATATCTGGCGCAGGCGTTTTTCGTCGAGCAGCACCGACTGGGGCAAGTCGAGCGAGGCCTGGTAACTGAACAGCAGGCCCTTTTGTTCGGCCTTGACGCGAATGATGTCGGCGATGCCAAGCAGGAATTCCGGCAAATCAACCACGCTCAGGTAAAGGTCGAACTTGCCGACCTCGATCTTCGACAGGTCGAGCAAATCGGTAATCAGGGTCAACAGATGCTCGCCGCTCTGGCGTATGGTGTTCAGGCCGACCAGCTGCCGCTCGCTCAAGTTGCGCTCGCGCTTGAGAATCTGCGCGTAGCCGAGAATGGCATTGAGCGGAGTACGCAACTCGTGGCTCATGCTGGCCAGAAAAGTGCTCTTGGCACGGTTCGCCACTTCGGCGCGGTCCTTGGCCACGGTCAGTTCGGCCGTACGTTCCTTGACCAGGTCGCCCAAGTGGTCGCGATGGCGCTGCAATTCCTTCTCCGCCAGCGCACGCCGTTCGATATCCTGCTCCAGTGCGTGATTCTTGGCTTCGATCTCGTCGAACAAGCCTTGCAAGGCCTGACGCGTGCTCTCCAGGCTATTGCCGAGATTGCCAAGTTCGTCGTCGTCACGCCAATTGAAAGGCTCGTTAAGCTCTTTGCGCGCCAGCCGTTGGGATTCGTCCATCAAGCGCCGCATCGGCGCCAGCAGCCGGTACTGCAACAGCCCCAGGATCATCACGATGCTCAGTAACAGCTGGCCTCCCACGGTCAGCACGAAACTGCGCCGGTCGGAAGCGATGGCCGCATCGAGCTGACCGCTGTCCATCTCGACGGTGACGTAGCCGATCACGGCATTGTTGTAGACCACTTCGCGGTCCAGCTTCACCTGGCGGCCATGGCGCCGCTCGGGGTGTTCTTCGGAAAGGAAGGCGCCGAATTTCTTGTCGCGCACCACCACCGCGGCCACGCGCTCATCGCCCAGGACCGACTGGAACAGGGGTTGGCCGGCGTCCCGGCTCAGGTTCCACAGCGGTTCCTGCATGCCGAGCGCAAGAATTTCAGTCAGGCGCCGGTGATCCGATGCGAGCTGCTGCGCCAGCGCCGCTTCGCGCTGGCCCAAGGTCAGCCAACTGCTGACGCTGACCGGTATCAACAGACCGATCACCACCGTCAGCACGATGGACGCTCGCAGTTTCAATCGCATCGATGTTCGCCCCCCAAGCGATCCCGTGCCGGTGATCACCGGATCATTTTCAAGACCGGATTATGCTTTGCAGCGCCGCACGACAGGTGCCGGCCGGAAGTTTATTCTGCTTCAATACCCACGGCGCCGCTTTCCCCATTGTGCCCGAATCACGCAGAAATTTGGTAATAATTTGCCCGCGACCTGCGGTTGGCGAGACATCTGCATGGTGCGTGTTCCGGCACAGGCAGGCGCCATCAAAGCGCAATGATTTTCAGCAACATGGCAGGCGCGACCACCGTGTCACGCATGCATGCGCCGAACCTCACTCGTCGCGTTGCGGCTCGGCGATGGTGCGCAACTGGAAGCGGCCGTCATCGTTGAACAACAGGGTCTCCAGGACTTCGAGCCTGCCGCGCTCGAGCAGGTTCGACGGCGGCAGGGGGTAGGGCGCGGCATTGCGCAAAGCAGACATGGTGGTGGCGACGATCGCGCTGTCACCATTGGAGCGCACGATCTCGCTGTGCGCCAGGCGCCCGTTGGCGTCAACCACATATTTAACCACCACGACCGAACGCAGCATCGCCTGCGGATTGCCCGCGAAAACCTTATCGGCATTGACCTGGGAAATATGCCGCGCCAGCACATGCTTGTAGCGATCCAGCGACATCGATGCCGTCGGTCTCGAAGGCGGCGGCGGGGGTGGCGGCACGTATCGCGTGGCCGGAGCGGACGGAGCGGCGGGCGGCACCGGTGCGGTACAAGCCCCCAACAGCAGCGCCCAAGCGGCCGTTGTCGTTACGACTATGGTGCTCTTCATGTCACAGCCTCCCCTTGCTTCGCCAGGCCGGCAGTCGCCCATCCATCGTACAAATCGGCGAGCGACTCCGCACTGCTTAGAGCTACAAGCTCGCGGCGAGTTCCGCGCCCTCGCGTATGGCTCTTTTGGCATCGAGTTCGGCCGCCAGCTTGGCGCCGCCGATGACGTGGAAGCGCGGACCGGCGCCCTTGGCTTGTGACTGAGGCTGGGCCTGAGCTTGAGCTTGAGTTTGCAGCAATTCAGTCAGTGAATCCTGGCCGGCGCAAATGATCACGTGGTCCACCTCGAGCAGGCGCGGTTCGCCGCCAACCGTGATGTGCAGACCCCGGTCGTCGATTTTCCGGTATTCGACGCCGGCCAGCATCTTGACGCCTTTGCGCAACAGCGTGGCCCTGTGCACCCAGCCCGACGTCTTGCCCAACCCCGCGCCCGGCTTCGATGCCTTGCGCTGCAGCAGGAAAATTTCGCGCACCGGCTCTTCCTCATGCGGCTTGCACAAACCGCCGTTTGCGCTCGCGCCAAGATCCACGCCCCATTCGCCAGCCCAATGCTGGAGCGCCACCGGCAACGCCACTTGCGGATCGTGCAACAGGAATTCGGCGACGTCGAAGCCGATGCCGCCGGCACCAATGATGGCGACACGCTTGCCGACCGGCGCGTTGTGCTTGAGCACATCGAGGTAGGACAACACCTTGGCATGGTCGATGCCGTCAATGGGCGGCGTGCGCGGCACGATGCCGGCCGCTACCACGACATCGTCATAGCCTTGCTGCAGCAATTCCTCGCGCGTTACGCGCTTGTTCAACACTTGTTCGACGCCGGTTATTTCCAGCCGGCGCGTGAAATAGCGCAGCGTTTCGCTGAACTCTTCCTTGCCGGGTATGCGCATCGCATAGTTGAATTGGCCGCCGATACGGTCGCTGGCTTCAAACAGCGTCACCGCGTGACCGCGCTCGGCCGCCACGGTCGCGGCCGACAAGCCGGCAGGTCCGGCGCCAACCACCGCCACGCGCCGCTTGCGCGCCGCCCGGTGGAATACCAATTCCGTTTCATGTGCGGCGCGCGGATTGACCAGGCAACTGGCGCGCTGGTTGGAAAAAGTATGATCGAGGCAGGCCTGGTTGCAGGCGATGCAGGTATTGATCTCGTCGCTACGCCCTTCAGCTGCCTTTTGCACGAAGTCGGCATCGGCCAGGAAGGGGCGCGCCATGGACACCATGTCGGCGTCGCCGCTGGCGACGATGTCTTCCGCCTCCTTGGGCATATTTATGCGGTTCGAGGCCACCACCGGAATCTTCACTTCCTTGCGCAGCCGTCCCGCCAGGCTGCGGAAGGCCGCGCGCGGCACCGAGGTCACGATGGTCGGTACACGCGCCTCATGCCAGCCTATGCCGGTGTTGATGATGCTGGCGCCGGCTTGCTCCAGCGCCTTGGCCACGGCCACCACCTCGTCCCAGCTATTGCCGCCATCGACCAGGTCGAGCAGCGAATGACGATACATGATGATGAAATTCGGCCCCACAGCCGCCCTCACCTGTTTGACGATTTCCACCGGCAGGCGCATGCGGTTCTCTATGGAACCGCCCCATCGGTCGGTACGCTTGTTGGTGCGCGCGCACAGGAACTGGTTGAGCAGATAGCCTTCGCTGCCCATGATCTCGACGCCGTCGTAGCCGGCACGCTGGGCCAGCCTGGCGCAGCGCACATAGTCGCGAATGGTGCGCAAGATGCCGGCCTCGCTCAAAGCGCGCGGCTTGAACATCGAGATCGGCGACTTCAGCGCAGAAGCCGACACCACGAAGGGCTGATAGCCGTAACGCCCCGCGTGCAGGATCTGCATGGCAATCTTGCCGCCCTCTTCATGCACGGCACGCGTCAGCTTGCGATGGTTGGGCAGGTCGAACCAGCTGTTCAGGGTGCCGCCGAAAGGCAGCAGCCAGCCCGAACGGTTCGGTGAAATGCCGCCGGTGACGATCAGGCCGACACCGCCTCGCGCGCGCTCGCGGAAAAACGCAGCCAGCTTCGAATAGTTGTAGAAACGGTCTTCCAGGCCCGTGTGCATGGAGCCCATCATCACGCGGTTGCGCAAGGTAGTGAAGCCGAGATCGAGCGGAGCGAGCAGATTGGGGTAGTGGGGATTGCTCATCTGGCGCGATTACCCGTCCGCGTTGATCTTGGCGACCAACTCTTGCAGCACTTTCTCGGACAGGCTGTTATCGACCTGGCAGGTACCGGCATTTTCGTGCCCGCCGCCGCCATACTTCAGCATCAGGTCGCCGATATTGGTCTTGGAGCTGCGGTTGAGAATGGACTTGCCCGTGGCGAAAACCGTGTTCTGGTTTTTCAAGCCCCACATCACGTGGATGGAGATATTCGTCTCCGGGAACAAGGCATAGATCATGAAGCGGTTGCCGGCATAGATCGTCATCTCGTTGCGCAAGTCCAGCACCACGAGATTCTTGTGCACGGTTGCACAGCGCTGCAACTGATCGCGGAACTTGGCTTCATGCTCGAAATACAGGTCGACCCGCTCCTTGACGTCGGGCAGCTGCATGATTTGAGCGATCGTATGGTTGCGGCAGTAATCGATCAAATCCATCATCAAGTTGTAATTCGAGATGCGGAATTCACGGAAGCGCCCAAGGCCGGTGCGTGCGTCCATCAGGAAATTAAGCAAGTCCCATTTCTGCGGATGCAGGATTTCCTCGCGGTTGAACTGCGCCGAATCGCCCTTGTCGACCGCAGCCATCATATCGTCCCAATCGGCCGGGAAAGCCTGACGGCCGCCGTAATAGTCGTACACCACGCGCGCCGCCGAAGGCGCCTTCGGGTCGATGATGTGGTTGGGCCGTTCGCCGGTATTGCGTATGGTTTCCGACAAGTGGTGATCGAAGGCCAGGTGCACGCCCGGCACATAGGGCAGATTGGTGGTCAGGTCCTGATCGCTGACTTCGACCTTGCCGTCCTGCATGTCCTTGGGATGCACAAACAGGATCTCATCGATCAATTGCAAGTGCTTGAGCAAGACGGCGCATACCAGGCCGTCGAAATCGCTGCGGGTCACCAAGCGGTACTTTTTCGATGCTGCGTTCATGCCGGTCTCCATTGGTCGCTAGTTATGTTGCGCTAACTATGTTGCACTAATCATATGCCAGGCTGGTCCAACGCGCTTAGAGGTTTTATTCGAAGCGGCGCTGCTGCTTGAACTGCTGAGTCGCCGCCACCAGGGCCGCGGCAATGCCCGGTTCCAGCGCCGCATGGCCGGCATCGGGAACCACTTGGTACTTCGCTTCCGGCCAGGCCTGGTGCAGGCGATAGGCGCTGGCCGGCGGACAGACAACATCGTAACGCCCCTGCACGATCACGGCCGGCAAATGGCGGATACGGCCGACGTTGTGCACCAGCTGGTCTTCCTCGAGAAAAGCCTCGTTGAGCAAGTAATGCGCCTCCAGCCGACCAATCCCGAGCGCCACGCCGTCGGCCGTGTATTCGGCCAGGGCTTCCGGGTGCGACAGCAAGTACACGCAGCTACCCTCGTAACGCGCCCAGGCGCGCGCGGCCGGAAAATACACATCGGGGTCGTCGGAAAACAGCCGTGCCTTGTAGGCATTGAGCAGATCGCCGCGCTCGGCCTCCGGAATATGCGACGCAAATTCGGCATGCACCTCGGGATAAAACCATTTGATGCCATTGACGAACCATTCGACCTCGGTGCGCGTGCACAGGAAGATGCCGCGCAAAACGAAGCCCAGGCAATGCTGCGGATGCGCCTGGCCGTAGGCCAATGCCAGCGTCGAACCCCAGGAGCCGCCGAACACCAGCCATTGTTCGATGCCAAGCAGCATGCGCAGGCGTTCGATGTCGTGAATCAGCAAATGCGTGGTGTTGTGGCGGAACTCGCCCAGCGGGGTCGACTTGCCGGCGCCGCGCTGATCGAACAGCACGATGCGGTAATGGGCCGGATCGAAAAAGCGCCTGTGCGCAGTCGACAGCCCGCCGCCCGGACCGCCGTGCAGAAACAGTACCGGCGTCCCGTGCGGATTGCCGCATTGTTCCCAATACAAAGTATGCAACTCGTCAACCGCCATCATGCCCGTCTCGTAGGGTTCGATAGCGGGAAACAGCGCGGCTTCGGCCGATGCGTCTGACATGAATTCCTCGACACAAAACGTGAGAATCGCATCATAACCACAAGCGCGACGGCTCGCCAATGGTCTGGCCATCATTGGCGAAAAGGCTTTTCAATAAATTAATTTATTGAGCCTTTCGGCGCGTTTTAAGAGGCAAATCACCGATTTTCGTTTTCAGAGTGAATTTCCGCTAGCCAAAAGCGAAAAACCTCGGTACAATTCGGCCCCTTCAGATGCATTGACACGCATCCTGTGTTTTCAGCTAAGTGGCAGTCCAAACGGGTGCTTAGCTCAGTTGGTAGAGCGGCGCCCTTACAAGGCGTAGGTCGGGAGTTCGAGCCTCTCAGCACCCACCAGGCGAAACGCAGCGAAACAGTTTTAAATTCGTGTCGGAAGTGATGGCACGAGTTTTGGAGTGGTAGTTCAGTTGGTTAGAATACCGGCCTGTCACGCCGGGGGTCGCGGGTTCGAGTCCCGTCCACTCCGCCAATAAAGAAAAAGCCCGCGCAAGCGGGCTTTTTTATTTCCGGAGTGGAGCAAGCCGCCTGCGCGGCTTGCGGCGGGACTCGAAGGGAATCGCTTGCCAGCGATTCCGCGGCCCAAACGGAATGGAATGCCCGCCTGCATGCGGGCATCTTGCGGCAGGCAAGGAGCCGTGCTCCTTGAATTCCCTGCCTCACGTAGGCGAGTCCCGTCCCCCAAATACAAAAAGGGCGAACATAGTTCGCCCTTTTTCACTTATCAACTATCATTCCCGCAAAGCGGGAATCGAGGCCAAGCCTTAAGCCCAAAACCGTCAAAGTCACTATTGGCAGGAGACGTCTATGAAGCACCTTATCGTAGGAGCTGGCGCCACACTAGCTGAAGCGCTAGCGCTAGGCATTCCACGTGTCCAATGTCCGCCTGTTATGACAGATTTTGCCCGGAAAATGTGGTGGAATTATTCCCCATATCCACTGCTAGACGCATATCTTCGCAACCAAGGGTATACAAATCTCGGGGAAGACCCTCGCGATCTTTTTTTTCGACTTGAAGAGTCCGGCAAAGAAAATATCGAACGATTCATGGAGTTTGCCTGGAACAATAGATCGTTGGATCTAGCACCTTACAAAAGCAATCTACCCCCTGGCTTCATCTCTGGTTTTCGCATAACAACTGCAGACCCATCTAGCAAATCGCAACCAACACAGGAAAATTTTTGGCAGAACATGTTGTATCACGGGATCGGAAGTCCGTTGTCGTTTTTTATGGATCAGTGCTTCTTTGAAAACGGCAAAGGGTGGAAGGATTTTTCGCAAGCGAAAACAATCAGTTCCCGTCTGACGCCAAACGACCTTGTAATCAATTTAAACTTTGATACCGTTTTCGAGCTTGCGCTTCAACAAATGGGACGGGATGTCTGCTACGTTCCTAACATTCAGAGCCCGCATGAGATTTTGGTTGCAAAGCCGCATGGATCATTAAATCTGATCATGAACCATGAGGGATTTATGTTTGGACAGCCCGAATGGCTTGGAATGCCCCAACACCCAGGCTACGATAGCTACTCCGGGCTCGTTCCACCGAGATTGAACAAGAATTACGCTCAGCATCCATTTGCTGAGCTAATTATCAAATTAATTCGTGATAGGACCCCACAAAAAATTATTATGTGGGGGGTTGGTTTGACGCAAAGTGACACAGACCTTCTCTCTCTCTACCAAGGATGGGCGAAGAGTGCCGACTCAATAGACGTTATAAATCCTGACCAGAATGTTGCAGCAAATGTGCATGACTTGCTGAAATGCGATGTAAAGCACTACCGCAACCTTACGGAATGGGGCAGTGAAAATTAAACAGTATTCGCGCAAATAGAGGGATCTGTCGTCACTTATCTATATCTCAACGTAATGCTCCACCACCGGAAACGGCTCATAAAAATAATGCAAAAGCGGGTTGCCACCCTGATCGCTTCATTCCCTATATCCAGCCACACGAGTTCGAGGCCCTGCTATTCAGTGATGTTTCGACGCTGGTGGGCACAGAACCAAATTGGCAGCGCGCGGCTGGTGCGCTCAACGCGGTCCGCGCCGCCACCATCTCGCCGGAACATATCAACGACCGACCCGAAACCAAGCCGGCCGCACACCTGGAACGCGAACTGAAGCACCCAAACTATAAAAAACGCCGCCACGGTCCCGTCATCGCCGGCCACATCGGACTGTCAAAGATCGAATCGGAATGCCCGTTCTTCGCAGCTTGGCTCGATCAGATCAGGAAGTTGGCTACCTAGCAATACCTCCGCAAGCGCCTGCCTGGCCGGCCTTGACGTCAAGAATGGCGGCTTGGAGTATCGCCGCGCCTGCCCTCCTCCTTCACTAGGGCCGCCTGAGCTCCGTAGAAGTCCAGAACCCATCGATTTTTCCATTGACACGATCAAAAAAATGCACAACAATATGGTTGTGGATAAATTAGGCACTACGTTAATGGCCCTGTCGGACCCGACCCGGCGGGCAATTATCGAGCGGCTCACGCATGGCCCCGCGTCAGTCAATGAACTGGCTCAGCCGTTTGCCGTCTCGCAGCAGATGATCTCAAAGCATATTGCTTATTTGATCCGCGCAAAGCTCGTCGTGAAAATGAAGGTTGGTCGGGAAAGCGTGTGCAGGCTAAGGCCGGAAGCGATCAAAGCAGTGAGCGATTGGGCGCTCACATATCGCCGGTTTTGGGAAGAGCGTTTCGACAAATTCGATGCGGTGTTAACAGACTTGAAGAAGGCGGAGGCGAATCATGACTGAACGGGCGACAAACTTGTTGGAAGATCTTGAGATTACGAGGATATTCGGTGCCGAGCGCGAGCTGGTGTGGAAGGCCTGGACCGACCCGAAACTTGTGATGCAATGGTGGGGGCCCAAAGGATTCACCTCGCCTGCGTGCAAGATCGATTTCCGCGTCGGCGGCCAATACTTTTATTGCATGCGGACGCCTGACGGGCAGGACTTCTGGAGCGGCGGGGAATTCAAAGAGATCGTAGCGCCCGAGAAAATCGTCTCGACGCTGTTCTATGCAGACCAGAACGGAAAAGTCGAGCCTGCCGATAAGAACGATGTGGAAGTGCGCGATGTCGTGACGTTTGAGGACATCGGTAATGGCCGAACCAAGATGGTTTTCAAGCGCAGCTACTGGGACGAGGGCGAGGATGAGGGCATGAAGCAGATTCTCGACAAACTGGCCGAGCTGCTGGCCAAACTGGCCGCGTAAAAAGATTTGCGCCCCGGACGTTCGATCAATTGATCGAAACAAGTCCTCTCGGGCATCTCAATGCCGATAGCGATTTGCAATGCCCGCGCAAGCGGGCATTTCCGTTTCAAAGCCGTGTGCCGTTACCGCATCGGCACAAACTTCCCCTCGCAGCCATAACGCTCTGCCGCCGATGCGGAGGTAAGCACCTTCACGGCTTTTCCCTTGGCCGCCCCCTCCAACGGAATATCCGTCCCCGCCACGGCAATCTTCGCCAGTCTCAAATGCACCTGCTCCGGCTTGATGCCGGCGATATGCACATTCTCCAGCCTGATTTCGGTACGGTGCGCCTCATCCGCGCCGGCTATCCACAGCCATAGCACTGGCTATGGCGAGGATTTGCAACGCCGCAGGCCGCCCAAATCAGAGATGTGTGGCGCGCGAGGATTTGTTCAGCGTAGCCTTAACTCAATTCCCCGCCCAGGGCCTCCACCAGCGCCGTCAACAGCCGATTCAACTCCCCGCTCATCAAGGCGAAATCCGCATCGAAGCGCTCATCCTCGTCCTTGGTCGAGCTGTCGTTCTCGTCTTTCAACACGTCGAGCGGTGCCACGCGCTTGACTGCCAGGGCCTCGGTCAAGACAAACGATACCCGGCTATCCCAGGTCATGGCCAGACGCGTGCATTGCTTGCCGGCGGCGATGTGGCGCTGCACGTCTTCCGCTTCCAGCGCATGGCGCACATAGCGCACCGTGGCCTTGCTTTCGCCCGCGGCACGCAATTCGGTGTCCTGGTCGACCGTGAAGCCGCTCGGCGCTTCATCGGCGGCCAGCCAGGCCGTCATGCAGGCTTGCGCCGAGCGCGCCACGTGCAGGTTTTCGAAGGGCAGCTTGTCCAGCGATTTCAACAGCAGCTTGAACACTTCGTCGGCCTTGGCGGCGCTGGCAGCGTCAACCACCAGCCAGCCATTGACCGGATCGATCCAGACCCAGGTATTGCGCTGGATGCTGAAGGCGCGCGGCAACAATTCGTCGGCCACTTCCTCCTTCAATTCCTTCATGCGCTTGCGGCCGATCTGGAAACCCTGCTGCTCTTCGATCTCGGCGGCGCGCGCCTTGGTTACCTGGTTGACCACCGAGGCCGGCAGCAATTTCTTTTCGGTGCCGAGCAGCAGCAGCATTTGCTTGTTGACGGTATGCACCAGGCGCCCATTGGCGCGCGGCACCCAGCCCTGGGTTTGCAATTCGGAGCTTGAGCAAGGCACAAAGGCCTGCGGCGCCAGCTTGGCTTCCAGTTCGTCCGGAGTCAATGTCCAACGGTCAGTAAGGCGATAGATTTGCAGATTCTTGAACCACATAGCAGTAAAACTCGCGCGCAAAAAGGCGCCATTCTACACTGCATGCGGCCCCTACTCTCCTACTTTTCCTTCGTCATTTTCATCGTCCTCACCGAATAGTCCCAACTGTGAGGTTTCCTCCGCGTCTGCAGTGCGCACGCCTACGCCCAACAAGCGCACCGGCCGCCGGTGGCGCTCGAAACCGGTTTCAAGCAACTTGTGAAAAACTTCGGCGTCAATGGCGCTGCCTACACATTCGGCCGTGGTCTTGCGGAAGTCGGCAAAGCGTATCTTCACGTACAGCTTGCGTATCGTGTGTTCGGCGCCGACCCGTTTGACGCGCGCCGTCAGATCGTCGACGAGCTGCGTCAGTTCCCGCTGGCAGGACGCCAGGTCCGGCAGATCGGTCACATAGGTTTCCTCGACACTGACCGATTTGCGCTCCTGGTAGGCGCACACCTCGCGCTTGTCGATGCCGCGGCACAGGTTGTACAGGCGATCGCCGAAGACGCCGAAACTGCGATGCAGGTCGGGCAGGGTCCAGTTGCGTAAGTCGGCACAGGTCATGACGCCGAGCTTGTTGAGCTTGGCCGCCGTGACGTTGCCGACTCCGTGCAGCTTCTTGACCGGCAGTTGCGCCACGAAGTCATCGATCTCGTGCGGCCGGATCACGAATTGCCCGTTCGGCTTGTTCCAGTCGCTGGCGATCTTGGCCAGGAACTTGTTCGGCGCCACGCCGGCCGAAGCAGTGATGCCCACCGTTTCGAAGATGCGCGCGCGGATTTCCTGCGCGATCAGGGTGCCGCTGCCTTGGTGGTGCGACGAGCTGCTGACGTCGAGATAGGCTTCGTCAAGTGATAGCGGTTCGACCAGCTCGGTATAGTCGCGGTAAATGGCCAGGATCTGGCGCGAGGCGGCGCGGTATTTTTCCATGGCCGGACGGATGATCACCAGGTCCGGGCAGCGCTGAACTGCCTGCGACATTGGCATGGCCGAGCGCACACCGAACTTGCGCGCTGCGTAATTGCAGGTCGCCACCACGCCGCGCTGGTCGGGCCGGCCGCCGACCGCCACCGGCTTGTCGCGCAGGCTGGGGTCGTCGCGCATTTCTACCGAAGCGTAGAAACAGTCGCAGTCGCAGTGGATGATTTTTCGGGTGGGAGTGGAGCTCATTGCGGTTTGACTCGAACGATTCCGAAATTCTACCGCCTTCGCTTCTTGATGCTTGCACGCATTCCTGAAAAGGATGCGTCGGCTCGAACGCGGGCGCCCACCGCAATTTACATCTTTGCATGTTCCCCGTCGTCCTCGCGAAAGCGGGGACCCATGCGGCACATGCTCGTGCACACTCCCTATGGATCCCCGCTTACGCGAGGGCGACGGGGGAATGATATCTCTGCTCAAAGGGCACGCCCGCATTCGGGCGTCCCGGCGTGACTACGCCGCCTTCGGCTTCTGCAACAAAGCCTTCAAATTCGCCAAGCGATTCTGCGGCGTCAGGTTTTCTTCTTCGGTCGGCACCGCATCACCTTCGTCGAGCTTCATTTCCTTGATGAAGCGCGAGACGTCGCAATGGACGCTTTCACGTGCGCGTTTGCGCTTCTTGCACCAGGTCACGTGCAGGCTGCGCTGGGCGCGCGTGATGCCGACGTACATCAGGCGGCGCTCTTCCTCGATGCGCGCAGCCATTGATTCGGCCGGGGCGTCGGGGTCACCCTTGTGCGGCAAGATGCCCTCTTCCACGCCGACCAGGAACACGTGCGGATATTCCAGCCCCTTGGAGGCGTGCAGCGTCGACATGCGTACCGCGTCCGGTTCTTCGTCGCGCCCTTCCAGCATGCTCATCAAGGCCACCATCTGGGTCAGGTCGAGCAGGCTGCGCTCGTCATCGGTGGCATCGCGTCCGCCCTTGCCCTTGTCCTTGAGCCAGGTCGTGAAGTCGATCACGTTCTGCCATTTGTTCTGTGCCTGACGGTCGTCGAAGGTGTCATAGAGGTAACGTTCGTAATCGATTTCCTTCATCATCTCGTCCAGCAGTTCGCCGGCCGTCCCGACCCGCGAAGCATTGGCTTCCAGGCGGTTGATGAAGTCGCAGAACGCGCGCAGCGGCGTCAGCTGGCGATCGGCCAGCTTGGCTTCGATGCCGCCCTTGTACACGGCCTCGAATAGCGAACACTGCCATTGGCCGGCGAAAGCGCCGAGCGCTTCCAGCGTCGACTGGCCGACGCCGCGCTTGGGCGTGGTGACGGCACGGATAAAGGCAGGGTCGTCGTCCTGGTTCGCGATCAAGCGCAGGTAGCTGATGATGTCCTTGATCTCGGCGCGGTCGAAGAAGCTTTGCCCGCCCGAGATGGTGTAAGGGATACGCTCCTTGCGCAGCGCCTGCTCGATCACGCGTGCCTGGTGGTTGCCGCGGTACAGCACAGCATAATCGGAAAACTTGGCGCGCCGCTCGAAGCGGTGCGCCGAGATCATGATGGCGACCTGCTCCGCCTCCTGGTCGTCGTCCTGCATCGCCAGCACCTTGATCGGATCGCCCAGCCCGTGCTCGGACCACAGCGACTTCTCGAACAGCTTGGGATTGTTGCCGATGACCGCGTTGGCCGCCTGCAGGATGCGCGTGGTGGAACGGTAATTCTGTTCGAGCTTGATCACGCGCAGGTCGGGAAAATCGACTTGCAGCTGCTTGAGGTTTTCGATGGTGGCGCCGCGCCAGGCATAGATCGCCTGATCGTCGTCGCCCACCGCCGTGAACATGGGCTTTTTGCCGAGGCCGGTAACGAACAGTTTGACCAGCTCGTACTGACAAGTATTGGTGTCCTGGTATTCGTCCACCAGCAGGTAGCGCAGGCGGCGCTGCCAGCGGTCGCGCACCGCTTCGTTGCTGCGGAACAGTTCGACCGGCAGGCGGATCAGGTCGTCGAAATCGACCGCCTGGTAAGCCGACAGCGTCGCCACGTAATTGCGATAGATGCGCGCGGCTTGCGCCTCGTCCTCGGTTTGCGCCACCTTGACTGCGGCGTCCGGGTCGACCAGGCCGTTTTTCCACAGCGAGATGGCGGTCTGAATGCGGCGGACCTGTTGCTTGTCGGTAGTCACGGCCAGGTCTTGCACCAACGCAAAACAGTCATCGCTGTCCATGATGGAAAAGCGGTCTTTCAGGCCGAGTTCCGCCGCTTCCTGGCGCAGAATCTTGACGCCGAGCGAATGGAAGGTACTGACCGTGATTTGCTTGGCCTGTTTCGGCTCGTGCAGCAGTTTGGCGACGCGTTCCTGCATCTCCAGTGCCGCCTTGTTGGTGAAGGTCAATGCCGCAATGTGCCTGGCCTCGTAACCGTGCAGTTCGATCAGGTTGGCGATCTTTTGCGTGATCACGCGCGTCTTGCCCGAACCGGCGCCGGCCAGGACCAGGCAGGGACCATCCATGTAGTTGACGGCTTCGCGCTGCGGCGCGTTCAAACCGAAGTTGGGCGTGGACATGCGGGGGAGGAAGAGAATGCGGCAATCAAAGCGGGCCATTGTATCAGCCTGCGCTACCCTGCCCTGTGCCAGTCGGCTTATTTATTGGGTGCTTGCAAAGCGATAGACAAGTGATAATTTTTTCGTTGCCAAAGCGTCAAATTCCTCAGCGAAGCGGCATTATCCCCCCTCTCCTGTCTGCGTGAGAGGGGGTAGCAGGGATTTCAGTCGGCTTGCCGCCTGCCTGCGCAACGAAGTTCGCTTGCAAGCGAACTTTCCCTCCCTATAGGGACACAGGGTTGGGGGAGAGGACAGCGCCAATGCAGTACACTGTCGCCATGGAATTTCACCACATCGTCGAAGTCAACGACCCCCTCAATCCGCTGATCGAAACCCTGAGCCGCGAGCAGCTGTGGCGCGGTCTCGTTTTACGCGCGGAGAGCCCGGGCATGTTCATGCCGCACCTGGACCGCTGCGAACTCGGAGAACGCTCGCCGTCTTCAGTGGAACGCACCCTGCATTACGGCGCGGTGGCAATCCGCGACACGGTCGTGTATTTCCCGCAGGAGCGCGTCGAGTTCCGCGTGCCGGCACAGGGCGAAATACCGGCTTCCAGCCTGGTCGTAAGCATCCTGGAGCCGCAGGAAGGCATGCTGGCCGTGCGTTTCGATTACGGAGACGGCGCTACCGGGGGAGCCGGTTCGATGGACAGTTTCTACAACGAGTTCCGCCATTCGGCCTACAAAGAAGCCGACCTCGATACAATCAGCAAGATTCGTCAGCTGGCCGAGGCCGGCAAGCTCGGCTAGGCCTCGCACAACCGCAATTATTCCCTGTCATTCCCGCGAAGGCGAGAATCCAGGTAGAAGTTGATTAGGGCTGACAGTAAAAGCTGCCTGGATCCCCGCCTTCGCGGGGATGACGGTAGATGAAGCCATCCATTTACCGGAAACCCGGTAACAGTTTCAGATATCCACCGGGTCAACTTCGAGCGACCAGCGCACCCGCGTCTTGAGTCCCCGCAATTCCGCCATCCATAGCTTGAGGAAGGCTTGCAGCGCAGGCCGTGATTCCGACTCCACCAACAATTGCGCGCGGTCGACATTGGCTACACGCGTGACCGTCATCGGTATCGGGTCGTTCATCACGATGGCCGGATGTTCGAGGCAGTTGCGAGCCTGCTCCAGGAACTCCAGCGCCGCGTCCAGGTGCGCTGCCTCGGCGCGCAGCATCGCCTGGTAGAGAAAGGGCGGCAGTGCCGCCTGCCGGCGTTCGCTGAGCAGGACCTGGGCGTAACTGTCGTAGTCATGCGCCGTCAGCGCCGCATACAGAGGATGTTGCGGATAGCCGGTCTGGATCAACACTTCGCTGCGGTTGCCGCCCTCCTTCTGTGCTGCGCGGCCGGCGCGGCCGGCCACTTGCATCAATTGCGCAAACAATCTTTCGCCGGCACGGTAGTCGTGTGAAAACAAGGCGGTGTCGGGATTGAGTATGCCGACCAGGGTAAGGTTTTGGAAATCATGGCCCTTGGCTACCATTTGCGTGCCGATCAGGATGTCGACCTCGCCGCGGTGCACGGTCTCGAAGGCTTCCTGCGCACTGCCCTTGCGGCGCGTCGAATCGGCGTCGATGCGCAGCACGCGTGCTTGCGGAAAATGCTGCTGCAGGGCTTCCTCCACCCTTTGCGTGCCGCGACCGAATGGATGGACGTCGATGTTGCCGCAAGTCGGGCAGGCTTTCGGGATAGCCTGCTCCAGTCCACAGTGATGGCAGCGCAAGCGGCGGTCAAGCTTGTGCAGCACCATGAAGGCGGTGCAGCGCGGGCAGTTGCTGACCCAGCCGCAGGCGTCGCAAGACACCACTGGCGCGTAGCCGCGCCGGTTGAGGAAGAGCAGCGCCTGCTCGCCTTTTTCCAGGCGCTTCCTGAGCGCCGTCAGTAGAGTGGAAGTCAGACCTTCCACCGGCTTGTCGCGCTGCACGTCGACCAAGCGCACTTGCGGCAGTACCGCGTCGGGCACCGCGCGTGCGCGCAATTCCAGTTGCCGATAGCGGCCCGATTGCGCATGCTGCCAGGTTTCGAGCGAGGGCGTGGCCGAACCGAGCACGATGGGTATATTGAGCTGACGCGCGCGCCACACTGCGAGGTCGCGCGCCGAATAGCGCAGACCCTCCTGTTGCTTGTAGGAAGGGTCGTGCTCCTCGTCGATGACAATCAGTTTGAGCTTGGGCAGCGAAGCCAGCACCGCCAGCCGCGTTCCGAGCACGATGCGAGCGCGCCCCAGATGCGCAGACAGCCAATTGCGCAAGCGCTCGCCCTCGGCCAAGCCGCTGTGCAAGGTCGCCACTTCGACGCCGGGAAAGCGCTGACGTACGCTTTCCTCGAGTTGCGGCGTCAGGTTGATTTCAGGCACCAGAATCAGGACTTGCGCCGCAGCCTCGCCCGCCTGCCCCAGAACCCGCGCAATCGCCTGCAAATACACTTCGGTTTTGCCGCTGCCGGTAACGCCGTACAACAGCATGGGCTGATAGCCGCTGGCCATTGCAATCGCATCGACCGCTTGCCTTTGCGCGGCATTCAAGGCCGGGCAGGCCGCCGGCGTCGGATCGTGCGCGGCGGCCTTTTCCAGCTTTTTCAGCGCACGATCGATTGAGGTTGTCTTGAGCGCGCGCAGATTCTTCGGTAGCGCCGGAATGGCGACCTCGCCCAACGGACGCTGGTAGTAATCGGCGGCAAAGCGGCACAAATCCAGCCACTCGGAACTTAAGGGCGGCAACTGACTGCGTATGGCCAACGCCTGCTTCAGTTTTTCGCCCGGCAAGTCACTGTGGTCGGCGACCTCGATGATCAGACCCATGGTTTCCCGCCGCCCGAAGGACACCTGCACCAGTTGACCAAGCTGCGGGTCCACTCGCCCGCCGGCCTCTGAACCGGCATTGCTTTCGGCGGCACCTGCGCTTTCGGGCTGGCGGTAGTCGAACAGCGTATCAAGCGGCGTATCGAGAGCGACTTTCAGTAAGGTTTGCGGTCTGTTCAAGTTAAAGTATTACCTGAAGAATTTTCCTAACTAGCGGTTTACTAAGTGCTTTTTTGGCTATCCACAAAATCAGTGGATAACTTTGTGAGTAAGTACCCCTTGACAGTACCGAAAGCATGCCCCTATATGCGCTTTGGTTACTTAATTATTTGGAAAGTAAAAAATAATTCATTTAAAATCAATGGGTTAAAAATTATTTCCAGAGACTAAAAATCTTATGCAAAACTTTTTTATATTGCTTTGCACAAAAGGAATTTGTGTATAAGTCGTTTTCCCTGGGCAAATAAAGCTTGCAATATCAGTGCTTTTACCGCCAAATTCATTTCCGCAAAGCATTATCTGAGCGGTACTTGTAATTGCCGGTATTAAGCCTGCCCTACCCGACCCGCTTTCCCGCACCGCATCCAAAGTGGTGCTCAAGCGGCATTGTGGTGCGTAACGGTTTCCGCCCCCGAGTGCGCCGCAGCAACAACATTTTCATGATTTTTGCTGCCCAAAACCTCATGTGATACATGAGGAAATGCGCTAAATATCGATTTCATAAGCCCTTTTTCAGGTATCCACAAAATGTGTGGATAACTTTGTGGACAATACCCCCTCGACTACCCGCAGAGCACGCAGCTATGCGGCTTCCACGTTTCTGCTGATTCAATGGGCAAGAATTTATTCTTTTTAAATCAATGACTTAAATTTTGTGAAGCAGGTCACATGACAGAAGGCACAAAATTCCGGGCCCGCGCCATTTTTGTGCATAAGATCCCGACTACGTAATTCAGCGGCAGAGCGGCAGAGCGCGAACTGGTATTAACCAGTGCTTCTTGCTACGCCGCAGCATGGTAGCCTGCACTCAAATCATGCACGGCCTCCACCAAGGCCGTCACCGATTCCGGCGGCGTGAATTGCGAGATGCCGTGTCCAAGATTGAATACATGCCCGGACTGGCTGTCGTGGTGCCCAAACGCTTGCAGCAGCTTGCCAACCTCGGCGCGAATCTGCTCCGGTGCGGCAAACAGCACGGCCGGATCAAGGTTGCCCTGCAACGCCACCTGCCGGCCGACCCGCGCGCGCGCATCGGCCAGGTTGACGCCCCAATCCAGCCCGACAGCTTGTGCGCCGATCGCCGCGATTTGTTCCAGCCACAAGCCGCCACCCTTGGTGAAGACGATGCAGGGGATGTCCACGCCTTCGTGTTCGCGCTTGAGCTGGGCCACCACTTCACGCATATAGGCCAGCGAGAATTCCTGATAGGCGCCATCGGCCAGCGTGCCGCCCCAGGAATCGAAAATCATCACGGCTTGCGCCCCCGCCTCGATCTGGGCGTTCAGATAGGCCGCCACGGCCGCAGCATTGGTGCGCAGAATGTGATGCATCAGATCGGGTCTTTGATACAGCATGGACTTGACCAGGCGGTAATCATCCGAGCCGCCGCCTTCGACCATGTAGCAAGCCAAGGTCCACGGGCTGCCGGAAAAACCGATCAGCGGTACTCGCCCACCCAGCGCGCGCCGGATTTGCGTGACGGCATCGAATACATATTGCAGCGAGCCAAGATCGGGGGCACGCAAGGCCTTGACGGCTTGCTCGTCGCGCAAGACGCGTTCGAATTTGGGTCCCTCGCCCTCCGAAAAATACAAACCCAGGCCCATGGCATCGGGCACGGTCAGGATGTCCGAAAACAGGATGGCGGCATCAAGCGGATAGCGGTCGAGCGGCTGCAGCGTGACTTCGGTGGCGAAATCGGGGTTCTTGGCCAAGCCGAGGAAAGAGCCGGCGCGGTGACGCGTGGCACGGTATTCAGGCAGATAACGGCCGGCCTGGCGCATCAGCCAAACCGGGGTGTAGGCCGTGGGCTGGCGGCGCAAGGCGCGCAGGAAAGTGTCGTTTTGCAGCGGAGCGAAGGGTGTGGACATGGGAAAGCCTTTTTCAACAACCGACATTATCGCCGATGCGGTGCCCCTTACGAGGAAAAGCGGGAAAAAGCTGGCGAAAGCAGCTTTATATTTCGGCAAACCTGACTTACGATACGGACGATGAAACCGCAACGCGACAAGCTCGATTTCGACCTGCTGGTGGTAGGCGGCGGCATCAACGGCGCCGGCATCGCGCGCGACGCCGCCGGGCGCGGCCTTTCCGTGGTGCTGTGCGAAAAGGACGATCTCGCTTCACATACATCGTCGGCCTCGACCAAGCTGATCCACGGCGGCCTGCGCTACCTCGAATATTACGAATTCGGCTTGGTGCGCAAGGCACTGATCGAACGTGAAGTGCTGTTGCGCTCGGCGCCGCACATCATGTGGCCGCTGCGCTTCGTCATGCCGCATGACCAGGGACTGCGCCCGGCCTGGCTGATCCGCGCCGGCCTTTTCCTGTACGACAGCCTGGCGAGACGGGTTTTGCTGCGCGGTTCGCGCGGCGTTTCTCTGCGCCGCCACGTCGCGGGCGAGGCGCTGGACGACCGCTTCAAGCGCGGTTTCATCTATTCCGACGGCTGGGTCGACGACGCGCGCCTGGTGGTGCTCAATGCCATCGCCGCTGCCGAAAAAGGCGCCACAGTCTTCACGCACACGACTTGCGAAGCTTTGACCAGGCAGGACGGCCAATGGAACGCCACGCTGCACCGCGAGAGCGGCGGCAGCTTCAATGTGCGCGCGCGCTGCGTGGTCAACGCCACCGGCCCGTGGGCAGCGCATTTCCTGCAAGGTCCGGCGCGGCATCAAGGCGGACGCACTTTACGCCTGATCAAGGGCAGCCATATCGTGGTCAAGCGCCTGTTCGACCATTCTTACGCCTATATCTTCCAGCATCCGGACGGCCGCATCGTATTCGCCATTCCCTATGAGCGCGACTTCACGCTGATCGGCACCACCGACCTCGATTATCACGGCGACATCGACAAGGTTGCGATCGAAGCAAGCGAGATCGACTACCTGTGCAAGCTGACCAGTCACTACTTCAAGCAAGCCATCAGTCCCGCCGACGTGGTCTGGTCCTACTCGGGCGTGCGGCCGCTGGTGGAAGAAGAGCAAAACGCCGGCGGCAAGGCATCTGCCCTCACGCGCGACTACCGCTTCGAACTCGACCACGATGGTGCAAACGGCGGTGCGCCCATGCTCTCCGTTTTCGGCGGCAAGATCACCACCTTCCGCAAACTGGCGGAAGAAGCGGTCGATTTGCTGGCGCCGCTTTTGGGAAATACGCACGGTCACTGGACAGCCGATGCCTGCCTGCCGGGCGGTGACCTGTTCGGCCCGGCGCCGACCAATCGCTCGGTACAGAAATTCGATCAATACGTGCTTCAGTTGCAGCGCGAATTCGCCTGGCTGGCGCCCAGCGTGGTAGCGCGTTACGCGCGCCACTACGGCAGCCGCACCAGGGCCTTGCTGCAAACCGGCGCCGCCGGCGAGGAAATTCTTCCCGGATTATATGCAGCCGAGGTCGACTATCTGTTGACCCATGAGTGGGCGCAGAGCGCCGAAGATATACTGTGGCGCCGAACCAAGCTCGGTTTGCATTTGCCGGCCGGCAGCGCGGCCAAGCTCGACGCCTGGATCACCGCCCGCCTGCGCGGCCATCGCGAGTTGGCGCAGGCGGTGGCAATACAGTAGGCAGCGGTATTCAAAAATACGCCCCGCACTACATCCAATTCCTTGAGGAGACTCGCAATGATCGGCTACATCACCGTCGGCACCAACGATATGGCGCGCGCCAAAAATTTTTATGAAAGCCTGTTCGCCGAAATCGGCGCCAAGCGTTTCATGGACATGGATAGCTACGTGGCCTGGTCGGTGGGACAGGACAAGCCGGGCTTTTGCATTGCCAAGCCCTTCGACGGCAAGGCTGCCACGGTTGGCAACGGCGTCATGATTGCCCTGGTGGTCGATTCCAAGGCCAAGGTCGACGCCCTGTACAAGAAGGCGATCGAACTCGGCGGCACCGACGAAGGCGCGCCGGGGCCGCGCGGCGAAGGCTTCTATGCCGGTTATTTCCGCGATCTCGACGGCAACAAGCTCAACTTCTTCACCATGGGTTAGATCAGGCTATGCCGTTGCAACCGTAGGTCAGAAATCCTTCGCGTTCGCGCAGCAGCTCATAATATGTCAGCACCGAAGAGTAGTCGGGCTTGTCGAAGGGTATGGTCAGCCAACGGTTGACCGACAGGCCCATCACCACGTCGGCCAGCGTAAATTGGTCGCCTAGGACGTAACGCCCGCTTGCCTGCAATTGCCGATCCAGGATACCCATCAGCTTGGTCCAGCTTGCAATGCTGGCCTGCAGCTGCCCCGGATCCTGGAAATCGGGACTTTGGCGCACCTTGGACAGAAAGGTGTAGCGCCAGGCGGTATTCAGTTCCATCGCCTGCCAATCCATCCATTGCTCGATCAGTGCGCGCTGTTGGCGCGTATCTCCCAGCAAGGGGCCATCGAACTTGTCGTTGAGGTAGCGGCAGATAGCGTTCGATTGCCACAGCGTGAAATCGCCGTCGACCAAGACCGGCACGGTAGCGTTCGGATTCAGCGCCAGGAATTCCGGTTGGCTCGGTGAGCGGAAACCGAGACCCCAATCTTCGCGTTCATAGTCGACGCCGAGCTCGGCGCAAGTCCACAGGACTTTGCGTACGTTGATGGCTGAAGCCCTGCCCAATATTTTGATCATGTGACTCATGTCGCAATCCGCTTGAATAATTTAAAGATAGGCGTGATCGACCTTGATGCAGCGATCCATCACCACTTCGAGTCCGGCCGCGCGTGCCTGATCCGCGGCCGCTTGATTGACGATGCCGAGCTGCATCCACAGGCAGCGCGCGCCAACGGCAATGGCGGCTTCGGCAATCGGTACTATCGCTTCCGCACGGCGAAAGCAGTCGACGATTTCGATGCGCTTGCCTTCCAACTGCAACGCATCCGCGGCATCCTGCAGCGATGCATGACAGGTTTCGCCGAGTATGGTTTCGCCGGCGTGGTTAGGATTGACCGGCACAATGCGGTAGCCATGGTGCTGCATGTAGCGCGCCACACCGTAACTGTCGCGCCCGGGATTGTTCGACAAACCAACCACTGCAATAACGCGCCAGCTTTCCAGCACGCGTCGGACTACTTCCGCTTCACCCACATCCTTCTCCGAAAAACAAAAAGGCAGCCGAAGCTGCCTTTTCATTGTACCTGCTTGCGCTTAGCGCTTCTGACGCAGCCTCTGGATCGCAGCCAATTGCGCAACCGCCGCGGCCAATTCAGCCTGGGCTTTCGCGTAATCGATCTTGGAATCCTTGTTGACCAGCGCTTCTTCGGCCAGCTTCTTCGCTTCGCTTGCCTTCGCCTCGTCCAGGTCCTTGCCGCGAATCGCGGTGTCGGCCAACACGGTGACGGCATCGGGCTGCACTTCGAGAATGCCGCCGGCGACGAACACCAGCTCTTCGTCGGCCTGGCCTTCCACCTTGATGCGCACCGCACCCGGCTTGATGCGCGTGATCAGCGGCGTGTGCTTGGGATAAATACCCAATTCACCCGCTTCACCCGGCAACGCGACGAATTCAGCCGCACCGGAGAAGATCTGCTCTTCGGCGGAGACTACGTCTACGTGAATAGTGTGTGCCATGTAATGTCCTATCCAGATTGCCGCTCCCGCGTATCACGGGGGCGGCGCCTGAGATTAGTTAAGGGTCTTGGCCTTTTCGATTGCTTCTTCGATCGTGCCGACCATGTAGAACGCTTGTTCCGGCAGGTGATCGAGTTCGCCCGATGCGATCATCTTGAAGCCCTTGATCGTGTCCTTGAGCGAAACGTATTTACCCGGCGAGCCGGTAAACACTTCAGCGACGTGGAAAGGCTGCGACAGGAAACGCTGCATCTTACGCGCGCGGTACACAACCAGCTTGTCTTCCGGCGCCAGTTCGTCCATGCCCAGAATCGCGATAATGTCGCGCAATTCCTTGTAGCGCTGCAGCGTGCCTTGCACGGCCCGTGCGGTCTCGTAGTGTTCCTGGCCGACGACCAACGGGTCGAGCTGACGCGAAGTCGAATCGAGCGGGTCGACCGCAGGGTAGATACCGAGCGAGGCGATGTCACGCGACAGCACGACGGTCGAGTCCAAGTGGGCGAACGTGGTAGCAGGCGACGGGTCGGTCAAGTCATCCGCAGGGACGTACACGGCCTGGATCGAGGTGATCGAGCCGGTCTTGGTCGAGGTAATACGCTCTTGCAGGCGGCCCATTTCTTCGGCCAGCGTCGGCTGGTAGCCCACGGCGGAAGGCATACGGCCCAACAGCGCCGACACTTCGGTACCGGCCAGCGTGTAACGGTAGATGTTGTCGACGAAGAACAGCACGTCTTTACCTTCGTCACGGAAGCCTTCGGCGATCGTCAGACCGGTCAAGGCGACGCGCAGACGGTTGCCCGGCGGTTCGTTCATCTGGCCGTAGACCATCGACACCTTGGAGTTTTCCGGGTTTTCCAGATCCACAACCTTGGCATCGGCCATTTCGTGGTAGAAGTCGTTACCTTCACGGGTACGCTCACCCACGCCGGCGAACACGGACAGACCGCTGTGCGCCTTGGCGATGTTGTTGATCAGTTCCATCATGTTCACGGTCTTGCCGACGCCGGCGCCGCCGAACAGGCCGACCTTACCGCCCTTGGCGAACGGGCACACCAGGTCGATAACCTTGATGCCGGTTTCCAGCAGTTCTTGCGAAGGCGACAGTTCGTCGTAAGTCGGCGCAGCGCGGTGAATCGAAGCCGTTTGCGCATGGCTGACCGGACCGCATTCGTCGATCGGGTTGCCGAGCACGTCCATAATGCGGCCCAGCGTTGCTTTGCCGGTCGGCACCATGATCGGCGCGTTCGTGTTCTTGATCATCATGCCGCGACGCAGACCGTCGGACGAGCCCAGAGCAATGGTACGGACCACGCCGTCGCCAAGCTGCTGCTGCACTTCCAGAGTCAGATCGGAACCATCCATTTTCAAGGCGTCGAACACCTTGGGCATCGCGTCGCGCGGGAACTCCACGTCCACCACAGCGCCGATACACTGAACGATTTTGCCATCAGCCATTTTCGTTCCTTCAATATAAAAATTTAAATTCGTTACCAAGACGCTCGCGCGCCACGTGTCTTAAACCGCTGCCGCGCCGGCCACGATCTCGGAAAGTTCCTTCGTGATCGCAGCTTGCCGTGTCTTGTTATAGACCAGCTTCAGTTCGCCGATGACGTTGCCGGCGTTGTCGCTTGCCGCCTTCATCGCCACCATACGCGCCGATTGCTCGGACGCCAGGTTTTCAGCGACTGCCTGATAAATCAGGGCTTCGACATAACGCACCAGCAATTCGTCGATCACGGTTTGCGCTTCCGGCTCGTACAGGTAGTCCCAGGCATGGGATTCCTTGTCGGCTTGCATGCGGTGGTCGGCCAGGGGCAACAGCTGCTCGAGCACCGGTTCCTGCTTCATCGTGTTGATGAACTTGGTGTACACCAGGTACACCGCGTCGAGCCTGCCTTCCTGGTAAGCGTCGAGCAGCACCTTGACGGGGCCGATCAGCTTGTCCAGATGCGGCGTATCGCCGATCTGCACAGCCTGCGCCACCACCTTGGCACCGATGCGGTTCAGGAAACCGAGACCCTTGTTGCCGATAGCGACCGCTTCGATCTTGTTGCCAGCCGTTTCCAGCTCGCGGATCTTGCTGGTCGCAATGCGCAGCGCGTTGGTATTCAAACCGCCGCACAGACCCTTGTCGGTCGTGACGACGATGAAGCCCACGGTCTTCGCACCGACCTGTTTGACCAGGAAAGGGTGCGTGTATTCCGGGTTGGCGTCGGCCAGATTCGAGGCGATATTACGAATCTTGTCACTGTAGGGACGGGCGGCGCGCATCCGGTCCTGCGCTTTGCGCATTTTGGATGCGGCGACCATTTCCATCGCCTTGGTGATCTTCTTCGTATTCTCTACGCTCTTGATCTTGCCACGTATCTCTTTGCCTGCAGCCATGAGTTATTACTCCTTGCTCCAGTTGAGATCAGAACGACTTCTTGAATGCGGCAATCGCGGCGGCCAATGCTGCTTCGGCGTCCTTGTCGAGCTGCTTCGTGTCTTCGATCTTCTTCAACAGGTCGGCGTGGCTGGTCTTCATGTGGCTGTGCAGACCGGCTTCGAAAGCCAGGACGCGCTTGACGTCGAGATCGTCGAAGTAACCCTTGTTGACGGCGAACAGCGACACCGACATCAGCGAGATCGGCAGCGGCGCGTATTGCGGCTGCTTCAGCAATTCGGTCACGCGGGCGCCGCGGTCGAGCTGCTTGCGGGTCGATTCGTCGAGGTCCGACGCGAACTGCGCGAACGCGGCCAATTCACGGTACTGAGCCAAGTCGGTACGGATACCGCCGGACAGGCCCTTGATTGCCTTGGTCTGCGCAGCGCTACCGACGCGCGACACCGAAATACCGGCGTTAATAGCGGGACGGATACCGGCGTTGAACAGCGAGGTTTCCAGGAAGATCTGGCCGTCGGTGATCGAGATCACGTTGGTCGGAACGAAGGCGGACACGTCGCCGGCCTGCGTTTCGATGATAGGCAGTGCAGTCAGCGAACCGGTCTTGCCCTTGACTTCACCCTTGGTGAAGGCTTCGACGTATTCCGGGTTGACGCGAGCGGCACGCTCCAACAGACGCGAGTGCAGGTAGAACACGTCGCCGGGATAGGCTTCGCGGCCCGGCGG
>JAFANH010000049.1 GCA_019232795.1 Burkholderiaceae bacterium
CATTTCCGGAGCTTTTTATTTCCGTTATCGGAGCCGGATCACGGGCAGCGTCACAACCGGAATGCGCTTACCTTCGTCACCAGTGCCTGCGATTGGTCCTGCATGCTTTGCGCGGCGGCGGCCGATTGCTCGACCAGCGCGGCATTCTGTTGCGTCACTTCTTCCATTTCCACGATTGCCGCATTGACCTGCTCGATGCCTTGCGACTGTTCGCGCGAGGCGTCGGCGATCTCGGTCATGATGTCGGTGACGCGCCGCACGCTTTCGACGATTTCGCTCATGGTCTTGCCGGCATCGTCGACCAGGGTCGCGCCCGACTGCACCTTGTCCACTGAATCCTGGATCAACTGCTTGATCTCCTTGGCGGCCGCTGCGGAGCGCTGGGCCAGGTTGCGCACTTCGGCCGCCACCACCGCGAAGCCGCGCCCTTGCTCACCCGCGCGCGCCGCTTCCACCGCCGCATTGAGCGCCAGGATATTGGTTTGAAAGGCGATGCCGTCGATTACGCCGATAATGTCGACCACCTTGGTCGAACTCTGCTTGATCGATTCCATGGTGCTGACCACGTCGCTGACCACAGTGCCGCCATGCCTGGCGATATCGGAAGCACTGTTGGCCAGCGTGCTGGCCTGATGGGCGCTTTCCGAATTCTGCTTGACCGTGGCGGTCAACTCCTCCATCGACGATGCCGTCGCCTCCAGGTTCGCCGATTGATTCTCGGTACGGCGCGACAGGTCCATATTGCCCTGTGCAATCTCCCCGGCAGCCGTATCGATCGAGTGTGAGGAGTCGCGCACTTGCGATATCAGTTGGCGTAATTGGTCGATCATGGCCTGTATGTGTGCCAGCAGGCTGTCGCGATCGTTTGCATCGAGTTCGACGCGCGTGCTCAGATCGCCACTCGACACCTGATGCACGACATCGACTGCATACGCAGGTTCGCCGCCCAATTGCTGCAAGATGCCGCGGCTGATCAGCATGGCCATGCCGCCGACGCCGCACAGCAATAGCACGCAGATCGCGATGCCGGTACGCGCCACAGCCCAAAATTCCTGATCGACGTCATCGATGTAGACGCCGGTTCCGAGCACCCAATTCCAGTCCGGGACCAGTCTGACAAATCCGAGTTTCGGATAGGATTCGGTTCCACCCGGACGCGGAAACCAATAGGAGATGAAGCCGCTCTCCTTGTTGACCACGATGTCGATCATTTGCTGCACCAGCGGATTGCCTTTTGCGTCCTTCAAATCCTTGAAGGGCTTGCCCTCGCTTTCAGGCGCCGGCGGCAGCAGGACGCGCATGCCGTCGGTGTCGTAAATGAAAATGTAGTTGGACTTTTCGTAGCGCACGCTGCGTATCACGTCCTTGGCCTGCTGTTGCGCCTCCTCGCGGCCGAGCTTGCCGTCCGTCTGCAACTGGTGGATGCGGCCGATGATGGTCGCGGCGCTGTCGACGATGCCGACCACCTTGGCGCGTCTTTCGTCCATCATGGACTTGCGCAGATTGACCAGCGACACCGCGGTAATGGCGACGATCCCGACGAATGCCAGAACTATCAGCAACAGCAAACGCGTCCGGACGCGCAACCTCCCGAGCAAGCCGATCATGGCAGTCTCCAAAATATTTATTTTCGGACAATGTATATCAGGTATGGGGTATTTGCCTAGCCATGTATGCGAGCTGTACTGGTCCAAACCGCATGTTGCCGGTCTTGCACTAAATTATCGATCCCATTAGACTAGCTGCTTCGAGTTGCAGCGCGCTTGGCGGTGTTTTCGCCAAACGGGACTGGCCAGCGCAAGAAGTTCGCGCCCCATCCTCAAACCAGGCGATGCGATGCCATGCGGTTTCCTTTCCGGAAATTGCGATCCAGACGTCTTTTCCTATGCCTATTTCTTCGCGGTGACCTTGTGGATGCCGTTCCCTTATGGGTGCAGATTCTTGCGCTGCCCGTACTGATTCTTCTTTCCGCTTTTTTTTCGATGGCAGAGACGGCCATGATGGCCGCCAACCGCCATCGCCTGCGCCATCTGGCCAAGCGCGGCAACAAGAGCGCCGCCACGGCGCTGTGGCTGCTCGATCGCACCGACAAGCTGCTGTCGCTGATCCTGATCGCGAACACGCTGATCAATGCCTTGGCCACTGCACTGGTAACGGCACTGGCGATTTGGACCTTCGGCAATAACGAACGCATCATCACCATGGCGACCGCCGCGGTGGCGTTTGCTCTGATCGTATTTGCCGAGATCGGCCCGAAAATCATCGGAGCCACGTATCCGGAGCGCATTGCGCTGCCGACCAGCCTGGTCTTGAAGCCTTTGCTGGCAATCGGCAAGCCGGTGGTCTGGTGCGTCAACCTGCTGGTGTCGGCCCTGCTGCGCATCTTGCGCATCAAGACCGGCGACTCCGCGCGCGATCACCGCCTGTCGCCGGAAGAACTGCGTTCCATGGTGCTGGAGGGTGGAAACTTCATCCCCAAGAAGCACCAGAGCATCTTGCTGAACTTGTTCGACCTGGAAAAAATTTCGGTCGAGGACGTCATGACGCCGCGTGCGCAAATTGAGGCGCTGAACCTGTCGGTTCCGGTCGAGGAAATCAAGCATCAGCTCACCACCTGCTACCACAACAAGTTGCCGGTGTACGAAGGCGAGATCAACCAGGTCGTCGGCATTTTGCATGTGCGCAAGGCTATGGCCCTGCTGAACGAAGAGGAAGATTTGACGGTCGAACATTTCCGCGACCTGTTGATTCCCCCGTATTTCGTCCCGGAAGACACCGACGTGTTTACGCAACTGCAAAATTTCCAGGAAAACCACGAGCGGCTCGGCATCATCGTCGACGAGTATGGCGAAGTACAAGGACTGGTCACCTTGGACGACATCATCGAAGAAATGATAGGCGAATTCACGACCTCGATGCCCGGTTCGGCGCATGCCGACAGCTTCAGTTGGGATGAAAACGGCGAATGCCTGCTGGAAGGAACAGCCACGCTGCGCGACATCAACAAGCGCTTGGGTCTGAATTTCCCGTTGGATGGGCCCAAGACCCTGAACGGCTTGTTGTTGGAAATGCTGCAAGATATCCCCGATGCCAGCGTCAGCCTCAAAATCGGCAATTGCATCGTCGAAATCGTTCAAGTGCAGAATCAGGCCATCAAAGTCATCAAGCTGATTTACCCTAAAGCTGGCGACGCTTGAGGCGGCAGCCACAATTCGACACAGGTCGTGCAGGTATTCGGCGTATAAGCCACAATATCTTTACAAAACAGTTGTCTAAGAGCATTATCTAGAGCCTGTTGTGAACTGTACGGGGCACGCCCGGCTCGCCCACGGCCGGCTGGGAATGGCTCTGTTGTGTTGTTTGCAAAGGCTCCTATTATTTAGATGCATTCAGGACGTTTTTCGCCCACACTTTGATTATGGCAGCTGTCCTCCCCACCCCAGCCTCCAGTCCCGCTCTTTCGGGGCTGGCGCGCGCATTGCTGCAAGCCGGACGGCTGACGCAGCAGCAGGTGGAGACGCTCAGCAAAAAAGCCGGCACGGAAAAGACGCCTTTCATCGACGTGCTGCTGCAAAGCGGAAGCATGGACGGGCGCTCGCTGGCGACCTTCTGCTCGGAAACCTTCGGTTATCCGATGCTGGATTTTTCATCGTTCAATTTCAGCTTCGCTCCCGAAAAGATCATCGATCCGAAGCTGATGCAGAGCCAGCATGTCATGGCGCTGGCCAAACGCGGCAACAAGGTATCGGTCGCCATTTCCGACCCGACCAATACGCAAGCGCTCGATCAGATCAAGTTCCAGACCGAACTCACCGTGGAGCCGGTGATCGTCGAACATGCCGCCTTGCTGCAGTTGATCGAAAAGTTGGGACAGTCGGCCGAGCAAAATCTCAACGAGTTGATCGGCGATGACCTCGACGTCGACTTCTCCGATACCGAAATGGCGGCCGGTGCCGCAGCGGAAACAGCTGCGCCCGACATCGACGACGCACCGGTAGTCAAATTCCTGCAGAAAATTCTGACCGATGCCATCAACGCCGGCGCTTCGGACCTGCACTTCGAGCCCTTCGAGAAGTATTACCGCATCCGCTTCCGCGTGGACGGCGTCTTGCGCGAAGTGGCGCAACCGCCGCTGGCAATCAAGGAAAAGCTGGCCTCGCGCATCAAGGTGATTTCCAAGCTCGACATTTCCGAGAAGCGCGTACCGCAAGACGGCCGCATGAAACTGGTGATGTCGAAAACCAAGTCGATCGACTTCCGCGTCAGTACGCTGCCCACGCTGTTCGGCGAGAAGATCGTGATGCGTATTCTCGACGCGACGCAAGCCACGCTCGGCATCGACGCGCTCGGCTACGACCCCGACCAGAAGGAATTGCTGCTCAACGCGATCGAGCGACCGTATGGCATGGTGCTGGTGACCGGTCCCACCGGTTCGGGCAAGACGGTGTCGCTGTACACCTGCCTGAACATCCTGAACAAGCCCGGCATCAATATCTCGACCGCGGAAGACCCGGCTGAAATCAACCTGCCCGGCGTCAACCAGGTCAACGTCAACGACCGCGCCGGCCTGACCTTCCCGATCGCGCTCAAAGCCTTCCTGCGGCAAGACCCGGACATCATCATGGTGGGTGAAATCCGCGACCTGGAAACCGCCGACATCGCGATCAAGGCAGCGCAGACCGGCCACATGGTGTTCTCGACGCTGCACACCAACGACGCGCCGGCCACACTGACACGTCTGATGAACATGGGCGTGCAGCCGTTCAACATCGCTTCCGCCGTGATCCTGATCACCGCGCAGCGTCTGGCGCGCCGCCTGTGTACCTGCAAGCAGACCACCGTAATCCCGGACGAGACGCTGATCGAAGCCGGCTTCAAGCAAGAGGAACTGGACGGCACCTGGCTGCCCTACCAGGCGGTCGGCTGCGAGCGCTGCAATGGCAGCGGCTACAAGGGGCGGGTCGGCATCTACCAGATCATGCCCATCACGGAAAACATCGAACGCATCATTCTGGCGCATGGTACGGCGCTCGAAATCGAGGCGCAGGCGCAAGCCGAAGGTGTGAAGACGCTGCGCCAATCGGGCCTGGTCAAGGTCAAGATGGGATTGACCAGTCTGGACGAAGTTCTCGGCTGCACCAACGAATAGCGAGGGACAGGAGTATGGCAACCGCTGCACGCAAGGCAACCGCAATCCAGACCAAGGAAGTCATCTATGCCTGGGAAGGCAAGGACAAGGCCGGCAAGACCATCAAAGGTGAAATGCGCGCCGGCGGCGAAGCCACGGTCAGCGCCACGTTGCGGCGGCAAGGCATCCTGGTCAACAAGATCAAGAAGAAGTCTTTTTCCAGCGGCCAAAAGATCACGGAAAAGGACATTACCCTGTTCACGCGCCAGTTGGCGACCATGATGAAGGCCGGCGTACCCTTGCTGCAATCCTTCGAAATCGTCGCCAAGGGCCATGCCAATCCCTCAGTGGCGAAACTGCTGAACGACCTGCGCGCCGACGTCGAAACCGGCACCAGCCTGAACCAGGCCTTCCGCAAGTTTCCGCTTTACTTCGACCCGCTGTTCTGCAACCTGGTCGGCGCCGGCGAACAAGCCGGTATCCTGGAAGACCTGTTGACACGTCTGGCGATCTACAAGGAAAAGACGCTGGCCATCAAGGGCAAGATCAAGTCGGCGCTGTTCTACCCGATCTCCATCCTGGTGGTTGCCTTCGTCGTCACCTCGGTCATCATGATCTGGGTGGTGCCGGCCTTCAAGAGCGTATTCACCAGCTTTGGCGCCGACCTGCCGGCGCCGACCGTGATGGTGATGAATTTGTCCGATTTCTTCGTCAAATGGTGGTGGGTGATCTTCCCCAGCATTTTCGGCGCAATCTATTTCTTTTTCCAGGCTTGGCGGCGTTCCGAAAAGATCCAGCGCACCATGGACAGGCTGCTGCTGAAGGCTCCGGTATTTGGCGACGTCATCATGAAGGCGACAGTAGCGCGCTGGACGCGCACGCTGGCGACCATGTTCGCAGCCGGCGTGCCGCTGGTGGAATCACTCGATTCCGTGGGCGGGGCTGCGGGCAATTTCGTCTACGTGGACGCCACCAAAAAGATTCAGACCGAGGTCGCCACCGGCACCAGCCTGACGGCAGCCATGCAGAACGCCGAGGTCTTTCCCAGCATGGTCACGCAAATGGTCGCCATTGGCGAGGAGTCCGGCGCGCTCGACAATATGCTGGGCAAGGTGGCCGACTTCTACGAAGAGGAAGTCGACGAGGCGGTAGAGTCCTTGTCGAGCTTGATGGAACCGATGATCATGGTGATCCTGGGCGTATTGATCGGCGGCCTGGTGGTTGCCATGTATCTGCCCATCTTCAAATTGGGGTCTGTGGTTTGATGCTCGACAGCTTGTTATTTGCCGCGCCCGGTACTTTTTTTCCGGCTGCGGCGGCCGGACTGTACGGCCTGCTATTCGGCAGTTTCCTCAACGTCGTCATCCATCGCCTGCCGCGCATGATGCAGCGCGAAGCCGACGATTACCTGGCCGCGGAAAGCGAAAGCCGCGAAGAAGCCGCGAAGCTGGGCTCCGTCATCACGTCACTCTCCTATCAGAGCAGCGTCCCGCTGCCGCGCACGGACCGCTACGACCTGGTGCTGCCGCGCTCGGCCTGTCCGGCGTGCGGACACAAGATCACGGCCATGGAAAACATCCCCGTGTTCAGCTACCTGTTCTTGCGCGGCAAATGCAGCGGCTGCGGTGTGCCGATTTCCATGCGCTACCCCTTGATCGAATTGCTGACCGGCCTGCTGTCGGCCTATATGGTGTGGCATTTCGGCAGCGGTATCCTGGGTTTGGCCGCCCTGGCGTTCACCTACCTGCTGATCGCGATGACTTTCATCGACGCCGATACGCAGTTCCTGCCCGACAGCCTGACCTATCCGCTCTTGTGGGGCGGCCTGCTGGTCAACCTGCAGGGTTTGATCGTGCCCCTGCACGAAGCTGTGATCGGCGCGGTCGCCGGTTATCTGTCGCTCTGGCTGGTCAACCAGGCTTTCAGGCTGGTTCGGAAAATGGATGGCATGGGCAACGGCGACTTCAAGCTGCTGGCGGCACTGGGCGCCTGGATGGGCTGGAAAATGCTGCCGATGATCATCCTGTTTTCGGCTCTGGTCGGCTCGGTGGTCGGCATTGCCATGATTGCCCTGTCCAGGCATGGGCGCGGCAAGCCCATGCCCTTCGGCCCCTACCTGGCCGGCGCCGGCATGATTGCGCTGTTGTTCGGCAACGCGATCCTGCAGGCATACCTGGGTAGCGTCTAATGCGCTTCTCCGTCGGCCTCACCGGCGGCATCGGTTCCGGCAAGAGTACTGTCGCCGATTTGTTTGCCGCACGCGGCGCCGCCATCATCGATACCGACCTGATCGCCCATCAATTGACGGCGCCAGGCGGTGCGGCCATGACGGCCATTCGTGCGCAATTCGGCGCGGATTTCGTGCAACCCAACGGCGCCATGGATCGCGCCCGCATGCGTGAACTGGTGTTTGCGGACCCGGCCGCAAAAGGCAGGCTGGAGGCTATACTGCACCCCTTGATTCGCAGCGAAACCGAGGCCGCTGCCCAAGCTGCCGGCGGCGCCTACTTGGTATTCGTGGTGCCCCTGCTGGTTGAATCAGGCAGCTGGAAGCAGCGCGTCAATCGAGTATTGGTCGTAGATTGCCCCGAGGAAACCCAAGTCCAGCGTGTCCGCCAACGCAATGCCCTGGCTGAAGACCAAGTGCGCGCGATCATGGCCAGCCAAGCCAGCCGTGCAAATCGTTTGGCCGCGGCTGACGATGTCGTTGTCAACGACAGTGACCTGTCGAATTTGGAAGCCCAAGTCGATCGCTTGCACGCGCTTTATGCATCTTTGGCACAAACCTCAGTGCCAAAAGCCTCCTAGCATTTGTATTTTCCGCCGCCTTCGGTCAAAATCACACAATTGTTGCTAGTCGAGAAATTAAGGAATTCATTTTGATCGTTTACGAATACCCTTTCAACGAGCGTATTCGCACCTTGCTGCGGCTGGAAGACCTATACGAGAAATTCGCGTTTTTCCTGCGCCATGACCATCCCCAGCAGCATCATGTCGCCTTGTCGACTATCTTTGAAATGCTGGAAGTGGCCGGCCGTGCCGACCTCAAGGCCGATTTGCTGCACGAACTCGAGCGGCAAAAGCAGACGCTGCTCGGCTTCAAATCCAACCCCAATGTCCAAGCCCAGATGCTGGACGATATCCTGGCCGAAATCGACCGCTCCAGCACCGCGCTGATTGCGGCACAAGGCAAGACCGGCCAGCACATTCGCGACAATGAATGGCTGATGAGCATACGCGGCCGCACCATCATCCCCGGCGGCGCCTGCGAATTCGATCTGCCTTCCTACTACGCCTGGCAGCAGCGCACGCCGGAGCAGCGCCAAAACGACATTGCCAACTGGTTTGCGCCGCTGGCGCCGCTGTTCGACGCCATCCACATCGTCTTGCGCCTGTTGCGCGAATCGGGGCGAGCCTCGACCATCATCGCGCCTTCAGGCAGCTATCAGCAGATGTTGCAGGGCAAGGTGTATCAGATGCTGCGTCTGGCGATCGACGAGTCTCTTGGCGCCATTCCCGAGATCTCGGCGAACAAATACATCCTGTGGGTGCGCTTCACTTCGCAAGACGGCGATATGAAGCCGAAATCCTACGAAAGCGACGTGCCGTTCGAGCTCACGCTGTGCAATTTCTGAACGTTTGAATTCTTATGGCTGTTGTTGATTGTCCCACCTGCGGTAAGAAGGTCGAATGGACGGAACAGAACAAGTTCCGTCCGTTTTGCAGCGAGCGCTGCAAGCAGATCGATCTCGGCGCCTGGGCCGAAGAGAAGTATGTGATTCCAGCCGCCAATCCTCAAGACGAAGGCGACGACGAGTCGGCGCCGAGGCACTGACTATCACCCCTCGCCCGCTTGCGGGAGAGGGGAGCGTTGATGATGGAGCGTCAGGCGTAACGCTCCATCGATAGGCCGTCCACGTCGATTTCGGGCTGTTTGCCCGAAATCACGTCAGCCAGCACCCGGCCGGAGCCGCACGCCATGGTCCAGCCCAGCGTGCCGTGGCCGGTATTGAGGAAGAGATTGTTGTAGCGGGTCTTGCCCAGCACTGGCGTACCGTCCGGCGTCATGGGACGCAGGCCGGCCCAGAATTCCGCCTGGCTGACGTCGCCGCCGCGCGGAAACAAATCAGTTACCGAATGCTCGAGCGTTTCACGGCGGCGCTGGTGCAGGCGCAAGTCGTAACCGGCGATTTCAGCCGTACCGCCGACGCGGATGCGGTCGCCCAGGCGCGTGATCGCCACCTTGTAGGTTTCGTCCATGATGGTCGATTCCGGCGCACCGGCTGCGTCGGTGATCGGCACCGTGATTGAATAGCCCTTGATCGGGTACACCGGAATGCGCAATGCCACTTCGCGCAGCAGGATGGGCGAATAACTGCCCAGGGCCAGCACGTAGGCATCGGCCTTGAAGTCGCCGACCGAGGTTTTGACGCCGTTGAGCTTGTCGGTGTCGGCCATCAGCTTGTCGATGGCGACGCCGTGGCGGAATTCGACACCGAGTTTCTTGGCCATCTCGGCCAGGCGCTGCGTGAACTTGAAACAATCGCCGGTTTCGTCGCCGGGCAGACGCAAGGCGCCGAGGAATTTCTGCTGCACGTGCGCCAGCGCCGGTTCGATTTTGATGCAGGCTGCCGGATCCAGCACCTCGTAGGGCACGCCGTAGCGTTCCAGTACCGCGATGTCGGCAGCGGAGGCGTCGACCTGCTTTTGCGTGCGGAACAGCTGCATGGTGCCCTGGGTACGCTCGTCGTAGGCGATGCCGGTGGCAGCGCGCAGTTCGATCAGGCAGTCGCGGCTGTATTCGGCCAGGCGCACCATGCGGCCCTTGTTGATTTCGTAGCGGCCGGCGGTACAGTTGCGCAGCATGCGCAGCACCCAGTTCCACATGTGCGGATCGAGGCTGGGGCGGATCGCCAACGGGCTATGGCGCATCAGCAGCCACTTGATGGCTTTGACCGGAATGCCGGGGCCGGCCCAGGGCGCCGCATAGCCGGGCGACACTTCGCCGGCATTGGCGTAGCTGGTTTCGAGGCCAGGCCCCGATTGACGGTCGATGACCGTGACTTGATGGCCGGCTTGCGCCAGATAATAAGCCGACGCCGTGCCGACTACCCCACTACCTAATACCAGAACCTTCATGCTTTCCTTTCCAACGAACCCGGTCGATCCATTCGATTAAAGGGATGGTCGCAGGCAGCAACGGGGTCACCGCAACGCTGCCTTGCCAAGCAAATGCCTGCCCTTCCAGACTCTGCGGCTCGCCTTCCCATTCGCCGCTGATGTAGAAGTGCAGGCGCACATGTGCGTGAGGATAAACGTGTTCCACTCCGCACCACGGGTCGGCGGACAGTATCCGCACACCCAATTCTTCCTCGAATTCGCGCTTGAGCGCGTCCAGTATCGACTCCCCCGGCTCCACCTTCCCGCCCGGGAATTCCCAGTAGCCGGCATAGGGTTTGCCGTCGGGGCGCTGGGCCAGCAGCACGTCGCCGTTCGGTTTCATCAGGATGCCGACGGCAACATCGATCGGCGCAGACTGCTGTTGAGCACTCATCCTGTGTTCACATCCGGCCGGCCTGGTCTTGCGCGAACTGGCGCGCCACGCGGCCCGAGCGTGAACCGCGTTGCAGGGCCCAGCGCAGTGCTTCGCCTTGCGCCTGCTCGATGCGCGCTTCGTCGCAACCGAAATGACGCATCCAGTGGGCGACGATTTCCAGGTAGTCGTCCTGCTTGAACGGGTAGAACGACACCCACAGGCCGAAACGCTCGGACAGGGAGATTTTCTCCTCAACCGTTTCACCGGGATGCAGGTCGCCGTCGTCGGTGTGGGTATAGCCGGCATTGTCGGACATATGTTCCGGCAGCAGGTGACGGCGGTTCGAGGTCGCATACACCAGCAGATTGCCGGCCTGGCTGGAGATGCTGCCATCGAGCGCCACCTTCAAGGCCTTGTAGCCGCTCTCGCCTTCGCCGAAAGACAAATCGTCGCAAAACACGATAAAGCGTTCGGGCCGGCCATAGACCAAGTCGACGATGTCGGCCAAGTCGGAAAGGTCGTCCTTGTCCACTTCGATCAAGCGCAAGCCCTGCGACGCGTATTGGTGCAGGCAGGCCTTGATCAGCGAAGACTTGCCGGTGCCGCGCGCGCCGGTCAACAGCACGTTGTTGGCTGGAAGACCGGCGACGAATTGGCGTGTATTCTGGTCGATCAAGGCCTTTTGCGCATCGATGTTGCGCAAATCGGCAAAGGCGATGGTAGAGACGTGCGCCACCGGCTGCAGATGGCCGCGGCCATTGCGCCCGCCTTGCTTCCTCCAGCGAAAAGCGGTCGCGCTTTCCCAATCCGGTTGCGCGGCAACCGGTGGCACGATCGCTTCCAGGCGTTCCAACAGCGCTTCGGCGCGCTGTAAAAATTGGGCAAGATCACTCATGGCCGATACGTCGAATACAAATCAGGAACGGTAATCGGCGTTGATCGAGACATAGTCGTGCGACAAGTCGCAAGTCCAGATCGTGGCCTTGGCCATGCCGCGCGCCAGCTTCACGCGTATCGTGATTTCACTCTGCTTCATGACACGCTGGCCGTCTTCTTCGCGGTAGTCGGGATTGCGCCCGCCTTGCTTGGCGACCAGTACGTCGTCGAGATACAGATTCAGCTTGCTGACGTCGAGATCGTCGATGCCGGCATAGCCGACCGCCGCAAGGATGCGTCCCAGGTTAGGGTCGGAGGCAAAGAACGCTGTCTTGACCAGTGGAGAATGGCCGATCGAATAGGCGATCTTGCGGCACTCTTCCGAATTCTTGCCATCTTCCACCGTCACCGTGATGAACTTGGTCGCGCCTTCGCCGTCGCGCACGATCTTTTGCGCCAGCTCCTGCGAGAGATCGATCACGGCCGCGGCCAGTGCCGCATATTCGGGCGATTCGGTATCCGTGACTTCGAGCGCGGAGGCGCCGCTGGCGATCAGCATGAAGGAATCGTTGGTCGAGGTGTCGCCGTCGATGGTGATGCAGTTGAAGGAGCGATCGGCCGCTTGCTTGACCAGATGGTCGAGCACGCGCTGCGAGACCTTGGCATCCATGGCGAGGAAGCCGAGCATGGTGGCCATGTTCGGCTTGATCATGCCGGCGCCTTTGCTGATCCCGGTCAGGGTAATCGTATGGCCATTGATGACGACCGTGCGCGATGCCGCCTTGGGCTGGGTATCGGTAGTCATGATGGCTTCGGCCGCCTGGTACCAATTGTCGCCCTTGAGATTGGCAATCGCCTGCGGCATGCCGGCCTTGACGCGCTCGACCGGCAGCGGCTCGAGAATCACGCCGGTGGAAAACGGCAGAATTTGCGCCGCTTCGCATTGAAGCAGTTCGGCAAGCGCGTCGCAAGTCGCGTTGGCGTTCGCCAACCCGGTCTCGCCAGTGCCGGCATTGGCGTTGCCGGTATTGATCACCAACGCACGTATGGGTGAATTGGAAAGGCGCACGCCTTCCAGGTGGGCTTTGCAGACTTGCACCGGCGCGGCGCAAAAGCGATTGGTGGTAAACACGCCGGAAACCGTAGCCGTTTCCGCCAATTTGATCACCAGCAAATCTTTCCTATTGGGCTTGCGTATGCCGGCTTCGGCATAGCCGAGCTCGACCCCGGCGACGGGTTTCAAATCGGCGGCAACGGGAAGCGGGAGATTGACTGCCATGATGAGAGCCTCGTGTCTTTGATGGTGAATAAAGCGGTGCTGCGTTGACCGGTTCGCTATTGTAATCGCATAGTCTCACTACGCCATGCGCTTGAAAAAAAGGCGGCCGGGATGCCCCCGTCCGCCCAGACTTTCATTGCCAGTAGCGTCGCTTAAGCCAAACGGCCATGGCACTGCTTGAATTTTTTACCGCTGCCGCATGGGCAGGGGTCGTTGCGGCCGACCTTGTACATAAGGTTGACGTGCGGCTGCGGCTTCTGTTCGCCCACATTGCCGGTCTCGGGCGTCAGCAATTCTTCGGGCGCCTTGGCTGCGTCGAAATCGGCATGCTGGTAGTGCAGGTTTTCGACGTGCGACTGCGCCGATTGCGCCATCTGCTCTTCCGCCTCGGTGATTTCCTCGCGCGTCTGCACTTTCACGCTGACCACGATCTTGACCACTTCGTTCCTGATCAGGTCCAGCATCTGGCCGAACAGTTCGAAAGCCTCGCGCTTGTATTCCTGCTTCGGATTCTTTTGCGCATAGCCGCGCAGATGTATGCCCTGGCGCAAGTGGTCGAGTGCAGCCAGATGCTCGCGCCAATGCGAGTCCATGCTCTGCAGCATCACGCCACGCTCGAAGCCGGCGAACGAATCCTTGCCGACCAGCGCGACCTTGGCTTCGTAGCTGTCATCGACCGCCTTGAGCACGATCTGCAACAAGTCCTCGTCGGTCATGGTAGCCGCGGCTTCCAGTTTTTCCGTCAATGGCACCTGCAGCTGCCATTCGCTCAGCAACGCCGCTTCCAGCGATTTGACGTCCCACTGCTCTTCCAGCGACTCTTCCGGCACGTAAGTGCGGAACATGTCGATGAACACGCCGTGACGCAGCGAGGCGATCATTTCCGCCACTTCGCGCGCTTCCAGCAATTCGTTGCGCTGCTGGTAAATTACCTTGCGCTGATCGTTGGCGACGTCGTCGTATTCAAGCAATTGCTTGCGGATATCGAAGTTGCGCGCTTCGACCTTGCGTTGGGCCGATTCGATCGAACGCGACACGATGCCGGCCTCGATCGGTTCGCCTTCCGGCATCTTGAGACGGTCCATGATGGCGCGCACGCGGTCGCCGGCGAAGATGCGCAGGAGCGGGTCGTCGAGCGACAGATAGAAGCGCGAGGAGCCGGGATCGCCCTGGCGGCCCGAACGTCCGCGCAACTGGTTGTCGACGCGCCGCGATTCATGACGCTCGGTGCCGACGATGTGCAAGCCTCCCGCCGCCACCACTTGTTCGTGCAGCGATTGCCATTCGTCGCGCAGCTTTTGCGCCTTTTGCTGCTTTTCCGCGTCGCTCAAAGCGGCGTCGGCTTCGATAAACTGAATCTGCTTTTCGACGTTGCCGCCAAGGACGATGTCGGTGCCGCGGCCGGCCATATTGGTGGCGATGGTAATCATCTGCGGACGACCGGCCTGGGCGATGATTTCCGCTTCGCGCGCGTGCTGCTTGGCGTTGAGCACGTTATGCGCCAGCTTGGCCTTGGTCAGGATGCCCGACAGCAGTTCCGAATTTTCGATCGAGGTGGTGCCGACCAGCACCGGTTGCCCGCGCTCGTAGCAATCCTGGATGTCGATCAGCATCGCATTGTATTTTTCCTGTGCCGACTTGTAGACCTGATCGTGACGGTCCTTGCGCTGGCTGGGCCGGTTGGGCGGAACCACCACGGTTTCCAGGCCATAGATTTCCTGGAATTCGTAGGCTTCCGTATCGGCCGTACCGGTCATGCCGGCCAACTTGCCGTACATGCGGAAGTAGTTCTGGAAAGTGATCGAGGCCAGCGTCTGATTCTCGTTCTGGATCTTGACGCCTTCCTTTGCCTCGACCGCCTGGTGCAGGCCTTCCGACCAGCGTCGGCCCGTCATCAGGCGGCCGGTGAATTCGTCGACGATCACTACTTCGCCATTCTGCACCACGTACTGCTGATCGCGGTAGTACAGAGTATGTGCGCGCAGGGCGGCGTACAGGTGATGAATCAGCGTGATGTTGGCAGCGTCATACAGCGATGCGCCTTCGGGCAGCAAGCCCATGCGCGTCAGGATCTGCTCCGCCTTTTCGTGGCCGGCTTCGGTCAGCAGCACCTGGTGCGCTTTTTCGTCCTTGGTGTAGTCGCCCGGCACTTCGACCTTGCCCTTGCCGTCCGGCGTTTCCTCGCCGATCTGCAGGGTCAGCAGCGGCGGCACTTCGTTGAGCTTGTAATAGAGGTCGGTGTGATTTTCGGCCTGACCCGAAATGATCAACGGCGTGCGCGCTTCGTCGATCAGAATCGAGTCCACTTCGTCGACAATGCCGAAATGCAGCACGCGCTGCACGCGGTCGCCGACATCGTAGACCATGTTGTCGCGCAAATAGTCGAAACCGTATTCGTTATTGGTGCCGTAGGTGATGTCCGATGCATAGGCGGCGCGTTTGGCGGCCGGGTCCATTTGCGACAGGTTGATGCCGGTGCTCAGGCCCAGCCAGCCGTACAGCTTGCCCATCCATTCGGCGTCGCGCTGTGCCAGATAGTCGTTGACGGTCACCACGTGCACACCCTTGCCCGCCAGTGCATTCAGGTAGGCAGGCAAGGTCGCCATCAAGGTCTTGCCCTCACCGGTGCCCATTTCGGCGATCTTGCCATAGTGCAGCACCATGCCGCCGATCAGCTGGACGTCGAAATGACGCATCTTGAGCACGCGCTTGCCGGCCTCGCGGCAAACCGCAAATGCCTCCGGCAGCAAGTCGTCGACCTGGGCGCCGTCAGCCAGGCGCTGTTTGAATTCCGGTGTCTTGGCTTGCAGCTCAGCGTCGGTCAAACGCTCCATCGCCGGTTCAAGCGCATTGATTTCGCGGACAATTTTTTGATATTGCTTGAGCAGGCGCTGGTTGCGGCTGCCGAAAATCTTGGTCAGGAATGACATGCTTGATTTCTGAAAATGGAAACGACAAAGCCCCGGCCGGCACAACATTTACCGGCAGCTGGGCGCGTTTGACTAAAAAAGGGAGATTTTATCATGCGCACCCGGCTATTTTGGGGTGATCGGGCAGATTGCAAGGAGCGCCAAAGTCCGGGAGAAGAAACCCCGGCAAGACTCGGCTTATCGGACGGCAACAGTCGAGGGCGGGCCGATCTCGCCGGCCATCACACGAGCCTGCTCGGCTCCCGCTGACAGGAATTTATGGGGGTCTTGGGCCACGCCCTTGACCAGCACTTCGAAGTGCAAATGGGCACCGGTGGAACGTCCGGTGGATCCGATGTCGGCGACATGCTGACCGCGCCGGACGATATCACCCACCTTGACCAGGATCCGGGAAGTATGCGCATAGCGCGTGACGATATCGTTGCCGTGATCGATTTCGAGCACGTTGCCGTATTCATGGTGGTACTCCGCCGCCACCACCACGCCGCCGGCGGCAGCGACGATAGGTGTACCGACCGGCGAAGGAAAGTCGATGCCTTCATGGAAGGCATTGCGGCCGGTAAACGGATCAATGCGCCAGCCAAAGCCCGAAGCGTTATAGCCGACGTTGACCGGCTGCACAGTCGGCAACAACTTGGACTTGACCTTGTAGCTCATCAGCATGGTTTCGACCACATTCATGTAGTCGGAACGATGTTCGATATCGACGGCCAGCGTGTCGAGCCCGCTTTTCAGCTCTTCCATGCTCAGGTCATGCGGCGTCTTGTCGTCGGGGCGCGGCGGCGTCGGGCCTGCAGCGGGAGCTGCCGCCGGCGCCTCCGGTCCGCCGCGCGCGGGCGCGTCCTTGAAATTGAATTCTTCGGGCTTGACGCCGGCCAGCCCCTGCACACGCTCGCCGAGCGAGTCGAGCCGCATCAATTTCGCTTGCATCTCGCCGAGCTTGGTCGCCATGGCGGCCAGGTTTTCCTTGACGAATTTGTCTTTTTTGCCGGCATCGCCCTGCATGGCAGAGCTCAGCATATCGTGAACGACGGGAATTTTGATGTCGTCGGCGTGCTGGAAGGTGAAATAGCAAAGAGACAATGCACAGACGACAACTGCTGCAACGAACAACAGCAAGGCCAGCAACAGATGACCATTGTTCAAGGTCATCGATTTGGCCGAGGTCGTGCGCGAACGCAGCAGGATTATTTGCATGCAGGCCCCTCTAACCCCTCACATTGCAGTGGGTTGTGATAAGGTTTAACGACAATGCGTTCATCTTCCTTTACCCCTTATCAGCAAGGCAGCCGTCAGTCACCAGCACTGAAGGACGCCTCGGACTTCTTGCGCAAACATGACAAGCTGGCCGGGCTGCTACCCGCTGTAACGCGTTTAGCCGCATTGCAGGCAGACTGTGCAACGGCACTGCCCGCCATGTTCGGTCCGTGTGCCGTCATGTCTTATGATTCCGAGCAGTTGGTACTCGCTATTCCCAACGCTGCCCTCGCCACCCGGCTAAAACAGCAGTTGCCTAAGTTGCAAGACAGTTTGCACAAACGGGGTTGGCAGGTTATCGCAATCCGTTTGAAAGTGCAAGTTATACCAAAAGTTACCGAAGAGAAACCGCCCAAGCAGTTACAACTGCCTTCACAGGCCCTGACGGCCCTGGCGAGTCTGCATCAAACACTGGAAGATACGCCGGCCAACCGCGATTTGAAGGCTGCGCTGGCCACTTTGGTGAAGCGGCACCGGCCTTGAAGTGGTGAGGTGGTGGATACGCGACGCGAATACCACTGAAAAGCTTTTCCGGGTGCGCTCAGTTTAGCGCCCACTCCTGGTTGGCCTGCCTGACATAACTGTCGGGTGCGGTTTCCAGGGTATCGAAGGTGGCGATCTCGTAGGAATCCGGTTGCTCGAGCAAGGCGCGCAGCAATAGATTATTGAGCGTATGCCCGGACTTATGTGCGGTATAGCCGGCCAGCAGCGGATGGCCGATCAGGTAGAGGTCGCCGATGGCGTCGAGTATCTTGTGACGCACGAACTCGTTCCCATAGCGCAGGCCATCCGGGTTCAGGATGCGGTACTCGTCCATCACGATGGCATTTTCCAGCGAACCACCACGCGCCAGGCCCATGCCGCGCAGGGTTTCCACATCTTGCATGAAACCGAAAGTGCGCGCACGCGACACTTCCTTCACATAAGATTCGAGCGCGAAATCGACTTCGGCCACCTGGCCGGTGCCGTCGACCGCCGGGTGGTTGAACTCGATGAAGAACTTCAGCTTGAAGCCATTGTAGGGTTCCAGCCGCGCCCATTTTTCATTGGCGCCTTTCCCTTCGCGTACTTCGACCGGCTTTTTGACGCGGATGAATTTCTTGGCGGCGTTCTGTTCGACCATGCCGGCTTGCTGCAACAGGAAGACGAAGGACGAGGCCGAGCCGTCCATGATGGGAATTTCTTCGGCGGTCACGTCGACATAGAGATTGTCGATGCCGAGACCGGCACATGCCGACATCAAGTGCTCGACGGTGGAAACCTTGGCGCCATCTTTTTCCAGCGTGGATGCCATACGCGTATCGCCGACGGCCAAGGCCGAGGCGGCAAAGTCGACGATGGGATTGAGATCGACGCGGCGGAAGACGATGCCGGTATCGGGCGCGGCAGGGCGCAAGGTCAGTTCGACCTTGGTGCCGGAATGCAGTCCGACGCCAACTGTATTGACCAGTTGCTTGAGTGTACGTTGCTTGAGCATAGCCAGATTATACCAACTAACCCGTGAGTCAGTAACTCAAATCCTAAGCTGGCCGGCGCCAAGCACCCGGCGGGGCGAACCGCCGGGTGTCGGTTGACATCAGCTCAATTGCTTGAGCAAGGTTTCCGCATTCGATACTTCGAACTTGCCCGGCGCTTCGATGTTCAATTGCTTGACGATGCCGTTGTCGACCAGCAGCGAGTAACGTTGCGAACGCACGCCCATGCCGAACTTGCTGAAGTCGGCGTCCAAGCCGAGCGCCTTGCTGAAGGTGGCATTGCCGTCGGCGAACATGCGCACGATGCCGGTGGCCTTTTGGTCGCGGCCCCAGGCGCCCATGACGAAAGCGTCGTTGACCGAGATGCACCAGATTTCATCGACGCCCTTGGCCTTCAGTTCAGCCGCATGCTTGACGTAACCCGGCACGTGCTGAGCCGAGCAGGTCGGCGTAAAGGCGCCGGGCAGGCCGAATACGGCAATTTTCTTGCCCTTGACCAGGTCGGCCACTTGAAAGGTATTCGGGCCGATGGCGCAAGCCTCGGTCGCCGTTTCGATGTATTCCGCCAATGCGCCTTCCGGCAGATGGTCGCCAATCTTGATGGTCATGTTTACTCCTGTTGGTTATTTGGGGCGATATAGCCGAATAAAAACGCCGCGCCCGCAGGCGCGGCGTGCAACCGCATTATCCGTCGTTCCGCTTTTTCTTGCAGAGTGACCAGGGCTTTGCGTCACCCTGTCGGTTTATCGCTCCCTCTCCCACAAGTGGGAGAGGGGATTTTTTAGTTATTTCAACGAAATGAGACGAATTACTTCCGCAAGCTAGCCAATCAGTCTGCCTGTTTACGTAAGAATGCCGGAATATCGTAGGTTTCCATGCCATTCTTCTCGAGCGCGCGCACGGTCTCCGATGCCGACTCGCGACGCCATACCGCCGGCGCCTTCAAACCGTCGAAAGCCGGGGTAGCGGCGCCTTGGGCCATGCCGGCGTTGGCATTGGCATTCGCGTTGGCGTTCGTGTGGAAAGGCTCGTTGTGGGTACCGGTACGCAGCACCGGGTTCGGCACCAGCTGTACATTCTTGCGGCCGCGGCCGAGGCCGGTTGCCACCACGGTGACGCGGATTTCGTCGCCCATATCTTCATCGTAGGCAATACCTTGCGCGATCGAGGCGTCGGCGGCGGCGAAGGCGCGCACTGTCGCCATCACTTCCTTGATTTCCTTACCCTTCAGGCTGCGGCTGCCGGTGACGTTAACCAGCACGCCGCGCGCGCCGGACAGGTCGACGCCGTCGAGCAGCGGCGAAGCGATTGCCTGCTCTGCCGCAATGCGCGCACGGTCGACACCGGATGCCGTTGCCGTACCCATCATAGCCTTGCCCTGCTCGCCCATGATGGTCTTGACGTCGTTGAAGTCGACGTTGATGTGGCCCGGCACGTTGATGATCTCGGCGATGCCGGCCACGGCGTTGTTGAGCACGTCGTCAGCATGTTGCAGCCATTCCAGCATGCTGTCGTCTTCGTAGATCTCTTCCAGCTTTTCGTTGAGGATGATGATCAGCGAATCGACGTGCTGGGACAGCGCCTCGATACCCTGGTCGGCGATATCCATGCACTTCTGGCCTTCATACGAAAACGGCTTGGAGACCACGGCAACCGTCAGCGCGCCCAGCTCTTTCGCGACTTGTGCCACGACCGGCGCCGCGCCGGTGCCGGTGCCGCCGCCCATGCCGGCTGCGATGAACACCATGTGCGCGCCGCGCAGCGAGTCTTCGATGCGTGCACGCGTTTCCTCCGCCAGCTGGCGGCCGACGTCAGGCTTCATGCCGGCGCCGAGACCGGTTTCGCCGATCTGGATGATGTTGTCCGCTTTCGACAGCTTGAGCGCCTGTGCATCCGTGTTGGCGGCGATGAACTCGACGCCGCTAACGCCCTTGTTGATCATGTGCTGCACCGCGTTGCCGCCCGCGCCACCGACGCCGACGACCTTGATCACGGTTCCCACCGCCGTGTTATCTAGCATATCGATTTCCATGAAGTCTCCTAAAAAGTGTGCAGTTCTCAGTCGGTAGTCATCACGCGCTGTGACGACTAGCGACTGCTAACTACGGGTTGATGCAAAAAGTTAAATCCAAATTTCCTGCCCTGACTAATTTCGTTCTAAAAATTACCCAAGAACCACTCCTTCATACGCTGCCAAATCGCCTTGACCGTTCCATCCTGGCGCGTGACGACATAGCCGCGCAAATACTGTTTTTTCGCTTCCAGCAACAGGCCGAGCACGGTCGCGTAGCGCGGGCTGCGCACCACGTCGGCCAACTGGCCGCTGTATTCCGGTGTGCCCAGGCGCGCCGGCTTGAGGAAAATGTCTTCGGCCAGTTCTGCCATGCCCGGCATCATGGCCGAACCGCCGGTCAGCACGATGCCAGAGGACAGCACTTCCTCGTACCCCGACTAGCGCACCACCTGGTGCACCAGGGCGAACAACTCCTCCACGCGCGGCTCGATCACGGCCGCGAGCGCCTGACGCGACAGCGAGCGCGGCGCGCGGTCGCCCAAGCCAGGCACTTCCAATGTTTCGGTCGGATCGGCCAGGGCCTGCTTGGCAACGCCGTAGCGCAGCTTGATTTCTTCGGCTTCCGTAGTCGGCGTGCGCAAGGCCATGGCGATGTCGTTGGTGATCTGGTCGCCGGCGATAGGGATCACGGCCGTATGGCGGATCGCCCCTTCGGTAAAGATCGCGACGTCGGTGGTGCCGCCGCCCATGTCGACCAGCACCACGCCCAGTTCCTTTTCATCGGAAGTCAGCACCGCATCGGCCGAAGCCATGGGCTGCAGGATCAGGTCGGATACCTCGAGGCCGCAGCGGCGCACGCACTTGACGATGTTCTGCACAGCAGATACAGCGCCGGTGACGATATGGACCTTCACCTCGAGGCGGATGCCGCTCATGCCGATCGGTTCGCGCACGTCTTCCTGGCTGTCGACGATAAATTCCTGCGGCACGGTGTGCAGCAATTGCTGATCGGTCGGGATGTTGACTGCCTTGGCGGTTTCGATCACGCGGCTGACGTCGGCCGCCGTCACTTCCTTGTCCTTGATCGCCACCATGCCGCTGGAATTGAAGCTGCGGATATGGCTGCCGGCGATGCCGGTGTAAACGTTCCGGATCTTGCAATCGGCCATCAATTCCGCTTCTTCGAGCGCGCATTGGATCGATTCTATGGTCGCTTCGATATTGACGACGACGCCTTTTTTCAGCCCCTTGGATTCGTGCTGCCCCAGGCCGATCACCTCATGCCGTCCGTTCGGCATCACCTCGGCTACCACCGCCACCACTTTCGAGGTGCCGATGTCGAGGCCGACGATTAAATTCTTCGCATCTTTTGTCATATCGATTCGCTTAAGTTCTACTTATGCTTCCCTACTACCTTCTCTATTGACGACTCGGCGGTAGTCCAGCCTTCTTTTTGCCGTCGTCCGCCAATGCCAACCCGTTGGCCTTCAGGGCCAAGCCATTCGGATAGCGCAGATCTATGCTTTCTATCCGGTTCTGCAACCGTTCGAGCAACTGCGGATAGGCCGCCACCAGGCGGTCCAAGCGCTCGCGCAACGTGCTGCTGCTTTGCTCACGCCCCAACTCGACGCTCACGCCATTGTCCAGTTTCACGCTCCAGGCGTAGCGGCCGGACAGTTGCAGCGAGGTCGGCCTGAGCTTGAGCGGCGCCAGCCAGGCGTTCAAGTCGCGGTAGCGCGTCATCACGTCTTTTTCGCTGCCATCCGGCCCGCCGAATTCGGGCAGCGGCCCATCCTCTTCGGCCTCGGCCATGTTGGCCGTAAATGCTTCACCCTTGACCGACAGCAGCCTGCCGTCGTCGGTCCAGGTGCCAAGCGGCACATGCTCTTCCACCGCCACCACCAGTTTGTTCGGCCATTCGCGGCGTACTGTGGCCCTCCTCACCCAGGGCACCGTCTCGAAGGCCTGCCGCACCGTATCGAGATTGGCGGTGAAGAAATTCCCGCGGATATGCGGCAAGGCCGACCCCCTGACGATAGCCGGATCCAGATGGCGCAATTGCGCTTGCGGTTGCCCTTGTACCTGCCCTTCACTCATGGCCTCGACCCGGATGGCGCGCAGCGTAAACATCGGCCGCTGCGCCAGCCACCACAGACCGGCGCCCAGCAAAGCCATAAGGCACAGGCCGAGCAGCATGCCGGTCAGTGCGTTCATGGTTTTGATGTCGTGCCACATATCGGTTTCTATTCCTTTCTGTCCCTAACTCTGCAAACCCGGCTTCCAGCTCTCCGAAGGTGTCAGATCGAGCCGCGCGGAGCGCAGAATCTCGACACACAAGTCTTCGTAATTCATGCCTGCTGCCTTGGCCGACATCGGCACCAGCGAATGGCCGGTCATGCCGGGAGAAGTATTGATCTCCAGCAGGAAAGGCTCATCGTCCGATGCGCGCAACATGAAATCGACGCGCGCCCAGCCGACGCAGCCAAGCGCATTGAAAGCCTTCACCGCGATATCCTGGATGCGGGCCGTCAATGCCGCGTCCAGCGGCGCCGGACACAGGTACTGCGTGTCGTCGCTGAAATACTTGTGTTCATAATCGTAGTTGCCTTGCGGCGCGCGGATTTCAACGATGGGCAGCGCGCGCGCAGCGCGCCCCGTACCCAGCACCGGCACCGTCAATTCGCGACCGCTAATGAATTCTTCCGCCAGGATTGCTTCGTCGTATCTGGCGCACAGCTCGAAGCCTTCCTGCATTTCCGAATGACCATTGACTTTGGCGATGCCGATGGTCGAGCCCTCGTGCGGCGCCTTCAGCATCAACGGCAAGCCGAGCTGATCGGGAATCGCACGCAGCTCTTCCGGCGATGCCGCCTTGGCATCGAGCACGACAAAGCGCGGCGTCGGCAAACCATGACTGAGCCAGACGCGTTTGCTCATCACCTTGTCCATGGCGATCGCCGAGGCCATCACGCCGGGACCGGTATAGGGAATCCCGAGCTGCTCAAGCGCACCCTGGATGCTGCCGTCTTCGCCGTAGCGGCCGTGCAGAGCGATAAATACACGATCGAATTTTTCCGCCGCCAGTTCCGCCAGGCTGCGCTGGCCCGGGTCGAAAGCATGGGCGTCGATGCCCTTGTCGCGCAGCGCTTTCAAGACGCCGGTACCCGACATCAGCGACACTTCGCGCTCGGCCGAACGGCCGCCGAACAACACGCCAACCTTGCCGAGATTCATGGCCGCGCTCATGCTGGCACCTGTGCGATCAGTTGCTGCAACTTGTGCGGTACGCCGCCCATGGAACCGGCGCCCATGGTGATCACCACGTCGCCGTCCCTGACCATGTCGACGATGGCTTGCGGCAGATCGGCCACTTCCTCGACGAAGCTCAGGTCGACCTTGCCGGTCACGCGCAGCGCATGCGCCAGTGCACGGCCGTCGGCGGCGACAATGGGCTGCTCGCCGGCGGCATACACTTCCGCCAGCACCAGCACGTCACAGCTGGACAGCACTTTCACGAAATCCTCGAACAGGTCGCGTGTACGCGTATAGCGATGCGGCTGGAAGGCCAGCACCAGCCGGCGTCCCGGATAGGCGCCACGCGCCGCAGCCAGCGTCGCGGCCGTTTCGGCCGGATGATGACCGTAGTCGTCGACCAGAGCGAACTTGCCCTTGGGCTTGCCGTCGCTTCCCGGAATATCGAGTTCGCCATAACGGGTAAAGCGCCGGCCGACGCCGTTGAATTCGGCCAAAGCCTTTTGCGTGGCGTTGTCGGGTACGCTTAGTTCACGTGCGATGGCAATCGCCGCGCAGGCGTTTTGCACGTTGTGCATGCCGGGCTGGTTGAGACGCACCGTCAGCGGCGGATAGTCGGCCTGCAACACGGTGAATTCCATGTGGCCGCCGACCGCCTTGGCATCGACTGCACGCACTTGCGCGTCTTCGTGGAAGCCGTAGGTCAGGATGGGCTTGGACACCGATGGCATGATTTCGCGCACGTTGGCGTCGTCCACGCACAGCACGGCGATGCCGTAGAACGGCAGGCGCTGGGTAAATTCAATGAATGCCTGCTTCAGCTTGACGAAGCTGTGGTCGTAGGTCTCCATGTGGTCGGCATCGATGTTGGTGATGACTTCGATCACCGGCGACAGATTCAGGAACGACGCATCCGACTCGTCGGCCTCGACCACGATGAAATCGCCGCTGCCGAGCTTGGCGTTGGCGCCGGCACTGGTCAGGCGGCCGCCGATGACGAAGGTGGGGTCAAGCCCGCCTTCGGCCAGCACGCTTGCCACCAGGCTGGTGGTCGTGGTCTTGCCGTGCGTACCGGCGATGGCAATGCCGCTCTTCAATCGCATCAATTCGGCCAGCATCATGGCGCGCGGCACAATGGGGATTTTCTTTTCGCGGCCAGCCAGCACTTCCGGATTGTCCTGCTTGACCGCGGTCGACACCACGATGGCGTCGGCGCCCGCAATGTTCTCGGCCACGTGGCCGATACTGACCTTGGCGCCCAGCGCCGCCAGGCGCTGAGTCGCCGCATTGCTTCCCAGGTCGGACCCCGACACCGTGTAGCCGAGATTGACCATGACTTCGGCGATACCGCTCATGCCCGAGCCGCCTATGCCGACGAAGTGTATGTGTCTGACTTTATGTTTCATGCTGCACCTGCCAATCTTTCCAGTACCTGCGCGATCGCCTGGTTGGCGTCGCGGCGGCCTATGCGGTAGGCCGCTTCGGCCATGTTCCTGCACGTCTCGCGCGAGGTCGTCGTCAACAGCGACGCCAGGCGCTCGACATTCAATTCGCTCTGCGGCAAGTGAATCGCCGCTTGTTGCTGCTCCATCCATTGCGCATTGCCGCGCTGATGCGAGGTGGTCGACGCGATAAACGGCACCAGAACGCTGGCAACGCCCGCTGCCGTCAATTCCGATACCGTGATCGCGCCGGCACGGCAGATCACGAGATCGGCCTCCGCGTAGCGGCGCGCCATGTCGTCGATGAAATCCACCACTTCAGCATCCACCTGCGCCTGAGCGTACGCCTTGCGCAGCGCCTCGATATGCTGCTTGCCCGACTGATGCGTGACGATCGGGCGCGCTTCGCGCGGCAGCGCCGCCAGCGCTTGCGGCAGGCAATCGTTCAAGGCTTTCGCACCGAGACTGCCGCCCACCACAAGGATGCGCAATGGGCCGCTGCGCTCGGCAAAGCGCACGGTCGGATCCGCCAACGCCAGAATTTCGTCGCGCACCGGGTTGCCGGTGACATCGGCCTTGCCGGATTTACCGTCTTGCGCCGGAAAGCCGAACAGCACCTTGCGCGCAAACGGCGCCAGCGTCTTGTTCGACAGCAGCAAGCCGGCGTCCGCATTGACGAGGGCCAGCGGCACGCGCCGCAAGACCGCCATCAGGCCGCCCGGCACCGTCACGTAGCCGCCCATGCCAAGCACCACGTCCGGCTTGCGCCGCCCGAGGATGCGGAAGCAGCGGCCGAAGCCGAGCAGCAGGCGCCAGGCGCCGCGCACGCTATGTGCCAAGCCCTTGCCGCGCAACCCGGAAAATTCGATGGTGTCCATTTCGACGCCATGGCGCAGCACCAGGTCGCGCTCCATGCCATGCGCCGTGCCGAGCCATGACACCTGCCAGCCGCGCGCCCTCATGGTGTCGGCAATCGCCAAACCGGGGAAGATGTGGCCGCCGGTGCCGGCCGCCATGATCAGCAGGCGCTTGTTCTTCATGGAGGTCATCGCCATCACACACGCCCCCCGCGCATGCGCACACGATTTTCATAATCGATGCGCAGCAAGATCGCCAAACCAACGCAATTGATCAGCACGCCCGAACCGCCATAGCTCATCAGCGGCAAGGTCAACCCCTTGGTCGGCAGCAAGCCGAGGTTGACGCCCATATTGATGAAAGCCTGCACGCCGATCCAGATGCCGATGCCCTTGGCTGCCAGACCGGCAAAGGTCTGGTCCATGGCGATCGCCTGGCGGCCGATGTCGAAGGAGCGCTTGACGATCCAGTAGAACAGCAGCACCACGGCCAAAACACCGACAAACCCAAGCTCTTCGCCGATCACGGCCAACAGGAAGTCGGTGTGCGCCTCCGGCAGATAATTGAGCTTCTCCACACTGCCGCCCAGGCCGACGCCGAACAGCTCGCCACGCCCAAAGGCGATCAGCGAGTGCGACAATTGATATGCCTTGCCGAGCGCGTTTTCCTCTACCCAGGGATTCATGTAGGCGAAAATCCGCTCGCGCCGCCACGGCGACAAGATAATCACCAGGCTGAAGATGCCGACCAGGGTCGCGCCTATGCCGCCGAACCAGATGCCGTTGATGCCGCCCAGGAACAGGATGCCCATGGCGATGCAGACAATGACGCCGAAAGCGCCAAGGTCCGGTTCGAGCAGCAGCAACAGGCCGACGCAGCCGACCGCCGCAGCCATGGGCAGAAATCCCTTGGTCAGCTGGTGCATGAATTGCTGCTTGCGCACCGTGTAGTCGGCAGCGTACAGCACCACGAACAGTTTCATCAGTTCCGACGGCTGCAGGTTGAACACGCGGAACGACAGCCACCGCTTGGCGCCGTTGACGCCTTTGCCTATGCCGGGGATCAGTACCAACGCCAGCAAAATCAGGGTGCCGGCAAACAGATAGGGCGCGATGCGTTGCCAGGTCTCGATGCGCACGCGGAAGGCGAACAGACCGGCCATGATGGAGACGACAATGAAGATGGCCTGGCGCTGCAGGAAATAGGTATTGGTGTAGTTGGCGAACTTGGGCGAATCGGGCAGCGAAATCGAGGCCGAATACACCATCACCATGCCGAACAGCATGAGCAACAGGATCACCCACACCAAGGGCTGGTCGTAATCCATCACGTTGGTGCGCGTGCCTGCGGCGCCGGCAGCAAAAACTGGTGTCGCGGTCATGCGACCTCCCCGTGCGCCAGCGCCTGTTCGCGCACCGCATCGATAAAAACCCGGGCGCGGTGCGCATAGTTGTCGAACATGTCGAAACTGGCGCAAGCGGGAGACAGCAGCACCTGATCGCCGCTATGTGCCATGCCGGCTGCCCGCTCGACCGCCTGTTCCAGACTGGAGCAATCGATCAGCTCGACGCCGCCCGCACCATTCTCACTCAGAACTGCACGTATGGCCGGTCCGTCGGCGCCGATCAGCATAACGGCGCGCACGTACTTGGCGACCGGTTCGGCCAGCGGCGAAAAATCCTGGCCCTTGCCGACGCCGCCGGCAATCAGCAGCAAGCGCTTGTGTGTGCTGTCGTTGGCAGCGCCAAGCCCGTTCAGCGCGGCGGCGGTGGCGCCGACGTTGGTGCCCTTGCTGTCGTCGAAGTATTCGACGCCGGCGACCGTACCGACCAGCTCGACCCGGTGCGGTTCGCCATGATATTCACGCAAGCCGTGCAGCAAAGGCGCCAGCGGCAAACCCACCGCGCGGCACAAGGCCAGCGCCGCCAAGGCATTGAGCGCATTGTGCTGGCCGCGGATCTTGAGCGCGTCGACCGGCATCAGGCGGTTGAGCAGCACCGGCGGCAATTCCACGTCCTCTTTCTTGCGGCGCTTGCGGGCCGGCTCGCCGTCTTCAGCGGACACGGCCAGGCTCAGCCATTGCATGCCGTTCTCGTTGAACAAGCCGAAGCTTTCCGCCAATTCCGGCTCGTCCTTGCCGAAGGTGGAAACCGTCGCCAGCGGCGAGGCCATGCGCATTACTTCGGTGTCGTCGCGATTGAGCACGCGTACCGTGTGCGGGCCGAAGATGCGCGCCTTGTCGGCGGCATAGTTTTGCATGTCGCCATGCCAGTCCAAGTGGTCTTGGGTGACGTTGAGCACGGTGGCGGCATCGGCTTGCAGGCTGGAAGTCGAGTGCAACTGGAAGCTCGACAGTTCCAGCACCCAGACTTGCGGCAAGGTGTCGGTATCGAGAGCGTTACGCAGCACGTCGAGCGCGGCCGGGCTGATATTGCCGGCTACCTGCACTGTCAATCCGGCGCGCCGGCACAACAGGCCAACCATGCTGGTGACCGTGGTCTTGCCGTTGGTGCCGGTGACGGCGATCAGCTTGGGCGCGTAGGCGCGCTCGTCCTTGAGCACGGCCAGCGCCTGCGCGAACAATTCGATTTCGCCCCACAGCGCAATGCCGCGCTCTTGCGCCGCCGGCACGATGCGCGCCAATTCGCGCTGCGGCGCCAGGCCGGGACTCAGCGCAACGAAGTCCATGCCGTCGAGCAAAACGGGTTCGAAGGGGCCGGCAATGAATTCGGCTTGCGGCAAGGCTTCGCGCAAGGCTTGCAGGCGCGCCGGTGCTTCGCGCGTATCGGCCACGCGCACGGCCGCGCCGCACCGGGCCAGCCACAAAGCCATGGCCAAACCCGATTCGCCGAGACCCAAAACCAGAGCGTGTTTTCCTGCGTAATTCATCTAGCCTGCTTTTTCCCCGAAATCCACTTATTCAAAACAACTTTTCAACAAACGCCCGCGAACACCACAGACATCCCCTCGCCCGCTGGCGGGAGAGGGGAGAAACACATGAAACTCACCAACATCAACGCAACTTCAGCGTCGACAACCCGAACAACACCAGCATCATGGTGATGATCCAGAAGCGCACCACCACCTGGGTTTCGTTCCAGCCCTTGTGTTCGAAATGGTGGTGCAGCGGCGCCATCAACAGGATGCGGCGGCCGGTGCCGTATTTCTTTTTGGTGTATTTAAAGTAAGACACCTGCACCATCACCGATATGGTTTCGGCCACGAAGATGCCTCCCATGATGAACAGCACGATTTCCTGGCGCACAATCACCGCAATGGTACCGAGCGCGCCGCCCAAGGCCAGCGCGCCGACGTCGCCCATGAAGACTTGCGCCGGGTGGGCGTTGTACCAAAGGAAGGCCAAGCCCGCGCCCGCCATCGCGCCGCAGAAAATCAGCAATTCGCCCGCGCCCGGTATGTGCGGAATCAACAGGTATTTGGCGTAGGTGGCGCTACCGGTCAAATAGGCGAACAGGCCAAGCGCCGAGCCGACCATCACGGTCGGCATGATGGCCAGGCCGTCCAGGCCGTCGGTCAGGTTGACTGCGTTGCTGGTGCCGACAATGACCACATAGGTCAGGCCGATGAAGCCCCAAACGCCCAGTGGATAGCTGATGGTCTTGAAGAAGGGTACGATCAAGTCGGCCTTGGGCGGCAGGTCGACATTGAAGCCGGACCCGACCCAGGCGCTGAACAATTCCCACACCTTGGTATTGGTCGGCGCCGATACCGAGAAGGCCAGGTAGAGCGCAGCGATCAGGCCGATCACCGATTGCCAGAAGAATTTCTCGCGCGAACGCATGCCTTCCGGATCCTTGAAAACCACTTTGCGGTAGTCGTCGACCCAGCCGATGGCGCCAAAACCCAGCGTCACAATCAGCACCGGCCAAATGAAGCGGTTGGTCAGGTCTGCCCACAGCAGCGTGGCGACACCGATGCCGATCAGGATCAGCACGCCGCCCATGGTCGGGGTGCCGCTCTTTTTCAGGTGCGATTGCGGACCGTCCTGGCGCACTGCCTGGCCGACCTTCATGCGCGTCAGCATGCGGATCACGCCGGGGCCGGCCCACAAACCGATCACCAGCGCGGTAATGGTGGCGAACACGGCGCGGAAGGTGAGGAAGTTGAACACCCGCAGCGGACCGAGGTCTTGTTGGAAAAATTGTGCCAGCCAAAGCAACATGTCAATGCGATCCTTGATTCGATTCTGTCTTGCCGAGCAGATGCTGCACCACCCGTTCCATCTTCATAAAACGCGAGCCCTTGACCAGTGCGGCAGTCTGTTTCGTCAAACCGTGGTCCAGCGCCTGTTTCAGGCCTTCGATTTCTTCGTAGTGCGTAGCGCCGGCACCGAAGGCACGGCTGCTGTGCTGTGCCAGCGTACCGAGCGTCATCAAACCGTCGATACCGCGTTGGTGTGCATAGGCGCCCACTTCTTCATGGAACTGCGGGCCGGCATCGCCCACTTCGCCCATGTCGCCCAACACCAGCAGGCGCGGCGCCGGCAGTGTTGCCAGCACGTCGATGGCGGCGCGCACCGAATCGGGGTTGGCGTTGTAGGTATCGTCGATCACCAGCGAACCAATGGAACTGGTCTTGCGCTGCAAGCGGCCGGCGACCGGAGCGAAGGCTTCCAGTCCACGCGCCACGGTGGCAGCTGGCAAGCCTATGCCTAACGTGCAAGCGGCCGCAGCCAGCGCGTTGCGCACATTGTGCAAGCCGGCTGCTGCCAAATTCACTGTAAACTTCCCGTCGCTGTGGGTAATGGTCAACTCGCTGCCGAATTCGGTCAGGTGGTAGGCGCCATGCACGTTGGCGTCGTTCGTCAGGCCAAATGTCGCTGTCTTGCGTTTGCCGGCATAGCCGCGCCACAGGGGCGTAAATTCTTCGTCTCCCGGGAACACGGCGACGCCATCGTCGGCGAGGTTGAGCAGCACCGAACCATTTTCTTCGGCCACAGCCGCCACGCTGCTCATGAATTCCTGGTGCTCGCGCTGGGCGTTGTTGACCATGGCCAGGGTTGGCCGCGCAATCTTGGCCAGCACGGCGATTTCGCCGGGGTGGTTCATCGCCAGCTCGATCACCGCAGCCTTGCATTGCTGACCAAGACGCAGCACGGTCAGCGGCACGCCGATCTCGTTGTTGAGATTGCCACGCGTAGCCAGATAACCATCGGCGCCGTAAGCCTCAGCCAGGATGGAAGCGATCATTTCCTTGACCGTGGTCTTGCCGTTGCTGCCGGTGACGCCGATCACGGGAATCGTGAACTTGCTGCGCCACCAGGCGGCAATTTCACCCAGCGCTACGCGCGTGTCCGGCACCAGCAAAGCCGGAATGTTCAAACCTTCCGGCACACGTTCGGCGACGACTGCGGCTGCGCCTTGCGCGGCCACCTGCTCCAGAAAGTCGTGTGCGTCGAAACGTTCACCGCGCAGCGCGACGAACAAATTGCCCGGCGCGATATAGCGGCTGTCAGTCGACACGCCAGCAAAGGTGACGCCCGCCGTGGTGCGCGGCCCCTCTCCTACCCCATTGATAGCTTTCTGCAAATCGTCCAAAGAGGCTTTGATCATGCCGCACCTCCCAGCATGGTCACGCGCGCAGCCAGCGCCAGCGCAGCGTGGTCGGCATCGAGGAAAGGGAGCTTGCGCCCCTTGATCTCTTGATAGGTTTCGTGGCCTTTGCCGGCCAGCAGGATCACATCGGGCTTGGCCGCATGCTTGACCGTCCACAGGATGGCCGCCGCGCGGTCTTCGAACACTTGCGGCTGTTCCTGTGCGGCACCCATGCCGGCCACGACATGAGCAATGATGGCTGCCGGTTCTTCGCTGCGCGGGTTGTCGCTGGTGACCACGACGTGGTCGGCAGCCAGTGCCGCCGCGCCCATTTGCGGGCGCTTGCCCGGATCGCGGTCGCCGCCGCAACCGAATACGCACCACAGTTCGCCGTTGCGCTGCTGCGCTACTTGGCGTAAAGAGGTCAATGTCTTTTCCAGCGCATCGGGCGTATGTGCATAGTCGACCACTACCAGCGGCGCTTCAATGCCGCCCAATTGCTGCATGCGACCTGGCACCGCTGTCAATTCCTCGGCCGCTTCGATGGCATCGCGCCAGGCCACGCCCTTGGCCAGCAGCACGCCGATGATGCCGAGCACATTGCTGACGTTGAACAGGCCGACCAATTGCGTCTTGACTTGGCTGGCGCCGAACGGCGTTTCCAGATGGAAGATGGTGCCGGCCTGACTGGTGCGCACTTCGGATGCCTTGAGCACGGCGATGCCGTCGACCTGCATGTCCCGCAGCGTGTAGCCGGTGATGGCAATCGCCGGCGATCGGTGTTTCAAGCGTTCAACCAGGCGCAGCCCCATGTCGTCGTCGAGATTGACGACCGCGTGCTGCAGGCCCGGCCAGTCGAACAGCACGGTCTTGGCGGCTTCGTAGGCAGCTTCGTCGCCGTGATAGTCGAGATGGTCGCGCGTGAAGTTGGTGAACAGGCCGACGTTGAAGTGCAGGCCGTTCAAGCGCCCCTGGTGCAAGCCGATAGACGACGCTTCGATGGCCAGCGCCTGGGCGCCGGCATCGCGCATCTGCGCCAGGCGCCTTTGCAGCAGCACGGCATCCGGCGTGGTGTAGCCGGTGGCCTGGAATTCTTCGGGATTGCCTTGACGGTAGAGGCCGAAACCCAGTGTGCCGATCACGGCAGTCGGCTCACCCAAACGCGACAAGGCATTGCCTACCCACTGCGAGCAGGAAGTCTTGCCGTTGGTGCCGGTGACGGCGACCGTGAACATAGCCTCGTCCGGTTGGGTATAGAAGGCGCTGGCGATCGTGCCGGCGGCGTCGGCCAAACTGGTGACCGGCAGGTGCGGCACCTGCCATGCGGCATCCCATTCGAAGTCTTGCGGTTCGAACAGCACCGCGCCGGCGCCCTGGGCGATTGCATGGGCGATATGCTTGCGGCCGTCCGCACCCGTAACCGGGTAAGCCACGAAGACGTCGCCAGCTGCGATGTCGCGCGAGTCGGAGGAAAGCTGCACGCCGGCAGCATGCGACTGCAGCCAGCTCAGGACGGTTTGCATCTGCGCGGCCTGCATCACATGCCCTCCGCTGCGCCGCCGGCGGGAATAATGATGTTGGTCACCGACGAGTCGGGCGTGACGTTCATCGAACGCAAGGCGTTGGCTGCGACGTCGGCAAACACCGGCGCCGCCACGTCACCACCGAAATGCACCGGTCCGGTCGGTTCGTCCACCATGACGGCAATGATCAGGCGCGGGTCCGACACCGGCGCGAAGCCGCAGAAACTGGCAATGTAACGGTGCGGCAATGCATACCCGCCGTTGACCACCTTGTAGGCGGTGCCGGTCTTGCCGCCGACGCGGTAGCCGGGCACTTGCGCTTTCGGCGCGGTACCGCCCGGGCTGGCGACGGTTTCCAGCATGGCGCGCACTTCGCGCGCAGTTTTCTCGGAAATCACGCGCTGGCCGATCGGCGGCGTGTCGACCCTTTGGAAGGACAGGGGGATCTCGTCACCATCGCGCGCGAAAATCATGTAGGCGCGCGCCAACTGGATCAGCGAAACCGCAATGCCTTGACCGTAACTCATGGTTGCCTGCTCGATCGGGCGCCACGACTTGTAGGGGCGCACTCGGCCAGCGACCGCACCCGGGAAGCCGAATTTGGGCTGCTGGCCGAAGCCGACATCGGTAAACATATCCCACATTTCCTGGGCCGGCATGGACAGCGCAATTTTCGACGTACCGATGTTGGACGAGTACTTGATGATCTCGGCCACCGACAGCACCCCGCGCGCCTCGGCATCGTGAATCAAGGCCGGGCCAATGTACATTTGGCCGGGCGCGGTCTGGAAAGTTGTTTCCGGCGTGACACGGTGCGTATCGAGCGCGAGGGCCACCGTAAACGGCTTGAGCGTAGAACCGGGTTCGAAGGTGTCGGTCATGACGCGGTTGCGCAACTGGGCGCCGCTCAATACCGCACGGTTGTTCGGGTCGTAGCTCGGCAAGTTGGCCAGTGCCAACACTTCGCCGGTCTTGACGTCGAGCACCACGATGGCGCCGGCCTTGGCCTGGTTTTTCTCGACCGCTTCCTTGAGCTTGGTATAGGCGATGTACTGGATCTTGCTGTCGATCGACAACACCAGATCCTTGCCGTCGTGCGGTTCACGCACGGCCTCGATGTCCTCGACGATGTGGCCCATGCGGTCCTTGATCACGCGGCGGCTGCCTATGCTGCCGGCCAGCGTCTTCTGCTGGGCCAGCTCCATGCCGTCCTGACCGACGTCTTCGACGCTGGTGAAGCCGACCACGTGGGCCATGACTTCGGCTTCCGGGTAGTAACGCTTGTATTCGCGGCGCGTGTCGATGCCGTCAATGCCGAGCTTGGCGATCTTGTCTGCGGTTTCCTGCTCAACCTGGCGCTTGAGGTAGACGAAGCTGCGGTCGGAATCAAGCTTGCCGCGCAAATCGGCGTCACTCATGCCAAGCAAACCGGCCAAGGCGGCCAGCTTTTCCGGCGGGGTCTGCAGTACGTCTTCAGGAATCGCCCAGATCGCCTTGACCGGCAGCGAGGAGGCCAGCACCTGGCCGTTGCGGTCGGTGATCTTGCCGCGCGTGGCAGGCAATTCCAGTGTGCGCGCATAGCGCGATTCACCCTGCTTTTGCAGGAATTCAGTGGAAATGCCTTGCAGCCACAAGGCGCGCCCGACCAGCGCGCAAAAGGCGGCGAACAGTGCGAACAGCACCAGGCGCGAGCGCCATACCGGCAGTTGCACAGCCAATACCGGGCTGGCCGTAAACGGCACGCCCTTGGCGGCAGCCGTCCGGGCGGCCGGGCGGGCAATAGCACGAGTCGCAGCGCGCATCATTGGCCGTCCACCGTCAGGTATTGGGTGCGGGCCGGCGTCACCGGCACCATGTTGAGGTCGCGCCGCGCCAGAGCATCGATACGCGCATGCAGGCCAAGACGCGACTGGTCGAGCTGCAATTGCGACCATTCGAGGTCGAGCTGGCCGGCCTGTGCCTGCGCACGCTCAAGTTCGATGAACAGGCGGCGCGACTGGTACTGCGCCTTGACCAGGGACAGCGCGCACAGGATCAGCGCCGCCGCCAACAGAAAAGTCAAACGCCCGCTCATGCCTTTGCCCCCGCATGATCCAGACGTTCGGCCACACGCATGACGGCCGAACGCGCGCGCGCGTTGGCGTGCACTTCGGCGGGAGTGGGCTTCATCTTCAACAACAACTTCATATCCGGCTGAGGCAAATCTACGGCACGTATGGGCAAGCGGCGATCAGGCTGCGGCGCCGTGGCCTTGGAAGCCATGAAACGCTTGACGATGCGGTCTTCCAAGGAATGAAAGCTGATCACCACTAATCTCCCGTGCGGGGCCAGATGTTCGAATGCCTGTTTCAGTCCTATTTCGAGTTCTTCAAGCTCTTGATTGATGTGAATCCGGATAGCCTGAAAGGTACGAGTGGCCGGATCTTTGCCTTTCTCGCGGGTTTTGACGGCGTGTGCCACGATCTCGGCAAGCTGTCGTGTGCTTGAAATTGGCTGGACTGCCCGGCGAGCTGCAATCGCCTTTGCAATCTGAAAAGCAAACCGTTCTTCCCCATAATCCCGCACCACTTTCTCTATAGTCTGCTCATCCGCTGTTGCCAGCCATTCCGCTGCCGACATGCCGCGCGTGGTATCCATGCGCATGTCGAGCGGGCCGTCGCTCCGAAAACTGAAGCCGCGCGCCGCGTCGTCCACTTGCGGAGACGAAATACCCAAATCCAACAACACACCATCGACCTGCCTGACACCGCGCGCCGCCAGCGCTTCCGCCATCGTTGCAAAACTGTCATGCACGATCTCGAAGCGCGGGTCGGCCATACCTTGCGCCGTCGCAATCGCTTGCGGATCCTTGTCGAAAGCAATCAGGCGCCCTTTGGCACCCAAACGCTTGAGAATCAAGCCGCTATGCCCGCCGCGCCCGAAGGTGCCATCAATATAGACACCGTCGGCGCGTAAACCTTCCAACGCCAATGCATCGACCGCCTCGTCCAGCAACACCGTCCGGTGCTGAAATTCCGGCACCGCCTGAGAATTCATCGCTTACAGCCAATCAAAACGAAAAATTGCCCAGCACATCCGGCATGCCGCCGGCGATCGCCTGCGACTCGCTTTCGGCCAGCCGCTCCGCATCCCAAATTTCAAAATGACTGCCCATGCCCAGCAGCATCACGTCGCGCGCCAGCCCCGAAGCCGACCGCAATTCGGGCGGAATCAGGATGCGGCCGGCGCTGTCGAGGTCGATGTCGGCGGCATTGCCGAGGAAAATCCGCTGCCAGGCACGCGCCGACATAGGCCATGCCGCGATCTGCTCGCGATGGCTTTCCCAGACCGGACGCGGGAAAAACAACAGGCAGCCGTGCGGATGCTTGGTCAGCGTGACCCGCCCTTCGCACTGCAGCAACAGGGCGTCACGATGCTTGGCCGGAATCGACATCCGGCCCTTGGCATCGAGATTCAATGCTGACGCTCCCTGAAACACCCTGGCTACCCTCGCTGAAAATGGACAATCATGAAATCAGCGTTTGATGCAGGAAAGACAAAAATTTCCCACAAAAAGACACTTTTTCACACTGCCGCCCACTTTAGTGGATGGACAAAGTCAGGTCAAGCGATATTAAGAAGGAAATACAACAATTTTCTCAATGAAACCAATGACTTAGCGCATCGACTTCATGCACCATGGAAACAAAATGATGTGAAGAATGAAGGACTTAGCGGAGATAGTGAAGGTGGTACTTCACATATACACATGGGTTTAATGGGCAATGGGGCATTTGCCTTCGCAATTCGAATCAAAAAAGAAAAATGGTGAAGGCTGTTTTGGCCACTAGTAGTCGATTGAAGAATCCTCGCACCTCTTAATGCGTCGAGCCAGTTCAACTGCCGCGCGCACTTCCCACCCAAATTGCAAAAACAGCGCAAAAATAATCGCGAACATGGAAGCGGGCCAAGGTAAGAGCAATCGCTGGTCATGGACGATCTGGCTTACATAGGTAATCTCCCAAAATGATTTGTTGTTGATTAAAAAAGAGTCTGACTCACTGCAAAG
>JAFANH010000067.1 GCA_019232795.1 Burkholderiaceae bacterium
GGGCTACATCAATCGAACATCGCCTCTACCGAAACGGATTTCAGACAAAAGCCCAGAATCCGTTCGTCTACCGACTCTCCATGCGATTTCGGTGAAGATGCGTCCTCATGACGCAGGACGACGGTCAATTGGCTATCTTTTGGAAAATCACTGGAAAGTTCGATCACTGCCTGGGTCAAATCGAAATTCCCAAGCGCATGCCCATTGACGCTCACCACGCTCTTGTTCTGCCGGCCGTAGTACAGGCCCTGCGTGCGTATGCGCAACGGCCGGCCGTCCATCATTACCGGCAATACCAGGCTCGATTGCACGCCATCGCTCCAGATGCAGGGCGGTTCCGGTTTCGACCAACCGCTGGCCAACAATCTGTCATTGTCGGGATGATCGGTGCCGATCTCCCATTTTCCCAATTGCTCGACATGAGGTACATGCTGGCAATGAAACGGGAAGTTCGAATATTGCCACCCCCTGTCTTCCGTATGCACGTCCACGCCCTGCAGTCGCTGGTCCGCAGGACACCACTCCGGGGTGGCCTCTGTGTTCGTAGCTTGCCGCAACAGCTTGAGCGGATGCCCGTCCGCCTGATACAAGTAGGTGAGATCGGGCGGCATCTCATTCTCGCTGCCGACACTGCGTTCGTAAAAGACCTCGGCGTCGGGATTGTAATATCCGGGAAAATACCTCAGCACCCAGCGCGCCTCCGCGGAATGTCCAAGCGAGTTGCTCTCTTGCCCGACCACACCATTGAGATACAGGACACCTGCTTGCAAGATAAGAGCGGAAGCTGCCACAACACTGTGTGCGCCCGTGGGCGCTAGGCGCAAGCTCAGCAATACGACGACCAGCAGCGGCATGGCCAGCCAATAGGCGTAGCGCAGCATGACCACGCAGCCGGAATTCCAATTCCGTGCACTCAAGGTCGGCACCGCCATGACAAGCATGAGCGCAATCATGGATACTGCCGCACACAGCCAATAGGCGCGCGACGGCGCGCGAATCAACAGCACTCCCGCCAACAGGGCGGCAAACAGCCCCGGTACGCCGATCAGCATGCCCTGGTCGAGATCGAACAAGAGGGAAAACAGGCGGTTCGCGGTGATCAGGTCTGGCGATGTGAAATAGCGGCCCGGCAGGCTGGGCACGCCGAAGATAGTCTGAAAAAAGACATAAGGCAGCATTGCCAAGCTTACGCCCGCCAGCATCATTACCGCGTCGCGTCTACCGAAGCGCTTGAGCCCTGCGCCGGGCCATATCAGTTGCGGCCATTTGTACAAGGCGATGCGCACCAAGCACGCAAACGGCATGACAAAGATCAGCGAAGGATTTTGGCTGGCGCCCAGGCCACTCAACAAGAACGACAGGCCGATTTCGCCGCGCAGCGCCGCCAGGCAGGCAATCAGGGCACAGCTCGCGCTCATCAGCTCCGGTCCGGTCCAATTGAGATAGAAGGTGCTACCCATCGTCAGGAAGAACAGGAAACCCGGCACCGCGCGGCCAGGCATCGCACGCCGCAGATAGAACAGCACTGCACCGGCAAAGCTCAGGTTCAGCAAACCCAGGGACCACAAGGGATTCGCCCCGAACGGCCTGAGCAGGGCATAGAAAGGCACTGCCAGCAGGGGATACAGCCAGAAATGGATGGAGTAATAGCGGTCCGGCGCGACCGAGGCAAAGCCGCCCCAAGGCAAGGGATGCGCCACCTGGAACAGCTGCTGCAGGTGCGCATACGTCTCACCCGGAAAATTCATTGTCTGCAGCAGCGGCAGGGGTAGATGGCGGATTTCTTCAATGTCGCCGGGACGAATCGCGACCGAGCCATGCCTGAACAAGGCATGTGTTACAAGCAAGTATTCGCCGCCGTCGCCATTGATCTTGATCGTATAGAGCGAATACCAGGACAGCCCCAGGCATGCCAGGGCAAACAGGGCCAGCACTGCGAACCTCAGCAGGGTCGCGCGCTTCGACACCACGAAGTACGCCAGACGTCTCAACGCGCGCCGATCAGCACGATGCCGGCCAACAGCAGCGCCGCGCCGAGCGCCACGCGCGGGCCGATATCTTCACCCAGCCACACCATACCCGCCGCCAAGGTCACCAGCAGCGTGATGCCGGTCATGACCGGATAGGCCAAATTGGCCGGCACCAGCTTCAATGCCTGGGCGTAGGCGAGAAAGCCGAGTCCGTAAGCAGCCAGTGCCAAACCGGTCAAACTCCAGGCCATCGGCAAGCCGAACAGCTGTTGCTCGGGCATGGTGCCGGCACGCCGCAGCAACAGGGTGGCGCAGGCGCTGGCCAGGCTGGCGATCAGTATGAAGAAATAAGCCATGGGGATATCGGGAAGTCGGTAAAAGCGGTTATTCTAATTCACTGTTTCCAGAATCAGAATAGATTGGCGCGGAGCTACCGCATCATCGCAAGATCGAATCGCATTCCATGCACACTGCAAGCCGCGCTGTCACTCCAACGGTCACGCCAATAGTCACTTATTCCGGCCGCTTCGCCCCTTCCCCCACGGGTCCGCTACATGCCGGCTCGCTGGTTGCCGCCATGGCCAGCTATCTGGACGCCAAAGCGCATGACGGGCGATGGCTGGTGCGCATCGAGGACGTTGACGAAGCGCGCACCGTACCCGGGATGGCCGAACACATCCTGCACACCTTGCAGGGCTTGGGCATGCAATGGGACGGCGAAGTGGTTTGGCAAAGCAGGCGCAGGCACTTGTATCAAGCTGCGTTCGAACGGCTGCACGGTCACACCTACGCCTGCGGCTGCACCCGGCGCGAAATCACCGACTCGCGCATCGGCATTGCATCGGACGGAGCGGCGGTTTATCCGGGCACCTGCCGCAACGGCCTGGCACCGGGAAAGCCCGCCCGCGCGCTGCGTCTGCGCGTACCCGATCCCTTGCAAGAGAATGAACGTATCGTTTTCGAAGATGGGTGGCTGGGCACAGTATCGCAGCACCTTGCCACCGAAGTGGGAGATTTCGTACTCAAGCGCGCCGACGGCTTTTGGGCCTATCAGCTTGCGGTGGTGGTCGACGATGCGGCACAGGGCGTGACGCACATCGTGCGCGGCGCCGATCTGCTCGATTCCACCGCGCGGCAAATTTACCTGCAACGCCTGCTACAACTACCCACGCCGCACTACCTGCACGTGCCCGTGGTCGTCAATCAGCGGGGCGAAAAACTTTCCAAGCAAACCGGGGCAAGCGCCATCGACTTGGAGCATCCACTGGCAGCCTTGCGCGAGGCCGCCGACTTCCTCGGTTTGGCACTGCCGCCGCCCGCATCGCTCCAGCAGTTCTGGTCGGATGCGACTGCCGCTTGGGCAAACCTGACGAAATCAGCGCTTGGGCGTTCCGCCCAATAACGCGGCCATCCTGGTCTTTTGCGGCTTGATCGAGGGCGATTTCGCCGGCGCCTCGCTGGCGGCGGCCGCGTCGGACGCGGTGGCAGGTTCGTAGGGCTTGAGGAACCAGGGATCGATCTTTTCCCTGCGTGGCGGCGCACTGCGTGCCGGCGGCGATCGACGCTCACCATCATCGCGGCGGCGCTCGATGCTGCGCTGGGAACGCGGCACGAATCCCGCCAATTGTGCGGGTACGAACTTGTGCTTGATCAGCTTCTCGATATCCACCAAGAGGCGTTCATCCTTGTCGGAATACAGCGAGATGGCGTCGCCGGAAGCGCCGGCACGGCCGGTGCGGCCGATGCGATGCACATAGTCTTCTGCGTTATAGGGCAGGTCGAAATTGATCACGCAGGGCAGTTCGGCGATATCGAGTCCGCGCGCGGCTACGTCGGTGGCCACCAGCACATCAATAGTGCCGTTCTTGAAGGCGTCGAGCGCGGCCATGCGCTCGCCCTGCGATTTGTCACCGTGGATGGCTGCGGCTTTCACACCATCCTGTTCCAGTTGGCGCGACAGGCGCGAAGCGCCGATCTTGGTATTGGAAAACACCAGCACCTGCTTCAGCTCGCGTTCGCGTATCAGGTACACCACGGCGTCGCGCTTGGCTTCCTCGTCGACCTTGTAGATCACCTGCGTCACTTTGTCGGCGGTGGCATTGCTGCGTGCCACTTCGATCGAAACCGGGTTGTTGAGGAAGCTGGCCGCCAGTTTCTTGATCTCGGGCGAGAAGGTCGCGGAAAACATCAGGTTCTGGCGCTTTTTCGGCAGCAGATTGATGATACGTTGCAAATCCGGGAGGAAGCCCATATCGAGCATGCGGTCGGCTTCGTCCAATACCAGCATCTGCGTTTGCGACAGGTTCAGTGTCTTTTGCTGCACGTGGTCCAGTAAACGTCCCGGCGTGGCGATCACAATCTCGACACCGTTGCGTAAAGCCATGGTCTGCGGCGCCATGTCGACACCACCGAACACCACCGTGCTGCGCAGCTGCGTGTGACGCGAGTAAGCCTTGACGTTGTCGGCCACCTGGTCGGCCAGCTCGCGCGTCGGCGTCAGGATCAGGGCTCGTACTGGGTGGCGCGCCGGCGACGCGCTATTGTTCGCGTGCGCCAGCAGCGATTGGATGATGGGCAGGGAAAAACCCGCCGTCTTGCCGGTGCCGGTCTGGGCTGCGCCCATGACGTCACGTCCCTGCAGCACGATGGGAATCGCCTCGGCCTGGATGGGAGTGGGATGGGTATAACCCTGGTCGGTGAGCGCACGCAGGATATCGGCCGACAGGCCGAAATCCTCGAAGCGGACAGCCGGCGACTGCCCGGTGTTGGCGGTTTGCTGATTTTCAGACATAAATTGATTGGACTGCACAGCGTAAACGACGCCGCCAGTCTTGCTTTCTCAAACTGTACCGGCTCTTCTCATTCGCCGGAAATTACGGTGATTCGCGGCATCAACCCCGCGACAGCGGCCAAATCGACCAAGGCATCCAGGGAAAAAAGCTCTATTTTACCGCGCGTCAAGTCCGATATTCTCGGTTGGGACACGCCCAGCCTGGCGGCGGCTTCCTTCTGGGTCCAGCCTCGGCGCCGGATTAGCGCGGCCAAGGCCTGCATTAGCTCGGAGCGCGCCCCGGCGCTGGCCATGGGGCCAAGTACCGATTCACCGCCCGACTCATGACTCAATGCGCAATTCGATTCGCATGAATCGCGGTGAAGCTCCATTTCCTTCATTCTTCAACACCAATGTTGCCGCAATATTACAAAACAGGCTGAAACATTGACCGGCTCGCCGGCTCACGCCACTTTCGCGGCGCCAATTATACAAGATTCTGTATATCAATTAAGGATGAGCTTGTTCTGGATAAAGGCCAGGCGTGCCTTGATGCGCTTACCGATCGCTTCCGGACTGAATTCTTCTCGCATGGTTCGTCTGGCCTCGGCCGAGATGTTTGCACGCAGCGCGTCGTCCTCGACCACGCGCCGCATCTGCAATGCAGCGTGCGCCACATCCGGTTCCGCCCAGATCTGGCCGGCGCGATACACGCCCACGTCTTTCTGGATCTCGACTAGGCGATAATTGACCGGCAGGGAGTTATACGGTCGCATGAATTCGGTATTGCCCGACCAGTCTGTGGCAATCACGGGTTTGCCGAGGAACATGGCTTCTGCCGGCCCCAGGCCATAACCTTCCGAGCGGTGCAGCGACACCAGCGCATCACACACCGACTGCAAATCGTAAACCTGCTGGCGGCTCAGCGTTTCGTTGATCCAGATCACGTCGGCGCGGCCGGCGATGCGGTCGCGCAGGGCCTGGACATCCTTGTCATGGAATTGCGCGTTGTGAGTCTTGATGACCAGCGCGACCTTGTCGTTGGCATGGGCAAAAGCCTGCTCGAACGCCGCCAGCGCCGCTTGCGGGTTCTTGCGCTCCTGATAGGAAGAAAAGTCATACATCATCAGGAACAGGAACTTATCCTCCGGCAAGCCGAACTGGGCGCGGCTGGCATTTTCCGACACCGAGAATTGGATCGCATGCGGCATGCGCACCACCGGCACCGGTGATTTTTTTGCCACCGCATCCTGCACGAATGCAGTCGGCACCCAGACTTCATTCAAGCGGTTGAAACCGGCCAGATGCTCTTCCAGCATTTCCGGCAATTCCCAATGCCAGAAGCCGATGTTGTAGCGGGCAAATATATGGGCCGGCAAATGCATTTCCGCTTCGGGCATCTGGTCCGCGTTGATATGAAAGACATTGATCCGGTGCTCGGGTTCGGCAACGATTCGCTGTTCCAGGCTGCGGTCTTGCACGCGGCTCAGATTGTTGTGATTGAAGTCCATGATCGCGCACGGGATGCCGCCGGCATCGAGCGCCGCGGTGAACTGGCGCAGGGACTGTCCCACGCCGTGCTCAGAACGCGCATAGCCGATCACGTTCAAACCGGGCACGCCCAAGGGCACATGGCCATTGATGGCCGCTTCGCCATGGACGACCTTGCCGAACTGCGTGGCATCGAACACGCAGAAATCGCCCAACTCTATGCTCGCCAGCTGAATCGACAGGCGGCGATGATCGCTGCCCAACCCGATTTCGCTCGGCACAAAACTGACTTCAGGAATGACGTGCAGGACCGAAGGCCAAACCTTGGGCTGATGCGGCAATTCGACCGTCACGTCGAACGGCCCCGACGGCACTCTGACCGTCACGCGCGGCTCTTCGCCGATGCCGATGGCGATGTTCAGCCCCGAATCGCCGCCGTAAGAACGCTGATGCAAATCACCCATGTGGATGCCGCGCAAATTCAGCGTCGTCCCGCAAGCATGCTGCAACTGGAACTTCGCGTGACGGCCGACCCACCAAACCTCCTTGCCCGGTTCCGCATACAGGCCTGAGTAGGCCTGACTGCGCCAGAGCGGAGCCGGCGCGATGCTGCGCGCGGCCACGGCCACAGCAGCACGCATGGGATCCTGGCGACGCGCCTCCACCCCAAGGTGTATTCCGAAACGCGCCAGCCACCGCATGCCGCGCACTTGCCGGAAACACAGACGCAGAAATTGCAGCGGACCCGTGACCTGCTGGTATTGCAGCAAGCGCTCCGCGCTCAACTTGCCGCCAGTCGCACGCTTATGCAGATAGACCAATCCGCGCGCCCACAAAGAAGCATTGGAAGGCAGACGGCCGGCCGGCATTTTCGGCGTCTCCGGCATGTAGTCGGCCACCGACAACAGCTTGTGCAAGGAACTGGCTACTTCGCGGACGAAAACCTCATGAATGCCCGCCTCCACGCCGCCGGCGTCGGTAAACCAGCGGTAATAAGCCTCCCGGCTCGAGCCCAAGGGGTCGGGGAAGGCGCGCTGCAAATGTTCCTGCCGCAACCAAAGCGCACGCAAAATGGTCGGCAAGCCGCCGCTTTCGCCTTGCGCAAAAAATTCCCCGCTGCGGAACGGATTGTCGCCGACCAGGAAGCGTAGCTCATCGTCCTCGCGATACAGAGCGCGGATCACGCCCGGAATCGGTATGCCGTCTTCGAACACGCCGAAGGCATAAGGCTTGGCCCGGAAAAGCACGTAATCATGACCCAGCACCTTGGCTGCGTACTCGAGCGCCAGTTCGCGCGCCTCGCCTATCGTGTTCAGGTTCAGCCGATCCTGGTGCTTCGAAAACGGCTTGGGATTATTCGGATCGAATCCGCTGAAGTGGAAAAAGCGCAGGCGGCTGCCGCCCGCCATCCAGACGCCATTTTCACGCGTGACCGGCCGGTGCGGCAGGTTCCAGTACGCCACGTTATAGCCGGGGTCGCGCAGCACCGCGAAGCCGCCGAACATGCCGGGCGCCAGGTCGACCCATTTCTGGTCGGTGAACAAGCCGCGCTTGGTATCGGATACGGCGCCGTGCTCTAGCTTGTCTTGCCACCAATCGATGAAAGCATCGGCCGCCGGCGTTCCGGCAATGGCCAGGAAGCCGAGGTTATAGGCTCCCGCGCTCATGATATCGAGTTCGGTCGGGTGATGGCCGTCGTCGATCGGCGCAGTCAAATGCGGCGTCACCACGGCGCTGGCGCCTTCGTCGAGCAAGCGTTCGACGTCCTCCAGCCGGTCGACCAGCAGGATATCGGGGTCGATGTAAATCACACGCTCGTAGCCCTGGCGGCGCAACTGCGCAAACATGTAGGGCTTGACCGCCGT
>JAFANH010000019.1 GCA_019232795.1 Burkholderiaceae bacterium
CGATACGTTGGAGGGCTTGGCGCAGTGGGCCGCCGGCCTCGGTTATCACGGCTTGCAGGTGCCGACCAATGTGCCGCGGATTTTCGATTTGAACAAGGCGGCGGAAAGCACCGCTTATTGCGACGACGTGCTGGCGCTGATGTCGCACCACGGACTGGATATCACCGAGCTGTCCACGCATTTGCAAGGCCAGTTGGTGGCGGTGCATCCGGCTTACGACACCTTGTTCGACGCTTTTGCGCCGGCTCACTTGCGCGGCCAGCCGGACAAGCGGCAAGCCTGGGCCGTGGAGCAATTGAAGCTGGCCGCGCGCGCCAGCCAGAACCTGGGCTTGAAGGCGCACGCCACCTTCTCGGGCGCGCTGGCCTGGCCCTATTTCTATCCCTGGCCTAAGCCACCGGCCGGCTTGATCGATAGCGCGTTCGCCGAGCTTGGGAAGCGCTGGCTGCCTATCCTCGATGCCTTCGACGCCGCCAGGGTGGACCTGTGCTACGAACTACATCCCGGCGAAGACTTGCACGACGGCGCGACGTTTACGCGCTTCCTGGAGCAGGTCGGCCACCATCCGCGCGCCAACATCCTGTTCGATCCCAGCCATTTGCTGCTGCAGCATATCGATTACCTGGGCTTTATCGATCACTACCATGCGCGCATTCGCGCCTTCCATGTCAAGGATGCCGAGTTCCGCGCCAACGGCCATTCCGGCGTGTATGCCGGTTACCAGGAATGGATAGACCGTCCCGGGCGCTTCCGTTCGCTGGGCGACGGGCAGATCGACTTCGGCGCCATCTTTTCCAAGCTGGCCCAATACAACTATCCCGGTTGGGCGGTGCTGGAATGGGAATGCTGCCTGAAGAATGGCGAAGACGGCGCGCGCGAAGGCGCGGCATTTATCCGCGATCACCTGATCCGCGTGACCGACCGCGCGTTCGACGATTTTGCGCAAGCAGGTGGGGATGCGGATTTAAACCGGCGTTTGCTGGGCATTGCGCGGGCCGACTGGGATAAGGAGAAGAAAGCGTGAAGGAAAAGCACGAAGAATACGACGTGATCGTAGTCGGTTCCGGCGCCGGCGGCGGCATGGCCGCCCATGTGTTGACCCAGAAGGGTTTGCGCGTGCTGATGCTGGAAGCGGGGCGCGACTACAACCCGGTGAGCGAAACGCCGATGTTCAATACGCCGGAGCAGGCGCCCTTGCGCGGCGACGGCACGCCGGACAAGGAATTCGGCTACTACGACGCCACCATTGACGGCGGCTGGCATGTGGCGGGCGAGCCTTACACCGTGGCGCCCGGTTCCGACGAATTCCGCTGGTGGCGGCCGCGCATGCTGGGCGGGCGCACCAATCACTGGGGGCGCATCGCCTTGCGCTTCGGCCCTTATGACTTCAAGCCCTACAGCCGCGACGGGCTGGGCGTGGACTGGCCGATCAGTTATGAGGAAATGGCGCCCTGGTACGATCTCACCGAGCGCTACATCGGCGTGACCGGCTTGGCGCACGGCCTGGAAAACACGCCCGATTCGCCGCCCGGCGTGCATCACGTGCCGCCGCCGCCGCGTGCGCATGAAATGATGATGACGCGCGCCTTCGGCAAGATGAATATTCCGGTTGCCGCCATGCGGGCGGCAATCATTACGCGGCCGATCAACGGCCGTTCGGCATGCCTGTACGCAACAGAATGCGGCCGCGGCTGCGCGGTGGCTGCCAATTTCCAGAGCACCACGGTGCTGCTGCCGCCGGCGCGCGCCACCGGAAACCTGACCACGCGCACCCAGGCCGTGGTCTACCAGGTGGACGTGGACAAGAGCGGGCACGCCACCGGCGTGAGCTTCATCGACCGGCTCAAGGGTACCCATCACTCAGTGCGCGCCAAGGCCGTGGTGCTGGCCGCCGGCGCCTGTGCTTCGGCGCGCATCTTGCTCAATTCGCGCAGCGCACAATTCCCGGACGGCGTCGGCAATTCCACCGGCTTCGTCGGGCGCTACCTGATGGACACGGTGGGCAGCTCGACGGTCGGCTATATTCCCATGCTGGAGAAACTGCCGCCGCGCAATGACGACGGCATGTCGGTCAGCCACATCTACGTGCCGTGGTGGGGTTACCAGCAGCAGGCGCGCAAGGAACTCGATTTCCCGCGCGGCTATCACATCGAACCCAATGGCGGCAGCCGCATGCCGGGCATGAGCATGGGCGACATGGCGATGTTCAGCAAGGTCAGCCATGGCGCCGGCCTGCGCGATGAGATCCGCCGCCAGTACGGCGCCTACATCAGCTTCGACGGGCGCGGCGAAATGATTCCCAATGACGACTGCTACATGGACCTCGATCCCAACGTCAAGGACCGCTGGGGTATTCCGGTGCCGCGCTTTCATTGGAAGTGGAGCCAGCACGAGGAGAGGCAGGCCGCGCATATGCGCCGCACCTTCCTCGAAGTGATCGACCGCCTGGGCGGCACAGCGGTGGACGGCACCGAGACCGATGGCAAGAAGGCCATTGCCAAGGGCGGGGAAATGATTCACGAAGTAGGCGCCGTGCGCATGGGAACCAGTGCCGCCAACTCGGTGGTCGATTCCTATGGACGCACCTGGGACGCGCGCAACCTGTTCGTGCTCGACGGCGGCATCCTGCCGTCGAACCCTGACAAGAATCCAACCCTGAGCATCCTGGCGCTGGCCTGGCGCGGTGCCGAGCACTTGGTCGAACTGAGCCGCAAGGGGGAACTATGAGCGAGCATGATCAAGACGTTCACTATCAACCCAGGCTGAGCCGGCGCGAGGCGCTCAAGTGGCTGGCAGCCACGGCGGCGTGGTCCGGTATTCCGCAGCTAGGCCTGGCCGCGCCGGCAGCCGCAGGCAGCGCCGGTTACGGCACTGACCCGGTATTGATTCTGCCCTCGCACGGTCCTTGGCGCCGCTTGCTCAACGCACGCCAACTCGCCGCGATGGCGCGTCTGAGCGACTTGATCCTGCCGCCCGGCGCGGGCCAGCCGCTGCCGAGCGAAGTGGGCCTGGCCGAGTTCATCAATGAATGGGTGAGCGCGCCTTATCCCAAGCAGCGGGCCGACTACACCTTGATCACGGAAGGCTTGGCAAACTTGGAGAGCCAGGCGCAACGCCGCTTCCGGAAGACGCTGACTGCGCTTGATGCTGGCCAGCTCGGCCAACTGCTCGACGCTGCGGCGGCCGACGCCAAGCCGGAATTTTTCCTGCGCTTGCGCTACCTGGTGGTGGGCGGGTATTACACCACCGACGTCGGCGTCAAGGAGATAGGTTATGTCGGCAACGTGGTATTGACCAGTTATCCGGGTGTGCCGCCTCACGTTGCGGAAGTATTGGAAGCCGAGCTGCAGCGGCTCGGTTTATAAACCTCGATTTTGCGGAGACAGAAAAATGAAAAAGATGTGGGTAGCGCTATGCGCTTGGGTTTTGCTCGGCAGTGTGTTCGTGCACGCGGAAGAAATCAACCAGTTGAGCGACGCCGAAAAAGCCGAAGGCTGGCAATTGCTGTTCGACGGCAAGACCGCCGACGGCTGGCATAGCTTCAACTACAAGGAAGTGCTGAGCCAGTGGCAGGTGATAGACGGTGTGCTGACCCTGACCAAGGGCGGCGGTGGCGACCTGGTGACCGACAAGGCCTATGGCGACTTCGACCTCAAGTGGGATTGGAAGATTTCGTACAGGGGCAATAGCGGGGTGATGATGCACGTGCAGGAGGGCAAGGGACGCAAGTATCCGTGGCTGACCGGTCCGGAATACCAATTGCTGGACAACGCGCACTTGCCGGAAGGCCCGATCGAGCAGGCCGGTGCCCTGTTCGCGCTGTACGCACCGACGCGCGATGTGACCAAGCCGACCGGCGAATGGAACGAATCGCGCCTGCTGGTGCAGAACGGTCACGTCAAACACTGGATGAACGGTGAATTAATCGTCGAATACGACTTGTTGTCCGAAGACTTCACCAAGCGCGTAGCGGCGAGCAAGTTTGCGACCATGCCGGAATTCGCCAAGTTCTCTACCGGCGGAATTGTCTTGCAGGATCACGGCGATCCGGTGGCGTTTCGCAACGTGAAGATTCACGTGCTTGATAAATCCAAGCCCTGAGGTCCTGATATGAGCACATTGGCTCGCTGGCACGCCGGGTTTGCCGTCTTCATTGCCTTGACCGGCTGTTGCATAGACTGTCCCGCAGGCGCTGCGGAGGCGAGTATGTCTTTCCAGGCCGAACTGCCAGCTTACCGCGTGGCGCTGCACCCTGACAGCGAGCTGGGTCCCGTGCCGATCCTCGACATCTATCGCAACGGCTTGCGCATGTTGCGCCTGCCGCTGGTGTCTGCGCTGAATTCGTCCGACGCGCACGAGCACCTCACCGACATCCATTACCAGACCCATGCAGTCGAACAAGGCGGCGCAGGTGAGCGCTACGAGATCACGGCAACCGCAGTCAGCACGCTGTGGACGCAGCGGGTATTCCATTGGCGGCTGTACGACGACCACCTGGAATTCGACCAGAGCGCTGCCGGCAAAGGCGCCATCGGCCGTAGTTTCGTCTTTTCCAACGGGCGTCCGGGACGCTGGGACAAGGGGCAGAGCGACGGCGGCGCGTGGAACGCCGGCTTGATGGCAGACCGCTACTGGAGTCCGTCGCCGAACCACGCAAACCGATTTGAGCACGATATTGCCGAACCACAGACGCTGGGTTTCGGCGGCGATGTGTATAGCGGGACGGAGGAAGATTATCGTCCTGGCCAGATGATCGACTTGTTCAGTCCGCCACCCTTGATGCTGGCTTTTCACGAGTCCGGCGAATGGGCCGGCGTCGGCATCGGCACGTCCCCCGGTCAGTACCGCTTCCCCGCGCTCGAGTATTCCGGCTCGCGTTACGCTGGTGCCGCCTGGTGGGTCGATTACCTGGGCTATGCCCGTATGGAAGACCAGCCGAATGGCGTCTTCCATTCGCCGGTGGCGGCGATTCACTTCGGCTATAGCGCGCTCGATACGCTGGATCATTACACTGGCTGGATGCGGGTGCGTGGCTTTGGGACGGAGGCCAGCTATCCGGACGTGGCATGGCACCACTTGCCTATATTTTGCGGCTGGGCTGAACAGACTTCCATGGCCACACCTTATGGCCGCGCGCCGAATGCCGAAGCGACCCAGGCGAATTACGAGGCATGGCTCGCGGAACTGGACAACCGCAAGCTGCCGATCGGCACCGTCGTCATCGACGACAAATGGCAGAAGGGCTATGGCAACTTTGAGGTTGACCGCGCGAAATGGCCCGACATGAAGGGTTTCGTCGCGCGCCAGCACAAGCTGGGGAGACATGTGCTGTTGTGGGTGCCGGTGTCGCAAGCCGATGGCCTGCCTGAGAACTTGTGTGTGCAGGGGCCGGACGGCAAGTGCGTGGCGCCGAAACTGGCTGAACCGGCCTACGAGACTTTTCTGCGCGGCCGCATTCACGATCTCGTGGAAAACATCGGTGTTGACGGTTTCAAGGAAGACTGGGTGTGGGCGCCAACCCAGGCCGGCTTGCCGGTGCCACCGCAACTCGCAGGCATGGAGGCGGTGCGCCGCTTCCAGCAGATTCTCTATAGCGAGACGCACCGCTGGCGGCCCGATGCGCTGGTCGAAACACAGACCCCTAACGTCGCCTTTCGCGATTCGTCGGACGTATTGCGGCTCAACGACGTCTGGTATGCCACGCGCGATATCGTGACGACCATGCGCACGCGTGCCGACATCGCGCATATTTCCGGCTGGCCGCTGGTCGATACGGACAATGCCAGCTCCACCACCTTGGCGACCTGGTGGACTTACATGGAAGCACAGCCAGCCATAGGCATTCCTGCGCTGTACTTTGTGCACCGTACCGAGTCGACGCTCGAGGCGCCAAGCGACGCGGACTGGGCTGCGCTCGGCGCATTGTGGCGGAAATATAGTGTTGACATGCCGTCGAGACCTTAGTCAAACGATGCCGGCTTCATTCCTTGCTTATCTTTCATGTTTTGATTTGCGAGCTTGGGTATAATCCGGGGCACTTGCCGATCTCGATTTGACGCACGGGATTGATGCGAATTTTCCGTGGCTCGAATCAAGCAGGAAGGCGTTGCCGATGGATTTGAAGGAATACCGCGAAAGTCCGCGCGAGCAGGCACGGATAGAAAGTTTGCTTACCCTGATTCCCGACGGAGAAACCGCACTGGACGTCGGTACGCGCGACGGCTATTTCGCCCAGAGGATGGCTGCGCGTTATGCGCGCGTGACGGCGTTGGACCTCGAGTTGCCCGACATTTCGCATCCGAAAATTCATCCGGTTAAAGGCAATATCGGCGCCCTCGAATTTCCGGACAATTCCTTCGACACGATTTTTTGCGCAGAGGTGCTCGAGCATCTGCCGGGCGATCTGTTGCAGCGCGCGTGCGCGGAGCTGAGTCGTGTAACGCGCCGCAATCTCGTCATCGGCGTGCCGTATCGCCAGGACACGCGTGTCGGCAGAACAACCTGTTATTCATGCGGAGCGCACAACCCGCCCTGGGGACACGTCAATTCCTTCGACGATGACAAGCTGAAGCGGCTTTTTCCGGGTCTTTCCTGGGAAAAAGCCGACTATGTCGGCAGCAACAAGGAGGTCACGAACTGGCTGTCCGTTGCCTTGATGGATGCCGCCGGCAACCCCTATGGCACCTATTTGCAGGAAGAAACCTGCGTGGCCTGTGGGAAACATCTGGTGCCACCCCCGCCTCGCGGTCTGCGGCAAAAGGTCCTTGCGCGTACAGCGGAACTCCTGAACAAGGGGCAGAGACGATTGGCGGCGCCGCGCCCCAACTGGATACATATCCTTTTCACGAAGAATTCGGGAAACACCTGAATTCAAGGAAATCTTCTCGTTTGCCTGCACTTCCGTAAGGAAATATTTGACGTAAATCAACACAGACGCCGTGGGTTGCAGGCAAACTTGGCTCTGTCACAATAACGAACTGTACGTTTGCATGATGTGCTGCCCTCGCCGCACATGGTTTTTGCAATCGGAATCGCCGTCGGATATTCAGGACGGCGGTCTGCGAGTCTGCCCAGTCGCTCCAAAGAAGTATTGAAAGGGGGAAGCTTTCAAGGACTTGTTATGGATGCATTGAACGGTTCCGATGCCAATGCCTTGCCCGAGGTTGGGGAGAATCCGCATTATCTGCAGGCGGTGACCGACATGGGAGAACGCCACGAAGTAGTGGCGCAAAGCGATATCTATGCGGCCAACGGCGTAAAGCTGATCAGCAAAGGCACGCAGATAACGCCGGAAAAATTCCAGCAACTGATCCAGCACAAGCTCAAGCTGTCTATCGACCGTTCAATCGCACTCGGCGACCCGGTTCTGGCGGAAGATCTGGCTCGCCAGGCGTCGCTGGTGCTCGATACCCACGCGGTGATCGCCAAAATGACGTATCGCACCGGCGATCCGCTCGCAGTCAAGCACGAATTGGGGCGCCTCGCCCTTCCTTTCCCCATGTCGCAACGGCTGACCGTGATGCGCAGCGAGAGGCCGCAATTATTCGAGCACAGCGTGCGTACGGCCATGATTGCGTTTGCACTTGCGCAGCGCATGAAGCTGCCTTCCAGCGAACTGCCCCTGCTGCTGCAGGCGGCGCTGTGCCACGACATCGGCGAATTGCATACCGACCCGCAGTTGCTGGCGCCCGGCCACAAGATCGGCCTGGAGGAAAGGCGCTTCGTGCACGTGCATCCGGTTACCGGCTATTCGATCCTGAGCAGTTCGACGGATATCTCCCCCAAGGTTGGCAAGGCGGTTCTGCAGCACCATGAAAGGGGCGACGGCAGCGGCTATCCGTATGGCGCGCTGGCGGACGAAATCACGCCGCTGGCCAGGATTGTCGGCATTGCCGAAGCCAGCGACGCCGTCATTGCGCGTCTCGATCCCGGCCGTCTTGACATGATGCTGCGCGTGGGGCGTATCCGCTTCGATCCGGCGATACTCGATGTCCTGCGCGATCTGATCGATGTGCCGCATGCGGCGCCGTCTGCCGGGAGCGGTGAATACGACGCTTCCCGGCAGTTGATTCGCCTCGCCAATCTGCTGGGCTATTGGGCAGCGCTGGCGCATCGATTGCACGAGCATGCCGCATCCAGCTCGAGCAGCGTCAGCTTCCTGTTTGCGCGCATGCGCGGAATCAAGAACCTGATCTTGCAGGCCGGCTTCGACCCGGACGACGTGCAAAGCATTGTGGCAGTCGCCGAAGGCGATCCCGGCATATTGATGGAGCTGCACTGTGTGCTCGACGAGATCGATTGGCTACTGCAGGACCTGGCCAATGAAATCGACCGGCGCACCCTGCAATTCGACGGCGCCACGTTGTCGACCATGGACGATCTGCAAAAGCAATTGCGCACCGACGCGTAATTTGAAC
>JAFANH010000020.1 GCA_019232795.1 Burkholderiaceae bacterium
AGAAGCGTTCGATGCCTTCGCGCAGGCTTTCGAGCAGGTCGGACGCGAACTGCTGAGCGCGCAACAGCTCGAGCGTGTACTGGAAACCGACGGCTCGCTTGAAGATGCCTACTTCACGACGCAATTCATCGAGTTGCTCGACGGCCAGGTCTGGGGCCAGGGCTTCGCGCCGCCGCTGTTCTGCGACGAGTTCAAGGTCGTCACCCAGCGCGTGCTCAAGGAAAAGCACTTGAAGCTGCTGCTCGAGCGCGACGGCCGCAAATACGATGCGATCTGGTTCGGGCATCCCGACGGCCTGCCGGAACGGGTCAAGCTCGTCTATCGCCTGGACGCCAATGAATTCAATGGGGTGACGCGGGTGCAGTTGATGGTGGAGTACGCGGAAGAGATTTGATCCGCTCGTGAGCATTCTTTGGCTGGTGCCGTAGTTGCCTTGTCCACCTGGGGGAATGCACACCGGGGAAGTGAGCGTCTCTCCTAGTCACGCTGAATGCCTCAGTATGCCAGCCTGACCGGTATTTACTCCGAAATGCTTGTGACGGCTCGCCCGCACTTCCACTTCCCCTCCTGCACTCCCCCAGATGCAAAAGGGAACTACTGCGCCGGAGGGTATGAAGCGGAGGGTAGAGGGGACTCGTCGATCATAAGCACTTGTTTTTCATGGAATTTCTGGCCTTTAGCCCTTCAAAAAGGTATAATTTAAGGTTTGATCGCATTAGCAAAAAATCATGGAAGCCGAACGCCTAAATTCCCTCGCCTCGCTGCTGGCAGATCTGACCAGCCGCGAAGCCGAACTTCGGAGGTATCTTTGACTTCGATACGAAGTCGGAGAAACTAGAGCAAGTCAACGCCGAGCTGGAAGACCCTAACGTCTGGAACGACCCCAAGCGTGCCCAGGATCTCGGCAAGGAAAAGAAATCGCTGGAAGCGATCGTCCACACGCTCATCAAGATCGACACCGATCTGCGCGACGCCAACGACCTGTTCGCCATGGCGCGCGAAGAGAACGACGACGACACGCTGATCGCGGTCGAAACCGATACCCAGGCCACGCAGAAGCTGATCGAAGGCATGGAATTCCGCCGGATGTTCAGCAATCCGATGGATCCGAACAACTGCTTCATCGACATCCAGGCTGGCGCCGGAGGCACCGAAGCACAGGACTGGGCTTCCATGCTGTTGCGCCAATACCTGCGTTATTGCGAGCGCAAAGGCTTCAAGGTCGAAGTGCTGGAAGAGTCGGAAGGCGAAGTGGCCGGCATCAAGACCGCGACGCTCAAGGTCGAAGGCGACTATGCCTATGGCTTCCTGCGCACCGAGACCGGCGTGCACCGCCTGGTGCGCAAATCACCGTTCGACTCGGCCAACGGCCGCCATACTTCGTTCTCGAGCCTGTTCGTCTACCCCGAGGTCGATGAATCTCTGGAGATCGACATCAACCCGGCCGACGTGCGCACCGACACCTATCGCGCATCGGGCGCGGGTGGACAGCACATCAACAAGACCGACTCTGCCGTGCGTCTGACGCACATCCCGAGCGGCATCGTCGTGCAATGCCAGAACGACCGCAGCCAGCACCGCAACCGTGCCGAGGCTTGGGCCATGCTGAAGTCGCGCCTGTACGAACTCGAGCTGCGCAAGCGCATGAGCGAACAGCAGAAGCTGGAAGATGCCAAGACCGACATCGGCTGGGGCCACCAGATCCGCTCCTACGTGCTCGACCAGTCGCGCATCAAGGACTTGCGCACCAATTTCGAGACCGGCAATACCAAGGCTGTGCTTGACGGCGATCTTGACGATTTTATCGCTGCATCGTTGAAACAAGGCGTCTAAGTATCACCCCGTCGTCCCCGCCTGCGCGGGGACGACGGTTTAGGAATTCGATCCGCATTCTTCTTGCATCGCCACACTATTCATCTATTGTCGCTAACCAGATCATGACCACCCAAAACGACGCCCAACCACAAACCGCGCAAACCGAACAGATCGATGAAAATTCCATCATCGCGGAACGCCGTGCCAAACTGACGCAATTGCGCAGCGAAGGCCCTGCCTTCCCCAACGATTTCCGCCCCACGCACAAAGCTGCCGAGCTGCACGCGCAATATGGCGAACTCGACAACGAGGCGCTCGATGCGCAAGCCGTCAAAGTCAGCGTGGCCGGCCGTATGATGCTCAAGCGCATGATGGGCAAGGCTTCGTTCGCGACGCTGCAGGACGCCTCGGGCGCCAAGGCAGAGGGCCGCATCCAGCTTTTCATCGCGACCGACGTTGCCGGCGCCGAGACGCAAGCTGCGTTCAAGACCTACGACCTCGGCGACATCCTTGGCGCCGAAGGCACGCTGTTCAAGACCAAGACCGGCGAATTGTCGGTCAAGGTCAGCAAGCTGCGCCTCTTGACGAAATCGCTGCGTCCGCTGCCGGACAAGTTCCACGGCCTGGCCGACCAGGAAACCAAGTACCGCCAGCGCTACGTCGATCTGATCATGAGCGAGGACACGCGCCGCACTTTCAAGGCGCGCACTGCCGCGATCGCTTCGATCCGCCGCTTCATGGCCGACAACGCCTTCATGGAAGTGGAAACGCCGATGCTGCACGTGATCCCCGGCGGCGCCGCGGCCAAGCCCTTCATCACCCATCACAATGCGCTCGACATGGAAATGTTCCTGCGCATCGCCCCTGAGCTGTACCTGAAGCGGCTGGTGGTCGGCGGCTTCGAGCGCGTGTTCGAGATCAACCGCAACTTCCGCAACGAGGGCGTATCGCCGCGCCACAATCCCGAATTCACGATGATGGAGTTCTATGCGGCCTACGTCGATTACCGCTGGCTGATGGACTTCACCGAAGCCGTGATCCGCCAGGCCGCGATCGATGCCCACGGCACCGCCGTCCTGACCTACCAGGGCCGAGAACTTGACCTGAGCAAACCTTTCCACCGTTTGACCATCGTCGGCGCAATCAACAAGTTTGCGCCGCAATATACCAACGAGCAATTGCACGACGCGGCCTTCATCAAGGCAGAGCTGAAGAAATTCGGCGTCGAACCGCTGTCCACCGCCGGCCTGGGTGCACTGCAATTGGCGCTATTCGAGGAGACGGCGGAAGCGCAGTTGTGGGAGCCGACCTATATCGTCGACTATCCGGTTGAAGTATCGCCGCTGGCGCGTGCTTCGGATACGGTGCCCGGCATCACCGAGCGCTTCGAGCTGTTCATCACCGGCCGTGAAATCGCCAACGGCTTCTCGGAGTTGAACGACGCCGAAGACCAGGCCGCGCGCTTCCAGGCTCAGGTGGCGGCCAAGGATGCCGGCGACGAAGAAGCGATGTATTACGACGCCGACTATATCCGCGCGCTCGAATACGGCATGCCGCCCACCGGCGGCTGCGGCATCGGCATCGACCGCTTGATTATGCTGATCACCGATTCGCCGAACATCCGCGACGTGATCCTGTTCCCGCACCTGCGCCGCGAAGAATAAAACGTTTCGCTTTCAGTTGCGGCCCAGTACGGTAACATCACCGGGCTTTTTTATCGCCCTGCGCGGCTCGCATCGGGATTCAGCCCCGGCGGCTTTTCATGCGGCAGCCACTTGGCATGGATGGCCGCAAAGCTGCCGTCGCGTTTTATATCGTCGAGCGCCCTCTGAAAATTGGCGACCACGGCAGCCGGCGTCCCCTTGGAAAAAGCGATATACGCCTGCAATTTATCGACTGGGTATACGGCGCGCAAGGCGTCTGAGGGAAGTTTCAAGCGCTCAAGCATATCCGGAACGATGATGTCGGTCATCAGTGCAATGTCATTCTCGTTGCCCGGCAAAAGCAGCATGCGGATCGCGTCGAAAGTGGAGTTGGCTTGACGTATGTTGGAAAAACCAAGCTGGCGCAGCAACTGGTCCGGATGGCTGCCATGATGCACAAAGATGGAAGGAGCGTGCCGTGCGTCGTCCATGCTGTCGATTTTTACGGTGGCATTCTGGCTAACGTAAAAGCTGGTGGAGACATTGGCAATCGGGCCGACCCACTGGAACAGCCTCTCGCGGTCGGGACTGCGCGCCACGAAGAAAAAAACCACGTTCGGCATACTCGTCGCCGTCATATAGCCACGCGCGAACGGCACGACCTCGAATGAATCCTGGGTATCGGTACGGCGCTGCAGTTCCCGCATCACGTCTGCGGCCAAGCCGGTGACTTCGCCATTGCGGCTGAAGTTCAAAGGCGGGAATTCGTGCGTGATGAAATGCAGTTCAGTGTCGGCTGCGTAGGCCTGCACCAGCGGCAGATCCAGTCCCAAGGCCAGCAGCAAGCTCCAGACCGCCCTGCGCGTCCTTCCCTTTGTTCGTGTCCTCTGGAACATGGCCATCCCTTCAAGGGTCGTGTTCGGGGGTATGCTTGCCAAGCCTATTTTAATTCAAGCGCCCCCTGCGGCCAAGACGAAATGCCGTCCCATGTTGCGGATGTTGCGCTAACGCGCTTCCTCGATCCAGGCCATCTGGATGGCTTCCAGCACCTTTTCGCCGCCACGCGTATGGTCGTCGTCAAAGCCCTCGAGTTCCACGACCCAGTTGTGCAAGTCGACGAAGCGTACGGTCAGCGGATCGACGTCGGGAAACTTGTCGTGCAAGTCCTCGGCTATGCGGATGGTGTCGGTCCATTTCATGATTTCCCCCTTCGGGCTCAATGATTTTCGCTGGCGTGGTTGATCGTATATTTCGGGATCTCGACCACCAGGTCGGTATCGGCCACGATGGCCTGACAGGATAGACGAGAAGTGGCCTCCAGACCCCAGGCGCGATCCAGCAAGTCCTCTTCCTTTTCCTCAGCGTCTTCCAGGGAGTTGAAACCTTCCCGGATCACGACGTGGCAGGTCGTGCAGGCGCAGGATTTTTCGCACGCGTGTTCGATTTCGATATCGTTGTCGAGCAGCACGTCGCATAGCGACTTGCCACTGGGAGCCTCAATGACCGCGCCTTCAGGACACAGGGTTGCGTGGGGGAGAACGACGATTTGCGGCACTTGCTTTACCTCTCTGCTTATATCTGATCGAGCGACTTGCCGGCCAGCGCGGTGCGCACGCTGCGGTCCATGCGGCGCGCCGCGAATTCTTCGGTGCCGGCGGCCAACGCATCGACGGCGGCCTTGATGGCTGCGTGGTCGTCGCCGTTTTCCACGGCTCGCAGGGCATTCATCAGGCGCACCACTTCGGCGCGTTCGCCATCCGACAGCAATTCGGCATCGGCGTCGAGTGCCGACTGCGTCGCCAAAAGTATGCGCTCGGCTTCCACCTGTTCTTCGCGCAGCGCGCGCAGTTTCATGTCGACGTCGGCCGATTTGAACGAATCCTGCAGCATTCGCGCGATCTGATCGTCAGCCAAGCCATATGACGGCTTGACTTCGATTGAAGCCTCGGCGCCGGAACGCAATTCGCGCGCCGAGACCGACAGCAGGCCATCGGCATCGACCTGGAACGTCACCCGGATGCGCGCCGCGCCGGCGGCCATAGGCGGAATGCCGCGCAGTTCGAATTTCGCCAGCGAACGGCAATCGCTCACGAGTTCGCGCTCGCCCTGCACCACGTGGATCGCCATTGCGGTCTGACCATCCTTGAAGGTGGTGAATTCCTGCGCGCGCGCGCAAGGGATGGTTGAATTGCGCGGAATCACCTTTTCCACCAGGCCGCCCATGGTTTCCAGGCCGAGCGAAAGCGGGATCACGTCGAGCAAGAGCCAGTCGTCACCGGCAGCGCGGTTGCCGGCCAGGAGATTGGCCTGGATGGCGGCGCCCAGCGCCACCACCTTGTCCGGGTCGATGTTAGCCAGCGGCACGGTCTGGAAGTAATTGCCGACCGCCTTGCGCAAATGCGGCATGCGCGTGGCGCCGCCGACCAGCACCACGCCGTCGACTTCGTCCACGCTCAAACCGGCATCGCGCAGGGCTTTGCGCGTCGGCGCCAACGTCTTGTTGACCAGGTGTTCGGTGATCTCGGCCAGCTTGGCTGCACTCAATTTCAAATGCACCTGCTCGCCTGAAGCCAGCGCAGCATCGATATGGGTTTCGTTGCGTGAGGACAGTAATTCCTTCGCTTCGCGCGCCTTGGCCATCAGCAGGCTGGTGTCTTCGTCGGACAGCGGCGCCAGCTTGCCTTGCTCGATGATCCAGCAAAATACGCGATGGTCGAAATCGTCGCCGCCCAGTGCAGAGTCGCCTCCGGTCGCCAGCACTTCGAATACGCCCTTGCTCAGTTTGAGCACGGAAATGTCGAAAGTGCCGCCGCCCAAGTCGTAGACCGCATAAATACCTTCCGAGCCATTATCGAGGCCGTAGGCAATCGCCGCTGCGGTCGGCTCGTTCAGCAGGCGCAGCACGTTCAAGCCGGCCAGCTTGGCAGCGTCCTTGGTAGCCTGGCGCTGCGCGTCGTCGAAATAGGCCGGCACGGTGATGACCGCGCCGACCAGATCGTCGCCGAGTGCGTCTTCGGCGCGCTGGCGCAAAGTCGCGAGGATTTCGGCCGAGATTTCAACCGGGCTCTTGACGCCGGCCACGGTCTTCAACTGCACCATGCCGGGCTGGTCGAGGAAGTCGTAGGGCAGATTTTCGGCGTAGGCGATGTCTTTCAGTCCGCGCCCCATAAAGCGCTTGACCGAGGCAATCGTGTTTTTCGGGTCGTTGTGCTGCTCGGCCTGGGCGGCATAACCTATCTTGGCATAGCCGTTCGGCAAGTAGCGCACCACGGAGGGCAGCAGCGGCTGGCCGTCTTCATCGTGCAGCACTTCGGGCACGCTGTGGCGCACCGTGGCCACCAGCGAGTTGGTCGTGCCGAGATCGATGCCGACCGCCAGCCGGTGCTGGTGCGGCGCGGTGGACATGCCCGGTTCGGAAATTTGCAGTAATGCCATAGGTTTTACGGTTCGATGAGATCGTATTGCTGCGCGATCTCGGTGGCGACTTTTTCAAGGAACATCAACTGGCGCACGGCCTGGGCCGCCTGGGCAAAATTGCCGGCGTCGAGCAAAGCGCCGATCTGTTCCACTTCTTCCTTGCGAGCAGCGCGCAATTCGGCCTCCAAGCCTTCCAGTGCGACCAGATCGCGCGCAGCCTTCGCGTCTTCCAGGGTCTCGCGCCATTCCATCTGCTGCATCAGGAAAGCAGGCGGCATGGCCGTGTTCGATTCCACCTGCAAGTCAACGCCGTTCAATTCGCACAGATAGGAAGCGCGCTTGAGCGGGCTTTTCAGCGTCTGGTATGCCTCGTTGGCGCGCGTCGCCCATTGCATGGCCACACGCTTTTCCGCTTCGCCGGCGGCAGCGAACTTGTCCGGATGCACCTGGGTCTGCACTTCGCGGTAGGCGCGCTCGAGCGCACCGGCGTCGATGGCGAATTGCTGCGGCAGGCGGAACAGTTCGAAATGGTTCTTCATCAAAAATAAAGCTCGCCCCTTTAACGGAACGAGCTTGCTATTTCAAATCCAACGGATCAAATGCGGAAGCTTTCCCCGCAGCCGCATTCATCCTTCACGTTCGGGTTGTTGAACTTGAAGCCTTCGTTCAAGCCTTCACGCGCGAAATCGAGTTCGGTACCGTCGATATAGGGCAAGCTCTTTGGATCGACGAACACCTTGATGCCATGCGACTCGAATACCTGGTCTTCGGCCGTGCTCTCATCCACATATTCAAGCTTGTAAGCCAGGCCCGAACAGCCGGTTGTGCGCACGCCGAAGCGCAGGCCAACGCCCTTGCCGCGCCGTTCGAGATAACGCGTAATGTGCTTCGCCGCCTTTTCCGTCAGGGTGATCGCCATGGTTTGCTTCTCTCACTCAGGCTGCCTGTGCCGCTTCCGTACCGTGCTTGGCCTTGTAGTCCTGCACGGCGGCCTTGATCGCGTCTTCGGCCAGGATAGAGCAGTGAATCTTCACCGGCGGCAACGCCAGTTCTTCGGCGATCTGCGTGTTCTTGATCGACAAAGCCTGGTCCAGCGTCTTGCCCTTGACCCATTCGGTCACCAGCGAAGACGAGGCAATCGCCGAGCCGCAGCCGTAAGTCTTGAACTTTGCGTCCTGGATCACGCCGTCAGCGCCGACCTTGATCTGCAGCTTCATGACGTCACCGCAGGCCGGTGCGCCGACCATGCCGGTGCCAACCGTATCGTCGCCCTTGTCGAACGAGCCGACATTGCGCGGATGTTCATAGTGATCGAGTACTTTTTCCGAGTAAGCCATAGTGTGCTCCTAGTGTGCTGCCCATTGGATCGAGTTGATATCGATCCCGTCTTTATACATTTCCCACAGCGGCGACAGCTCGCGCAATTTCGCCACCTTTTGCTTGATCAGATTGATCGTGAAGTCGATGTCTTCTTCGGTGGTGAAACGGCCGAAGGTAAAACGGATCGAGCTGTGCGCCAGTTCATCGCTGCGGCCCAGGGCGCGCAACACGTAGGACGGCTCCAGGCTGGCCGAGGTACAGGCCGATCCGGACGAGACGGCCAGGTCCTTGATCGCCATGATCAGCGATTCACCCTCGACGTAGTTGAAGCTGACGTTGAGGTTGTGCGGCACGCGGTGTTCGAGGTCGCCGTTGACGTAGACTTCTTCCATTTCCATCAGGCCGGCGGCCAAACGGTCGCGCAAGGCCTTGATGCGCACCATCTCGGTGTCCATCTCTTCCTTGGCAATGCGGAAGGCTTCGCCCATGCCGACGATCTGGTGGGTCGGCAGCGTGCCCGAACGCATGCCGCGCTCGTGGCCGCCGCCGTGCATCTGCGCTTCCAGGCGCACGCGCGGCTTGCGGCGCACGTAGAGCGCACCGATGCCTTTCGGGCCATAGGTCTTGTGCGCAGTGAAAGTCATCAGGTCGACCTTGGATTTCTCCAGGTCGATGTGCACCTTGCCGGTGGCCTGAGCAGCATCGCAATGAAAAATGATGCCCTTGCTGCGACACAGTTCGCCGATTTCATCGATAGGCTGGATCACGCCGATTTCATTATTGACCAGCATCACCGATACCAGAATGGTGTCGGGGCGTAGCGCTTCGGCCAATTGTTCAATGGTGATCAGACCGTTATCCTGCGGTTGCAGGTAGGTTGCTTCAAAACCCTGGCGTTCGAGTTCGCGCACGGTATCGAGCACGGCCTTGTGCTCGGTCTTGACCGTAACGATATGCTTGCCCTTGGTCTTGTAGAACTGCGCCGCGCCTTTGATTGCGAGATTGTTGCTTTCAGTGGCTCCCGAAGTCCAGACGATTTCGCGCGGATCGGCGTTGACCAGCGCGGCGACGTGGGCACGCGCGTCTTCCACTGCCTGCTCCGCCGTCCAGCCGTACATGTGGCTGCGCGAAGCCGGATTGCCGAACTGCTCGCGCAGGAAGGGAATCATCTTGTCGGCCACGCGCGGGTCGATCGGCGTAGTGGCCGAGTAATCCATGTAGATCGGGAAATGCGGCGCTTGCACAGTATCGATCAAGCTCTTTTCCAACGGCACATTCATTTTCTCATCACTCCATTCAAGCAGCCACGGTGGTGCGGTGTACGACGACGACGCTGTCGCGCTCGGCGGCCTTCTGCCTTTGCTGGTCGACCAGGTCCTGCAAGGAGACCGAATCCAGGTATTCGACCATTTTGGCGTTCAGCGTAGTCCACAAATCATGCGTCATGCAGCGTGTGCCGTGCTCGTGGTCGGCACTGCGGCAATTTTCCTTGCCGCCGCATTGGGTGGCATCAAGCGGTTCGTCGACCGCTATGATGATGTCGGCTACCGTCACGTCCTGCGCGCGGCGCGCCAGATTGTAGCCGCCGCCCGGACCGCGTACGGATTCGACGATCTCGTGCCGGCGCAGCTTGCCGAACAATTGCTCGAGATAGGAAAGGGAAATTTCCTGTCGCTGGCTGATGCCGGCCAGCGTGACCGGCCCCTTGTCCTGGCGCAAGGCCAAGTCAATCATGGCGGTGACGGCAAAACGGCCTTTAGTGGTTAAACGCATGAAACACGGACTCCTGTTTCGAAATCAAGCTTGCCAATCCAGGCGCATGGCGCGGTAAGTGCCAAATACTGGATTGTTTTAGTCAAGTATAACATACCCGAGTAATTTTCTCAGGTACTTCTTAAAACCGGGAAACAAGGGAGGGGCCAAGCAGGGGTGGGGACAGGCATTATCCCACAGCAAGGCATTTTGCGCAGCGCACCATAGCCCCTTCAGGGCCTTATTTGCCTGTAGATAATTCCTGCAGCAAACCGCTGCAGGCAT
>JAFANH010000046.1 GCA_019232795.1 Burkholderiaceae bacterium
GTGGTCGGCCTTCAGCAACACGATCTTCTTGCCGTTGACCGTACCGCCGAAATCGGCAATCGCCATCTCGATGGCATCGGCGCCGCCCTTGCCGTCGATATCGGAATACACGCCCGACATATCGGTAATGAAGCCTATCTTCACCACGTCGCCGGAAATCTGTCCTTGCGCCGAGCAGCAGGCCAGGACGCCGGCGACGGCCAGCGCGAGAGTCTTATGCTTGAGTTCCATTGTTTTTCTCCAGTCAGGTTGGGACCAACAGTTCTATACGCCCAGCAACGCAGTTAAAACGGGCATTTTTTCATTCAACTCCGATGCGGCAAAACTTTCGACGATCTGGCCATGTTCCATCACGTAAAAGCGGTCCGCCAGCGGAGCGGCAAAACGGAAATTCTGTTCGACCATCACGATAGTGTAGCCCTTGGCCTTGAGCGTCGTAATCATGCGCGCCAGCGTCTGCACGATGACCGGCGCCAAGCCTTCCGATATTTCATCGAGCAGCAAAAGTTTTGCGCCCGTGCGCAGGATGCGCGCAACCGCCAGCATCTGCTGTTCGCCACCTGACAAACGCGTTCCCTGGCTGTGCCTACGTTCGGCCAGGTTGGGGAACATCGCATAGATTTCCTCAAGCGGCATGCCGTTCTGCGCCACCATGGGCGGCAACAACAGATTTTCTTCCGCCGACAACGAGGAAAAAATGCCGCGCTCTTCCGGACAGTAACCGACCCCGAGATGTGCAATGCGATGAGTAGCCAAGCCAATCGCTTCCACGCCATTGATCTTGATCGAGCCCTCGCGCGACCCGGTCAACCCCATCAAGGCGCGCAAGGTCGTGGTGCGGCCGGCTCCGTTGCGTCCCAGCAGGGTCACCACTTCACCGGGTTGCACGACCAGATTCACGTCGTGCAGGATGTGCGACTCCCCATACCAGGCATGCAGCTTGCTGATTTCCAGTACTGGCGCTGCCGTCAGCTTTGTCATCAATGTGCCCCTTCCAGCGCGCCTGACGCCGTACCCATATAGGCTTCCATCACCTGGGCATTACGCGACACTTCTTCGTAGCTGCCTTCTGCCAGCAGCGCCCCGCGCTGCAAGACCGATATCTTGTTGCAGATGCCGGACACGACACTCATGTTGTGTTCCACCATCAGGATGGTACGGCCAGCCGATACTTTCTTGATCAGGTCGGTGACGCGGCTGACGTCCTCATGCCCCATGCCCTGCGTTGGCTCGTCGAGCAGCATCAATTCCGGTTCCATCGCCAGCGTGGTGGCAATTTCCAGCGCCCGCTTGCGTCCATAAGGCAAATCGACCGTCACCGTGTCGGCAAACTTCGCCAGATCGACTTCTTCAAGCAAGCCCATAGCGCGTTCGTTCAAGCGTGACTGACTGGTCTCGCTCTTCCAGAAGTGAAACGATGTGCCAAGCCCTCGCTGCAAGCCGATGCGCACATTTTGCAGGACGCTCAAATGCGGGAAAACCGCAGAAATCTGGAAGGACCGAATAATGCCCTGGCGTGCAATCTGCGCCGGCCGGGCTGTCGTGATGTCGCGACCGTTGAAATGAATAGTCCCTGAGCTAGGCTCGAGAAACTTGGTCAACAAATTGAAACAAGTGGTTTTTCCAGCCCCATTGGGCCCGATCAGCGCATGGATATGGCCGCGCTCGACCCGCAGATTGACGTCGTTGACTGCGGTAAATCCCTTGAACTCTTTAGTGAGGTGACTCGTCTCCAGAATCACATCGGCCATAGGGTCTCCTTACTGCTACTTATATTTATGCTTGTTTCTTTTTCGGAAGCGCTATCGAAACCGGTTGCCCAACATTTTGGATAGTGCCTCCCAAACCGGCGATAGTACACAAAGTTATAACTCGCCGACAATATCGCACAAATACCACTCGGGCAACAGTTTCGGCTTGAACGCCCGCATTCCTTCTAAATTCCGCAAATTCCTCAAATCCTGTGTACGGCCCAATCATCTGTGGACAAAGCTTGGGATATCCCTGCTTGCCATTGTGGAAAAGCGAAAAGTTTTCCACGCTTGATTTTTTGTCCAGAATTTATCGGGTAGCCATACAGCTATTATTCAGGCGTTTTCCCGCACGTAAGATTTTGATTCCAAGGCGGTTTATCCGGTTATCCACAGTATTGAAGCGATGTTAACTATTACCATTAACTATATATATAACCATTTATTTTAAAACAACGGCACTTCATCCAGCCGGCAAACCCCGAGCGCAAGCTGGAAAAGCATTTACCGGAAGCAATCCGCTTATTCCCATAAAATAGAAAGGCCACAGAATCGGCAATCCATGGAAACAAGACAAAACCCTGCGAGATATCCTATCTTTACCCATGCAGCAAAACAGTAACACTGTCAAACGCTACCTGCCCTGGCTGGTCGCTATCGCGCTTTTCATGGAACAGCTCGATTCAACCATCGTCAACACGGCAGTGCCTACCATGGCAGTCAGCTTGCACGTCACTCCACTCAGCCTGAAGGCTGTCGTCACCAGCTATATCTTGAGCCTGGCCGTGTGTATCCCGGTGAGCGGCTGGATTGCCGACCGTTATGGCACGCGACGCGTGTTCGGGCTGGCCATCACGGTGTTTACCTTCTCTTCCATACTTTGCGCGGTTTCGGTCAATGTTCCCATGCTGGTTGCGGCGCGCGTGTTGCAAGGCATAGGCGCCGCCATGATGATGCCGGTCGGGCGGCTCACCATCGTTCGCACCTTTCCCAAGGCAGAATTATTGAAAGCGATGAATTTCGTCATCATTCCTGCCCTGATCGGCCCCTTGTTGGGACCAACCATAGGTGGTTTGATCGTCCATTGGTTTTCCTGGCGTCAGATTTTCTTCGTCAATGTACCTGTCGGGCTGCTGGCCTTGTTGCTGATCCAGCGCCATATGCCTGACTACTACGGTGAAGAACAGCATCCGCTCGACATGATTGGCATGATTTTGTTCGGCAGCGGCATGGCTTTGTTGTCCTGGCTGCTTGAAATATTCGGTGAACACCATATCGATGCGACCTCGGCCGCCATTCTGTTCCTGTTGTCCGGCGCCCTGCTGCTCGGCTATGGCTGGCATGCGAACCAGCACCGTTTTCCTTTGCTGCAGCTGGGCTTGTTCCGGGTCCGCACCTTCCGGGTTTCGGTGGTGGGCGGTGTCGTGACGCGACTCGGCATAGGCGGCCTGCCTTTCCTCCTGCCCCTGTTGTACCAACTGGGGCTCGGTCTGCCTGCCTGGCAATCCGGCTTGATGATGATGCCTTCTGCAATCGCAGCCATGGGCATGAAATTTCTTTCCTCTCGTTTGCTGGCGCGTTACGGCTATAAGCAAGTCCTGGTGATCAATACGGTCATGATAGGCCTCACCATGAGCCTGTTTTCCCTGGTCGAGCCGGGTACATCGATACCATTGATCGTCTTGCTGAGTTTGACGCTGGGGTTCTTCAATTCCCTGCAATTTTCCAGCATGAATTCGATGGCTTTCGCCGATATCGAGAGTACCGATTCGAGCATGGCCAGCACGATAGCCAGTTCCTTGCAACAATTGTCAATGAGTTTCGGCCTCGCTTGTGGTACCTTGGTGACGGCTTGGTATCTCGGAGACTTGCCGCAAAGCGATCATGCGGCGGTTACGCATGCGCTGCACCACGCGTTCCTGACCATGGGCGGACTGACTTGTCTGTCTTCCCTGTCATTCTGGACATTGCGCGCGGGCGATGGCGAAAGCGTCAGCCGCGGGGTATTGCGCAAGACCGGCAAGCAAGCTGCATGATAGGCTGATCAAACAATAACTGTGCGGAGCATCGATGGCTTCATCCATACTCGGCTTCATAGGCCGCTGCTTTGGCGTATTCTGGCGCGCGCTCGACGCCACACGCCGCGCATTTTTCAATCTCGTATTCCTGTTGTTCCTTGTTTTGCTGCTTACGGTATTCATTGCCGGCGGGCCGAGGCGATTGAACGACAAGACCGCCCTGCTGCTCGATTTGAAAGGCAATCTGGTCGAACAATATCCGGGCAGTGTCCGCCGTACCATGCTGGGGCAACTGGGCGCCAGCGTCAAGGATGACGTCCAGTTGCGCGACGTCTTGCAAGTCCTCGACGCAGCCGCCAAGGATCCGAAGATAGGCAGCGTGGTATTGGTGCTCGATGAATTCCAGGGTGCAGGCTTGCCCATGCTGCGTGATGTCGGTGCAGCGCTGGACCGTTTCAAGGCAAGCGGGAAAAAAGTCGTGGCCTGGGGCTCCAGCTATAACCAGCGCCAATATTTCCTGGCAATTCATGCCGATAAAATCTATCTTCATCCCATGGGTATGGTCGCGCTCGAGGGCTTTGGCGGTTATCGAAACTATTACCATGATGCGCTCGATAAGCTCGGTGTCACGGTTAATGTGATGAAGGTCGGCGCCTACAAGAATTTCGCTGAACCGTTTACAGAAAATGCGCCGTCGGCCGAAGCGGTCGAAGCTGAAAGTGCACTGTACAACGATATGTGGGCCTATTACACCGGTACGGTGGAAAAAGCGCGTCACCTGGAAGCGGGCAGTATCATGCGCACCATCAACGACCTGCCGCAGTTGATGAAGGAAGCCCATGGCGACCCGGCCAAGATCGCCTTGTCGGAAAAATGGGTGGATGGCTTGAAGACGCGCGATGAAATGCGGCAATTGATGCTCGCCATCGGCGCCAAGGACGAAAAGGCCAAAACCTTTCGTCAGATCGGATTTGAAGAATACCAGGCGCGCCAGCGGCCGCGCTTCGCAGGCGATGCTATCGGTGTCGTGATCGCCGCGGGCAGTATCAGCGACGGCATGGCGCCGGCTGGTTCCATCGGCGGCCTGTCGACGGCCAACCTGATTCGCAATGCACGCGAAGACGATCGTATCAAGACGATAGTGCTGCGTATTAACTCCCCGGGTGGCAGCTCCTTCGGCTCCGAATTGATCAGACGCGAGCTGGAATTGACGCGTGCCGCCGGCAAGCCGGTCGTGGTATCGATGGGCGACGTGGCCGCCTCCGGCGGTTACTGGATTTCAATGGCGGCAGACGAAGTGATTGCCGACCCGGCCAGCGTCACCGGTTCGATAGGCGTGTTCGCCATCTTGCCGACAGCTGACAAGGCCATGGACAAGCTCGGCGTGCATTCAGCAGGCGTGACCACCACCTGGCTGCGCGGCAGCTATGATCCGACCCGCCCGCTCGATCCGCGCATGCGCGATCTGGTGCAAGCCGGGGTCGAGCGCATATACGGCGATTTCACCAGCAAGGCCGCGCATGCGCGCAAGCTCAGTGCCGATCAGATTGAAGCCGTCGCCCAAGGACGGGTATGGAGCGGTCGCCAAGCCAAGGAACGCGGCCTGGTCGATACCATAGGCGGTTATCAGGATGCGCTGCAGTCCGCCGCCAAGCGCGCCGGACTGGGCGACAATTATCGCGTGATCTATCTCGAGCGTGAGCCGACCGGTTTCGAGCGTGTGGCCAGATTGTTCGATGCAGCGGACTTGCAGGCCTTGGCCCGCCTGGTCGACATGAATTCGGGCGCTTGGCAAACCGGTTTGGCTGGCTTGCCGGGTTCGGCCTTGCATGGCATTGCCGACGATTTCAGCTGGTTGACTGAAGCGGCTGATGAAGGCAAGCCATTTACCACGGTGACGCATTGTTTTTGTACTCCGCCGTAAATGGTGATTCAACTCTTGCCCACAATCGAATTCATGTTCTAAGATGAATCGATAGTGAGAACGACGAATATTGATGGCTGACCGCAGAAGATTTTTACAGCAATCCCTGGCTTTGGGCGCGGGTGGCCTGTTCGCCGGCTGCGCCAGCTCCCCCAGCTCCCCACCTTCTGCCGCACCGACCCAGGAAAAAAATCTGGCGCTGAAAAGCGAAGTTTCGCTGGCGCCGCAACATGCCAAACCGGCAGCCGGCGGAGTGGCTGCTCCGCCGCCCGATATCTTCGATGCTGCCACGCTGGACATCGATTTCTGGGTCAAGCCGCGCACCATCTCGGTCTATCGTTCGGCCACGGGGGAGAAAGCCGAACTGCTGTACTGGAAAGACGGCGAAGTCCGGGACGGCGCCTACCAGCAACTCTGTCACCTGCTGCGCGATGTGCAGGGAGGCGGTGTCGTCAAGCAAATGGATCCGCACTTGCTTGAATTGCTGTGGGCGACCCAGGCCTTCGTCGCGCGCTTCGGCATGACGGCGCCGCTGGAAATCCTGTCGGGCTATCGCACGCCGGAAAGCAACCAGCACCTGATCGAACAAGGCGTGCCGGCCGCGCGCAAGTCTTTGCATATGGACGGCAAGGCGGCCGACATCCGCATCGCCAACCTCGACTCGCAAGTACTCGGTGAACTGATCCGCAGCTTCCGCCAGGGCGGGGTCGGCTTTTACTATCGGCAGACCAAGCAGGGCGGATGGATTCATGCCGACACCGGCCTGCAGCGCACCTGGGCTGGTTAGAAGCCGTTGCGGGCGCCGTGGAGGCGTTGCGCGGGACGGCCAGCCGGCCTTGCCGTACCATACGTACGGTCGGCGTCGCGGCGTCTAGCCACAGCATCCGCAACGACTTCCAACAAATCCTGGTGAATTTCATGAAAACAGAATGGCAGTGGTCTTCCTTCGAAGACTTGAGCAAGGAAGACTGGTACGCCATCGTCGCGCGCCGGCAGGAAGTATTCATCATCGAGCAGAACTGCGTCTATCCCGATATCGACGGGGTCGATCTCAAGGCGTTTCACTTGCTTGGCTGGCGGGGTGAAGGCAGCAACAAGGCGCTGGCTGCCTACCTGCGCGTGGTTTTCCCCGGTGTGAAATATGCGGAAGTATCGCTTGGACGTGTGCTGAGCGCTCCAGCCATGCGTAGCACCGGTGTCGGCCGCGAACTGGTGGCGCAAGGCATTGCGCGTGCCGAAAAACAGTTTCCGGGATTGGATATCCGCATCTCGGCGCAACTCTATCTGGAGAGGTTTTACCGCAGCTTCGGCTTTGCCTGCACCTCAGAGCCTTATGACGAGGATGGCATTCCGCACGTGGAAATGTTGCGCCCACATTCCAATACGGCCAAGCCTTGAAGCATTAAAGAAGTTTTTGCCAGAACAAGGCATCGCCCATTTCCTGGACTAGCTGGTAGCCGGTATAGCCGAGCTTTGCGTATAACTGCTGCGCGGCGCGATTTCCCTCCAGTACCTCCAGTGTCACCTTGCAGCAACCACGCTGACGTGCCAGCTCTTCGACATAGACCATCATTTTTTGCGCGATGCCTTTTCCGCGATAGGCTGGCGCGACGGCGAAGTCGTGGATGTTGACCAGCGGCTTGCACTTGAAAGTGGAAAAGCCTTCGAAGCAATTGACCATGCCGGCCGGTTCGCCGTCGGCGAAGGCCAGTACGCTAAAGGCGTCGGCGCGTTGCGCGAGCGACGACGCCAGATGTCTGCGCGTGTACTCGCTTAAAGGCTCGGCGCCGCCCATGGGATCGCGCGCATACGCGTCGAGCATGGCGATTAAGGCTTCGGCGTCTTTGGGATTGTTGTAATCGACCTGGCGGATTTCGATATTCATAAGGCTGGTGTGTGGTAGAGATGGGTCGGAGAGCCCTCTCCCCCTGCCCCTCTCCCGCTTGCGGGCGAGGGGTGAGCGAGCGGAGCTCAAGGGCTATTTCGTTACAATCTCGTGCTGCATGGGCGCCAGCCTGGCCACCAATTTGTTTTGGATGGCGGGCGCGATGCCTTGCTTGTCCATGGCACTCTGCAAATCTTCAGCCAGGGCATTGAATTGGGCATTGGTGATGCCGAGGTCGGCATGGATGGTGCGCATATCCTTGCCCGTGTATTTGCAGGGGCCGCCGCTGACGGCGCAGAATTGCTCGGCCAGCATTTTCGCCAAATGCTTCATGTCGGCGTCGTCGAACTGGTGCTTGATGCGCTCATCGCTGGTTATGATGGGCAGGAAATCCGTGACCAGTTTGTGGATGCCGTCCTTGCCACCCAGACCTTGGAATACCTCATCGGACTGTTGCGCAAAGGTGCTTGATGTCAGCAACAGCAGTGCGACGCCCAGAGCCTTCTTCATAGTGGTCTCCATCTAGTGCAAAACAGTTCTCAACTGACTTCGGCCATCGGTTCGGTACCGGCCGCGGCAGGTTTTTTCGTGGTGGTGATCATGATGACGCTGCCCAGTATGATGACCATGGCCAGCAGTTCGCGCAAGCCTATTGCCTCGCCGGCAAAGGCCGCGCCGAGCGCCACGGCGATCACGGGATTGACGTAGGCATAGCTGGAAGCCAGCGCATTTGAAACGTTCGACAATAGATACATATACGCGGAAAACGCGGCCAGCGAGCCGGCCACCACCAGGTAGGCCCAGGCCGAAAACGCCGGCAGCGTGACCGGCGTGATCAGGGTTTCGCCGCGCAGCCAGGCGACGCCCATCAACACGATGCCGCCCATCAGCATTTCGCTGGCAAAGCCCATGGCGCCGGGCGCCAGCGCCAATTTCTTTTTGGCCAGCACCGAGCCGAAGGTCCAACTTGCTACCGCACCCATCACGGCCAGCACGCCGCCTGCGTGCGCGGAAAAGTCGTTGCCGCCGGCTAGCAGGGCGACGCCACCGAAGCCGACCAGGATGCCCATCCATTCACGCGCGCTCGGCCATTCGCCGAACATGCCGGCAAACAAGGCCATGCTCAAGGGGGCGCTGGCGATGAAGACCGAGGTCAGGCCCGACGACACAGTCTGCTCGCCGACTGCCGTCAAACCCATGCCGCTACCGAGCAGCAAGGCGCCGACGATGGCGGCGTCGCGCCATTCGCGCCAGTTCGGATTCGGAGCGCCGCGCAGTTTCAGCCAGATATACAGGATGGACCCGGCGGCGCAGAAGCGTGTACCCATCAGCAGGAAGGGAGGGAACGATTCGAGCGCGATGCGTATGCCCAGATAGGTGGAGCCCCATACCAGATAGGTGGTCAACAGGGCTAGTAATGATAATTTTGGCAAGGAGCGCATAACAAAAACACAAGAATTGAACGAGGGAAAGAGGTCGGGGTAAGAGTATACGTCCTGGCCCGGATTCTTCGCTTCCCTGCCCGGCGCGATACCGCTACAATGCGTCGCTTGGCGGAATCTGAAGTGAAGTGATTCACTAGCTGGATTCTGCTATAAAGAGATTGAGACCCTCAATCGCGCGCGCTGATACAGCCGCGCCCTACCCGGGCGCTTCGTATGCGGCGGCAATCTGAAATATCATTTTGGAGAAAACATGTCCTTCCCACCGTCCGCGGCGTCCGCCGGACTGTCCGATGCCGTGCGCAGCATCGCCAGCGCTTCTTCCCCACTAGCCCCCGTCAATCTCGACGACAAGTACACGTCGAATACCGGTTCTATCTATCTCTCAGGCATCCAGGCCCTGGTGCGCCTGCCCATGATCCAGCGCCAGCGTGATCTCGCCGCCGGGCTCAATACCGCCGGTTTCATTTCCGGCTACCGCGGCTCGCCCTTGGGCGGTCTCGACGAGGCCTTGTGGAAAGCGGAAAAGCTGCTCGCAGCCCAGCACGTCAAGTTCGTACCCGGCGTCAACGAAGATCTGGCGGCAACGGCGGTCTGGGGCTCGCAACAAGTCGATTTGATCGGCCCTTCCAGCTACGACGGCGTGTTCGCCATGTGGTACGGCAAGGGGCCGGGCGTGGACCGCTGCGGCGACGTCTTCAAGCACATGAACCATGCCGGCACCGCCAAGCATGGCGGCGTGCTGCTGGTGGCCGGCGACGACCACGGCGCTTATTCGTCGACGCTGCCGCACCAGTCGGATCACATGTTTTCCGCCTCGATGATCCCGGTTCTGTATCCGTGCAACGTGCAGGAATATCTCGACCTCGGCCTGCATGCCTGGGCCATGTCGCGCTTCTCGGGGTGCGCGGTGGCCTTCAAGGCCCTGGCCGACACGGTCGAATCGAGCGCATCGGTCGATGCCGATCCGTTCCGCCTGCAAATCACGCTGCCGACCGACTTCGTCATGCCGGAAGGCGGCCTCAATGCCCGCCTGTCCAACGAATACCTGGGCATCCAGGCGCGCAAGCAGGAAGCCTTAATGCAGGATTACAAGATTTATGCTGCCCTGGCCTATGCGCGCGCCAACAAGCTCAACCACGTCACCATCGACAGCCACCATGCCAAGCTCGGCATCATTGCCTCGGGCAAATCCTATCTCGACGTGCTCGACGCGTTGGAAGAGCTGGGCATAGACGAGAAAATGGCGTCCGAGATCGGCATCCGCGTGTACAAGGTGGCCATGCCCTGGCCGCTGGAGCCGGACGGCGTGCGCGAGTTCGCGCAAGGCCTCGACGAAATCCTGGTGGTCGAAGAAAAGCGCCAGATCGTCGAATACCAATTGAAGGAACAGCTCTACAACTGGCGCGACGACGTGCGCCCGCGCGTGATCGGAAAGTTCGACGAAAAAGGCGAATGGGTTGCGCCGCGCGGCGAGTGGCTGCTTACTTCCAAGGCCGACTTCTCGGTCGCGCAGATCGCCCGGGTGATCGCTTCACGCATCGCGCGCTTTCACGTCAGCGACTTGATCAAGGCGCGCCTGAGCTTCCTCGAAGCCAAGGACGCGGTGCTGAAAAAGGCGGTCAATACGCCGCCGCGCCCGGCCTACTATTGCTCGGGTTGCCCGCACAATACCTCGACCAAGGTGCCGGAAGGCAGCTTCGCGCTGGCCGGTATCGGCTGCCACGTGATGGCCACCGCCATCTACCCCGAATACAACAAGACCACCACCCATATGGGCGGCGAAGGCGCGCCCTGGATCGGCCAGGCGCCGTTCTCGAAAGTGCCGCATGTGTTCGCCAACCTTGGCGATGGCACTTACTTCCACTCGGGTTATCTGGCGATCCGTGCCGCGGTCGCGGCCAAGGTCAATATGACCTACAAGATCCTGTTCAACGACGCGGTGGCCATGACCGGCGGGCAGCCGGTCGACGGCATCACCTCGGTGCCCATGATCGCGCAGCAGATGGCGGCCGAAGGTGTGCTGCGCATCGCACTGGTGACCGAAGACCTCGGCCGCTACGTGCAGCGCACAGGCCTGCCGAACATTGTCAGCCTGCACGACCGCAAGGAACTCGATGCCGTGCAGCGCGAACTGCGCGAGATCGAGGGCGTGTCCATCCTGATCTACGACCAGACCTGCGCCGCAGAAAAGCGCCGCCGCCGCAAGAAGAATGCTTACCCCGATCCGGCCAAGCGCATGTTCATCAATGAAGCCGTGTGTGAGGGCTGCGGCGATTGCGGCATGCAATCGAACTGCACTTCCATCCTGCCGCTCGAGACCGAGTTCGGCCGCAAGCGTGTGATCGACCAGTCTTCGTGCAACAAGGATTACTCGTGCGTGAAAGGCTTTTGTCCGAGCTTTGTCACGGTCGAAGGCGGCAAGCTGAAGAAATCGAAGGCAGACACGGCCAAGCAAGATGACTTTGGTACCCTGCCGGAGCCGCAATTGCCGGCCTGCGATGCGCCTTACAACATCCTGCTCAACGGCATAGGCGGCACCGGCGTGATCACGGTCGGCGCCCTGATCGGCATGGCTGCCCATCTTGAAGGCAAGGGGGTGTCGGTGCTGGACATGACCGGCATGTCGCAAAAGAACGGCTCGGTGACTTCGCATATCCGCGTCGCCAACAACGTCAAGCGCATCCGCGCCCAGCGCATCGCCACCGGCGAAGCCGACCTGATCCTCGGCTGCGACATGCTGACCGCCGGTTCGCAAGACGCGATCTCCAAGATGCGCCCTGGCCGCACGCGCGCCGTGGTCAACACCCATCAGCAACCGACCGGACCGTTCGCGCAAAACCCGGACTGGGATTTCCCTTTCGAGCAGGTGCAGGCGCTGATCAACGAATCGGTCGACAACCGTTCCGACTTCATCAACGCCACCAAGCTGGCGACGGCCTTGATGGGCGATTCGATTGCGACCAATTTGTTCATGCTGGGCTTCGCCTGGCAAAAAGGCGCGATTCCGGTATCGGAAGCGGCATTGTTGCGCGCCATAGAAATGAATGGCGTGGCGATCGAATCCAACAAGAAGAGTTTCCTGTGGGGGCGTCGTGCCGCTGCCGATCTGGCGCGCGTCGAACGCATTGCGCTGCCGCCCAAGCCGGTGGTGCTGCAAATGCCGCAGAGCTTCGACAGCGTGGTCAAGCGCCGCAAGGAATTCCTGGCCGCCTACCAGGATATCGCTTATGCCGAGCGTTACGAACAACTGGTGATGCAAGTGCGCGCTGCGGAAGCCAAATTGAACGACGCTTCGGGCCGCAAGGATACGCGCCTGTCGACCGCGGTGGCCAAGAGCTATTTCAAGCTGATGGCGTACAAGGACGAATACGAAGTCGCGCGCCTGTACACCGATGGCCAGTTCGTCGAAAAGCTGAAGAACCAGTTCGAGGGCGAGTTCAGCGTCAAGTTTAACCTGGCGCCGCCATTGTTCGCGAAAAAGAACGAGCACGGCCACCTGGTCAAGGCGCAATACGGCTCCTGGGTATGGCACGCCTTCCGCATGCTGGCCAAGCTGAAATTCCTGCGCGGCAGCAAACTCGATTTGTTCGGCTACACCGCCGAGCGCAAGAGCGAACGGCAGATGATAGGCGAGTACTACGATACCGTGCAGACCTTGCTGGCCGGTTTGCAGGCCGACAACTTGGCCGCCGCGGCCGAAATCGCGGCCTTGCCGGAAAAAGTGCGCGGCTTTGGTCACGTCAAGGAAAAGGCGGTGCAGGAGTACCATCAGGAGAAAGCGCGCCTGTTGGCGGCCTATCCGGGTGTTGCTCATGCGCATGCGGCTTGAGGTTGCCGACGCTAGCGGCGTTTACTGTCTCCCCTCGCCCACGAAGCGGGAGAGGGGTTGGGGGGAGAGGGTAGTCGTCAAGGACGTCTGCCTTGCAAGCACCCTCTCCCCTACCCCTCTCCCGCAAGCGGGCGAGGGGAGTATCGGCTAAAAAGTGAAAATTTACCGCCTCAACATGCAATTTTGACAAGTTCAATTTGGCCTTAATTGACGTTTACGTAAACGTAATACAGCGCTAGAATTTTTACCTCGTTTTGCACAGCACCCACGATTTGAGGAAGCCATGACCGATCTTTCCATCGCCCAGAAACTCACCGAATACAAGCCGGCCAACAAGGTGCGTTTTGTCACGGCGGCCTCGCTGTTCGACGGCCACGACGCTTCGATCAACATCATGCGCCGCATCCTGATGGCCAATGGCGCCGAGGTGATCCATCTCGGCCATAACCGCTCGGTCGACGATATCGTTACCGCCGCCTTGCAGGAAGACGTGCAAGGCATCGCCATCTCGAGCTACCAGGGCGGCCACGTCGAATACTTCAAGTACATGATCGACCTGCTCAAGCAGCGCGGCGGCAGCCACATCAAGGTGTTCGGCGGCGGCGGCGGCGTGATTGTGCCGGCCGAGATCGCCGACTTGCACGCCTATGGCGTGGCGCGCATCTTCAGCCCGGAAGACGGCCAGCGCATGGGCTTGGTTGGCATGATCCTGTCCATGATCCAGGCTTGCGACAGCGACCTGTCGCAATATGCGCCCGGCAAGCTCGATGCCTTGACCAAGGGCGAACAAGGTATGCGCCAGCGCGCGCTGGCGCAATTGATCACAGCGCTGGAAAGCGGCAAGGCCGACCCCGCGCTCAAGGCCAAGCTGGCCGAAGCAGCCGCCAAGAGCAAGGTGCCAGCCCTGGGTATCACCGGTACTGGCGGCGCCGGCAAGTCTTCGCTGACCGACGAATTGATCCGCCGCATCCGCCTCGACCAGGGTGATGCGCTCGATATTGCGCTGATTTCGATCGACCCTTCGCGCCGCAAGTCGGGCGGCGCCCTGCTCGGCGACCGCATCCGCATGAATGCGATCGGTCCGTGGAACGGGCAATCCCGGGTCTTCATGCGTTCGCTGGCGACGCGCGAAGCGGGTTCGGAAATTTCGCAAGCCCTGCCCGACGTGATCGCCGCCTGCAAGGTGGCCGGCTTCGACCTGATCCTGGTCGAAACCTCGGGCATAGGCCAGGGCGATGCCGCGATCGTGCCGCACGTCGATGTGAGCATGTACGTGATGACGCCCGAATTCGGCGCCGCCTCGCAGCTCGAGAAAATCGACATGCTCGATTTCGCCGACTTCGTCGCCATCAACAAGTTCGACCGCAAGGGCGCACAGGATGCACTGCGCGACGTCGCCAAGCAATACCAGCGCAACCGCGAGCTGTTCAGCCAGAAGCCGGAAGACATGCCGGTGTATGGCACGCAAGCATCGCGCTTCAATGACGACGGCGTCACTGCGCTTTATCAAGGTTTGCTGCCGAAGCTGAAGGCGCTCGGTTTGCCGCTCAAGGCAGGGGTGCTTGCTCCGGCCTACGTGAAGGCCTCGACCGGCAAGAACACCATTGTGCCGCCGGCGCGCAGCCGCTACCTGGCCGAGATCGCCGACACCGTGCGCGGCTACCACAAGCAGGTGCGCAAGCAAGTGACGCTGGCGCGCGAACGTCAGCAGTTGCAGGAAGCCAAGCGCATGCTGGGCAAGGCGGGCAAGAACGTCGGATTGGCTGACTTTGACGACGTCATCGCCGAGCGCGAAACCAAGCTCGACGCCGGCGCCAAGAAATTGCTGGCGCAATGGCCGGATCTGCAGAACGCCTATGCCGGTGACGAATACGTGGTGAAAATCCGCGACAAGGAAATCCGTACCCAGCTGGTGTCGACCACGCTGTCGGGCACCAAGATTCACAAGGTGGCGCTGCCGCGCTATGAAGACCACGGCGAAATCCTGCGCTGGCTGATGCTGGAAAACGTGCCGGGCTCCTTCCCCTACACGGCCGGCGTGTTCGCCTTCAAGCGCGAAGGCGAAGACCCGACCCGCATGTTCGCCGGTGAAGGCGACTGCTTCCGCACCAACCGCCGGTTCAAGCTGGTGTCGGAAGGCATGGAAGCCAAGCGCCTGTCGACCGCGTTCGACTCGGTCACGCTGTACGGCGCCGATCCGGCTTTGCGCCCAGACATCTACGGCAAGGTCGGCAACTCCGGCGTCTCGATCGCCACGCTCGACGACATGAAGGTCTTGTACGATGGCTTCGACCTGTGCGACCCGGCCACCTCGGTGTCGATGACCATCAACGGCCCGGCGCCGACCATCCTGGCGATGTTCATGAACACCGCCGTCGATCAGCAACTGGCGAAGTTCCGCGCCGACAACAAGCGCGAGCCGAGCGACGACGAAGCCGCCAAGATCAAGGCCTGGGTGCTGCAAAACGTGCGCGGCACGGTGCAGGCCGACATCCTCAAGGAAGATCAGGGTCAGAACACCTGCATCTTCTCGACCGAGTTTTCGCTCAAGGTGATGGGCGACATCCAGGAATATTTCGTGCACCACCAGGTGCGCAATTTCTACTCGGTGTCGATCTCGGGCTACCACATCGCCGAAGCCGGCGCCAACCCGATTTCACAATTGGCGTTCACGCTCTCGAACGGCTTCACCTTCGTCGAAGCCTACCTGGCGCGCGGCATGCACATCGACGACTTCGGCCCCAACCTGTCGTTCTTCTTTTCCAACGGCATGGACCCCGAGTACACGGTGCTAGGCCGCGTGGCGCGCCGCATCTGGGCGGTGGCGATGCGCGAGAAATACGGCGCCGGCGAGCGCGCGCAAAAGCTCAAGTACCATGTGCAGACCTCGGGCCGCTCGCTGCATGCGCAAGAGATCGATTTCAACGATATCCGCACCACGCTGCAAGCACTGATCGCGATCTACGACAACTGCAATTCGCTGCACACCAACGCCTACGACGAAGCCATCACCACGCCGACCGACGAATCGGTGCGCCGCGCGCTGGCGATCCAGCTCATCATCAACCGCGAATGGGGGCTGGCCAAGAACGAGAATCCGAACCAGGGCAGCTTCATCATCGAACAGTTGACCGACCTGGTGGAAGAAGCCGTGCTGCAGGAGTTCGAACGCATTGCCGAACGCGGCGGCGTGCTCGGCGCGATGGAAACCGGCTACCAGCGCGGCAAGATCCAGGAAGAGTCGATGCTGTACGAGCACAAGAAGCACGACGGCTCGCTGCCCATCATCGGCGTCAACACTTTCCGCAATCCGCATGCGATCGGCACCGCGCCGCACATCGAGCTGGCCCGTTCGACCGACGAGGAAAAGGAATCGCAACTGACCCGCCTGGCGGATTTCCACACGCGCCACGCGGCCGAAGCGCCGGCCATGCTGGCCGCCCTGCAGCAAGCCGTGATCGCCAACGACAATGTGTTCGCGAAACTGATGGATGCGGTGCGCGTGTGTTCGCTGGGGCAGATTACCGATGCGCTGTTTGCCGTCGGTGGACAGTATCGGCGCAGCATGTAAGACCGGTGATTGTTGCAGCAGCGCCGGATTGATCGATCCGGCGTTTCATTCTTTTCAGCGTTATGCCGGTATTTCACTAAAATAGCTGGAACATCCAATTGGAGTTCCAGCATGAGTGAAACGATACACATCGGTTTTCTGCTATTTCCCAAGGTTACCCAGCTCGACCTGACGGGGCCGGCCCAGATATTGAGCCGCGTCCCGCAAGCGAAAATACATCTGGTCTGGAAAGATCTGCAACCGGTGGCGACCGACGTCGGTTTTACCATCAATCCGACCACGACCTTTGCCGACTGCCCGCAGCTCGATGTGTTGTGCGTCCCGGGCGGCTTCGGTGTGACCGACCAGGTGGTTGATGACGAGACTTTGACCTTCCTGCGTAGCCAGGGGGAAAACGCGCGCTATGTGACTTCGGTATGCAACGGCTCTCTGATCTTGGGCGCAGCCGGATTGCTCAAGGGCTACCAGTCTGCTTGCCACTGGTTATGGCGCAAGTACCTACCCTACTACGGCGCGGAACCGGTTGTCGCGCGCGTGGTGCGCGACCGTAACCGCATCTCGGGCGGCGGCGTGACGGCCGGTATTGACTTCGGACTGGTATTGGCGGCAGAGCTGGCCGGTGAGGAGACGGCGAAGACCTTGCAATTAGCCTTCGAGTACGATCCGCAACCGCCCTTCGATTGCGGCTCGCCGGAACGGGCCGGGCCCGATTTGGTTGCCAGGCTGCTGGCGGTGCAAGAAGAAAGAATCAGGGGTTTCGAAGCGCGCCTGCCGAGCAAGACCTGACATAAGGTCTTATCGCTTGCGCGCCAGCGTCAAGCCGTCGCCCACCGGCAGCATGGACAGATCGACGCGCTCATCATGGTGCAACTTTGTATTCAAGGCTTGCAGCGCGGCGGTATCAGCATCGCCAGCGGCTGCTGGGCGCGCCACCTGCCCGCTCCATAGCACGTTGTCGATCGCGATCAAGCCGCCCGGCCGCAGCAGCTTCAGGCAGCGCTCGTAGTAAGCGTCGTAATTACTCTTGTCGGCGTCGATGAAAGCGAAATCGAAAGTGCCGGCTTCGCCCTGGGCCAGCAGGGCATCGAGCGTGTCGGTGGCGGGGCCGATGCGCAGGTCTATCTTGTTTGCCACTCCGGCCTTGTTCCAGTAGGGCTTGCCGAGGTCGGTGAATTCGGTGCTGATGTCGCAGGCAACGACTTTGCCGCCTTCAGGCAAAGCCAGCGCCACGGTCAGGCTGCTGTAGCCGGTGAACACGCCGATTTCCAGGGTCTTGCGGGCGCCGAGCAATTTGATCAGCAGCGCCATGAACTGGCCCTGCTCGGGCGAGATTTGCATCTGGGCGCGCGGGTGGCTGGTGGTGGCGGCGCGCAGTTCGGCCAGTACCGGGTGCTCGCGCAATGAGACGTTCAGCAGGTATTGATAGAGGTGATCGTCGAGGTTGATGCTGCGGTTGGACATGACGAATTCCGTTTCTCTATAGAGCTTTTGGAAAATAGATGATGCCACTACTGTCTCGTTTTTGCGAATCCGAGACTCTATGAATCGGTCTCTCGTCCACCCTCACTATGGATTCCCGTCTACACGGGAATGACGGGGAAAGAGCAAGTGCGTAGCTTTTTTCAGTGCCCGCAATTTGGCCGACGTTAGCAGCCCAACATCGACAACGCCGCTGCTTCCGCAACGCGTATGCCATCCACCGCCGCCGACAAGATGCCGCCGGCATAGCCGGCGCCTTCGCCGGCAGGGAACAGGCCGCGCGTGTTCAGGCTTTGCAAGTCGTCGTTGTTGCGCTTGATTCGTACAGGCGACGAGGTGCGTGTTTCTACGCCGGTCAGTACGGCGTCGCGCATGGCGTAGCCCTTGATCTGGCGGTCGAAGTGCGGCAGCGCTTCGCGCATGGCGGTGATCGCGTATTCGGGCAAGGCCAGCGCCAGATCGACCAGCTGCACGCCCGGCTTGTACGAAGGTTGTACGCTTCCAAACTCAGTGGATGGTTTGCCGGCCAGGAAGTCGCCGACCAGCTGGCCCGGCGCATTATAGTTGCCACCGCCGAGCGTGAAGGCGCGCGACTCGAGTTCGCGCTGAAAGTCTATGCCGGCCAGCGGGCCGTCACCCGGGTAATCGGCCGGCGTGATGCCGACCACCATGCCGGCGTTGGCGTTGCGTTCGTTGCGCGAATATTGGCTCATGCCGTTGGTGACTACGCGGTTCGGTTCCGAAGTAGCCGCCACCACGGTGCCGCCCGGGCACATGCAGAAGCTGTAAACCGAGCGGCCGTTGCTGGCATGGTGCACCAACTTGTAGTCGGCGGCGCCGAGGATGGGGTTGCCGGCGTTGGGACCGAAGCGAGCGCGGTCGATGATTGACTGCGGATGTTCGATGCGGAAGCCGACCGAGAACGGCTTGGCTTCCAGGTAGACGCCGCGCTCATGCAATTTCTGGAACGTGTCGCGTGCGCTGTGGCCGACTGCCAGCACCACGTGGTCGGCGGCGATGCGTTCGCCGCCTTCGAGCACGACGGCGCGCATGCGGCCATTGTCGATTTCGAAGTCTTCGACCCGCGATTCGAAGCGGAATTCGCCGCCCAGCTGGGTAATGGTCTCGCGCATCAATTCCACCATCTTGACTAGGCGGAAAGTGCCGATATGCGGCTTGCTCACGTACAGGATTTCCGGCGGCGCGTCGGCCTTAACGAACTCGGTCAAGACCTTGCGGCCGTAGTGTTTCGGGTCCTTGATCTGGCTGTACAGCTTACCGTCGGAAAAAGTGCCGGCCCCACCCTCGCCGAACTGCACGTTCGATTCCGGATGCAGCACGCGCTTGCGCCACAAACCCCAGGTGTCCTTGGTGCGTTCGCGCACCACTTTGCCACGCTCGAGAATGATGGGACGGAAACCCATCTGCGCCAGGATCAGCGCGGCGAAGATGCCGCAAGGGCCGAAGCCGATCACGACTGGGCGCGGGTGCTTGTCGTGCCAGCCTTGCGGCGCGTGGCCGACGAAGTGGTAGTCCGTGTCCGGGGTCGGCGCAATGCGCGGATTGCCTTTTAAGCGCGCCAGTACCGGCCCTTCGTTCTTGAGCGTGACGTCCAGCGTATAGACCAGGGCAATTGCGGATTTCTTGCGCGCGTCGTAGCCGCGTCGGAAGATGGTGAAATCGACGAGCTCGTCGCCGGCGATGCCGAGTATGCTGAGAATGGCTTCGCGCAGTGCGCCTTCGGGATGGTCGAGCGGGAGTTGTACTTCGGTCAGTCGCAGCATGGGAGGGCCTGTTTTTATCGGGCAAGGGGGCTATTTTACAACGATGCCAATTGTTTCAAGCACGGTTATTCATACCAACGCTCTCAAAATTTCGTCGCCCTCGCGAACGCGGGGGCCCATAGGGAGTTCGTTAATGCAGCCTCACTATGGGTCCCCGCGTTCGCGAGGACGACGGGAAAATTATGATGTCGATTTGTGGGAGTCACCCACATTCGAGCGTTGGTGGTTCGGGTTATTAAAATAACCGGCTACGCTTCTCCCACTTGCGCTCTATCGTGCTCAATATGGTGCCATTCGGCGCCACGGTCTCCAGGCGCACATCGAAACCCCACAGCCGCGCCACATGCTTGAGCATTTCATCAGTCTGCTGGTTGAGCGGGCGGCGCTGGAATTGCGTGTGGCGCAAGGTCAGCGCGCGGTCGCCGTGGGTGTTGACCGACCACACCTGGATGTTGGGTTCGCGGTTGCCGAGGTTGTATTGCTCGGCCAGCTTATGGCGCACATCGCTGTAGCCGCTTTCGTCGTGGATTGCGGAAATCTTGAGTTTTTCGTCTTCGTCGTCATCGAGCACGGCAAAGAAGTGAAAGTCGCGGATCAGTTTCGGTGACAGGTATTGTGCGATAAAGCTTTCGTCCTTGAAATTGCGCATGGCGAATTCGAGCGTGGGCCGCCAGGGCGCGCCGGCGATGTCGGGAAACCACTGCCGGTCTTCGTCGGTCGGCTCTTCGCAGATGCGGCGGATGTCGCGCATCATGTTGAAGCCGAGCGCATAGGGGTTGATGCCGCTGTAATACGGACTGTCGATGGGCGGCTGGTAGACCACGTTGGTGTGGCTTTGCAGGAATTCCATCATGAAGCCGTCACCGACCACGCCTTCGTCGTATAGCTGGTTCAGGATGGTGTAATGCCAGAACGTGGCCCAGCCTTCGTTCATGACCTGGGTTTGGCGCTGCGGATAGAAGTACTGCGAAATCTTGCGGATGATGCGTACGATTTCGCGTTGCCACGGTTCCAGCAGCGGCGAGAACTTTTCGAAGAAGTACAGCAGGTTTTCCTGCGGTTCGGGTGGGAAGCGTTGCGGCGCGTCTTCGGTCACCACCTGTTCCCGGCGCGGCACGGTGCGCCACAGGTCGTTGATCTGCGTCTGCAGGTAGGCTTCGCGTTCGAGCTGGCGCGCCTGCTCCTTTTCCAATGACAGCTTGGCCGGGCGCTTGTAGCGGTCGACACCGTGGTTTTGCAGGGCGTGACAGGAATCGAGCAGCAGTTCGACCGCCTCGACACCGTGGCGGCGCTCACAGTCGGCGATGTAATTCTTGGCGAACACCATGTAGTCGATGATGGCTTCGGCGTCGGTCCAGGTCTTGAACAGGTAATTGCCCTTGAAGAAGGAATTGTGGCCATAAGCCGCATGCGCGATCACCAGCGCCTGCATGGTCAGGCTGTTTTCCTCCATCAGATAGGCAATGCAGGGATTGGAATTGATGACGATCTCGTAGGCCAGGCCCATCTGGCCGCGCCTGTAGCTTTTTTCGGTGGACAGGAAGTGCTTGCCGAACGACCAATGGTTGTAAGACACCGGCATGCCCACCGAGGTATAGGCATCCATCATTTGCTCGGCTGTGATGATTTCGAGCTGGTTAGGGTAGGTATCGAGGTCGAAATTCCTGGCAACGCGGCGGATTTCCGTATGCGCCTGCTGGATGAGGTCGAAGGTCCACTCCGACTGCTCGGGCAGACGGTTGGGATTGACGGGTTTCTTTTCTGCCTCGCTCATTGAGGACACCTGTTGGCAGGGCGCTACTTGGGCTGCTTCTTGAACAGCTCACGGAACACCGGATAAATGTCAGCCGGCGATTCGATCTTTTGCATGGCGAAATGCGAATACTGCTCGGCAATTTGCGCGTATTCCTGCCACAGGTTCTGCGGCTCGCCGTCGGTGATTTCGACATAGGCGAAGTACTGCACCGCCTGCATCACGGCGCTGCTCAACAGGTCGCGGCAGGTGACGGAATCGTTGTCCCAGTTGTCGCCATCCGAGGCTTGGGCCACGTAGGCATTCCAGTCGCTGCTGGCATAGCGCTCGTGCATGATCTTGATCAGCAGATGCAATGCCGAAGACACCACGGTGCCACCCGATTCGCGCGAATTGAAGAATTCGTCTTCGTCGACTTCGGCCGCCTGCGTGTGGTGGCGGATGAACACCACATCGATGCGGTCGTAGGCGCGCTTGAGAAACAGGTAGAGCAGGATGAAAAAGCGCTTGGCCGTATCCTTCTTGGCTTCATCCATCGAACCCGATACATCCATAATGCAAAACATGACGGCCTGGCTGGAAGGCTTGGGCACCTTGATGCGGTTGCTGTAGCGCAGGTCGATCGGGTCGAGAAACGGTATCGCCAGCAGGCGCGTGCGCAAATGATGGAGTTCACGGCGCAGGCTGATCACTTGCGGTGCATCTTCAGGGGTGTGTTTCTCGAGCAAGGCCAGCAATTCCTGCTCGGCTTCCTGCAGGCGCCGGCGGCTGCGGCCGCCGACGGCAATGCGCCTGCCGAGCGCACCGCGCAACGAACGCAGCACGTGGATATTGGACGGCGTGCCCGACAGCTTGTAGCCGGCGCGCAGGTTCTTGAACTCCGTGGTCGAGGCCAGCTGCGTCTTGACCATGTTGGGCAGTTCGAGATCTTCGAAGAAATAGTTGAGGAATTCTTCGCGCGACAGTTCGAAGATGAAATCGTCTTCAGTGATCTGCTCGCTATTGCCGGCCTGGCCGCGTCCGGACCCGCCGCCGCCGCGCGGGCGGTTGATGCGGTCGCCCTTCAGATACTCCTTGTTTCCGGGACTGACGGTTTCCCAGACGCCGCCGTGGGCATGGCCAAAATTCGGTTCGCCGATATCTTTGACCGGAATAGAAACCTTCTCGCCGTTTTCGACGTCGGTGATCGAACGGCCCTTGATGGCGCGCGTCACCGCATCCTTGACCTGCCCTTTATAACGGCGCAGGAAGCGCTCGCGGTTGATCGCGGATTTGTTCTTGCCCTGCACACGCCTGTCGATCAAGTAAGCCAAATTCCACTCCTTGTCCTTGCCACGGGGTATTGCGCACTCGGCATGGTCCGCCTTTGTGGCGGACCGCGACGATTTACGACGACTTGCGCACCCGCAGATACCACTCGCATAGCAGCCTGACCTGCTTGGCCGTGTACCCCTTGGCGACCATGCGCGAGACGAATTCCTGGTGCTTGTTGGCGTCGTCGGCGCTGGCCTTGGCGTTGAATGAAATGACCGGCAGCAATTCCTCGGTATTCGAAAACATTTTCTTTTCGATCACCGTGCGCAGCTTTTCATAGCTGGTCCACACCGGGTTCTTGCCGGCGTTGTGGGCGCGTGCGCGCAGCACGAAATTGACGATCTCGTTGCGGAAGTCCTTGGGGTTCGAGATGCCGGCCGGCTTTTCTATCTTTTCCAGTTCGCTGTTGAGCGCTTCGCGGTCGAAGCTTTCGCCGGTATCGGGATCGCGGAATTCCTGGTCCTGGATCCAGAAGTCGGCAAAGGTCACGTAGCGGTCGAAGATGTTTTGCCCGTACTCGGAATAGCTTTCCAGGTAGGCGGTCTGGATTTCCTTGCCGATGAATTCGACGTAGCGCTGCGCCAGGTATTCCTTGATATAGGAAAAATACTTCTGTTCGGTTTCGGGCGCGAACTGTTCGCGCTCGACCTGCTGCTCGAGCACGTACAGCAAATGCACCGGGTTGGCGGCGATCTCGGTGGTGTCGAAGTTGAACACCTTCGACAGGATCTTGAAGGCGAAGCGGGTCGACAAGCCGTTCATGCCTTCGTCGACACCGGCGTAGTCGGTATATTCCTGGCGCGACTTGGCCTTGGGATCGGTATCCTTGAGATTCTCGCCGTCGTAGACCAGCATCTTGCTGTAGATGCTGGAATTCTCCGGTTCCTTCAGGCGCGACAGGATGGCGAACTGCGCCATCATCTTCAAAGTGCCCGGCGCGCACGGCGCCTGCGACAGCGAAGAGGTGCGCACCAGCTTTTCATAGATCTTGATTTCGTCGGTGACGCGCAGGCAGTACGGCACCTTGACGATATAGATGCGGTCGAGGAAGGCTTCGTTGTTGCGGTTGTTTTTGAAGGCTTTCCACTCCGACTCGTTCGAGTGCGCCAGCACGACGCCATCGAAGGGGATGGCGCCGAAGCCTTCGGTGCCCTTGAAATTGCCTTCCTGGGTCGCCGTCAGCAGCGGGTGCAGCACCTTGATCGGCGCCTTGAACATTTCCACGAATTCCATCAAGCCCTGGTTGGACAGGCACAGGCCGCCGGAATAACTGTAGGCGTCCGGATCGTCTTGCGCGTAATCTTCGAGCTTGCGGATGTCGACCTTGCCGACCAGCGAAGAGATGTCCTGGTTGTTTTCATCGCCCGGTTCGGTCTTGGAGATGGCGATCTGCTTGAGCACCGAGGGGTAGCGTTTGACCACGCGGAAGCGGTTGATGTCGCCGTTGAATTCGTGCAGGCGCTTGACCGCCCAGGGACTCGGGATGGCGCGCAGGTAGCGGCGCGGAATGCCGAAGTCTTCTTCCAGGATGGCGCCGTCTTCTTCTTCGCTGAACAGACCTAGTGGCGATTCGTTGACCGGCGAACCCTTGATGCAATAGAAGGGCACCTTTTCCATCAGGGACTTGAGCTTTTCCGCAATCGACGATTTGCCGCCGCCGACCGGACCCAACAGATAGAGGATTTGTTTGCGTTCTTCCAGGCCTTGCGCGGCGTGGCGGAAATAAGACACGACTTGCTCGATCACCTCTTCCATGCCGTAGAACTCACGGAAGGCAGGGTAGATCTTGATGACTTTGTTGGCAAAGATGCGCGACTGGCGGGGATCGTTGCGCGTGTCGATCAATTCCGGGTCGCCGATTGCGGCCAGCATGCGTTCGGCTGCGGCGGCATAAGTGAGCGCCTCGCGTTTGCACAGGTCCAGATATTCCTGCAGCGAGTACTCTTCCTCCCTGGTCCGTTCGTACCGTGATGCGTAGTTATCAAAGATGTTCATGTGAATGTCCTTTGAAATTACACGCGATGTCAATGCAACCGGTCGTCCTGTCCCCTAGCCTCTATCCCTTGTCTGTCTTCGTTATTGGTTTGTGTGCGTCCCGCGTTTTAATCATACGCGCATTTTTTAATGCCGCGCAGTAATTTTAGTGTAGATCAATTTCGAAAAATTGCATCTGGTCGATACCCATAATACACGCGCCTTCACAGTCTTGTTTTCAATATCGGCGCACGTGTTTATATCTGTAACGTAGCTTGGATGACATCTTTAGCGCAAGGCTGCGTACAACATGCGTCGAAACGGTGCGGGGTCACAATTTGTGACAACGACTTTTTCCGTCCCATGCCACGCGCTGCAGCGCATCAAGGCTTGCGCGACATCGTCGGCCAAAGCGGCGCTGGCGCGCACGCCGGGTTCCAGGTGCAAGGCTTTGACTTCGAAGATCCCGTCGCTGCGATGGGCCTTGGCGTCGAGCCGGCCGACCAGGGCGCCGCGCCGTAAAATCGGTAACACGAAGTAGCCATAGCGGCGCTTGTGTGCGGGCGTGTAACATTCGAGCCGGTAATCGAAGTCGAATAATTCCAATGCACGGCGCCGGTCCCACACCAAGGGATCGAAAGGTGACAATAGCGTGGTGACACTGGCTTGCAATTCGCCGGCGGCGGCTTGCGCCAGTTCGGCGTGCAGCGGGTGGATATACACCGGTGTTGTCCAACCGTCCACACGCGCGCGCAACAACGCTCCTTGTTCGACCAGCGATTCCGGATTCGGTTGCGGGCCGCCGCGTCCGCGGCCGTTGCGGAAGTAATCGTTGATCCAGCTTGCCTTGGCAAGGCCGAGCGCATACACGGCTTTCAGCAGCAGCTTGCGTTGCGTCGCGGCAAGGTCGGGCAACTGCTTGTCATCCCAATCGGGCAACACTCGCGGCAGCACGCGCTCGGCCAGGTCATAGACCCGCTGGAAATTTTGGCGGCGGGCGATCATCAGTTCACCGGCGGTAAACAAGACTTCGAGCGAGCGCTTTTCCGGTTTCCAGCCCCACCAGCCGCCACTCTTGCCGTCCTTGCGTTCGAAATCTGCCGAGCGCACCGGGCCGTTGTGGCGGATATGGGTGCGCAGGGCCTCGATGGCCTCGCGATGCTCATTCATCCACGCGACCGAATATTTCCATCCCATGGCGGCGGGATCGAGCATGCGATGGCGGTACAGGCCGTAGTCTTCGATCGGCAGAAAGCAGGCTTCATGCGCCCAATATTCGAACAAGGCGCCCTCGGCCAGCAATTCTTCCAGCCAGGCTTGCCGGTAATCGCCCAGCCGGCTCCACAGCACCAGGTAGGGACTGCGGGCGACCACGTGGATGGTGTCGATCTGCAGTGCGCCCATCGCGCGGATGGCGTTCAAGACATCGGTCTTGTCGGCTTTTTGCGGGCGTGTCTGCAACAGGCCTTGCGCGGCAAGCTGCAGGGCGCGGGCGTCGGAGAGAGAAAGCGTCAGTTCGGACATAGAGATGATGGCAAAGACATGGCCGCTCATTATGTCAGTTCGTCGCCTGCCATGTCTCTTGCAATAAAATGGCGGATGTACAAAGTGAAGCAATGTGGCTTGGCAGCCGGATTGTTCAGCTGCTGCTCATTGATAAATATGGAAGACAAGATGCAAGAGATCGAAGGTCACGCATGACCATCGCCGAGACAAACGCGGCGCAGGATGGGCCGGTGAAACCGCGCACCGTGGCGATCATCGGTGGCGGTCCGGCCGGATTGATGGCGGCGGAGACCCTGGCGGCGCGCGGCGTACGCGTCGACGTGTACGATGCCATGCCATCGGTCGGCCGCAAATTCCTGTTGGCCGGCAAGGGAGGCATGAATTTGACGCACTCGGAGCCCGCGGAGTGGTTTCGTACGCGCTATGGCGCACGGCAGCCAGAGCTGGAACCCATGCTCGACGCTTTCGGCCCGAACGAATTGCGCGCTTGGGCCGATGGACTTGGCGTCGCCACCTTTGTCGGCAGTTCCGGCCGCGTCTTCCCCACCGACATGAAGGCCGCGCCGCTGTTGCGCGCCTGGCTGCACCGCTTGCGTGAAAGCGGCGTGAGCTTCCACATGCGTCATCGCTGGCAAGGCTGGGACAAGCGGGGCGGTCTGCATTTCCTGACACCTGACGGCGCGCAAACGGCGTATGCCGATGCCACGGTGCTGGCCCTGGGCGGCGGCAGTTGGGCGCGTCTGGGCTCGGATGGCGCATGGGTGCCGCTGCTGGAAATTCTCGGCGTCGAGGTGGCGCCGCTGCAACCGGCCAATTGCGGCTTCAATGTCGCCTGGACCGATCATTTCCGCCTGCGTTTTGCCGGCCACCCGCTCAAGTCGGTGGCCTTGAGTTTTACCGACGTCAAGGGTATCGCTTACCGGCGCCAGGGCGAATTGATGGTGACCAATAGCGGCATCGAAGGCAGCCTGGTGTATGAATCGTCGGGACTGTTGCGCGACAAACTTGCGGCGCAGGGGCAGGTGCGCATCAAGCTCGACCTGGCGCCCGATTGGCCGGCGCAGCGCGTTCTGGCCGAAGTGGCGCGGCCGCGCGGTTCGCGCTCGCTGTCCACGCATTTGCAAAGCCGCGTCAATATCGGCGGCATCAAGGCCGGCCTGTTGCGCGAGGCACTGACGGCCCAGGAAATGAACGACCCGGCCAGGCTGGCGGAAACCATCAAGGCGCTGCCCTTGACGCTGTTGGCGCCGCGCCCCTTGAACGAGGCGATCAGCAGCGCGGGCGGCGTGATGTTCGAGGCGCTTGACCACAACCTGATGCTGCGCGCGCGGCCCGGTGTATTTTGTGCCGGCGAAATGCTCGATTGGGAAGCGCCGACCGGAGGCTATCTGCTGACGGCCTGCTTCGCCAGTGGCGTGGCGGCCGGCAAGGGCGTGCTCGATTGGCTGGGCTTGGCCGAGCCTGCGAACGAAGACAGTGCCGACGCGGAGCAAGCATCGGAGCCGACTACTACAGAGAGAACGCAATCATGACTGAACAGGAATTGCGCCAGCAATGCCACACCTTCATCTCGGGACACCGGCCGCATAACGCGGCCGAGGATTTTGCCGCGATGGCGCGCTGGTGTAATCAGCACGAGGGGCACCAAGTCCTGCACGATATTTATGGTTCGGGAGAGCTGATCCAATCGTTTGAAAAGAAGGTCGCCGACCTGCTCGGCTTCGAGTCGGCGCTGTTCGTGGTCAGCGGCACCATGGCGCAGGCGATTGCGCTGCGCCTGGCTTGCGCCCAAGCTGATCGGGGAAGACGGCTGGTGGCGCTGCATCCGACCGCGCATATCTTGCGCCACGAAAGCAGCAACTACCAGCTGCTCGATCACTTCCAGGTCTTGCAAGTCGGCAGCCCGCACCGGCCGTGGTCGGTCGACGATCTGCAAGCCATATCCGATCCGTTAGCCGCCGTGCTGCAGGAATTGCCGATGCGCGAAATCGGCGGGCAATTGCCGGCTTGGGAGGAGCTGGAAAAGATCAAGGCGCACTGTCGCGCGCGCGGTGCGCATTTGCACATGGATGGCGCGCGCCTGTGGGAAAGCGCGGCCTGGTATGGACGCAGCCATGCCGAGATTGCGGCCGGCTTCGATTCGGTCTACGTGTCTTTGTACAAAGGGCTGGGCGGCATGGGCGGCGCAGTCTTGCTCGGTAGCGCGGCCTTCATCGCGCAAGCGAAGGATTGGGCCAAACGTCTGGGCGGCAACGTGATCCAGCGTTCACCCTATGTGGTGGCCGCCGCCATGCAGTTCGATGAGCGCCTGGCGGCCATGCCGCATTACTTTCAGCGCACCGTGTGGCTCTATGATGTATTGCGCGAGTTTCCTGCGTTGACGGTTAACCCGGCCAAGCCGCAGGCGAATATGTTGCACCTCTACCTGCCGGTGGCGCGCGAAGGTGCGCTGGCGCTGCGTAACGAGCTGGCGGAAAAACATGGGGTCTGGCTGTTCAACGGCGCCAACCATGCTCCCTTGCCCGAGCAGAGTTATGTCGAGTGGTATGTGGGCGACAATTTGCTGGACATGCCGGACCAAAAGGTGCGCGAAGTGTTGGGGTTATTTACAGCTGGATTGATATCCCCTCGCCCGCTTGCGGGAGAGGGGTAGGGGAGAGGGTAGTTGTCAAGGCAGCCGGCCTTACAAGCTCCCTCCCTCTCCCCCTCCCCTCTCCCGTGAACGGGCGAGGGGCGATTAGCCGGCGGCTATTTGAACTTTGGGGAGCTGATCAGGGCTCACGCGCCAGCGCCAGGAATTCGGTGCGCAATGCCAGGTTGGGTTGCAATTCACCGAGCATGGACGAAGTGACGGTTTCTTCCCCCGGCGTACGGATGCCGCGGCTTTCCATGCACATATGGCGGCAGCGGATTACCACGCCCACCGCTTTCGGTTCCAGGTGGGTCATGAGCGCTTCGGCGACCTGGCTGGTCAGGCGTTCCTGCACTTGCAGGCGTTTGGCGAAGCAGTCGACCAGGCGCGTCAGCTTGGACAAGCCGACGATCTTGCCGTTCGGGACATAGCCGACCGTGGCCGTGCCGAAAAACGGCGCCAGGTGGTGTTCGCAATGGCTGTACACGGGAATGCCGCGCACCACGATCAATTCGTTGTATTGCTCGGCGCCGTCTTCGAAAGCCTTGAGCAATTCCGCCGGGTCTTGATGGTAGCCGGAAGTCCAATGTTTCCAGGCTTTGGCGATGCGCGCAGGCGTTTCCACCAGGCCGGGGCGGTCGGGGTTTTCGCCGAAGCTCGCCAGCAGGCGGCGCCAGTCTTTTTCGGTGAAAGATGCGTCGGACATATCTATATGGTGTTCCTAATCTTGAGGGCTGAATGCTACCGTAGTTCGGGAACTTTTGCGTTCCCGCCTCTGCGGACGCATGCGCGGAGGCTTTCTTGTCCGATTTGCATCATTTGGCCTTTTCCTTGCCCGCCCCCTCTTTGCCGCCCTCTTCCTCTTCTTCCGGCTCTTCGTGGATGGCCAGCGTGTGGGCGGCGCTCGCGGATCCGGCGCCCGGTTCGCCGCGCGAGCTCTTGAGCTTGATCTGCAGGCGCAGCTCGTTGGCCGAATCGGCATTGCGGATGGCTTCTTCGTAGCTGATGTGGCGCTTGTCGTACAGGGTGAACAAGGCCTGGTCGAAAGTGCACATGCCGAGTTCGCGCGACTTGGCCATGATTTCCTTGATCCCGTGGAACTGGCCCTTGAAGATCATTTCCGAAATGGTCGGCGTGTTGAGCAGGATCTCGATGGCGGCCTTGCGCCCCTGTCCGTCCTCCGTTTTCACCAGGCGCTGCGAAATGATGGAACGCAGGTTGGACGACAGGTCCATCAGCAATTGATTGCGCCTTTCCTCGGGGAAGAAATTGATGATGCGGTCTATGGTCTGGTTCGAATTGTTCGCGTGCAGCGTGCCCAGGCACAGGTGGCCGGTTTCGGCAAAGGCGATCGCATGCTCCATGGTTTCGCTGTCGCGGATTTCGCCGATCAGGATCACGTCGGGCGCCTGGCGCAGCGTGTTTTTCAGTGCGTGGTGCCAGGAATGGGTGTCGACGCCGACTTCGCGGTGCGTGATCAGGCAGCCCTTGTTCTTGTGCACGTATTCGACCGGGTCTTCCACCGTGATGATGTGGCCGTGCGAATTGCTGTTGCGGTAATCGATCATGGCCGCCAGCGTGGTCGATTTGCCGGAGCCGGTGCCGCCCACCACCAGCACCAGGCCGCGCTTGGTCATGATGACCTCTTTCAGCACTTCGGGCAGGTCGAGCTTTTCGAAGTTCGGGATTTCCGAGGCGATGGTGCGAATCACCATGCCGACTTGCTGCAACTGGACGAACACGTTGACGCGGAAGCGGCACACTTCAGGCAGCGCAAAGGCGAAATTGCACTCCATCTCGGCGTCGAATTCCTGGCGCTGTTTGTCGTTCATCAGGCTGTAGGCGAGCTTGCGCGTGATATCGCCGTTGAGCTTTTGCTGGCTCAGCGCCTTCATGCCGCCGTGCGCCTTCATGCTGGGCGGGAAGTCGGCGGAAATGAATAAATCCGAGCCGCCGGCCTGATGCATCACCTTGAGCAGTTGATGCATGTAGGCGCGTGCTTCTTCTGGGCCGAAGGTGGTCGACATAAATTGCCTTTCAAAATGAAGCCGGCTGCCGCATGACGGCGGGAAGCCATTATGTTGCTTTTGAACTTTACGGCGCAAGTTTTTTATCCGATGCCAGGTTGGCGAGCGGCTGGGGCGGAACCGCGGCCGGCTGCGAGACCGGTGTCGCGCAAACAGTCTGAATGCGTCGATTGCGCAACAAAATGCGCATCTGACCTGCGCTTGGGGCGAGGAAACGGGTAAAGTTGTCGAAAATCCCAAACACGGACCAACACCATGCGATTTCCAACCAAACTAGTCTTGATCGGCGCCTTGTTCGCCATGGCCGATTGCTCTTATACGCACAGGCTGTTTGGAAACGACCAGGCCCTGCGATCGCAAGCGGAAACGACCGGTAAGGCCGGCGGCGTCGGTGACGCGGCTGCACCTGCGGTCAATCCCGAGATCAGGCTCGGCACCTCGTCCGGGACCGTCGAAAAGATGGCCAAACAGCAAGGATGCGAGACCAGGCTGGGGGCTGCCCTGGTCGGAGAAAGCGGCCCGGTGGAGCACTACCGGGTGAGCTGCGACAACGGCAGTGTGTTTATGGCGCGTTGTGAATTGCGCCAATGTGTTGCGGCTAGCCAGTAATAGACCCGCCCAACGCAGGCCGTGCCTGCGCAAAACTTAGGTGATTGATAGTCTCGTACGATACCCTCGTGCGGCGCTTCGCTTGTGACCGACGAGATTCAACGCATCAGCTTGATGAATTCCAGCCTCGGCGCAGGCGAGGCTGTACCAAGGTGTCGTCCGGCACTTACCCTTCCCCGTGAATCTCGATAAGTCAACTATCAAAGTTAACAGGTTGACGTAAGACCTGGCGATCGCTAGCATTGTCCGCAAGAAATATTTCCTTGCGGTCAAACAATATGCGTCAATACAAATACCGCAAATTCCTCAGGCAGGGCATCGCCCTGTGCGCGTCGATGTTGATGGCTGCATGCGCCGTCGAGCAGGTGCCCGTGAAGCTCGCCAGCCGTATGGGCGATGTTCCAGCGCAGCCGGTACATCTGGTCAAACAGATCAATCTTCAGCTAGACACCGGATATACCCGGACCTTGAAGTCTGACAGCATGTGGCTGAACGCCGGCAGCGTGGAACAAGGAGAGGTCTATCGACCTTACAAGGATGTATTCACGGTGGAGGGAGCGCATATACACGAAGCCTATCTAGTCGTCTCGGACCACAAGCTCGTCGGCTTCTATCTCCCGGCAGAACAGGCATTTTCTCCACTGCGTCCCGGTGTTCCCATCGCATTTCAACAATAGGAGTCGTAAATGAAGTCAATCGGAAAAGCAATTATCGGAATCGTGATTGGCGTCGCACTGACCGGCTGCGCGGCTAGCGGGCCGAAATACAAGGAAATGGAAAAGTCTGTCCCCAGCTTGCAGGCAAACCAGGGGCGCGTGTTCTTTTTGCGAGAAGATACCTTTGTTGGCGGCGGACTTCGGCCCGACATCAAATTTGACGACGCCGTGGTCGGTGTTTCCAAGCCTGGTGGTTTCTTTTATATCGATGCGGCGCCCGGCCCGCACAAAGTATCAACGGCAACCGAAATGGAAAACAAGCTGACGTTCGTGCTGGATGCGGGAGAAACCAAGTACGTAAAGACCAGCGTCAGCATGGGGATACTCGTTGGGCATGTCGTTCCGGAATTGATTAGCGTCAACGACGCGGAGAAGGTGTTGCCGGATCTTAGCTACATAGGCACCCAAGGCGAGAGCGGCCACGCGAAGTGACAGGCAGCCGTTCAAGTTGTTCAAGGATCAGCATTTCCAAAAAGGCCATCGGTACGCCGTCGCCAAGTTGAGCTTGATCCGGGCTGTCTATTGAAAAGAATTTGCGGATGGAGGTTCCCGGCGGCCGCAAATATCGGACTAGATGTCGGCAATGCCATGACAGGCAAGTGCCGATCCGCCGGGCATGTTTATTTTCAAATAGGGTTTTTACGATGTTCAACAATAAGAAAATTGCTGTAGCTGTATTGATGGCGACCGGTATCCTGGCAAGCGCCGGCGCTTCCGCTCAATCCTATGTCGGCGCTTCGGTCGGACAATCGAAATGGGCAGTCGACTGCAGCGGCGCCACCAGCTGCTCGGATACCGATACCGCGTACAAGGTGTTTGGCGGTTACAACTTCAGCCAGAATCTGGCGGTAGAAGCCACCTATTCCTCCCTGGGCACCATCAATGCGACGGTAGGTACGATTTCTGCCGATATCAAGGCAAGCAGCTTTGACGTTGCTGCAATGTTCAAGGCTCCGGTCAGCAAAGACTGGGTCTTGTTCGCCAAACTTGGTGTTGGAGCGGTCAAAGGTGAAGTCGACGCTTCCATGGGAAGCGTCAGCGGCTCGACTACCAAGAATGCAACGCAGGCAGTGGCCGGCGTCGGCGCCATCTACAACGTCGGCCAGGACTTCGGCATTCGTGCCGATATCGACACCCGCAAGGTCGACCTGGTTGGCAGCAGCGGCAACGTCACCAACGTCTCGATCGGCGCCCAGGTTTCGTTCTGATCTGCGCCAGGCGTTTGACCCGGCCGTTGTGAAAACACCCGTCCGACAAAAATCGGGCGGGTGTTTTTTTTAGGTAGAAGCCTAGTTGCCGATGCGCTTGCTGACAGCGTTCTCCTGCTGGTTCAGCGTCTTTTGTTCCTGCTTGGTGATGTGGCCGCCGTTTTGCTTGGCCATATCGCGTTCTTCCTGGCGGATCTCCTTGTCGGCCGTGTGCAGGCGCTTTGCTTTTGCCTTGCTCATGTCGCCTTCTTTCACTTCTTCCTTGATGCGCGCATTCTGGTTTTCCAGGCGCTGGTTCACTTCGGCGCGGCGCGGATGATCCTTGTCCCAGGTGGATGCGGCCGGAGCGGAGGCCGTTTGAGCCATGGCGCTGGCGGCACAGAAAGCGGCGGCAAGGACGATAGCGAGCAACTTAGTGGCCTGATTCGTGGCTTGATTCATTTTCGACATGGTGATCTCCTTGTTAGTGAGGTGAATTGCGTCTGCTACGACCCTATAACGCCAGCCGATTTTGCGGCGACGACAATACGAAGTGTTTTGTTTGTAACAATGTGTATGTGTTGAAAAATTTCCAACAAGCATGATTTCAAGCTGCAAGCCCTAGCCTTAAGTGCTATAGTGAAGTCAGTTCATCTGCGTTCGTTTGCGGATAAGTTGTTGTTTTGTAAAATCTTATGTCGATTTCATCTGTCAACCTGCCGTCCGCATATCAATACACGCCCCCGGTGGCGAGTGTTGGCACGCCCGCGTCGCCGGTTGTGCAGAACAATGATCCGGGCCTGGCGCAGCAAGTCGGAGCCTTGTCGACGACGGCAGGTGTGGTGGCGACCCTGGGCTCGGCACCGGCAAGCACGCAGACTTATGATGCCGCCGGTTTGTACAATTCGATTGCGCAAGCCGGCACCAGTACGGCACCTGCCCTGACCGCGCCGGCGGCCGCTAACGCAGCCAGTGCGCCGTCGGTGGCGCAGCAGTCGCTGAATTCCGCCATCGTTTCCAGCTTGCCGAATTCCGCGGTCAATTCCGGTTTCTATACCGGCACCGGCACCTTGCAGAGCGCTGAGCCTACAGGCGCCAACCTGACCTCGAACTGGGCCAGTGCCTTGCAGGCCAATCCCAATCTGGCACACACGGTCGCTGCCGATTCTTACGCGCAAGGCATCATCGGCACGCTGTCGGTGACGGTCTGAACGCAGCTCTCCAAAATAAAAAAGGCCGCAATGCGGCCTTTTTTATTGCAGTTCCCCGGTCAGTGCGTGCGCTTCAATTGCGTGCATGGCTGATATGAAAGCCTTCCACGCCGGCAAAGCCGGCTAACTCGGCCGATAACGCGGAAATCGACGCCTCGTTGCGTTTACCCAGCGCCAGCGCCACGAAGCGCCATTCGGCCTGGCCGTCCTGGTACTCGATGGCAATGCTGTTGCTGATGATTTCATAGCCGCGCTCCATGGCTAAGCGGCGCAACACCTGTTCCTCGGGCGTGAAGGTCTTGCTGAATTTGAGCACGACGGCCACGCATTGGCGCAGCGGCAGCTTGCCTTCGAGCTGGGTCAGCAAGGTCATGCAAAAGATGGACAGCAGAGCCAGGAAGATGGCAGCCAGGTAAAAGCCTATGCCGATCAGGACGCCGATGGCGGCCGCGGTCCAGATCGAGGCGGCAGTGGCGAAGCCGCGTGTGGCATGGCCTTCGTGCATGATGACGCCGGCGCCAAGAAAGCCGATGCCGGTGACGATGCCCTGTACCACGCGCGTAGGATCGGGGTTGGCGGGCAGACCAGCGTGGCCGCCGTACCAGTAACTTGAATAGCCTACGATCACAGTCAAGGCAGTCGACGCCATGCACACCAGGCCATACGTGCGCATACCGGCTGCCCGGCCATGGTAGGAGCGTTCGTACCCGACCAGGGCGCCGAGAACCAAGGCACCCAGCAGGTTCAGCAGCACCGTCAGGTTGACGGCCATTTCCAGCCCGGTCCAATACACAGACATGGAGAGGGGTGAGAGTGGATTCATGGTTTTTTCAAAATAAAGGAAATGTCTTCAGGCGATTGTAGAGATTTTGGCTATCCGCGGAAATAGCGTAGTGCACATTGCGCCGTGCAAGAGTCCATCAGGACGTATCGTTTGCGGTGGCAACTGTCTTTTCCAGCAAGGTGCGGAAGGCTTGGAAGATTTTCTGCGCATGCGCGCGCTTATAGGGAAAGGTGGTGACCGATTCCATGGCGTGCACGACGGCCGCGCTGTCGATTTCGAACACCAGCAGCTTGCCATCGGCTGACTCGGCGCAATCGATGACCAGGTATTCGAGCCCCGCCAAGCGGTCGATCGCGTGCAAGGCTTCGGCGTGGCGCCGGGCGAAGCCGCTCTCGAAGCCTTCCATGAAAGACGCTTCTTCGCTGCGCTTTTCGGCGCTGACATCCATTTGCGCATTGGCGTAGTGAATCATCCAGTGTTCGGAAATCGCCATATGGCCGGCAAACGCCTTGCCATCCACCAAGGCGATGCGGTACTTGCGGTAGAGCCCGTCGCCGCTGCGGTAGTCGACGAAGCGCGACAGGTAGAACGTGTTTTCGGTCTTTCCTTGCAAATAGGCCAGCAGGCTTTCCGCGCTGTCGACTTTTTCCAGGCCGTGGCCCGCATGCGAATCGAGCGGCCGTACGATCAGCGGAAACGCGCCGTCGGCCAGTACCGATGCCAGCGGCAGTGTGCCTGCGCAGACCTGTTCCAGCGCTTCCCTGTTCACACGGGCCGACAAGGGCATGTCGATACCGGGCACGCCTTGCAGCATCCAGGCGACACCGTCGCGCGACAGCCGGGCGATGCGTTCCGGTCGGTTGAGCATGGGGTGCTGCCAATGTGCCGCATGCAGCGCAAGCTGCCGCAATAGCGCCTCGCTGTGCGTGGATTCCGCGATGGCGACGAAGACGACGTCGTGTTCGGGCAGATCGAGCGGCAAGGGCTGCGCCGGATCGAGATAGAGCAATTGCAGTTGAACGTCGCTGTTCTGCACCAGGAATTCGATGGGGGTGTTGGCCGCCAGATCGCCGTGATGCATCAGGGCCAGCAGGCGGATTTTGGCTGAGCTGCGCGCCGGCAGCGTATACAAGCGGCGCACCTTCAATGCGCGCGCTTGCGTGGCCAGACCGATGTCGTGCTTGAACCACAAATGTGAAATGATGGACAAGTCCATCAGCGCGTTGGCGTCGTTCGGGTTGCGCTGCAGGCGCTCCATCAAATGATTGGCGAGTTCGGTCAACGGTTCGCCGGAACAGACCTTGCTCATCATGGCGGCGAGGCCCATCAAGGGTTCTTCGGCGGGTTGATCCGGTGTGCTCGTAGGGTGGGTCAAAGTGAATCTCGGAAACGCGAATGTGATGAATTTTGTGAAGAATCTAGCGACACAATAACAAATTTGTGCTCACCACACAAAACCGGAGAAACGATTTCCCACCAATAATGGCCGCACGTATTCCCCGCCTATTTATGGGCGGTATGGGTGGAGGAGAGGGGGAAGCGAGGGCGCGCATGCGCTTGCACCGCAGAGCGTATGATGTAGCAAAAATTCGCAAAGACCCATCATGCTTAAAACGCCAGATCAATTCACGCCCTTGATTAAAGCTGTCGATCACCTCGTCCCGGTCACGCTGGTCTTCCGGGGCGACGAACTGCTGGTGCACGAAAGCGACCTTTCTCCTGCGGATGAGAGCACGTGCGCAGTAATAGGATTTCGCGCACCTGACCTTCATTCGGTAGGAATTTGGAATGAGAAATACTTCCGCACCACCTGGATCGAGCGCGATACCGCCGCCCCGCCCGGCCATCAATTCAAGAAGCTGCGCGCCCTGTTCGGTGCACTCGATGAGCAATTGCTGGCGATTGCCGGACGCGCATATCAGATCGCCGAATGGGCGCGCACGCATCGCTATTGCGGCGCGTGCGCCAGTGTCATGGCAAAGGCGGATGGCGAGCGCTGCATGCGCTGCCCATCTTGCGGCATGACCGCCTATCCGCGCATCTCGCCGGCCATGATGGTGCTGATCCGCAAAGGCGACGCCATGCTGTTGGCGCGCAACGTCGCTTCACCGACCGGACGCTTCAGCGCTCTGGCCGGCTTTCTGGAGGCGGGAGAATCTATCGAAGAGGCCGTGCATCGCGAAGTGATGGAAGAAGTCGGGCTGCAAGTTCACAAGCTGCGTTACTTCGGCAGCCAATCCTGGTCCTTCCCGCATTCATTGATGATTGCATTTACCGCCGAATATTTGGCCGGTGAAATCAGCGTCGACCCCAGCGAAATCGCGGAGGCAGCCTGGTATGGGCCGAGCGATGCGCTGCCGGAATATGCGTCGGAAATCTCGATCGCCGGTGCGCTGATCAACGCGCATTTGGCGACGGTTCGGCACAGCTCTTCTTTCTAGAACTCATTTCACAAATAGGGACCCGTGCAAACGCGCTATTTGGGATGCAGCGCTAGGCGTGGCGCGCCGCACAGGGTGGTCCCCTGTGCAAGCGGCGGATGGCCGCCCCGCGCAACACCGCGCGGCGCCCAAATAGCACGTTCCCTCCGGGTTTTCACTAGAATGCGCGCTGGCTGTGTTGCGCTCCTTGCGCGTAGCACCACTACGCGACGCGTCGCACGCCTTGCCAGCACGTATTCTAGTGAAAATGCATCGGGTTCCTATTTGTGAAATGAGTTCTAGTTGTCTCGACAATTAAAGAAGTAATAAGTTACAAATTTTTTCAAATGCAAGGAAGCTGCCGCAAGCGGCGCCAGCGTGAGTTCTATATAATCGGCGGCTTTGATCAACAAGCAGGCTGATATATGAAGAACACTTTGAAAATCGTCGCTTCACTGGCATTGATCGCAGGTTTGGCTGCATGCGGCGGTGGCGGCGCCAGTGCAGGCAGTGCGGCCAGTACGGGTTCGAACTCGGGATCGTCGTCGGTTACTGCGCTGCAGACTATCGATACAGTGGTCGGCACCGGCGCAACGGCCCAGGCCGGCAACACGGTCACGGTCAACTACACGGGCTGGCTCTACAATTCCAGCGCCGCAAACTACGAGGGTACGGAATTCGACAGCTCGGCTGCGCACGGCAGCACGTTCACGTTCTTGCTCGGCGCCGGCCAGGTTATTCCCGGTTGGGACCAGGGCGTGGTCGGCATGAAGGTGGGAGGCACACGTACGCTCATCATTCCGGCTTCGCTGGCCTATGGCGCGACCGGCAGCGGCCCGATTCCGCCGAACGCGGCGCTGGTGTTTTCGGTTCAGTTGGTGAGCGTGCAGTAAGGCGTGTCGCGGGGCGTGCAGCAAGCGCCCGCAACGAAGTACAGGGCGGCACGCTTGACGTGCCGTCTGCTTTTCAAACGGCCGCTTATGCGCCCGTTTTGGGACCGGCGTTGAACCAATCCGAATGCCCCGAGTCGAGTCCGCCGGCGCCGCGCCGGTCGACTTGATCGCGCCGGTCTATCAAGACCAGGCCTTCTTCCGTCATATAGGGCGGCTCGCTGAATGCCGCGTTGCGGCGATCGCTCGCGCTCCGGTTCAGCATGAACTGGTTCGCTAATGCATTTTGTGCCATTGCACCTCACCTCCTAGCCTTGAACGCCCGCCGGCGTCGGCATGTACGGCTTCCTGTCCATGGAAGCTCTATTCATTTCATTTTAGAGCATAATCGTGCTCGCGATAGAAGAATCACAGTAGCAGAATCACAGCGCCTTTCTGACCAGCAATAACCCTGCAGAATCGCCTTTTCCGGGAGATTTGGGGAGAATCGATCATGACCACACTGAATATCGAAAACGTCAACGTCACGTCCTTCGACGCCATGCCCTCGCCGGCCGATCTGCACGCGCGCCTGCCACTGACCGACCGCGCCGCCACGGCCGTGATGAAGGGGCGCGAAGCCTTGCGCAATATCCTTGACCGCAAGGATCCGCGCATGTTCGTGGTGGTCGGGCCGTGTTCCATCCATGACCCGGAGGCCGGCATCGATTACGCCAAACGGCTCAAGAAGCTGCAGGAGGAAGTCGGCGATGCGCTGTTGTTGGTGATGCGCGTGTATTTCGAAAAACCGCGCACCACGACGGGTTGGAAGGGCTATATCAACGATCCTTACATGGACGATTCGTTTCGTGTCGACGAAGGCATGGTCAAGGCACGCAAATTTCTGCTCGACGTCTGCGAACTGGGCCTGGCGGCCGGCACCGAGGCGCTCGACCCGATTTCGCCGCAATTCCTCGGCGACCTGATCGCCTGGACCGCGATTGGTGCGCGCACCACCGAGTCGCAGACGCACCGCGAGATGTCGTCAGGATTGTCGACGCCGGTCGGTTTCAAAAATGGCACCGAGGGTGACATCGGCATTGCCATCAACGCCATCCTGTCAGCTTCGCATCCGCACTCCTTCCTCGGCTTGAACGACCAGGGGCGCGTGGCCATCGTGCGTACGCGCGGCAACCGCTATGGCCACGTGGTGTTGCGCGGCGGCGCCGGCCGCCCCAATTACGATACGGTGTCGGTCGCCATGACTGAGCAGGCGCTGGTCAAGGCCAAGCTGCCGGCCAACATCGTGGTCGATTGCTCACACGCGAACAGCTACAAGAATCCGGCGCTGCAGCCGCTGGTGATGACGGATGTCATCAACCAGGTGCGCCTGGGCAACCGTTCGTTGGTGGGCGCCATGATCGAGTCGAACATCGTCGCCGGCCGCCAGGATATTCCGGCCGACCTGACCCAACTCAAGTACGGCTGTTCGGTAACCGATGCCTGCGTCGATTGGGAAACCACGGAAACCATGTTGCGCGAGGCGGCCCAGGCCTTGCGGCCCATCCTGGCGCAGCGCCTGCAATCAGAGTAAGCAATCAGAGTAAGCAATAAGCGCAGTGCATTTCGCTTCCTGGTCCGCTTCCTGTACCGAATTCCTGCCGGCCTGGGCGTGCCGGCATCAGGATGCATTCTTCTATCTGCTGCCGTCCGTTCTGCTGGCGCTGCTGATCCGGGCGCTGGCCGCCATGCATCCGCTGTTTTTCTTTTTCCGCCTGGCCGGCACCATCTGTCATGAACTTGCGCATTGGATTGGCGGTTTGCTGACCGGGGCGCAGCCTGCCTCGTTTTCCGTCATCCCTCAGCGCGCCGGCAACGGCTGGCAGCTCGGCGCGGTCAGGCTGGCCAATGTGCGCTGGTATAACGCTGCGCCGGCGGCGCTGGCGCCTTTCCTCATCATCGTGATCCCCTTGGCGGTCGCGTGGTGGCGCACGCGCGGTGTGTGGCATTTCGAAAGTTTCGACCTTGCGCTGGCTTTTTTATTGGCGCCGCAATTCCTGTCGTTCTGGCCGTCTTGGGCCGATTGGAAAATCGCGGCGCGTTCCTGGCCTTATTTATTGCTTGCGGCTGGCGCGTGGTGGGTGATCAAATGGTGGCATTAAGAAAACAGCGAAAGATATACGTCACCGCATGAGCCGCATCTCCTCTACCACGACCCTGATCATCATCGACATGCAGAAGGGCATGGCTATGCCCGCGGCTGGCCCTCGCAACAATCCTCAAGCCGAAGCCAACATCGCCAAACTGCTGACGGCTTGGCGCGCGGGCGGCGCCCCCATCGTACATGTGCGCCATATGTCGCGCACACCGGGCTCGCCGTTCTGGCCGGGCCAGGCTGGAGCCGAGTTTCAGGAAGCCTTGCAGCCGCTGGCCGGCGAGCACGTGGTCGAAAAGAATGTGCCCGATGCGTTCACGCATACGGGACTGGAACGCTGGCTGCACGTGCGCGGCATTACTGATCTCGTGATCGCCGGCGTCAGCACCAATAATTCGGTCGAGGCGACGGCGCGCAGTGCCGGCAACCTGGGTTTTCGCACCACCGTTGTGGCGGACGCCTGTTTTGCGTTCGACAAGGTCGATTATGCGGGGACGCCGCGCACGGCGGCAGAGGTGCATGCGATGTCGCTGGCGAATCTTGATGGCGAATATGCGCGCGTTGTAACGATCGAAGAGGTGCTTGATAAGTTGTGACTCTCTTCGTCGCTCCCGCGTAGGGTGTAGCAGGGGATTCGCGCAGCATGTTGTGCGCCTGCGAAACGGCACTCCCTTGCAAGGGAGTGTGCGCGCTGCAAGCGGGAGCCCAGGTAGCTTTTGTTTTTGCGCATATTAACTTCAACCTGGGTCCCCGCCTACGCGGGGACGACGGGGGAGATAGTGCCGTAATGTATTGGCACTTCCCGCATTCGATCAGTTGTAGGACGAAATACCGGCTTATTGCATCGACCACCCGTGGCTGACGATGATGGACTGCCCGGTCAGCGCATTGGTCGGGAAAGCCGCCAGGAATACCGCGGTTTGCGCCACGTCCTGCGTGGTGGTGAATTCGCCGTCCACCGTATCTTTCAGCATCACTTTCTTGATTACATCTTCCTCACTGATGCCGAATTCCTTGGCTTGCTCGGGAATCTGCTTGTCGACAAGCGGCGTGCGCACGAAGCCGGGGCAGATGACGTTGGAGCGGATCTGGTTCTTGGCGCCTTCCTTGGCTACCACTTTCGCCAAGCCGAGCAAGCCGTGCTTGGCGGCCACGTAGGGCGCCTTGAAGGGTGAAGCTTCGTGCGAGTGCACCGAGCCCATGTAGATGACGGAGCCGCCCTTGCCGCCCGCGATCATGGCGCGCATGCAGGCGCGCGTGGTGAGGAAGGCGCCGTCCATGTGGATGGCCAGCATTTTCTTCCAATTGTCGAGCGTGAGGTCGACCACGGGGCTGATGATCTGGATGCCGGCATTGCTGATCAGGATGTCCATGCCGCCGAAGGCCTTGACCGCATCGGCCACGCCTTTTTCCACTTGCGCTTCATTGGTGACATCCATGGCCACGCCCATGGCAGTGCCGCCGGCCTTGATGATGTCGTTGGCGGTGGCGCTGGCGGCTTCCAGCGCGAGGTCGGCGATCACGACCTTCGCACCCTGGCGCGCGTATTCGAAGGCGATTTCCTTGCCTATGCCGCTGGCCGAACCGGTGATCAGGGCAACTTTGTCTTTCAGTAACATGATGGTCTCCGTGGTTGAAGTCGAAAATGGCGGTAGTGTGAACTGGCGCTATTCCTGCGGCAGCTCGTGGATGATCAGCCCCGCATGCGGCGGCAGGGGTTGCAGCCAAGCCTTGTGCCGCAAGGCGCGCCCGCAGTCGTGCATGCCGGCTTGCCAGCGCGCCTGTATGGTTTCGCGGCTGAAGTCTATGTCCTTGAAATATTGATCGGTGGGCGCGGCTTTCAGGATCAAATGCACCACGTTGATGGTGTGGTCGCAACCCATTTCAATCAGCGGGCGCAGTTCCTGGTCCTTGCGCGCCGCAGGCGGCAAGCGATCGCTCAGGGCGCGGATCGCGCGTTGCAGGTTTTGCTGTCTTTCGTGCGCGGCCAATTGTTCGGCCGAGCGGCTCGCGTACTGGATGCTCTTGGTGCGCGTCAGCACTTCGGCCATGTTTTGCGGGCGCGCTTCGGTCGGGTCCCACAGGTCGACCATGAAGCACAAGGCGTCGCGCTTGACCTCGTCTTCGAGAAATATCTCGAGCGGCGAGTTCGAATACACGCCGCCGTCCCAGTAGGCGTGGCCCTCGATTTCTATGGGCGGAAACCCGGGCGGAAGCGCGCCGCTGGCCATGATGTGTTCCGGACCTATCCAATCTTCGGTGCTGTCGAACACCTTGCTCTGGCCGTCGTCGATGTCGACGGCGCAGACGCTGATGCGCATGGGGCCGTTGTTGAGGTAGTCGAAATCGATGAATTTTTCCAGCGTGGCGCGCAAGGGGGCAGTGTCGTAAAAGCCGGCTTCGTGCAGCGGCAACCTGGCCTGGATATCCCAGGCGGCATAGCGCGGCTTGAAAAAGCCTTCGACGCCGTTCATCAAGACGTCGACGGTTTCCACGTTGGCTGACTGGTTCAGCCAGGACTGCAAGGGCGAGAGCGGCGAGAGTGGAGAAAACCCGGCCCACAGGCCTGGCAGCGACGCTGTGGCCGGCACCAGGCTTTGCCAAAAGGCTTGCAAGCTTTCCAGGCAGGTATCGGGCGGATTGCCGGCGATTAAGGCGCTATTGATGGCGCCGATCGAGGTGCCTATCACCCAGTCTATGGTCGTGTGGTGTTTGAGCAGGGTCTCATACACGCCGGCCTGGTAAGCGCCGAGCGCCCCGCCGCCTTGCAGGATGAGTACCGACTGTTGCGCCGACTTCGCCATGCTGGTTTCCGAATTTCAACAGGTTGGATATATTGCGAAGCAACATGGTATGCGAAATCGACGATCTTTACCGGCGGGTCTGCCCGTTGCCGTATTCTCCGCAGCGCATTGCGGCGCCGGGTGCGCGCTTCAAGACGGTGCTTACCAGATGTATTGCCAGAGGCCCGGCAGACGCGGATGCTCGGCCGCGTCGGCAACAGTGCGTGACAATGCCGCCCGTTCTAGCGCGCCGCGCTCGCCGTAAAACGGCTGGTCGGCCAGCGGCAGGCCAAGCTCGTGCGCGCTGTCGACCAGGATGTGCAAATACTCTTGCATGTGGCGCGCGGTATAGGGATTGGTGTCGTGAAAGGTCACGACCACGGGAATGCAGCCGTCCACCACCGGCAGTTCGCCTAGTGCAATGCGCTCGCGCACAGCGGCCAACTGGTGGCGCAGCGCCCAGCGCCGGCGCGGGCTGGCAATGAAACCCCAGGTCTTGCCGTCATTGGCGCTGAGATCGGTCAAGAGCGGATGCAAGCCGTGCAGGCGGTAGGCGACGAAGGTACGCGCGTCGTAATTCCAGTAAGGCGGCCGCACCAGTGCCGGCGCGCTGCCGCTGATGGCGCGAATATCGGCAACGCCGTCGGCCAGCGACTGCTCAAACATTTGCGGATCGAGGAAGCGGTGATTTTCGTGGCCGCTGGTACCGGTGTGAAAAGCCAGCAGGTGTCCGTCGGCGAATTCGCGCTGCATCAATTGGCGGCCTGTATCCGAGCCGCCGCGGCCTTCGGCGCGCGTCTCGAGAAAAAATATGGCCTTGATGCCCGGTTGCAGCGGATTGTGCTCGAGGTCGTCGAGGATGGAGGCGGTCGAACCGCCTGGCGCCGGGCCGTCGTCGAAACTGAGCAGGAAGCGGATCGGAAGGAGGGCCTTCAGCTGGTTCGAATTTGACGCGATGCGCGAGTCCGGGGTGGCGCAACCAGATAGGCTAGTTGCCACTAAAAATGTTGCAAAAAAGCTCACGACGATCAAAAGCAGGCGCTGAAACATGTATTTCGAAAAACAAATGAGAAGAGCCGAGATTATGCCGTCATGCAAGTCACAGCGCGCAATTCATGTCGCTCAGATAGGGCAATGACCGCTCCCGACATAGACGGCAAGTACAAAATTCATCACAATACCGCCGGTGACTCCTCTCATAAAAGAATTGCATGGCTGAACAAATCAACGAAGCGGAACTGGCGCAACTGATCGTGCAGGTGTTGAATCTCGAAATCCAACCCGAAGAAATCGGCCCGGCGCAGTCGCTGGTCGAGGACCTTGGCCTCGATTCCCTCGATATTCTCGAAATCGCCCTGACCGTGTCGAGGAAATACGGCGTCAAGCTGCGTTCCGACGACGAAAACAACAAGCAGATTTTTGCTTCCCTGGCTTCCCTGACGCAACACATCAATCAGCAGCGCAACCTGCAACTCAACCAATAGCGGCTATGCCGACCAAGCAGACCACCAGGCTCGTGACCGGCGCGCTGGTCTTGTGCTACCCGCTGCTCGTGCACTGGGTGCTGCCGCATTGGCCGGCCGCACCCGCTTTTGTGCTGCTCTTGCCGCCGACCTTGTTGAACTTGCTGCTCGCAGCCTTGTTCGGCGCCACGTTGCGTGCCGGCCGCGAGCCCATGATCGGCATGTTTGCCCGCCTTGAGCAAGCGGGGCTGAGCGGGCAGGCCGATGCCGTGCTGCCTGCCGAGCTGGCATCCTATACGCGTAAGCTGACCTGGCTCTGGTGCGCGCTATTCCTGGTCATGGCGACGATTTCCGCGTGGCTCGCATGTGCCGGGCCGCTTTCCTGGTGGGCCTGGTTCACCGGTGTATTGAGCTATGTCTTGATGGGTTTGCTGTTCCTCGGCGAATACCTGTTTCGCCGCCGGCGCTATGCGCACTATCGCCATGCCGCGCCCTGGCAATTGATCTGGACCCTGGTCAAGGCCGGCCCGATCTGGCTGCGGAGGCAGTCGTGAGTATCTCGCTGCCCTTGCTGCGCCACTATGCGCCCGGTACGCCGCTGGCCTGGGTCGAGCGCGCCGTCAGCCCGCAACAATTCCTGGCGCAGGCGCGCGGGTTGGCCACGAACTTGGCGACCAGCGTTTCCGCTGATGGCCACATCATCAACCTGTGCGAAGACCGTTACCGCTTCCTGCTGGCCTTTGCCGCCGCATTGATTGCCGGCCGCACGACTCTGACCCCCGCCAGCCGCGCGCCGGAAGCGCTGGCGCGTCTGCAGCGCGAGTTCGCCGGCAGCCATGTGCTGGGCGACCAGGACTTGGATGCTTGGCTGGCCCCAGCCTCAACCCCAGCCTCTGCCGAAGAAGACACTTCGATTCCGCAAATACCGGCCGAGCGTGAAGCGATCGTGCTGTTCACTTCGGGCAGCAGCGGGCAGCCGACCGCGCATCGCAAGACCTGGGGCATGCTGGTGCAGGGCGCCGACCAGTTGCAGCACGCCTTCGGCATAGCGCCGGGCGCCTGCGTGCTTGGCACGGTGCCGCCGCAACACATGTTCGGCCTGGAAAGCACTATCGTCTTTCCGCTGCAATGGGGCTGCACCATCAATCACCAGCGTCCGTTGCTGCCGGCCGACATGCGGCATGCATTGTCCGCCGTGGCGGCGCCAACCTGGTTGATGACGACGCCGCTGCATTTGCGTGCTTGCGTTGCCGATGGTCAGAGTTTGAGCGGTGTCGCCGGAGCAATCTCCGCCACCATGCCGCTCGATCAAGATGCGGCGCTGGCCGCCGAAAAGATTCTTGCCGCGCCGCTCTACGAAATCTACGGTTGCACCGAGGCCGGCATTACGGCGACGCGCCGACCGGCGCAGCAACTGGCATGGCAATTGTGTTCCGACTTCAGCCTGCGTACGGAAGGCGAGACCTGCCGGCTCGAAGGCGCGCGCGTGGTGGAGCCGCTGACGCTGGGCGACCGGATCGAGATGCTGGATGCGCAAAGATTTCGTTTGCTGGGCCGTGCCGACGATATGTTGAAGATTGCCGGCAAACGTACGTCGCTGGCGGCACTCAATGCGGAATTGCTTGGCATAGACGGCGTGCAGGACGGCTGCTTTTATCGCCCTGAGGGCGGCGAAGAGCAGCGCTTGACGGCCTTCGTGGTGGCGCCCGGCGCGAGTGGCGCGAGCATATCGGCAGCCCTGCGCGAGCGCATCGACGCCGTGTTTCTGCCGCGCCCCTTGCGCATGGTGGCGCAATTGCCGCGCGATGCCAACGGCAAGCTGCCGCGCGCGGCCTTGCAGCGTTTGCTGGATGCTGAAGCGTCAAATCAGGAAATCAGGCGCATCGCAGCCGACCATCCGGCACTGGCCGGGCATTTTCCGGGCAACCCTATCGTGCCCGGTGTCTTGCTGTTGAGTGAAGTGATTGCCTTGGCACAGCGGGCGGGGAACATCGCAGGCGTCAAGCAAGTCAAATTCCATGCGCCCTTGCGTCCCGGCCAGGCTTACAGGATCGAACTGGGCGAACTGGGCGAACCGAGTCAAGCGGCGGCGGGCGGACTCAAATTCGCGATCCACTTCGCCGATGGCGTCTTGATTGCCAACGGGACATTGCAATGCCGGCCCTGAAGCAAAATTCGCAAGGCTCGCAAGATCGGCAAGCCTGGCTCGCGCAGCGCGAGCGCGGCAGTCCGCTGGCGATGCAGGCCTTGGCCTGGGTTACGCTCAAGTTCGGCCGGCCTTTCGGACGCCTGTTCCTGCCGCCCATCTGCCTGTATTTCATCGTGTTTTCCGTCGCGGGCCGACGCAGCTCGCGCGATTACCTGCGCCGTGTGCTGGGCCGCGCGCCAGGCTGGCGCGATGTGCTGCGCCACTACCATGCGTTCGCCAGCACCGTGCACGACCGGCTCTACCTGCTCAGTGGGCAGTATCGCTATTTCGACGTACGGGTACAGGGCTTTGCCGAAGCCGAGGCCCTGATGCGCGGGCGCGGCTGCATCCTGCTCGGCTCGCACCTCGGCAGCTTCGAGGTCTTGCGCACGCTGGGCATGTACACCCAAGACCTGACCATCAACGTGCTGATGCATGAAGACAATGCCAACAAGATCAATGGCGTCTTGCACAGCTTGAACCCCGACATCAAACCGCGCGTCATTCCCATGGGACAACCCGACACCTTGCTCAAGGTACAGGAGTGCCTGGAGCGCGGGGAAATCGTCGGCATGCTTGGCGACCGTACTTTCAGCAGCGACAAGCAGGTACATTGCCAATTTCTCGGCGGCGAGGTCGCGCTGCCGCAAGGGCCGCTGGCTGTGGCAGCCCTGCTCGGCGTGCCGGTGGTCTTGTTTTTCGGCCTGTATCGCGGCGGCCGCCGCTACGACCTGCATTTCGAAGTCTTTGAGACCGAAACCGCGGTGCCGCGCGCGGAGCGCAGCGCACGCATCGCGCAGTGGGTGCAGCGCTACGCCGACCGCCTTGCGCATTACTGCCGCCTGGCTCCTTACAACTGGTTTAATTTCTATCCCTACTGGAATGAATAAGGCAACGCTGAACAACACTTGGATTGCCGCCGTTGCGATTGCAATTTTATCGGTGCCGCCCTTGGCTCGGCCTGCCGAAACTTGGGACTTGCAGCAGCTGATGGCGGCGCTGGCGCAAGTGCCGGCGCGCGAAAGCCGCTATAACGAGAAAAAGACCCTGGCCCTGTTCAAGGCGCCGGCCGAGTCCAGCGGCGTGCTCAGTTATCGGCGTCCCGACCATGTGGAAAAGCACGTGCTGCAACCTAAGGACGAAGCGATCAGCGTCGACGGCGATCAATTGACCTGGAGCGGCGCCAACGGCAGGAAGCGCAGCCTGCGCCTGCAAGACAATGCTGTCGCCGCGGCCTTGGTCAACAGCATACGCGCCACGCTGGCCGGCGACTTGCCGGCGCTGCAGCGTTATTTCACGGTCAAGCTCGACGGCGCACAGGCACACTGGACGCTGGCGCTGACCCCGATAGACGATGCCTTGCGCCGCAATATGCAAAGCATGCGCATAGAAGGCAGCGGCGACCACGTTGCATCCATTGAAGTGCTGGAAAGCGGCGGCGACCGTTCCTTGATGTCGATCGAAGATCATTGAGCCGGGAATATATGGGTAAGCCGATGGGTAAAAATCTTATCCTGCTGGTATGGCTGACTGCTCTGGCGCTGAGCGCCTGGGTGATGTTGGCGCATACCCGGGTGGATGCCGACTTGACCGGTTTTCTGCCGCGCGCGCCCGAACAGAGTCAACAATTATTGCTCGACCAGCTGCGCAACGGCCCTGCTTCGCGTCTGCTGCTGATTGCCATCGAGGGCGGCGACGAAGCTGCCTTGACGCAAGCCAGCCATGCGCTGGCGGCGGCGTTGCGGCAGGACGGCAAGCTGGCCTTCGTACAAAACGGCGAAATAGAGAGTTTGGCCGCCGAACGCGCCCTGCTGCTACGTTACCGCTACCTGCTCAGCCCAGCCGTCGTGCCCGCGCATTTCAGTGTCGACGCGCTGCATCAGGCCGTGCAGAATAGTGCCGATCTGTTGCAATCGCCGGCCGGCGCCCTCCTCAAGCCGCTGGTGCCGCGCGACCCGACCGGCGAAGTGCAGCGCATCGCGGCTGGCTGGGCGCCGGCTTCGTCGGCGACCGAGCGCGGCGGCGTATGGTTTTCCGGCGACGGCAAGCGGGCGCTGCTGGTTGCACAGACCGGCGCGTCCGGCATGGATGCCTTGGCCCAGCAGCAGGCGGTGGCTACCGTGCGCGCGCACTTCGAAGCGGTGCGCACCAGCTTGCCGGCGGCCGACGCCGGCGCCATGTATTTGCTGCTGTCCGGCACGCCGGTGTTCGCAGCCGAGTCGCGTGCCTTGATCGAGCGCGATTCCTGGCGCTTGTCCTTGATCGCTGCGGGCCTGGTGTTGAGCGTGCTGCTGCTGGTCTACCGCTCGCCACGCTTGACGCTGCTGGCTTTCCTGCCGGCCGCTTGTGGCTTGCTGATCGGCGTGGCGGCAGTATCGCTGTGTTTCGGCGGCGTGCATGGCATTACGCTGGCCTTCGGCGCCACCTTGATAGGCGAAGCGGTCGATTATCCCAACTATGCCTTCCTGCACACGGCGCGCAACGAAGCGGTCGGCGCTGCCTTGCGGCGCATCGCCCCGACGCTGAAGCTGGCGGTGCTGACCACGGTGTTCAGCTCGATCGCCCTGTTGCTGTCGAGCTTTTCCGGTCTGGCCCAGCTCGGTTTGCTGTCGCTGACCGGAGTAGCTGTCGCCGGGTTGACCACGTATTGCGTGCTGCCGCTGCTGGCGGGTGAGGCGGTCGGCGCGCGCAAGGCCGAGCGTTTGCCGTTTTCCTTGGACCTGGGCCAGTCTATGCGACGCTTGGTTCTACCCGTGCTGTTGTTGGCATTGGCGGTTTTGGTCTGGCGGCATGGGTCCCTATGGGACGACGACCTCGCCAATCTGAGCCCGGTGCCGGAGGCCGCGAAAAAGCTCGACCAGCAATTGCGCGGCGAACTCGGTGCGCCCGATATCCGCTATCTGCTGACCATTAGCGGCAGCGATACCGAGCAAGTCTTGCAGCACAGCGAAGCGCTGGAAGCGAAATTGCAAGACCTGGTGCATAACGGCGCCCTAGGCGGTTACGACATGGCCGCGCATTATCTACCCAGCATGGCCTTGCAAAGGCAGCGGCAGCAGGCGCTGCCTGATAGCGCCGCCTTGCAGGCCAATTTGCGCACAGCTCTGGTTGGATCGCCCTTTCGTGACGATGCCTTCCAGCCTTTTGTACACGACGTGGCCGAAGCCAGACAACAGGCGCTGCTGACGGCCGCCGATATGCGCGGCAGCGCACTCGGGCTCAAGCTGCAAGCACTGCTGGTGCAGGATGGGCAGCATATGACAGCCCTGATCACGCTGGCGGGCGTAAGCGATCCCGCGCGCCTGCGTCAGGCAGCCGGCCAGTGGCCGGGCGTGAGTCTGATCGATTTGAAAGACGACACCGGGCGCCTGGTTAACGCCTACCGCCGGCAATCGCTCTTGCTGTCGGCGCTAGGCTTGGTCTTGATCGCCGGCTTGCTGGTGCTCAGTCTGGGTTCCGTGCGCACCAGCTTCAAGGTCTTATATCCGGTGGCGGCCGGCACCGTGTTGTGCGTGGCGCTGACGCTCTTGCTGGGTGAAAAGCTGAGCCTGTTCCACCTGGTGGCGTTGCTGCTGGTGGTCGGCATAGGCTTGAACTATGCATTGTTTTTCAATCGGCACGAGTCTAACGAGAGCGGGACGCGGCGCAATCATCTGTCGCTGGCAGTGTGCAGTCTGACAACATTCTTGTCTTTCGGCACCCTGATGTCCTCGGCCATACCGGTGCTGCATGCCATCGGCCAGACCGTGGCGCTCGGCTCGCTGTTATGCCTGATTTGCGCTGCTACTTTGGCGGAATAAGTACATGCGGGCATGTTGCGTTACCATGTGGGGCCTGTTCGCACTCCCAAATTAAGTGCCAGCAAGCACCATTCTTTGTAGGAATTCGATCGTGTCTGCCCCTATTTTCATGACGGCGTTTACCGCCACCAGCGCCCTCGGCGCGGGCCTGGATGCGACCCTGGAAGCCCTGCAATCCGGACGTTCCGGATTGCGTGCCAATGATTTTGCGGCCGCCCCGGTCGACACCTGGATAGGGCGCGTCGACGGCATCGAGCAGGAAAGCCTGCCGGACGAATTGGCCGATTACACCTGCCGCAACAATCAATTGGCGCACCTGGGCTTGCGCCAGGATGGTTTTCTTGAAGCGGTCGAGCAAGCCAGACAGCGCTATGGCGCGCAGCGCGTCGGCGTCCTGCTGGGCACCTCGACTTCCGGCATTTTCGAAACCGAGATGGCTTTCCGCGTCTATCGCGCACAAGGCGCATGGCCGGACAGCCTGCACTACCGTGAGCAGCACAACCTGTTCAGTCTCAGTGATTTCGTGCGCAGGCGGCTCGGCCTTGCCGGCCCCAGTCACGTGATCTCGACCGCCTGCTCTTCGAGCGCCAAGGTATTTGCCAGCGCAGCACGCCTGCTGCGCCAGAACCTGTGCGACGCGGTGCTGGTAGGCGGCGTGGACACCCTGGCGCTGACCACGCTGTACGGCTTTTCTGCATTGGAGCTGGTTTCGGCCCGGCCTTGCCGGCCGTGGGATGCGGCACGCAACGGCATCTCGATTGGCGAGGCCGCCGGGTTCGCCTTGCTGGAGCGGCGCGAGAGCGACATCCGCCTGGCCGGCTACGGCGAATCGAGCGATGCCTACCACATGTCCACGCCGCATCCACAGGGGCGCGGCGCGGCGCAAGCGATGCGCGCAGCGCTGCGGCGTGCGCAGCTTGCGCCCGAACAAATCGATTACATCAACCTGCACGGCACCGGTACGCCGAGCAATGACGCGGCCGAGGACAAGGCCGTGCTCGAAGTATTCGGCAATGCCTTGCCGTGCAGTTCGACCAAGGGCGCGACCGGCCATACGCTGGGTGCGGCCGGCATCATGGAAGCCGTGATCAGCGCGCTCTGCTTGCGCCATGGCGTGATTCCCGGCGCCGGCAATACCGAACAGATCGACCCGCAATTGCAGGCCGATTTCGTGCGCGCCAGCCGGCCAGCGCCGCTCAGGCACGTGCTCAGCAATTCCTTCGGATTCGGCGGCAATAATTGCAGCCTGTTGTTTGCGCGGGAGGGTGCATGCTGAGCGTCTATGTCGACAGCATCGGCCTGCTGGCGCCGGGCTTGAGCGATTGGGAGCAGGCGCAGCCTGTCTTGCGCAGAGAGGTTCCCTATGTATGGGACGCGGTGCCGTCGGCCGCGCCGGCTATCCTGGCGCCGGCCGAACGGCGGCGCTGCATTGCCACGGCTCGCTTGGCGTTGACGGTGGCGCACCAAGCCTTGCAAGCGGGTGCGCCCGCCGACCTTGCTGCGCAGCCGGCCTGCGTATTCGCCAGCTCGGACGGTGACAGCCAGGTGATCGCGCAGATCATGGAAAGCCTGGCGCAGGACACGCCCGACGTCTCGCCCATCCGTTTCGCCAACTCGGTGCACAACGCACCGGCAGGCTATTGGAGCATCGCCACCGGCCTGATGCAGGGTGCAACCTGCCTGAGCGCCTACGATGACAGTTTTGCCGCCGGCCTGCTGGAAGCGGCCACGCAGGTGGCCGATGAAGACATGGCTTGCCTGCTGACAGTATCCGACGTTTGTTTCCAGCCACCGTTCTTTGATCTGCGGCCTATCGCCATCGATTGCGGCGCTGCCTTGCTGTTGCGCCCCGAGTCTTCCACGCGCAGCCTTGCGCGGCTGGCCCGGCTCGATATCGTGCTGGGGGAAAGCCGCCCCGCGCCGCATGTTTTCCCGGCCTGGCTGCCCGCGCAATACGTGGAGAAATTCGTAAGCAATCCGGCAGTGCGTGCCCTGTCCTTGCTGACTGCGCTGGCCGCTCCTGCCGGGCAGATTGTCGAACTCGATTATCTCGGACAGACCCTGAGCGTAAGGGTGAGCGCATGCTGAATCCGCCCATCAATATCGCCAGCCTGATTCCGCACCAGGGCGCAATGTGCCTGCTGGAACGGGTGCTGGAGTGGGACGCGACGCGCATACGCTGCAGCGCGATCAGCCATCGCGACCCGCAGCATCCGCTGCGCACGGCGGCCGGTTTGCCGGCGGCGTGCGGCATTGAATATGCGGCGCAAGCAGTGGCCGTGCATGGCGGCTTGCTGGCGCCGCAGGCCGGCGCGCCCGAATCTGCACCCATTGCCGGCTATCTGGCCAATGCGCGCGATGTCAGCTGGAACGTCGATCGGCTCGACGATCTAAGCGGCGAATTGGCGGTCGAGGCCGAGCAATTGATCAGCGAGGGCGGGCGTTCGATTTATGCGTTCAGCTTGTCGCATGCGGGAGAGATTGTGATGCAGGGCCGCGTGGCGGTCTCGCTCAATTTTGCCGATCAAGGGACCACTGCGGGAGGTGCGGCATGAAGCGCGCCCTGGTCACCGGCGGCAGTGGCGCCATCGGCGCCGCCGTGTGCCGCCGCCTCGCTGCGGCCGGCATGCACGTGATCGTGCACGCCAACCGCAATCTGGAAATGGCGGAACTGCTGGCCGAGGAATTGCGCTTTGCCGGATCGGCGGCGCAGGCGGTCAGCTTCGACGTGTGCGATGCGCAACAGACGGCGCAGGCGCTCGAAGCCCTGCAGGCGGACGGACCTATCCAGGTGGTGGTAAACAATGCCGGCATGCACGACGACGGCTTGTTCGTCGGCATGGCGAGCGAGCAATGGCAGCGCGTGATCGATATCACCCTGAACGGCTTTTTCAACGTGACGCAACCGTTGTTGCTGGCGATGATGGCGACGCGCTGGGGCCGCATCGTCAACATGTCGTCGATTGCCGGCATCATGGGCAACCGCGGCCAAGCCAATTACGCTGCCGCCAAGGCCGGCCTGCATGGCGCCACCAAATCCCTGGCGCTCGAATTGGCGACACGCGGCATCACCGTCAATGCGGTGGCGCCCGGCATCATTGCCACACCCATGAGCGCCGACGCGTTTTCTCCGGAGGCAGTCAAGCAACTGGTGCCGATGAAGCGCGCCGGCACCCCTGAAGAAGTGGCCGCTTTGGTGGCGTTTCTTGTTTCCGAGGAAGCGTCCTACATCTCGGGACAAATCATTTCGGTCAATGGAGCGATGGCTTGAGCGAATACTCCATGGAAGCGTCGATCCTGCCGGTGCAAGCGGGGCAACGGGAAGCCAATGCCGACATTGCGGTCGTGATACCGGCCTACAACGAGGAGCGCACCATACGCGAGGTGGTCGAGCGCTGCCTGCTGCAGGTCGAGAAGGTGATTGTGGTCGACGACGGTTCGAGCGACGGTACGGTACAGGCCCTGGCCGGACTGCCGATCACTTTGTTGCGCCACGCCGTCAATCAGGGCAAGGCCTGCAGCCTGTGGGACGGCATGCAGGAAGCACGCCGCCAAGCGGTCAGCGCGATCGTCACCCTCGATGGCGACGGCCAGCACCGGCCCGAAGACATCCCGCGCCTGCTGCAACATTATCGCCAGACGCCGAATACCATCGTGATCGGCGCGCGCCTGCACGAATGGGAAAACATCCCGCGCTATCGCTACAACGCGATCCGCTTCGCCAATTTCTGGATCGGACTGTGCGCCGGCTATGCGATCAGCGACAGCCAGTCCGGTTTCCGCATCTATCCGGCCAACCTGCTCGACCGGGTGGCGGTTGCGCACAATCGCGCTTCCGGATTCGTATTCGAAAGCGAGATCCTGATCGAAGCCGGGCGTGCCGGCATCGTCAGCACGCCGATCGCGATTCCGGCCATCTATTCCGAGCAGGCACGCGGCAGCCACTACCGGCCGGTAAGCGATACCTGGCGCATCGTGCGCATGGTGGCGGGGAAATTGCTCGCGCACGGCTTTTATCAACACGCCGCGCCGCACGGCGGCAATGAGCGCAGCCCCGGACGCAGTCCCGGAAATTCGACCTGAGCTTTATCGTGCGGATAGGACCAGTTGCGGCGATTTGCTAAAATCGGCAAATTCATGGAACGCACCGCTCTTGTCATGTCGACCCCGCTTTCGCGATTTTTACTCCCTGCCCTCGCGGCGCTTACCTGGCTGGTATCCGGGGTGGCGGCTGCGCAGGCCCAAGGCCAGCAGCTGGTGGTCCAGGCGGACCAGTGGTGCCCCTACAACTGCAAGCCGGGTGCCGCCCAGCCCGGTTACGCTATCGAGATCTTGCAGGCGGTGTTCGAGCCCGGCATCAAGATCAAGTACGAAGTGGTGCCCTGGGACCGGGCCATGTATCAGACCCAGCAGGGCGATGCGGGCGCCGTCGTGGCCGCGACCCAGCGGCAGGTTGATGCCTACGGTTTGCTGACAGGACAGGAAACGGTGGGGAATTCCAACGACTGCCTGTATGTGGCGGCAGCCAACCAGAAGAAAATCTCAAGACCGCAGGACCTCGATACGCTGAACAGCGTTGCGATCGTTTCCGGCTATACCTACGCCGGCGACTTCAATGCCTGGCTGGGCAGACCGGAAAACAAGGGCAAGATCGTAGTGCAAAGAGGGGAAGCGCCGGCCGAGGCAAACGCCAGGAATCTCGCCCTGGGACGCCTGGACGGCGTGATCGAAAATTACCAGGTCATGTCGCACATCATCTACAACCAGGGACTCGGCCATGATTTGGCGGCAACCATCTGCCAGAAGCAGACACCGATCTATATCGCCTTTAGTCCCAAGCTGGCCAACGTCAGGCAGATAGTCAAGCAATTCGACGACGGCGTGGCCAAGCTGCGTCAGAGCGGACAGCTCGCCAAGATCCTGGCCAGGTATGGCCAGGGCGATTGGAAATAAGTCGCGCAAATAAGCCGCAATAAATAAGCTGTGATGGGGGCAGGGCTTTGAACGCCCTGCTCCCTATTACCGCGCCAACTTATTGCGCTAACTTATTGTGCAAGATTACGCGCAATAATCGCCTGCGCCGCAGCCTCCGCATCGGTCACCGGCTGCTTCAGCGCCTGCGTGGCGTAGACCGGCGCAGCGGCCATCGGTGCGCCCAGCACGGCGCCGTCGCGCTGATGGGTGTCGACCGTGACTTGCGTCGACAAGCCTATGCGCAGCGGGTGTTCGGCCAGTTCCTTGGGGTCGAGCGCAATGCGCACCGGTACGCGCTGCACGATCTTGATCCAGTTGCCGGTGGCGTTTTGCGCCGGCAGCAGCGAGAAGGCGCTGCCGGTGCCGGCCGCCAGGCCGACTACCCGGCCCTTGTATTCGACCTTGCCGCCGTACAGATCGGTTTCGATAGTCACGGCCTGGCCGATGCGCAGGTTCTGCAATTCCGATTCCTTGAAATTGGCGTCGACCCAAAGCTGGTCGAGCGGCACGATGGCCAGCAGCGGCGTGCCCGGCGTCACGTGGGCGCCCACTTGCACGCTGCGCTTGGCGACGTAGCCGGTGGCCGGCGCCAGCACGGCGTTGCGGCGCGCGCCTACCCAGGTCTGGATGAAATCGGCCTTGGCTGCCTGCACGCTGGGGTGCTGGGCCAGGCTGACGCCGCTGACTGTCGCACGGGCAGCGTCGAGCTGGCGTTGCGCGACTTCGAGCGCGGCCTTGGCGTCGGCCACGGCTTCGCGCGCATGGGTCACGTCTTCGGTGGCCAGCGTATGGTCGGCTGCCAGCGGTGCGCGGCGCGCCAGGTCTTCCTGGGCGCGTTGCAAGCTCAGCTTGCGCTGTTCGATCAAGGCTTCGTATTGCGCGACGCTGGCATAGCGTTCGCGCAACTGGCGCACGGTGGCGCCGAGTTTGGCTTCGCTCTGGCGCAGCGCGACGTCGGCGTCGAGCGGATCGAGCTTGATCAGCGTAGCACCGCTCTTCACCATTTGCGTTTCGTCGGCATAAATCTCCTGCACATTGCCGGTGACTTGCGAACTCAGCGTGATCAGATTGCCGCCGACGTAGGCGTCGTCGGTTTCTTCGCGCTGGCTCAGCACGCGGTCGTAATAGATGGCGTAGCCGATGCCGGCCAGGATGAAGAACAGCGTCATGCCGACCAGCAGGCGTTTGCGCTTGGTGCCGTTCAGTTCTTCGTTGTTGCGATTTTCAGTTGCCATGATGATGGTCCGTTCCGTTTTTCTATTCTCTGGATTACTGGGTGATGCCCGCAGTCTTGGCTGCGACGGCGTCTTGCGGATTTGCTGCGCCACTGGAGCGATAGCCGCCGCCGAGCGCCTTGATCAGCGTGACGTCGGCCTGCAGCAGCTGACTCCGCAATTCCAGCCGCAAGTCTTGCTGGCGGCCGACGGCGAGCTCTGCCGCCAGCAGCGCGCTGTTGTCGGCCAGGCCGCGCTCCATGCGCGCTTGCGTGCTGTTCAGGATGGCGGCTGTGGCGCGCACGTTGCTTTGCTGCTCGACCAGCTGGCTTTGCATGCCTTGCACGTTGACGGCGGCTTGCGCCACGTCGCGCACGGCATTGCAGACCGACTGGTTGTAGTCGGCGATCATTTCATTGCGCCGCGCGCGCGTCGCTGCCAGGTTGGCCTGCAGGCGTCCGCTGTCGAACAGGGGCAGGCTGAAGGCCGGGCCGATCGCCATGGTGCGGCTGCCGTAGCGGAACAACTGGTCGAGCGAAATCACGTCGCTGCCGACAAAGCCGCTCAGGTTGATGTCGGGGTAGAACGCCGCCTTGGCTGCTTCGGTGCGCTCGAGCGCCGCTTCCACGCGCCAGTGCGCGGCTTGCAGATCGGGACGGCGCGCCAGCAATTCCATGCCGAGCTTGGCCGGTAGGGCAGCGGGCGTGTCGGGCAGCGGGCGCGGCGCCAGGTCGGCCAGCGCCTGCGCGTCCGCGCCCAACAGCGCGCGTAAGGCTTCGCGTTGGCGTGTGGCCTGCGTGGTCAGGAAGGCGTCCAGCTGGCGCAGGTTGGCGTAATCGTTTTCGGCACCGTGCTCGGCGTCCGAGCTGGCCAGGCCGTGCGCAATGCGCTTGGCCTTGTCCTGTATCAGCGCCTGCTGCAGGTTCTCCATCTTGTGCAGGTTGTCCAGGTGTCCCCAGGCGTCCTGCAAGGAGAAATAGGTTTGCACGACGGCCGCTGCCAGCGTCTGCTGCGTCTGCGCATATTCGGCATTGCGCGCGTTGACTTCGCCGACTGCGGCGCCGATGGCGGCCTTGTGCTTGCCCCACCAGTCGAAATCGTAACGCGCGCTCACCATTGCCGTGGTTTCGGTGTACCAGGCGCCGCCTATCGGCGGCGGGTAGAGGCCGTCAGCCGAATACAGGGTGCGCGTGGCGGCGGCGTTGAGGTCCACGGTTGCGCCGGCTTCGCTGCGGCTTTGCTGCACGGCGGCGCGCGCCGTTTCGATATGTGCGGCCGCGCTTTGCAGAGTCGGGCTGTTGCGCAAGGCTTGCTCGACCAACTGGTTCAGCTGCGCGTCGCCATACTGTGTCCACCACTGCGCCTGCGGCCAGCCACTTTGCGAATTCGTTTGTGCGAGCTTGATGTCGGCGGACAGTTGGGCACCGGCCAAGTCGCGTTGCGGCAAGACTTCGCGGTCGCTGGGAATGGCGGCACAGCCAGCCAATGCTGCCAGCGCCGTCAGCAAGCTTGCGGACACGATGCGCGCGCGCGTCTGCCGGAATGAGGAAAGAGTGAGCGGATTCATTGTTTACTCCATGGCGGCGTGGTCGATGGCGGGCGCCTCGTCCTTTTTCGCCGGGCGGATCAATAACAGCAGCGGGATGACCAGCAAGGTCAGCATCAGCATCAGCCAGAAATCGTCGAGATAGGCGACCATCGCGGCCTGGCGCGTGATTTCGCCGTTCAGCGAGGCCGCACCAGCGCCGCTGCCAAGGTTGTAAGAGGCGGCCAACGCCGGGTCGAGCAAGGCGGTATTGCCGATGTTGATGTGTTCGGTCAGCGAGGCGTGCATGGTTTGCGTATTGCGCACCAGCAGCGTCTGCACCAGCGAAATGCCGATACTGCTGCCGATGTTGCGGATCAGGCTGTACATGGCCGTGCCCTGGGCGCGCATTTCCGGCGCCAGCGTGCCGAAGGTGGCCGCGCTTAGCGGCACGAACACCAGGCCCAGACCCAAGCCCTGCACCACGTTCGGCCAGGCGATGTCGCGCTGCGCGAGCGTCAGCGTATACGAAGTCATGCTCCACAGCGAAAACGCGGTGATGCCGAAACCGATCGCCAGCAGGACACGCAGGTCGACCCGGCCGACCAGGCGGCCCACGATCAGCATCGAGATCATGGTTCCCAGCCCACCCGGCGCGGTGACCAGACCGGCGGCTTGCGCCGAATAGCCCATCAGGTTTTGCAGCATGGTCGGCATCAGCGCGCGCGTGGCGAACAGCACCATGCCGACGATGAAAATGAACAGCAGGCCGGTTATGTAGTTGCCGTTTTGCAGCAGGTGGTAATCGACGAAGGATTTCCTGGCCGGCGTCAGCACGGTGTGCACCACGAAATAGGAAAAGCTGACGCCGAGCAGGATGGCTTCGATCCAGGTTTCGCTGGAAGAGAACCAGTCGTTCTGCTCGCCGCGGTCGAGCAGCATCTGCAGTGCGCCGATCGCCAGGCTCAGCGTAACGAAGCCGAACATGTCGAAATTCATGCGGCGCGCGGCCGGCACATGCTTGATATAGCGGCCGATGCCGTAGAAGGCCATGATGCCGACCGGCACGTTGATGAAGAACACCCAGCGCCAGTTATATGCATCGGTCAGCCAGCCGCCCAGGGTGGGGCCGAGAATCGGGCCGACCATCACGCCCACGCCCCAGATCGCCATGGCCGAGCCGTGTTTTTCGCGCGGATTGATGTCCAGCAGCACCGCTTGCGACAGCGGCACCAGGGCGGCGCCGAACACGCCTTGCAGCATGCGCGACAACACGATCTGCGCCAGCGAGGTCGACAGCCCGCACAACACCGAAGCCAGCGTGAAGCCGGCGATCGAAGTCAGGAAAACCGTCTTTTGGCTGAAGCGGTCGCACAGCCAGCCCGTCATCGGCGTGGCGATGGCGGTGGCGACGATGAAGGAAGTCAGCACCCAGGTGATCTGGTCGCCCGAAGCCGACAGGCTGCCCTGCATATGCGGCAGCGCCACGTTGGCGATGGTGCCGTCGATTGCCTGCATGATGGTGGCCAGCATGATCGACAGAGTGATCATGGCGCGGTGCGGCACGCGCTCGCCTGCGGCGACGGCGTTCATGCGGGCACTGCTGCGGACGGCAGCCTATTTAATAGCAGCCTATATTGAAGGCAGGGGAATATGAGACTCATAATTGCAAGAGTTCTAATAATTAGACATCTAACTAAAATTGTATTATGATTTCTCTGGAAAGACAAATGGTTTGATGGAAAAGGACAAAAATTGCCGAGGCAAACGGTCCTTGGCCTGTTATTGGATTTTTGCACCCTCTTAGCGAGGAAAACGATGTCGAACACTTTGGAAGAGCGCTTCACCAGCGCTTTGCACAATACGGCGCGCGCCTGGAAAGCGGCGGTGGACCGGCGCCTAAAATACCTGGGCTTGAGCCAGGCCAGCTGGACCACGATAGCGGCGGTGGCCAAGGCCGGACAGCCGATGTCGCAAATCGAATTGGCTAACCGTCTCGGCGTCGAGGCCGCGACCATGGTGGCCATGATAGACCGCCTGGTGAAAGCCGACTTGGTGGCGCGCGAAGCGTCGGCGCAAGACCGGCGCGTCAAGTTCGTCGTATTGACCGGCGCCGGCACGGCGCTCTATGCCAAGGTCAGGGCCGAGGCCGACGCCTTTCGCACCGAAATGCTGGCCAAGGTCGACGTCCAGCAATTGCAGATTGCCACCGAATTGCTCGAGCATCTGCAAGGCGTGACCGAAGCCGCGACGACCTGAGTCGAACGCCATTTACAAATATCCGCTAACATTTTCGGTTGCCGATCGAAATCCCGATCCAAGCCCGATCTAAGCCGGATCTAGGCCCGCCCCAAGCCCGATAGCAACATCAGCACGGAAAAGCATTAAAAATGTGGATTGTACAAATAGCATTGCGCCGGCCATACACCTTTATCGTGATGGCCTTGTTGATTCTGTTGTCGACGCCGCTCGTCCTCTCGCGCATGGCGACCGACATCTTCCCGGACATCAATATCCCGGTCATCAGCATCATCTGGAACTATGGCGGCATGTCGGCCCAGGAAATGGGCCAGCGTTTCGCGGCGGGTAATGAGCGCTTCCTGACCACCACCGTCAACGACATCGAACACGTCGAATCGCAATCGCTGGCCGGCACCTCCATCATCAAGATCTTTTTCCAGCCGAACGCCAATATCCAGACCGCCATCGCGCAGGTGGTGGCGATCGAACAGTCGGCGGTGCGCGCCATGCCGGTCGGCACCACGCCGCCGCTCATCATCAAATACTCGGCATCGAGCGTGCCGGTGATTCAGCTTGGTCTGTCCAGCCCGACCATGACCGAGCAGGGCTTGTTCGATACCGCCGTCAACTTTTTGCGGCCGCAATTGATCACGATACCGGGCGCTGCGATTCCCTACCCCTATGGCGGCAAGCTGCGCCTGGTGTCGGTCGACCTCGATAACCAGGCGCTGCTGGCCAAGGGCCTGACGCCATCCGACGTGGTCAATGCAGTCAACGCGCAAAACCTGACGCTGCCGACCGGCACCGCGAAAATCGACGCCACCGAATACACGGTCAGCCTGAACGGCTCGCCCGATACCATCGCCGGCCTCAACAGTATCCCGGTGCTGGCCAAGAACGGCACTACCACCTATCTGTCGGAAGTGGCGCGCGTGCGCGACGGCTTCTCGCCGCAGACCAACATCGTGCGCCAGAACGGCCAGCGCGGCGTCTTGCTGTCCATCCTCAAGAACGGCGGCGCTTCCACGCTCGACATCGTCAA